>NZ_JFHC01000002.1 GCF_000698595.1 Caballeronia glathei | reverse complement strand
CCGCACAGGGGCGAAGCGAATAAACCATTAAGAAAGCAAGTTTCATAGGAGCCTATGTGCATCAAAACGGTGTAAACACCCCGTCCGAGCGCCAGCGAAATCAAATATCGGCTTCGACCTCGTTGCCCTTTTCTTCGAGCCAGCTTCGGCGCGACGCCGCCTCGCCCTTGCCCATCAGCATCGTCATGCGCGTGACCGTGAGATCGAAACCGAGATCGCCAAGGCCGACAGGCAGAAGACGCCGCGTGTCCGGATTCATCGTCGTGTCCCACAGCTGCTCCGCGCTCATTTCGCCGAGGCCCTTGAAGCGGCTGATCGTCCATTGCGTGTCGCGCACGCCGTCCTTCCTCAGCTTGTCGAGGATCGCTTCGAGCTCGCCCTCGTCGAGCGCGTAGAGCTTCTGCGCGGGCTTCTTGCCGCGCGCGGGCGCGTCGACGCGAAAGAGCGGCGGGCGCGCGACGCACACGTGCCCGCGCTCGATCAGTTGCGGGAAGTGCTTGAAGAAGAGCGTGAGGAGGAGCACCTGGATGTGCGCGCCGTCGACGTCCGCGTCCGACAGGATGCAGATCTTCCCGTAGCGCAGGTTCGAAAGATCGATCTGCTCGTCGGGGCCGTGCGGGTCGACGCCGATCGCGACCGCGATGTCGTGCACTTCATTGTTCGCGAAGAGCCGGTCGCGCTCCGTCTCCCACGTGTTCAGCACCTTGCCGCGCAGCGGCAGGATCGCCTGGAATTCCTTGTCGCGGCCCATCTTGGCCGACCCGCCCGCCGAATCGCCCTCGACCAGGAAGAGCTCGTTGCGCGCGATATCCGTCGATTCGCAATCGGTCAGCTTGCCCGGCAGCACGGCGACGCCGGAGCTCTTGCGCTTTTCCACCTTCTGGCCCGCGCGCGTGCGCGCCTGCGCCTGGCGGATCACGAGGTCGGCGAGCTTCTTGCCGTATTCCACGTGCTGGTTGAGCCACAATTCGAGCCCCGGACGCGTGAACGACGACACGAGCTTCACCGCGTCGCGGCTGTTCAGGCGCTCCTTGATCTGCCCCTGGAACTGCGGATCGAGCACCTTCGCCGACAGCACGAACGACACGCGCGCGAACACGTCCTCGGCGAGCAGCTTGACGCCCTTCGGCTGCAGGTTGTGCAACTCGACGAAGCTCTTCACCGCCTGGAACAGGCCGTCGCGCAGGCCGGACTCGTGCGTGCCGCCCGCGGGCGTCGGAATCAGGTTCACATACGACTCGCGCAGGAGGGGCCCTTCCTCGCTCCACGCGACCACCCAGGTCGCGCCTTCGCCTTCCGCGAACGTCTCCTCGCTCGAGCGCGAGCTTTCCGCGAAGCGTTCGCCTTCGAAAAGCGGAATCAGAAGGTCGCTGCCGCCCATGCCTTCGAGCAGATAGCCGCGCAGGCCGTCTTCGTACTTCCAGGTCTGCCGCTCGCCGGTCTTCTCGATGACGAGCACCACTTCCACGCCCGGCAGCAGCACCGCTTTCGAGCGCAGGAGCCGCTGCAGCTCGCCGATCGGCAGCGTGGGCGAATCGAAATACTTGTGATTGGGCCACGCGGTCACGCGCGTGCCGGATTTCTTCTCGCCGCGCTCGGCCGCGCGCGTGACGAGCGTCTTGATCACGTCGCCGTTCGAGAAGCCGATTTCGGCAACCTTGCCTTCACGCCACACGACCACGTCGAGCCGCGTGGAGAGCGCGTTCGTCACCGACACGCCCACGCCGTGCAGGCCGCCCGAGAACGTATAGGCGCCGCCGGCAGCCTTGTCGAACTTGCCGCCCGCGTGCAGGCGCGTGAACACGATCTCGACGACCGGCACGCCCTCCTCGGGGTGAAGGCCGAACGGAATACCGCGCCCGTCGTCTTCGACGGACACCGAGTTGTCGACATGCAGCGTGACCGTGATCTGCCTGCCGTAGCCGCCGAGCGCCTCGTCGGAGGCGTTGTCGATGACTTCCTGAATGATGTGCAGCGGATTTTCGGTGCGCGTGTACATGCCGGGCCGCTGCTTGACCGGCTCAAGGCCCTTCAGCACCTTGATCGATGCTTCGCTATATCCGCTGTTCTTGCCGCCTTCGGTAGCGCTGGGTTTTTTCGTGGACATGACTTGACGTTGGTCCGGTGCCCGGCCGTCCCGCGGCAAGCCTGCCGAAAGACGATGCCGCCTCACCGGGAATGCGTGAACATCGGGCAAGCCCGGCCGGTGTCGCCGGGCTGCGCTTGAATGCGATGCCCGTCAAACGCGGGCACCTGGAATCGCGACGTATTTTACTGTTTTCGATATAAGGGGCAATGAACGGGCGATGAAGCAGCCGCGCCCGTTACTTGCGCTTGGCTTCCAGCTCTTCCCATCGTTCGAGCGCGCCGAGCAGCTCGTCGTCGATCGCGGCGTGCCTTTCGGAGAGCAGCGCGCCCTCCTTCGCGTCCTTCGCGAAGATCGAGCCGTCCTCGAGCCGTGCCGCAATCGACTTCTGCTCCTCTTCCAGCGCCGCGATCCTTTCAGGCAGCGCGTCGAGTTCGCGCTGTTCCTTGAACGACAGCTTCACGGTGCGCTGCGCGTTGCGCCCGGAAGCGCTTTCCTTCTGCGCGTCGTCCTTCGGCACTTCCCTCGCGCTCTGGCGCGCGGCGTCCTGCGCGATTTTTTCCGAACGTTCGCGCTGAACCTGCCAGTCGGAAAAGCCGCCGACGTACTCGCGCCACTTCCCACCGCCCTCCGCCGCGAACACCGACGTCACCACGTTGTCGAGAAACGCGCGGTCGTGGCTCACGAGCAGCACGGTGCCGTCGTAATCCGTGAGCAGTTCTTCGAGCAGTTCGAGCGTCGGGATGTCGAGGTCGTTGGTCGGCTCGTCGAGCACGAGCACGTTCGCCGGCCGCGCGAAGAGCCGCGCGAGCAGGAGACGATTGCGCTCGCCGCCCGAGAGCGACTGCACGGGCGAGCGGGCGCGCTCCGGCGCGAACAGGAAGTCGCCGAGATAGCTCATCACATGCTTCTTCACGCCGTTCACCTCGACCCACTCGCTGCCCGGGCTGATCGTGTCGGCAAGCGTCTTGTCGAGGTCGAGCTGCGCGCGCATCTGGTCGAAATACGCGACCTGGAGATTCGTGCCGGTGCGCACGCTGCCCGCGTCAGGCCGCAGCTCGTCCAGAATCAGCTTGAGCAGCGTGGTCTTGCCCGCGCCGTTCGGCCCGATGAAGCCGATCTTGTCGCCGCGCATGACGGTGGCCGTGAAGTTGTCGACGACCGTGCGATCGCCGTAGCGCTTCGTCACGTCCGTCAGTTCCGCGACGATCTTGCCGGACTTCTCGCCCTGCCCGACGTCGAGCCTCACGTTGCCCTGCACGTTGCGGCGCTCGGCGCGCTCGTGGCGCATTTCCACGAGCCGCGCGATGCGCCCGACGCTGCGCGTGCGCCGCGCCTCGACGCCCTTCCTGATCCACACTTCCTCCTGCGCGAGCAGCTTGTCGAACTTCGCCTGCTCCACCTGCTCGACTTCGAGCTGCTGCGCCTTTCTCGTCTGATAGGCGCTGAAATTGCCCGGATACGACAGCAGCCGGCCGCGGTCCAGTTCGACGATGCGCGTCGCGACGCGATCGAGAAACGCGCGGTCGTGCGTGATGAAAAGGAGGCCCGTGCGCAGCGTCACGAGCAGGTCTTCCAGCCAGCGGATGCCGTCGAAATCGAGGTGGTTGGTCGGCTCGTCGAGCAGCAGCACGTCCGGCTGCACGACGAGCGCCCGCGCGAGCGCAACGCGCTTTTTCATGCCCCCGGAAAGCGCGCCCGTGCGGGCGTCGCCGTCAAGGCCGATCTGCGCAAGCGTGGTCGCAACCCGCGTGCGCCAGTTCCACGCATCGTGCAGGTCGAGCGACGACTGCAGCGCGTTCATCCGCGCGAGGAGCGCGTCGTGCTCGCGGCCTTCCGGCGTGTCCGCGAGCTTGTGCGCGACCTGGTCGTATTCGTCGAGGAGCGCCTGGGCGTCGGTGAGACCGGAAGCGACGACGTCGAACACGGACGCGTCGAGATCGAATTCGGGTTCCTGCGGCACGTAGACGGTCGTGAGTTCGCTCTGGCGCGTGACGAGGCCGTCGTCAGGCTTCGTCAGACCCGCGACGATCTTGAGCAGCGACGACTTGCCCGCGCCATTGCGGCCGATCAGGCCGACGCGTTCGCCCGCTTCGAGCGAGAAGTCCGCGTGATCGAGCAGCGCGACGTGGCCGAACGCGAGTTGCGCGTCCGAGATGGAGTAAAGCGACATGGAGGCAGCCGGAAAGTGCGAAAACTGGAAGCGGCCATTGTACCCATCTTGCCCGCGCCAGCCCGTACCAGACGGCGCCCTATGCCGTGCGGACAAGGCGTCGTCCGCTGCGGCTGCCGGAAACACCCAAAAGAAACGCGGCCAAAGCCGCGTTCCGAAGATGACGCCGGGCCAGGACCCGAGGCTTACTTCACGTGAACCTTGATCGTCTGGCTCATTTCCGGGCCGTAGGAGCGATGGGCGCCGTCGCCGAACTGCATGGTCAGCGTGTGGTCGCCGGGGGTGAGCGGCACGTCGGCTTCGGTCTGGCCCTTGCCGTAGTGCAGCGACTTGTCGTTCGCCGGGATCACGACGCCTTTCTGCACCGGGCCGCTGTCGATCAGCAGATGGTGGTGACCCGTATTCTCGGTCATGGTGCCGGCGGGCACGATCTTCATGCCTTCGACGCCGAACTTGACATGCACCGGGCTCGTGACCGTCGCGCCGTCCTTCGGCTCGATGAAAAACACACGCGCCTGTTGCGCTTGCGCCGCCGCGGCGGCCAGCAACGAGCCCGACAGCACCGCTCCCAACATCAGCTTCTTCAACATCGTTTTCTCCTTCTAGGAAAGCGGCCAAAAAGCGCATGACACGCCGGCAGGCCGAAGCGCGGCCTTCTCCAGCACGGCCGCTTCGCGAAAGCATACACCGAGCCTGCCGGCACGGCCCCGATGCGCCGGCCCGTCATTACGGACCTCGCGCGCACCAATCAGCGCGTGCCGCGAAGCATTCGCGCGATTCCGGTAATATGCGGGTCGCCCTGCGGGCGCGCCGCTTCGGGCGGCAATTTTTTCCGCTCTTGCGAGCCGCCCGTGTCGTGTTTGCCACCTTGAACGAAACAAGAGTCTGTCGTGAGTGAAGTCCTCGAGTACAAAAGCTGGGTCTGCCTGATCTGCGGCTGGATCTATAACGAGCAGGACGGTGTACCGGAAGACGGCATCCCGCCCGGGACGCGCTTCGCCGATATCCCCGCCAACTGGCGCTGCCCGCTGTGCGATGTCGGCAAGGAAGACTTCGCGGCCGTCGAATTCTGATCCTTACAGAATAGTTCGTCCGGCGCGCGACCGCGACCCGTTCGCAAGTTTCGCGCGCGGCCCTGATGCGCCTTTGTGCGCGCGTCACCGGGTCAGCCCGCCGAGCCGAGCCGAGCGCGAGCCCGACGCCGTGCGGCAGCGCGCGGAAGAACACGCTGCGGTACGACATGCGCTCGCCGTGGACGGCCGGCACGGGCGCCATGGGCGTCGCGTTGCGCCGACCCCTCTCCCGACGCCCCGGGCCTGGCGGCTCGGATGGCCGAGCCTCGCGCATCGGCTGGCTCGCGATCATGATCGGGCCATGCCAGCCGCGAACTGCACACGCTCAACGGTTTCGCGCGCCTTTTGCTCCTCGGGAAGGAGCGGTCTGATGGCCGCGCCGAGCGCCATGCTGCCCGGCAGCAGATCCAAAACGATAACGCGGATTCAATGCCCCTCATGCGCGCGATCGGTCGGCGCATGATCGGCGCGAAACCGTCGTCCGTTCGATCCGGCTCTGGCGGCGCCTCGCTGCCCGTTGCGACCGGCGGACGTTCCGAGTCCCGATTCGTTGCGCGCCTACAACCACTCGAACGAACCGGGCAATGAGGTCTTCCCCCAAGCGCACCGGCCCGGGAACGTTTGCATGGGCCGCGCACCACGCCGATGGGTGCGATTGCGCACAGAGCGAAGCGAGGCGAGGGACTAGGCTCACCCAGCAGTCGCGGTGGCGAGGGACCACCGAACCAGCGACCCTGATGTCGAAAAGCGGCTCGCGCACATGCTGCGCGGATTCGTGAAAAATAACGTCAAGCATGGCCGGCGAGCAGCGGCTCGGTCCGGTCATGGCGGAGTTCTGGATGAAGCGCCTAGACTTGCCCGTCGCCACGCGCCGCCCCGCCGCGGACGCAGCGCGCATTCCCGCCTACATCGGTACGCCGGAGCGCATCGCGGCATCGCAGATGACCGCGTTTACAACCGTCTTTCAGACACACACCGGGCGCACGTTCGCGAGCCACGCGGATCTGCACGATTTCTCCGTGCGCGAGTTCCGGACGTTCTGGCATTGCTTCCTTCACTGGACGCCCGGGATCGACTGGTCGGGCGACGCCGAGCCTGTCTGTGTCGGCGACGAATGCGAGCATGCGACGTTCTTTCCCAACGTCACGCTGAACTACGCGGACAATCTGCTGGGCCTTTCGATCGCGGGCGCCGACGCCCCCGCGATCACGGCCTGCCACGCCGACGGCAGCCACGTGCGCATGACGCGCGGCGAACTGCGCGAGCGCGTCGCGCGCCTCGCGCAGGCGCTCGCGGAACTGGGCCTGCGCGAAGGCGACCGCGTGGCCGGCGTGATGCGCAACGACGCCGACGCCGTCGTCACGGCGCTCGCCGTCACCGCGCTCGGCGCGACGCTTTCGACCGCCGCGCCCGAGATGGGCGTCGAGACTCTCTTCGACCGCTTCGCCCAGCTCGAGCCGCGCATGCTGGTCGCGCATACGGCGCCGCGCGCATTCGACATCGGCATGCCGGTCGCCGACAAGATCGCCGCGCTCGCCGCCGGCCTGCCGGCGCTTGCCGGCGTCGTCAGTCTCGATGACGAGGCGCTGCGCGGGCGCGTTGCGCAGCCGCTTCACACGCTCGACGCGCTGATCGGGCGCGGCGATGCGTCACGTTTCGTGTGGCGCCGGTTTGCGTTCAACCATCCCCTTTTCATCATGTTCTCGTCGGGCACGACGGGCAGGCCGAAATGCATCGTGCATGGCGCGGGCGGCAGCCTCCTCGAGCATCTGAAGGAGCACCGGCTGCACAGCGACCTGCGCCCCGGCGAGCGCATGTACTTCCACACGAGCTGCGCGTGGATGATGTGGAACTGGCAGCTGTCGGCGCTGGCGTCCGGGGTCGAGATCGTCACTTACGACGGCCCGATCGCGTCGGTCGACACGCTGTGGCGCCTTGTCGCCGACGAGCGCATCAACGTGTTCGGCACGAGCCCCGCCTATCTGAGGATGTGCGAGGACGCGGGCCTCGTGCCCGCCCGGCAGTTCGATCTGGGCGCCCTGCGCGCGATGATGTCGACAGGCGCGGTTCTCTACGACTCGCAGTTCGACTGGGTGCACGCGAACGTCAAGCACCTGCAGATGCAGTCGATCTCGGGCGGCACCGACATTCTCGGCTGCTTCGTGCTCGGCAATCCGAACCTGCCCGTCTACACGGGCGAAGCGCAGTGCAGGAGCCTCGCGCTCGACGTAGAGGCATGGGAGGACGGCGCGCAGACGAGCGGCACGGGCCAGCTCGTCTGCGTGAATCCGTTCCCGTCGCGTCCGCTCGGGTTTCACAACGACGCGAGTGGCGCCGGCTTTCACGCGGCCTACTTCGCGGCCAATCCGGGCGTCTGGACGCACGGCGACATCATCGGCTTTTCGCAGGAGGGATCGGCGCGCCTGCACGGCCGCAGCGACGGCGTGCTCGTCGTGCGCGGCATCAATGTCGGACCGGGCGAGATCTATCGCGTGCTCAACGACGTGCACGAGATCCGCGAGGCACTCGTCGTGCAGCAGCGCCCGCGGGCGGCGGACGCCGGGGGAAATACCGCGGAAACGGGCGACCTCCAGCGCATGGTGCTGCTCGTGACGCTGCAGCCGGGCGCCCGGCTGTGCGGCGCGCTGATCGCGCGCATCCGCCGCGAGCTCGTGCGCCGCACGTCGCCCGCGCACGTGCCCGACGTGATCGCGGCCGTCGACGAACTGCCGTTCACGCACAACGGGAAGCTCTCGGAGGCGGCGGCGCGCAACGCGGTCAATGGCCTCCCCGTCGGCAATACGGCGGCGCTGCGCAATCCGGCGTGCCTCGACGCCATCCGCGACCATGCCGCCCTGAAGGAAGCCGCGGACGAACGTCCCGCGCCGGTCGATTCGCGCGAGGAACTGGAGCGCAGCCTCACGGCACAGTGGGAGAAGCGCTTCGGGTTCGGGCCGATCGGCCGCGACGACAACTTCTTCGAACTGGGCGGCCATTCACTGCTCGCCGCGCGCCTGCTCGCCGACGTGAAGGAGTCGACCGGACGCGCATTACCGCTCGCGACATTGCTTCTCGCACCGACCATCGCGCAACTCGCCGCAGCGATTGACGACGGCACGCCGCAACCCACGGAGGTTCTGGTGCGGATGCGTGACGGCAACGGCAGGCCGCTTTTCTTCGTGCACAGCGTGACCGGTTCCGTCATGGAATGCGGGACGCTCGTCGGTACGCTGCAAAACGGCCGTCCTGTGTACGGACTGCAGGCGCTCGGGCTCGATGGCGAAGCGCCGCCGCAGCGGCGTGTCGAGGAAATGGCGAAAACGTACGTGCAGAAGATGCGCACGGTGCAGCCGCGCGGACCGTACGCGCTCGTCGGCTACTCGTTCGGCGGACTGATCGCCTTCGAAATCGCGCAGCAACTGATCGGGGCCGGCGAGCGGCTGGAGATGGTCTGCCTGCTCGATACCTATGTGCACGAAAGCTGCCTGCCGTGGATGGCGTGGCTCGCGCATCAGCGCGACTGCGTGAGGCGGCAGGTGAGCGAACTGCGGACGCTGCCCGCGACCGTGCGCATGCGGCACCTCGCAGACAAGCTGATGGCCGCCGCGGACCATGCGCTGATGCGCTTCGGGCGCGCGTCGCGCCGCGAGGAGCCGGAGCCGGACGATCTGCCGCCGGTGCTGCGGGGCATCCGCGCCGCGTTTTCAGCGGCGATGAAAAACTATTGCCCGCGGCCTTACGAGGGCAGCCCGATCCTGTACGTGCGCGCGATGGTCGCACAGCGCGAACGCGGCGATCCGCTGCCGCTCTGGCGGCGAGTGGCACGTGCGGGCCTGATCATCGCCGAAGTGTCGGGCGACCATAACGAGATGATCGTCGAGCCAAACGTGAAGCGCGTGGCCGCGGCGCTCGACCGGGGCGCCGAACTCGCGGCGGGTTCATCGGTGCGGGATATTGCGCGTGAATCAAAGCCGCCGCGAGCGACATTGCTGCATTAGGGAGATGAGGCGCGACCGGAACCGGGCGCGGGGTCGTTGCGGTGCATGTGAGAAACGGGGCCGGTCGTGGTCCCCCCGGCAGGAATCGAACCTGCATCTAGCGCTTAGGAGGCACTCGTTCTATCCATTGAACTACGGGGAGCAGACCGATTGTACGGGACGAAGACGTGCCGTTGAGGCCGACGTGCAATTCGCGTGCATTTCGCCGCCTGCATTTCTCTGCATGCACTTCCGCATTTTCCCGCCCGGGATTCCGGCTGTGTCCGCCTCTTCCTAATCGAGGCGCCGGTGCTGGTCTCGCGTGTCGACCAGTGCTGCGAGTCCCGTGCTCGTCAGCGAGCGCAGAGTATATCAAAGACGTTACGCCGCGCTCCCCCTCAATCCTGCGAAAACTTCGCTCCGGCAAAGTCGACGGTGACGAGCTTGCCATCCATTTCCCCCATGCCCGGTGAATTCACCGGCATTCCGGGCACGGCGATGCCGCGCACGCTGCGGTTCGCCAGCATTTTCTTCACGGCCGTAGCCGGCGCGTGCCCTTCGATCACCTGATTCGACCCCCTCACGACCGCCGTATGGCACGAGCGCAGCGCGGCCGGAACGTGCAGGCGATCCTTCACGCCCTGCATGTCGTTCGTATCCACGACCTTCGTTTCGATGCCCGCCGCCCGCATGTGCTGCACCCACCCTTCGCAGCAGCCGCAGTCCGGGCTCTTGTAGACGGTGATCGCGGCATCGGCGGCGTGAGCGGCGGGCAAGCCGGCCAGCAATGCGGCGCTGAGTATGAGTCGCTTCATTTGAGGGGTGCGCAGGAGTGGGCCGAAGACGCCAATGTTAAGCGAATGAAAGGCCCGGATGCATGTTGCCCAATAAAGATCGGATAAATAAGGGTTAACGCCTATCAAGTCGGTCTGCGGGTCGCCGTAATCCAGTGATGGACCATCCTACCGATACCAAGCCGCAGGGCGCGTTTTCGGCGCTTCTGGCGGATCAGGACCTCGTGCATCTCGAACTCGTGCTGCGGCGCTCGCTCGAATGCGATTTCGGCGGCCCGTTGCTGCCGCCGTCCTACTGGCGCGAGCGGCTCGCGATCATCACGCGCGCCTCGCATCTTTCGCATACGCAGATTCAGACGGTGCACCGGCTCTATCTGCAAATCGACGAGTTCGAGGCCGCTTGCCGCGAACGCGAAGAGGAGCGCGAACGCGCCGATGCCGCGGTTGCCGAGCAGCCCGGCGCCGCCGTCGTCAGGAAGCCGCCGCGAGGCGGTTAACCGCCTCGCGCAGATAAAAAAGCCGTTCCGGGCGTCCGGAACGGCTTTTTTGTGTCATCGGCAAGAAGTCGAACATACCGCGACATTCAATGCCTGTGGCGCATCCACCAGTCGCGCAGCGGATGATGCGCGCTGTGCCGCATCATGAGACGCTGGCGGTGTTCTTCGCGCCAGTCGTGTGCCAGCAACACGATGGCGATCGCGGCCAGTCCGGCCAGCCCGACCAGAATGTTCGTGAACTCGTGCATGGCGCCCTCCCGTTGCGCTTGCCCGCCCTATTTGAATAATAGGTAAACGGCAGACGCGAGCGGCAGGCGCGAGGCATACCGCTCACGCCGCGTGCCGCGCCTTCTGAAGCTGCGCGTGCGCCGCGAGCCGCACGGCCGCATTGGCGGCGCCGTAGCCGTCGTAGCCGCCGCGCCGCTCGAGCACTTCCAGGAAGAACCGCTGATCCAGTTGCTCCGTGTACGCGTGGAAAAACTCGCCGCCGCGCTCGTCGCGGTCGTAGAGGATGTTGTGCTCGCGCATCGCGTCGATCTGCTCGTCGGGCAACGCGTAGCGCGCCGCCAGATCGTCGTAGTAATTGCGCGGAATGCGCAGGAACTGCACGCCGTCGGCAGCGAGCCGCGGGATCGCATCGAAGATGTCGGGCGTGCTGAACGCGACGTGGTTCAGGCCCGAGCCGCGATACGTCGCGAGCGACTCGACCACCGCCGTGTAGCGGTCGATCGACGCGTTCAGCGCGATGCGCACCGAGCCGTCGCGGCTTCGCACCGCGCGGCTGCGCACGAGCCCGTACGGATCGGGCACGAGCACGCTCGGTTCGGTCTCGAAGCCGAACGCGGTGCGGAAAAACAGCACCCAGGTGTCGAGCGCGTCGGCGGGCAGTGACAGGCACACATGGTCGATGCGCTCGAGCGGCCCGACTTCGTACGGGCCGTCGATGTCGGTCAGGATGAAGTCCGACTCCCACAGCGTGGGCGCACCGGGCGCTTCGTCGACGAAATATTCGAGGCTGCCGTCGGGCGCCTGCACGCCCGGCAGGACGCGCTCGTTCGGCCCGATGCGGCCTGAAAACGGCGCATTGCGGTACGCGGCGGCGCGCTCGAACGCGCACTTCGCGTCGTCGACGCGAAACGCCGACGCACACAGCGACAAGCCATGCTGCTGGAAAAACGCGCTCGCGAACGAATCGGCCTCGGCGTTGAGCACGATCGACCCGGCGCCGTGCCGGTAGAGCGTCACGTCCTTTGAGCGATGGCGTCCCGCGAGCCGGAAGCCGAGCTTGCCGAGCCAGTTGGCGACATCGACGCGCGTCGCGTCGTCCACGGCGAATTCGAGGAACTGAAAGCCGATGTGCTCGGGCGGCGCAGGCGGATCGAACAGGATCGCGGGCGCCTTCTCGCCCAGCACGGCGCGCGTCTGCTCCTCCAGGAAGCGCAGCGACCGGTGGCCGTCGGCGGCGGTGACGGCGGTCGGCGCGGCGCGAAAGCCGTCGTTGAAGATTTCGAGCGAGAGCGGCCCGCTGTACCCCGCTTCGAGCACGCGCGCGGTGAAGCTCGCGACGTCGAAGGCGCCCTGCCCCGGAAAGCATCTGTAGTGACGGCTCCATTCGAGCACGTCCATCGCGAGCACGGGCGCGTCGGCGATCTGCACGAACGCGATGCGGTCGCCCGGAATGGCGGCGATTTCGTCGACGGAATCGCGGATCGAGAGCGTGTGGAAGCTGTCGAGAACAAGCCCCAGATTCGGGTGATTCACCGCATCGACGAGCCGCCAGGCGTGCTTGTACGAATTCACGTGACGCCCCCACGCGAGCGCCTCGTAGCCGACGGTCACGCCCGCCTTGCCGGCGAGGCGGGCGAGCAGGCCGAGCTGCTCGGTGATGAGCGCGTCGTCGCCGATGGTGTCAGGCGACACGTTGCTGCAGGCGAGCATGCGGTCGGTGCCGAGCTCGTGCATCAGGTCGAACTTGCGCTTCGCCCGCTCGGCATTGCGCGCGAGCCGCTCCGCGCTCACGCCCTCGAAATCGCGAAACGGCTGGAACAGGTAGATCGCGAGGCCCAGGTCCTCGCACATGCGGCGCACGTCGGCGGGGGTTCCGTCGAAATAGAGCAGATCGTTCTCGAATATCTCGACGCCGTCGAAGCCCGCCGCGCGGATCGCGTTCAGCTTCTCGACCAGCGTGCCGCTGATCGAGACCGTCGCGATTGAAGTGCGAATAGAACGCAGCATCGCTGCCTCCTCGTATTGCTGTGGAAAGTGCATGGCGCGAAGTCCCGGGGACTCGTCCAGTGTAGGCCAATTCAGGCGGCTCGATTGCCCGCGCACGAGCCGCGCGCACGATCCGCACGATTTCGCATGCCGACCTATCTTAACGCAAACTAACTAGACCGTACAAATACGGAGAAACACCGACGGACAAGGCTCGCGCATGCGCGCACACTGCGCCCCACGCTGCAACGGCCGCTTTTGCGCCGTTGCTCCATGAACGAAACGGCGCTTCCCAATGACCACGCAAACTTCATTCTTGATCGGCCTGATCGGCTCGGGCATCGGCGGCTCCCTCACGCCAGCCATGCACGAGGAGGAAGGCCGCCGCCTCGGGCTGAACTACGTCTACCGGCGAATCGACCTGCAGGCGCTGCGACTGGAGCCGCAGGCGCTGCCCGAGCTGCTCGTGGCGGCGGAGCGTCTTGGCTTCGACGGCCTGAACATCACCTATCCGTGCAAGCAGAGCGTCATCGCCCTGCTCGACGAACTCGACGACGACGCCCGCGCGCTTGGCGCCGTCAACACGGTGGTGCTGAAAAACGGCCGGCGCACCGGCCACAACACCGACTGGTCGGGCTTCGCCCGGGCGTTTCAGCGCGGCTTGCCGGATGCGCCGCTCGAACGTGTCGTGCAGCTGGGCGCGGGCGGCGCGGGCGCGGCTGTCGCTCACGCGGCGCTGACGCTCGGCGCCCGCGCGCTCACGCTCTTCGATGCCGACGAATCGCGCGCCGCGCAGCTCGCCGCCGAACTGAGCGCGCGCTTTCCCGAGCGCAGCGTGACGAGCGGCGGCGACCTGAAGGCGCCGCTGAAGAATGCGCTGAGGGAAGCGAACGGCCTCATCCACGCGACACCCACCGGCATGGCGAAGCTCCCCGGCCTGCCGCTGCCCGCGGACTATCTGCACCCGGACCTGTGGGTCGCCGAAATCGTCTACTTCCCGCTCGAAACGGAGCTTTTGAAGACCGCGAAGGCGATCGGCTGCCGCACGCTCGCGGGCGGCGGCATGGCGGTCTGCCAGGCGGTCGATGCGTTGCGCATCTTCACGGGCCGCGAACCCGACGCCGAACGCATGTTCGCGCACTTCCAGACACTTCTGAACCGCTGACACCCCAAGCCCCAAGGCACTGACAGGACACGACATGGCAAATGAGTCATCCGCGCGCACGTCGACAGCAAGCGCCGCCGCAACGCGGAAAACGGTGCGCCGCTCGCGCGCGCGCTTCGGCATTCTCGCGCTGCTCGCGATCGGCACGATGATCAACTATCTGGACCGCACGGTGCTCGGCATCGCGGCGCCGCAACTGACGAACGAACTCGGCATCAGCGCGGCGGTGATGGGCGTGATGTTCTCCGCGTTCTCGTGGACCTACGTGGCGGCGCAGATTCCGGGCGGCATGTTCCTCGACCGTTTCGGCACGAAGCTGACCTATTACCTCTCGATGACCTTCTGGTCGCTCGCCACGCTGCTGCAGGGATTCGTCACCGGCGTGGGCACGCTGCTCGCGTGCCGCCTCGGCCTGGGCGTCGCGGAATCGCCGTGCTTTCCGGCGAACAGCCGCGTCGTCGCGACGTGGTTCCCGCAAAAGGAGCGCGCGATGGCGACGGGCACCTACACCGTCGGCGAATACATCGGCCTCGCGTGCTTCAGTCCGCTTCTCTTCGCGCTGATGGGCGAGTTCGGCTGGCGTGCGCTCTTCTACGTGGTGGGCGCGGCCGGCATGCTGTTCGGCGGCATCTGGTGGCTCTTCTACCGCGAGCCGCGCGATCATCCGGGCGCGAACGCGGCGGAACTGGAGTACATCGAGGCGGGCGGCGGCCTCACGAACGACCCGGCGAGCGACATCGAGCACGGCGCAAAGGCGAAGCCGAAGTTCGAATGGCGCACGATCGGCCGGCTGCTCAAGCACCGCCAGCTCGCGGGCATCTGCTTCGGCCAGTTCGCCGGCAACTCGACGCTCGTCTTCTTTCTCACGTGGTTCCCGACCTATCTCGCGACCGAGCGCCACATGGGCTGGCTCAAGATCGGTTTCTTCGCGATCCTGCCGTTCATCGCGGCGTCGGTGGGCGTGATGTTCGGCGGCGTGCTCTCCGACTGGCTGCTCGCCCGCGGCAAGTCCGCGAACGTCGCGCGCAAGCTGCCGATCATCGCGGGCCTCCTGCTCGCCTCGACGATCGTGCTCGCCAACTACGTCGAAAGCAACGCGGTGGTGATCGCGATCCTGTCGGTGGCGTTCTTCGCGCAGGGCATGGCCGCGCTCGGCTGGACGCTCGTGTCGGACATCGCGCCGGAGGGCATGCTCGGCGTGACGGGCGGCATCTTCAACCTCGCCGCGAACCTCGCGGGCATCATCACGCCGCTCGCGGTCGGCTTCATCGTCGCGGCGACCGGGTCGTTCGTCGGCGCCCTCGCCTTCATCGGCACGATCGCGCTGCTCGGCGCGCTGTCGTATATCTTCGTGGTCGGGGATATCAGGCGCATCGTGCTGCACTGATCGCACAAGCGCCGCAAGAACGGGCGGCACAAGACAAGGCGGCCCGCGAATCGCGGGCCGCCTTTTTCGATTTCAGCCGTCGCGGCGCATGAACCGCAGCACCGCATCGACGATCATCTCGCGATGGCGCGAGCGCGAACGCGGCCCGGACGGATCGCGCCCGAAGGCCGCGCTCCACGTGTGGCGGTTCGCGACGCGGTGAAAGCAGAACGAGCTGATCAGCAGATGCAGGTCGATCGGGTCGATGTCGTCGCGAAACCGGCCCGCCGCGACACCGCGCGCAATCAGGTCCTCGATGGTGCGCACGACGCTCGAATTGCGGCTCTTGAAGGTCTTCGACTGATCGATGTACTTTGCCGCGTGCACGTTCTCGATCGTCACGAGCCGTACGAAATCGCGATGCTTGTCGTGATAGTCGAACGTGAATTCGACGAACTGGCGCATTGCCTCCTCGGGCTCCAGGTCGCTCAGCTGAAGCTGCTGTTCGAGCTCGCGGATGTCGCCGTACACCTGTTCCAGCACCGCCTCGTAGAGACCTTCCTTGCTGCCGAAGTAGTAGTACAGCATCCGCTTCGTGGTGTTGGTGCGCTCCGCGATCGCGTCGACGCGCGCGCCCGCCAGCCCCATCGCGGAGAACTCCTGCGTGGCGATGTCGAGGATATTGCGCTTCGTTTCCTCCGGATCGTACTTGCGCCGCGTCTCCGGCGCGGGCGCAGCATCGGCAGGCATGGCGGCCTTACTTCCTTTTTTCATTTTTCTAGTCTGAGAGCGGCATCTGAAAATCGATTCTAGCACGGTGAAAACAGGCATTCGCCGGGGCCGCGGCCCGAGTTCCGGCAGGCATTCGCCTATAATTGCCGCGCTACTGACCAAGGAACCGAATGACTCTTCAACCAGCCCTCGCCGGCGCGCTCGCCGTCGTCATCGGATGCGCCGCGCCGCTCGCCGCGAGCGCGCAGACGCAACCCCAGCAGTCCCAGCCGCAGCACGGCCAGCAGCGCTCGCCGCAGAGCCTCGCCATGGAAGGCGCGCGCACGAGCGGCAACATCGCCCGCGGCGCCACGGACATCTGCAATATCGATCGCGCGAAAGTCGAGCGCTTCAAGGCCGCCGCGAAGGCGAACTTCACGGCGGCGCCCGACTTCGAGGGCGCCTGGAAGCTCGGCTACACCGAAGCGCAATCGACGGTCGACCGCTTCGCGCAGTTGAAGGCGAAGAATCCCGATGAGTACGCGAAGGAAATCGGCGAGGCCTGTCCGGCGCTCGATCACGGCATCGACGAAGTGACGCAGGGCAAGTAACGCCGCCTCGGGCGCGTCCGACGTCCTAGGAACCGTCGACGCGCCGGTCGAAATCCGCATCGCCATAGTGGGCGCGCTTTTCCGCGTACATCACGGCATCGGCGCGCTGCAGCATCGCCTCGAGGCGCTCGCCGTCCTTCGAGGTCGCGGCGCCCATCGCGAAACTGAGCGGCATGCCGGAGTAAAACTGGTTGTTCACCTCGACCAGTTGCCGGATGCTCTCCATCACCGCCTCGCCGCCGCGCTCGTCGGTGCCGGGCAGGAGCAGCACGAACTCGTCGCCGCCGATGCGCGCCGCCTGATACGGCTTTTCCAGCGCCTTGCCGAGCACCTCGCCCGCGCGGCGCAGGAGCGCGTCGCCGGCGGCGTGGCCCAGCTGGTCGTTCACGGCCTTCAGGCCGTTCACGTCCACCGCGATCGCGGTCACCGGGAACGGCCCCTTGCGCTCCAGCCGGTTGATTTCGTCGATATAGAACGAGCGGTTTTTGAGCTTGGTCAGCACGTCGTGCTTGCCGAGAAACTCCAGATACGCCTCGGCCTTCTTGCGCGCGGTGATGTCGGTGAGCGCGACGAGCACGAGGTCCCAGTTCTTCTCGTGCCCCGGAAACACCGAAAACTGCAAATGCACGTTGAGCTCGCCGCCCTCGAGCGAATAGTTGAGCACCTCGCGCTGATGGAACAGCTTGTGGTCCCACAGATCGATCAGCTGTTCCTGGAAATGCTGCTGCATGTCGTCGCGAAAGACGTCCGAGAGGCGCGCGAGCAGGGTCGCCTTGTCGGGCGCGGCGAACATCCTGAGCGTGTGCTGGTTCACGTCGAGCACGTGGATTTCCTGCATGCAGCGCTCGACGAACTCCGGGTGCACGTTCGTGAACGTGCGGAAATCGACAATCCCCCGCTCGCGCACATCGTCGAGCAGCGCCTTCACCGCGCTGAAATCCTCCACCCACAGCGACACCGGCGAATGCTCGAACAGCCCGCGCGCGTAGAGTTCGTTGTGCGCGGCGCGGCGGCGCGTGTTCTCGAGCTCGGTGATGTCCTCGATCGTCACGAGCACGCGGTCCCAGCGCGCTTCGTGGCCCGGCAGGATCACCGCCTTCAGCAGCACGTCCAGACGCCGCCCGTCGAGCGTGTAGTTCACCGTCTGGCTCACGAACTGCGGCTTGCCCGACCAGAGCTGCTCCAGTTCGTCCACATGCGTGTGCAGCATGTCGTCGCGGAACACGCTCGCGAGATTCTGCACGAGATGGTCGATGTCCTTCGCGCCGAAAAGCGACAGCGTGCGCCGGTTCACCTTGATCACGCGAATCCTCGCCGAGCACGCGGCGACGCGCGCCGGGTCGGAGGCGAGGTGCGCGCGCAGGTCCGTGACGCCTTGCTCGCGCCACGTCCCGAACAGGTCGCGCACGGCGCTGAAGTCCTCGAGCCACAGTGAGACGGGGGCGAGTTCGAACATGTCGGCGTCGTCCGCCGGGGCGCTCGCGGCTGCGAACTGCCCAGCCTTTTGCCGCGGGTCGTTTGGCATGGTGTTCCTTTCGGCTCGCGCCGGGTCCTCATTTGTCTCATTATTCTAGCTCGCCATTTTTCAGCGGCCGCTGCGTTTTGCCGCGACGGGGCATGGCGTTCGCAGCAGGGAGCGTCGCGAGGGGCCGGATGCTACACTCGATTTGACCCCGCCCGGCCTCGTCGCCCGACCTGGCGACCGTGCCCGCGTGCCGCGATGCAGCACGACGCCGCTCCGGCATGGCAAACGCGGGCACATTTGCTGCGCGGGCGCAGGTCGACCGCAGTCGGCAATTCCAAACCGTGAAGAAGGAGGCAAGAATTCCATGGCTGATTTCCGCATCTGGTCCGACGAATTTCCCGCGAACGGCTTCATGACCAAGGCGCAGGAATTCGATCAGCAAGCCTTCGGCGGGGCCGGCGAAAACATCTCTCCCGCGCTCCAGTGGGATGCCCCGCCCCCCGAGACGCAAAGCCTGGCACTGACTGTCTACGATCCCGATTTCCCCACCGGCAGCGGCTTCTGGCACTGGGTCGTCGTCAACATTCCCGTCGACGCGCGCTCGCTGCCGCGCAACGCGGGCAAGGCGGACGGCAGCCTCCTGCCGAGCGGCGCACTGCAGTTGCGCAACGACTACGGCACGGTGGGATTCGGCGGTGCCGCGCCGCCCCGCGGCGACAAGCCGCATCGCTACATCTTCCGCATCCACGCGCTGCAGGCTGCGCGTTTGCCGCTCGACGTCAACACGACCAACGCCGTCGCGCGCTTCATGACTCACCTGAACGAAATCGATTCGGCCACCTATACCGGCCTGTACGAACTGAAGTAGGCGCGCCACACGGCGGCCCGGGCATGGGATATCGGGGTATCAGGGCACCGGGTCACCGGATGCCGCCCGCCCGGACCGCCCCGCCGCGCGCGGAGCCAAGGCACGACAAAACGCGGAACCGCGCGCCCCAGGCAGCGCGAACTCCGTACCCGACAAGACTCGCCGCCCTCCACATCGCCGATCGATGGACGCAGAACAAGGCTTACCGCTTCCCCAGCGCTACTGGGCAATCGCCGTCGTCGCGCTCGGCATCACGCTTGCCGTGCTCGACAGCGCCATCGCCAACGTCGCGCTTCCCACCATCGCCCGCACGCTCGACGCGACGCCCGCCGCGTCCATCTGGGTCGTCAACGCGTACCAGCTCGCGATCACGATCTCGCTGCTGCCGCTCGCCTCGCTCGGCGACCGCATTGGCTACCGGCGCATCTACCTGGGCGGTCTCGCGCTCTTCACGCTTGCGTCGTTCGGCTGCGCGCTCTCGGGGTCGCTCACGGCGCTGACCGTCGCGCGTGTGGTGCAGGGCTTCGGAGCCGCCGGCATCATGAGCGTGAACACGGCGCTCGTGCGCATCATCTATCCGCCCGATCAACTCGGGCGCGGCGTGAGCATCAACGCGTCGGTGGTGGCGATCTCGTCGGTGATCGGGCCGACGGTCGCGTCCGGCGTGCTGGCCATCGCGCCGTGGCCGTGGCTCTTCGCGATCAACGTGCCGATCGGGCTCGCCGCGCTCGCGATCGGCATGCGGGCGCTGCCGCGCAATCCGGGGCACCGCGAGCCCTACGACTTCGTGAGCGCGCTCATGAACGCGCTCGTCTTCGGCCTCGCGATCACGGCCGTCGACGGTCTCGGCCAGGGCGAGCGCCGTCCGTACGTGATCGCGGAACTGGCCGCGGCGGGCGTGATCGGGTACTTCTTCGTCAAGCGCCAGTTAAAGCAGAGCGCGCCGCTGCTGCCCGTCGACCTGATGCGCATTCCGGTGTTCGCGCTGTCGATCGCGACCTCGTTCTGTTCGTTCACGGCGCAGATGCTCACGTTCGTGTCGCTGCCGTTTCTGCTGCAGAACGGCTTCGGCATGAGCCAGGTCGAAACCGGCTTCCTGATGACGCCCTGGCCGCTCGTGATCGTGTTCGTCGCGCCGGTGGCCGGCATGCTCGCCGACCGCTACTCGGCCGGCCTCCTCGGCGGCATCGGGCTCGCGATCCTGTCGGCGGGGCTCTTGCTGCTCGCGACCGTCGGCGCGCATCCGGAACCGTTCGACATCGCGTGGCGCATGGCGCTCTGCGGCCTGGGCTTCGGCCTCTTCCAGTCGCCGAACAACCGCCAGATGCTGTCCTCGGCGCCGCGCGCGAGAAGCGGCGGCGCGAGCGGCATGCTCGGCACCGCGCGCCTGTCCGGCCAGTCGCTCGGCGCCGCGCTCGTGGCGCTCGTCTTCGGTCTCGCCCCGCAGCACGGGGCGATCATCACGCTCTTCATGGCGGCCGCGTTCGCGGCGGCCGCGGCTGTCGTGAGCCTCATGCGGCTCACCGGCAAGGCGGCCGCGCAGACGCTCTGAGGCCCGCGCAGCCCGCTTTTGGCGCTGCGCTGGGCACACCCCTTGCTGTCCCCCACCGTGCATGACTGCGGCAGCGCCGGCGCGCGCCGTACGCGCGCCGACCGACGCCGCCGGCCGGCAGAAGCAGGCCGCGCAGGCGAAATTTCGCCGGGGTCTGTGCGTAGAATCCGTTCGCGCGAATAAAGAGTGACAGACCTCGCGCTCACGAAAAGGAACTCCCATGCCGGAACGATTGTTAAGAAACCCGCTGAAAAAGCCGCTGAAAAAATCCTTTGCCAGCCAGCAGCGGAAATCGCCATTCCACGCGATGTGCCTGCGCGGCGCAGGCATCGTGGCGATCGCGTCGAGCGCCGGCTTCCTGCCTCTCGCGCACGCTCAGGGCGTGCACGATGCCCCGCCTGCCAGCGCCGTCGAACATGGCGGCATGGCGGCGGGCGCGGGAAAGGCACTGTCGCCCGCCGACCAGCAATTCATGGACAAGGCGGGCCAGGCCGGCGCCACCGAGATCGCATTGAGCACGCTCGCGCTCTCCCGATCCAGCGACGCGCAGGTCAAACGTTTCGCGCAGCAAATGATCAGCGACCATACGCGCCTTGCGCGCAATCTCGACGTCATCGCGAAGCGGCACGACATCACCGAGCCGGCGACCGCGGACGCATCGATTGTGGGAAGCCTGCAAAATCTCCAGGGCAGCGAGTTCGACAAGGCCTATATTGAAAAAGCGCTCGAAGGCCACAGGAAGGCCGTCGAGCTTTTCAGGAACGAGAGCGAGAGCGGCAGCGACGCGCTCCTGAAATCCGCGGCGGCCAGGGCCCTGCCGATCATCACGCACCACTACACGATGGCGCAGCAGCTCGCGAAGGCCAAGGCGGTCGCGTCATGAACGCCCTGTCCGCTTTTCCCAACCGGCCGGCTTATGAGGACTCGACCATGCACATCACCTTTGCAGACGATCCACCCCTATTCGACGGCGTCGACGTCGCGATCCACTTCACCGCCCTGGTCGACGGCAAGCCGGTCGTCTGCTCGATCACGGCCGAGGCGCTGGAAGACCATTTCGGCGCGCCGTCGCTGCGTGAGGAACATCTGATGCCCGCGTACGAGCAGGGCCGTGCGCGGATCCGGGCGGTGTGCGCCGAAGCGCTCGACGACAACGGCGGCCAGCCGGTCGTGCTGAGAAGCGGACTCTTTCGCGTGGAGGGCATGGAGCGCAAGTAGCGCCTGCCCCCGATATCCTTGGACAACGCAGCACCGGACGAAAACGGAGGCAACATGTCGCTCATCATCGCTGGCCGATTCCAGACCTTTCCCGCCGCCGAGGCCGCTGCGCAGCGGCTCTTCGCGCGCGGCTTCGTGGAAGAAGACGTCACGCTGTTCTTCGTCAATCCGAGCGGGCAGCACGCGCGCTATCCGATCGGCGGCGACGTCGGCACCGACCCCGGCGCACAGGCTGCGCCCAAGGGCGCCGGGCGCGGCGTGACGATCGGCGCGGTCATCGGGGCGGTGGTCGGCGCGGCCGTGTTCGCGCTGTTCAAGGCGCCGCTGCTCGTGTCGGCGATAGCGGCGGGCGTCGGCGCGTACATCGGCTCGCTGGCGGGCGCGATGTCGCACACGCGCGCCTCGAAGCCGCACTCGGCGACCTCGCACGCCAATCAGGAAAACGCGCGGCACGCGGGCGTGCTGGTCGCGGTGCACGTCTCGCCGGAAACGCAAACCGACGCAGCGACGATCCTGCGCGAGGCAGGCGGCATGGACATCGAACGGGCGTCGGGGCGCTGGAAACAGGGCCGCTGGAGCGACTTCGACCCGTTGCAGCCGCCGCATCCGGTCGGTGAATACGTGGAAAGGCGTGCGTGATAGCGCGCTTGATCGATTGGCTCGATTGGCTCGATTGGCTCGATTGGCTCGATTGGCTCGGGTGGATCGCAGGAAAGGCCGTCTCGGGGTGACCCGGCGGCCTTTTTCACTTCTGGATGCGTCGCAAGTTCGATCGGGAGCGTTGCATCGCGTGATGGCGTCCGTCAGACCCACACTCGCGGACGCGCTTCGCGCGGCAGGCCCGCGCGCCTGTCGATGCGGCGTTCCCCGCCCATGTTCTCGCACGTCGCGGGCAGCACGCGCGCGGTAGCCCTTCCTTCGCGCAGATCGCAAACCTGCTCTTGCGTAACGGGCGCAACCGCCGCAGGCGGCGCCGCTGCGCTTTTCGCATCGAGGGTGTACTGGCGAATCTGCAGGACGATCGCCGAAGCGACGATCGCCACGAAGACAAGCCATTCGCGGCTGTTGACAGTCATGCTGCTCTCCCTTGCCATGGTTGCCCGGCAATGCAGCGACGCACGCCGTTCTTTGTGCGACAGAAAAAGAGCAAGCGCCATGCCGGGCGGCGGCGGCCATCCATGCCGTGCCTGCCACCGCGCGGCACGCCGCGATCACGGCGAAATTCTTACGAGCCGCCCTGTAAATTCGCAGCGTCGCGCGCTCCGGGCGCCGGAACCCCGAACGCTGGCACGGGGCCGCGGCGGGCACGCCGTATGCGTCTATCCGCTCGACCGCGTCCCGCCGGGATTTCATTGCGGAGAAACTTCGATTGAAAGGAGGTATTACATGAGCACGAACATCGTATCGGTACTCAATGATCTCGTCGAAACGTCGAAGGACGGAGAAAAGGGTTTTCTCAAGGCCGCCGAAGACACGCGCGATCCGAGCCTCAAGCTGCTCTTCCAGAACCGCGCTGAAGACTGCGCCAGGGGCGCAAGCGAGTTGCAGGACCTGGTGCAGCGCCTCGGAGGCAAGCCCGAAACCGGAGGCACCGTGGGCGGCGCACTGCATCGCGGATGGGTGGACGTCAAGTCGGCTGTGACGGGCCGTGACGACCACGCGATCCTCGCGGAATGTGAGCGCGGCGAGGACGTCGCGAAGAAGAACTATCGCAATGCGCTCGACAAGGATCTGCCCGCCGATGTCCGCGCAGTCGTTGAACGCCAGTATCAGGGCGTGATGCAGAACCACGATCGCATCCGCGATCTGCGCGATCAGTACGCCGCCACGAAATCCTGAGGCGGCGCGTTAGCCGGATGACGGCTTGAACCGAAGCCGCCATTGCCGTCATGGCAATGGCGGCTTTTTCATGCCGATGGAGTCGCGCGTGTCCCGATGAGCGCGACCCGAAGAAAAGCCCGGCCGCTTTCGCGGCCGGGCTGCTTGTCTCGCGCGAGTGGCCGAACGCCTGGAAGCGTCCGGTCGATAGCCCCTACTGCGGCGCGCCCTTGTCGTTCGTACCGAGCGCCGACGCGGCAGCCGCCGCTGACGCCCCCTTCAGCTTGTGCGCCTTGTTCTGCTGATGCAGCGTCGTGCCCTTCGACTTCTGGGCCGCCGTGCCCGAGGCCACGCCCGTCGCACCGGGACTCGCGGACGTGCCGCTCCCCGTTGTCTGCGCGAAAGCCGGTGCGGCAAATGCGACTGTCAGCGCGCCGATCACTGCAATCTTCGTCGTACGGATCATGAAAAGCTCCTTTTCCTTGAGGGCTTGCCCGCGTCACCGGAGTCACGCGGTGACGAGCCACTGTGAGTGACGTCCTGTTTTTTTGTAAGTTGCCTGAGGCGCTGCCTGTGTCATCGGAGCCATCCGGCGCTATCCGGCGCTTAACGCGGCGCGGCTCCGGGAGCGACATGCCGCATTGCTGCTGCGGGCTGTTGCTGCACGCCCGCCGGGGCTCGCGCCGCGACGGGCCGTTGCACTACGCCATTACTGCGCCGCAATTTTAAGATGGTTCTTCACCGACGCGACACCCGACACGTTCGCCACGACCTCTTCCGCCGCGGACTTGTCCTCGGCCGACGGCACGGTGCCGGTGAGGTTGACCACGCCCTTGACGGTCTTCACGTGGATGTGCGTCGACTTCACGTTCTTCGCGCCGAGCAGTTCGGCCTTGACCTTGGTCGTGATGGCGCTGTCGTCGACCTTCTGGCCCATTGACGTGTCGGCCGGTCCGGAGGCCGTCGTGGTCTGCGCGCTCACGTTCAGTGCGAACACCACGCACGCGATGCTGCCGGCTGCCTTGAGGAGATGGGTCGTCTTCATGAAATTGCTCCTTGTTTTCAGTTTTGAAGGTACGCCCGCGCTGGATACCCCGGACGCGGACACCTCGTTCTGCCGCTTTGATACGTCGCGCCCCGTAGCGACGCGATCGTGAAAGGGTCACCGCAACTTGCGTGCCGTGCCGCGCGAAACGCCGCCTGCAACGCATCGCCACATCGCGTGAATCCACGCAGCCACAGGCTTTCCCGCCGATGCCGAACAATGTCTCGACACGCGTCCTGACGCTGTAAAACGGCATCGCGGGGCGCGTCGCGGGACGCGGCGCTTTTGTCGGAACATGTGTAAAAACTGCGTGGAACGGGTCGCCGGACGGCCCGGCGACGCGTCTTCGGATCGTGCGAAAGCCAGACGACAAGCGGATTGCGGACCACATGGCACGACAGTTGCTCAACAGGGCATCACGAATGTGGGTTCCGTCAAGAACAAACGAGGATTAGCACGCAATGCCGCCCTTACTTGAACTACGCGCCAAGCAAAGCCTTGCGCTCACGCCGCGTCTGCAGCAATCGGTTCGCCTGCTGCAACTCTCGTCGCAGGAGTTCCAGCAGGAATTGCGCAACGCGCTCGACACGAATCCGTTCCTCGAATACGACGAGTCGCAAACCGAGGACAACGCGCTTAGCAACGACAACGGCAGTTCGATGACCGAGGCATCGTCGGCAAGCCCATCGAATGAGGCCATGGCCGAAGCGCCGCTCAACGGCGAGAGCGCATCCGAGTCCGAGTCCTCGGACCCGGGCTCGCACGACGAGTCGATGAGCGAGTTCGCCTCCGACCCGTTCGGGCGCTCCGCCTCGCGCAACAGCGGCGACGGCGAAGGCTCCGATCCGGCCGACTGGGTGCGCATCGAGCCGTCGCTGCACGAGACGCTGCACGACACGCTGCGCCTCTATCCGCTCAACGAGCGCGACCGCGCCGTGGCGCAGCTCATCATCGAAGCGCTCGACGACGATGGGTATCTTCGCCAGGACCTGACCGAGCTCGCGGCGCTGGTCGACATCGAGCCGTCGCTCGGCGAGGACGAGTTGCAGATCGCGCTCAAGCTCGTCCAGTCGCTCGACAAGCCGGGCGTCGGCGCGCGCAATCTGTCCGAGTGCCTGTCGCTGCAGCTGGAAGCGATGTCGTCGGACACCCCGGGGCGCGCCGTCGCGCTCGAGATCGTCCACCATCATCTGGAGCGGCTCGCGCGCCGCGAGCAGGCGGAGCTGCAAAAGAAGATCGGCTGCAGCGCCGACGAACTGCGCATCGCCTGCGCGCTCGTGCGCAAGCTCGATCCGAAGCCCGGCGAGAACTACGGCCAGGCCGAGGACAACTATGTCGTGCCGGACGTGATCGTGCGGCAGGTGAAGAAGAACTGGGTCGTGACGATCAACCCCGCCGTGCTGCCGCGCGCCCGCATCCACCGCATGTATGCGGAGCTGTTCGCGCAGTCGGCGGGCGCGAGCCGCTCGCCGCTCGCGCAGCAGTTGCAGGAAGCGCGCTGGCTGATCCGCAACGCGCAGCAGCGCTTCACGACGATTCAGCGTGTCGCGGAGTGCATCGTCGCGCATCAGAAGGCGTTCTTCGACTACGGCGAGATCGCGCTCAAGCCGCTCGTGCTGCGCGATGTCGCCGACGAACTCGAACTGCACGAATCGACGATCTCGCGCGCGACGGGCAACAAGTACATGGCGACGCCGCGCGGCATCTTCGAGTTCAAGCATTTCTTCCCGCGCGAGCTCAGCACGGAAAGCGGCGGGACCTGTTCGGCCGCGGCCGTGCGTGCGCTCCTGAAGGAGATGATCGCGAAGGAAAACACGCGCGACCCGCTTTCCGACGTGAGCCTCGCGAAGATGCTCGCGGACCAGGGCGTGATCGTCGCGCGGCGCACCGTGGCGAAGTACCGGCATCTCATGAAGGTGCCGCCGGCGGAATTGCGCCGGCAGGCGTAAGGCCCAGCGTGCGTCGGCTGCGCCGGATGCGTTGCGCTGCATCCGTGGCGCTGCGTTCGCTGCGGTTTGGGTTGGCGCCTTCGGGGTTCGCCTCGAAGGCGTTTTTTTGCGCGCTTTTTTGCGATCTTCGCGGCGCCTCGCGCAAGGCTTGCCGCGGCCGCCGACGAAGGCGCTATCTCCAGCCGGCTTCCCGGTGCGTGCGCTTGCGCGCCGCCGTCGCCGAAAGTTCGGCGCCGAGCAGGAACACCGCCGCGGAGTAGTAGAGCCACATCAGGATGATCGCGAGCGATCCTGCCGCGCCGAACATGTTCGCGGTGCCGGCGTGACTCAGATAGAACGCGAAGAGCCGCTTGCCGCCCTCGAACAGGAGCGCGGCCGCGAGCGCGCCGAGGGCCGCGTCGCGCCACTGCATGCGCGCGCTCGGCAGGAACTTGAGCAGCACCGTGAACGCGACGACCAGCATCGAAAGCGAGATCGCGCGCTGCGTGAGGCCGGCCACGATGACGAACGGATCGCTGTCGCCGAGCGCCCAGCGCCCGAACACCTCGACGAGCGCATCGAGCACGAGCAGCGCGACGACCAGGAAGCCCGAGCCGACCACCAGCCCGAACGAGATCAGCCGCACGCGCAGCAGCCCGACGATGCTCGCTCGCGTGCTCACGGCGGGCGTCGGCCAGATCACGTTCAGCGCGCTGTGCAGCGACGAGAACGTCGCCGATGCGCCGACGAGCACGCCCGCCACCGAAAGAATCGCGGTGCGCCGCGCGATGTCGGCGTGCCATGCGTTCGCGACGATCGCTTCGAGCGCGCGCGCCGCTTCGTCGCCCACCACGCCGCTGATCTCGCCGAAAAGGCGCCCCTGCACGGCGTCGGCGCCGAAGAAGATGCTCGCCACCGCGATCACGATGACGAGCGTCGGCGCGATCGAAAAGGCCGCGAAGAACGCGATCGCGGCGGAAAACATCAGGCAGTGGTCCTGCGCCCATTGCGTGAGCGGGGCCGCGATCCACGAGAACCAGCCGCGCAGCCTCGATGTGCGGCCTTGCGCGACGGGCGCGGGAGCGGGAGCGGGAGCGGGAGCGGGCTTGGGAGAGATGTCCTGGTTCATCGGGGCGGCGTCGGGTCCGGCCAGCGTGCCGGGTGTCGTCATCGGAGTCGGTCTGAGGACCGATGTTAGCCTCGGGCGACCCCGCGCGTGTCGCCGATGCAAAAAAACGGCGCGCTCCCCACGGGAAAACGCGCCGTTTGCGCCATGCCGCGTCCGGACTAGCGGTCTTCTTCGTCGTCGGAGTCGGTCGCCGAATCGCCGATTCCCCGGATTTCTTCCTCCACTTCGTCCGGCAGGATATCGCCGTCGGCGGCGAAATTGTTGTCGCCGTCCGCCGACGCCGCCTCGCCGGTGCCGTAGCGGTCCGTGTCGCTCGCGAGTTCGGCGTCCGACTGGCCGAGCGCGTGGGCGTCGAGTTCGTCCTCGATGTCGCCCGGGTAGCGCTTCTCGCCCTGCACGTCCGAGCCGCTGTCCGACGAATCGCTTGGCCCCAGCGCGCCGGTGCCGTGCCCCTTGCCGACTTCCACTCCGTCCCCTTCGGACGGGTCCAGTGTGCTTCCGCTCATCGTTGACCTCCGCTTGTGAGCCGCGCGTCGAGCTCCATTACTCGTGCAGAGTCATGTTTCGCAAGGCGCGTGCCGCGAGCCGCGCCAAAAACAAGGCCCCGCGCCGGAAGCCGGCGCGGGGCCTGAACGATGCAAAACGAACAAGCTGAAGTCTCAGCTCGAAACCTTCGCCGGCTGCTTCACCTCGGCGACCTGCTTCACGGTCTTTTTCGTGACGGATGCCGCCGTCGCGACGCTGCGCAGATCGCGCAGGAACGAATCGCGCCACACGGAGAGATTGCATTCGCGCAGCGGCGCCATCATGTCGGCGTGGCGCGCCTGGCGCTCGGCGAGCGGCATCGAGAGCGCGCGCTCGAGCGCTTCCGACATCTGCGACAGATCGAACGGATTCACGACCAGCGCCCCGGGCAACTGGTCCGCGGCGCCCGCAAACTGCGAGAGCACGAGCGCGCCCGGATCGGCGGGATCCTGCGAGGCCACGTATTCCTTCGCGACGAGGTTCATGCCGTCGCGCAGCGGCGTGACGTAGCCGACCTGCGAGAGACGGAAGAGCGCCATCAGCAGGTTGCGGTCGTACTTGCGGTTCAGGTACTGGATCGGCGTCCAGTCGAGCTGAGCGAAGCGCCCGTTGATGCGCCCCGCCTCGCCTTCCAGGTTCTGGCGGATGCGCTGGTAGGTCTGCACGTCCGAGCGCGTCGGCGGCGCGATCTGCACGAGCGACACGCGGCCGTGCCAGCCTGGCGCGTTCAGCAGCAGCCGCTCGAACGCCTGAAAGCGCTCGACGAGCCCTTTCGAATAATCGAGGCGGTCGACGCTCATGATGAGCTTGCGCCCGCGCATGCTGTCGCGCAGGCTCTTCACCGGCTTGCGATTCGAGAACTGTTCGGCGGCCTTGGCGATCGCGTCCGGATAGATGCCGATCGGATATGCGCCGACCTTCAGCATGCGGCCGTGGGCCTGCACCATGCCGTCTTCGCTCGAATGGCCCAGATGGCCGCGCTCGATGTAATCCACGAACGACTGCTTGTCCGCCTCCGTCTGGAACCCGACGATGTCGTAGCTGCACATCGCCTTGATCAGTTCCTCGTGCGGCGGCACGGTGCGCATCACTTCGGGAACCGGGAAAGGAATGTGCAGGAAAAAGCCGATCGGATTCGTGATGCCCACTTCGCGGCATTCCTGCGCGAACGGCAGCAGGTGATAGTCGTGCACCCAGATGATGTCGTCGGGCTCGATCAGCGCCTTGAGTTTCGCCGCGAGGCTCGCGTTCACGCGCGCGTAGCCGGCGTATTCCTCGCGATCGAAGCGCGAAAGGTCGTTGCGGTAGTGAAACGTCGGCCACAGCGTGGCGTTGGAAAAGCCACGGTAGTACTGGTCGTAGTCGCGGCGGGTCAGTCCGACCGTCGCGTAGGTCACGTTGCCCCGCTTCTCGAGCACGGGCGCCGACGCCTCGCCGACAATCTCGCCGCTCCAGCCGAACCACAGTCCGCCTGTCTCCTTCAGCGCGTCCAGAACGCCGATCGCCAGGCCGCCGGCGGCGGGCTTGCCTTCCTGGATCGGCGCGACGCGATTCGATACCACGATCAATCTGCTCATTACAGCGTCACCTCATCAGTTGTCGTTGCATGCTCGAATTGGCGAAAGAAGGTATGCAAGACCCATGCCTCGTTTTTACAATCAGTAAAATAAAATTTGTATATAGATGTTACTGACGAACGAAACCACGCGGCGCTGGCGCGCCGCGAAGAATATTGCATCTGCGGACGGTGAAACGGACGGCGGAGTTCAGGCGTCCTGTTCCGAGCCGAGATCGCGCTGGTAGTCGATTCCTTCGCGGCGCACGCCGCCCTGGTTGTGCTCGCCATCGGGCGGAACGCCAGGCGCGGGGCGGTTCTGGCCGGCCGGGTCGTGCATCGGCGCGCTGGTCGCGGCTGCGGGCGGCGCCGCCTCCTTGGCGGCTTCGGCGCGCGCTTCACGCTTTGACGAATGACGCGCGGAGCGTCGGAGTGCGGGGTGCCTCATGGTGCCTCCAGAGAAGAAGGCCGTCGGAGAACGAGTCGGCGGCGAGCAAAGCTGCTGCGAAAAAACGACCGGCGCCGCTGAAGCACGCCGGTCATTGTTACGCCATCCGTTGCAATGTCTACAGCGGAGGTGGAAATTTCTTCAATACTTGCACGATTTCGGGGAATGCCCCCTTCGCGGCAGACTTCGCTCACCTCACGTGCGGCGTTTCGTTCGGACCCGGAGGCGGATCGCCGATCGGCTGCTGCGGCGGAACCGGCGGCTCGCGGGTCGGGTCCGGATTCGTGTCCGGCGGAATCTGGGGCGGCGGCGGCTCGTCCGGCGGCGTCACCGGCGGGTCCGGCACCTGCGGAGTCTGTGCGCGAATCGAAGCGGGATCGGACATGAGGGCCTCCTGGCGGTTGTTGTGATGGTCGGGCCTGCGTGCGCATCCGGCTCAAGCCCGACTTCACTTTCAGCAAGGGCCATGCCCCCGAACACCGTTCCCGCCGGGTCTCTTCCCTGCGTCTCTTCTATCTCATTATCGGCGCGATCGGCCGGACTGCCAACGAAAAACGCCCGCGCCTTGCATGGCGCGGGCGTGCTTCGCGGCTATCCGGCCGGCGCCTGGCGCAGCGCCCTTTCGTCTGCTCTTTCGCGCGCCGGCCGGCCTTTGCGGCTAGCGGTTTCCGGCGTCCGCGTCGCCGAGTTCGCTCGCCTCGCCGACCGCGGCCTTGCTCGCGTCCTCGCCGTATTCGACGAGCCGGTTATACAGCGTCTTCAGGCTGATGCCGAGGATTTCGGCCGCACGCGTCTTCACGCCGCCGCATTGCTCGAGCGTCGCGAGAATCAGCTGCCGGTCGGCTTCCGCGAGTGACGTGCCGAACGCGATCGTCACCGCCGTTCCCGCCGACGGCTTCGAGAGCGAGATCTGCAGCGGCACCGTCGCCGTGCTGTCCGATTCGGCGCCCGACATGATGTACGCGCGCTGCACGTAGTTCTTCAGTTCGCGCACGTTGCCGGGCCACGGATAGGAGGCCAGCATCTCACGCACCGCCGACGGAAACTGCTTCTTCGTGTTGTAGCGCGCGTTGAGTTCGTCGAGGAACGCCTGCGCGAGCAGTTCGACGTCCTTGCCCCGCTCGCGCAGCGGCGGCAGGTTGATCGGGAACACGTTGAGCCGGTGATACAGGTCGAGGCGCAGCTTACCTTCAAGCACGGCCTGCTCCGGATCGCGGTTGGTCGCCGCGATCAGGCGCACGTCCGTTTCGAGTTCCTTCGTCGTGCCGACGCGCATGAACATGCCCGTTTCCAGCACGCGCAGGAGCTTCACCTGAAGCTCGATCGGCATCTCGGTGATTTCGTCGAGAAAGAGCGTGCCGCCGTTCGCGCGTTCGAAATAGCCCTTGTGCTGGCGATCGGCGCCGGTGAAAGACCCGCGCTCGTGGCCGAACATCTCCGACTCGATCAGGTTCGGCGAAATCGCGCCGCAGTTCACCGCGATGAACGAATGCTTGCGGCGCAGGCTCAGCTCGTGCAGCGTCTGCGCGGCGACTTCCTTGCCGGTGCCTGACTCGCCGATCAGCAGCACCGAGGCGGCCGTCGGCGCGACGCGCCCGATCTGGTCGTAGACGGTCTGCATCGCCGGCGAATTGCCGAGCATGAGGCCGAAACGCCCCATGCGGCGCAACTCGCCGCGCAGCGTGCCGATTTCCGCCTTCAGGTCGCCGGGGCGCGGCAGGCGCGAGAGGATCGCCTTCACGCGCTGCATGTTGATCGGCTTGACGAGATAGTCGGTCGCGCCCATCTTGAGCGCGCTCACGGCGGACTCGACCGTCGCGTGGCCGGTGATCACGATCACCTCGACGCCCGAACGCGGATCGAGGTCCTCGAACAGATCGACGCCCGAGCCGTCCGGCAGCTTGAGATCGGTGAAAACGACATCGGGCGTCTGCCTCACGAGCTGGATGCGCGCTTCGCGCAGGTCGCCGGCCGTGGCTGTCGTCAGTCCGTCTTCGCCGATGATCGCGGCTAGTGCCTCGCGGGTACTGGGATCGTCATCGACAATCAATACGTGTGGCATGCGTCTCGAGTTTTTCCAAAGTGTTTCAGGTCACGCGCCGGTGCGGCGCGGATGTCTCTGGGCGGGCGCCGCAGCGCCGCCAGGCCGAGCGCGTCTGTCCGGTAGAGCGGAGCAGCGCGCTGAAGTGAAAAAGTTTCCGATGTTCTGCACGGCTATGGATTGCGTGGATGCAACATTTGCCATACAGCGAAATTATTGCTGTTTATGGTTTGATTATAAGGCTTTATCGGGATGAAACACACGCCCTATGGACGCGCGTTCGTCTTTCGAAATACCGCGATAAAGCGTTGCAAACGGCGCTTGCAGCGATGTCGAAGCAAGCCTCAGCTGCGGGGAAAATGCCAGGCTTCGGGCGTCCCGCCGATCACTCCGCTGCCGTTCGCATGGGCGGCGTCGGCGGGCGCGATCGACGACGCGCTCGCGGGCGTCGCCACCTTGCCGCCCTCGTCTTCCCAGCGGTTGAGGTCGCGCGCCGCGCGCCGTTTCGACGCGTCCTGCGACTGCACCCACTTCCAGGCGAGCACGCTGCCGACCGCGAACAGTGCGCCGAAGATTCCGATTCTGGGTCGTGCCATTGTGTTCTCCCTTGTCGTCAAATGCATGCGTCAAACCACGTGAATCCGGTGAAGCGTCTTCAGCGCGAAACCAGCAGGCCGATGAAGAATCCGATGCCAGCCGCGACGCCTACCGCCTGCCACGGGTTCTCGCGCACGTACTTCTCCGTGCAGTCGATGCCCGCGCGGTAGCGCGACTGCGCACTCGACTGGGCATCCTCGAGGGCGCCGCGTGCCGTCTCGACGTGATCGCGCAGACGCGCGCGCAGTGCGTCCACGCCTTCGCCGGGCAGCGATGCGGAGAGGCGCAGCAGTTCTTCCGAATCGTTCAGCAGCACCTTGATGTCTTCGATGATCTTTTGCTTGCCCAACGCAAGCTGGACAGTCGTCTGACTCATGTCGTCAATTCCTTGCCGTTTGTCATGGGGGGAGTTCATGGGTGAGCGCATGGGATAGTTATACGGGAATCGGTCGCGACTGCACGTCCTGACTGCACGTTTTTCTCGCGCGCTCGCCAGGGGTCAGCGCGATCGCCTTTGCGCGACGCGCACGGCGGCGAACCGGCGCAGCTTGCGCACGAGCCCTGCAAACACGAGCGCCCCACCCATCGCGCCGAATACGACGCTCGTCACGTTCGCCGCGCGCGTGAGCGCGGGCGTTCCGGCCGCGTAGGCGAGCACCGCGCACATCAGCGCGGTGACGAGCGCCACCGCCGCCCAGTGATAGATGTCGATTGGCTCACCGGTCTGGAGTTCCGGGCGATCCACGCCCGGCGCGCCCGAACGGCTCGCTCGCGCACGCCGGACGGGGCGTGGCGCGTCTTGCACGGGAATCTCGAAATTCAGGGAGTCTTCCATGGCGGTCCGCCGGAAACGGCCTTTTCAATTGCAGATGCCCCCTTCCCGCAGCTTTCGTGCCAGGCGCTCGAAGCGCACTTTATTCGCGCGTTCAACCGTGCTTCGCGCAGCGCCCGGACCACGGCCGACGGGTAACTATTACGCCGTCGCCATGTAACTTTCGCGAACGCGGCGGTGAAGCTTGCCGGCCGCGCGGGCCAAGGCGCGCGGCGATCAGACAAATTGCGCGCGAAGCCCCGAAGCTCATTGCCGCGACGTCACCGCGAATGGTTAAATAGCGTTTATGAGATAAGTCGCGTGCCCTTCGCCATCCAGTGCGGTCGCGGGCATTCGATATGGATTCCACGCACGATCGGGCCATCGACTCGTCGATTTGCGCGTGAAGCGCGACAGCCCGTCGTCCCTGTGCCGCGCCAGCGACGAGATACGCATCACCGCCGCGGGCCCTCGCGAACGACGCCCGGGCGTCGCGCGTCGTTCGAGCCGACGCAATCTCTCCGTGAGCGGCTGCCTGCCGCTTGCCCGGAGACCGAATAACATTTGCAGGACAAAACACACATGGCGTCAACCGATCTGGACCCGCCGGCCGTCGCCTCCGGCGTCACGCCGGCGCACAAGAAACGCAGCGCGGGAGCAGTGCCGGGCCTGAAGTCGTTCGGACTTTTATACGGCTCGTCGCCCGTGATGCTGGAGTTGTATTCGCAGATCGAGCGCGTGGCATCCACCGACGCGACCGCGCTCATCATCGGCGAATCCGGCACCGGCAAGGAACTGATCGCCCGCACGATCCACGATCACAGCGCACGCAAGGACGCCCCGTTCATCGCCGTGAACTGCGGCGCGATTCCCGACAACCTGATCGAAGCGGAACTCTTCGGCCACGAGAAAGGCAGCTTCACGGGCGCGGTGCAGGGGCGCATCGGCTATTTCGAGCATGCGAACAGCGGCACGCTCTTTCTCGACGAAGTGACCGAGATGTCGCCGGTGCGGCAGGTGAAGCTCCTGCGCGCGCTCGAGACCGGCACGTTCTTTCGCGTGGGCGGCAGCGACCTGATCCATTCCGACGTGCGCGTGATCGCCGCGACCAACCGGGACCCGGTGGTGGCCGTCAAGGAGAACGGCCTGCGCGAGGACCTGATGTACCGGCTCGCCGTGTTTCCGCTGCGCGCGCCGCCGTTGCGCGAGCGCGATTCGGACCGCGAGTTTCTCGCGCAGCATTTCCTTGCGGAGATGAACGCGCAGGAAGGAACGAACAAGTCGTTCAGCAAGCGCGCACTCGACATGCTGCGCACGTATTCGTGGCCGGGCAACGTGCGCGAGCTGAAGAACACGGTGTACCGCGCGTTCATTCTCGCGGAGAAGACGGTCGAGATCGCGCATCCGCATCTGGCGTCGCGGGTGAAGAAGCCCGTCACGCAGGGCGACGCGATGAACGTGTGGGTCGGCACGCCGCTCGCCGACGCGCAGAAGCAGATCATCCTCGGCACGCTCAAGCACTGCGGCGGCGACAAGCGTCGCGCGGCGAAGGCGCTTGGCGTCAGCCTGAAGACGCTCTACAACCGGCTTGGCGCCTATGAGAACGAAGGCGCCGAAACCGACACGCCGAGCCCGACGACCGAAGGCTGAAGCTCCGCTCCCTTCACGATGTTCCTGCAGCGCCGGCCCTGAAGCCGGCGCTTTCGTTTTGGCCTGAGCCGGCGCTTTGCGGCCCTTCGCGACCCTTCGCGGCCACGTTGCGGCTCGTGCGGGTTTGTCGAGGACATGGCGGGCGCGTCGCTGACTTGCCGCTTTCAGGCGGCACCATCGTGGTCCGTCCGGTCTTCGCCGCTTGCCACAATTCCCGCTCGCTGCCGCATCCGTTTGCAATTTCTTGCAATTTTCTTTGTCCGGTAATTAGAAGCATGCTTCAAAATCTCGGGCAGCCGCGTATTGCTTAGGGTTCCGAGGTTTGTGCCACGGCGTCGGGCACGCGGAGCATCGCATCGAAAGAACAAAGAAAGGCAGACGAAGGAAAAGCAACATGCAGAGAATGGGTCCACGGCGCCGCCGCAACGCCGTCGCGCTCGCCGCGATAGTTTCAGGCGCGATCGCCTGCTCGAGCCTCACGGGCTGCAACTCTGTCTATAGCGAAGGCGCCACCGCGGGCGCGGGTATCGCGGGCGCGGCGATCGCCGGCGCGGTCACCAACAACGCGGCCGTCGCCACCGGCATTGGCCTTGGCGCGGTCGCGGCCGCCCGCGCCGGCGTGCAGTATTCGCAGCGCGTCGTGCACACCGATACGCAGGACAAGATCGCCTCGGCCGCCGGTCCGCTCGCGGTCGGCGCGGTGGCGCCGTGGCGCGCCACGCATTCGGTGCCGATCGAGGAAGACGAAAAGGGCCGCGTCACGGTCAGCCGGACCATCAGCAGCGGAACGCTCGACTGCAAGGAGATCGTGTTCTCCGTCGATCGCGACGCCACCCAGAACCGCGCCGCCGACAGCGCGTTCTACGTGGCGTCGGTGTGCCGCGACGGCGACAAGTGGAAATGGGCATCGGCGGAGCCCGCCACGCCGCGCTGGGGCGCGCTGCAATGACGATGCGCCTTGTCCTCGCGCTCGCGGCCGCGGCCGCGAGCTGCGGCTTCGTGAGCGGCTGCGCGTCGTCGTCGATCGGCGCGGCGAGCGGTGCGGCCGCGGGCGTCGCGACCGGCGTCGTGACGAGCAATCCCGCGATCGGCATCGGTGTCGGCATCGCGGTGCAGGCCGCCACCGACGAAGCCGTGAAACGCGTGATGAAGTCGCTGCACGACGACCAGCAAATGGCGATCGCCGCGGTGGCGGGCGTCTCGGCGGTCGGCGATACGCGGCCGTGGCAGGTCAAGCACACGCTGCCAGTCGAGAACGGCCACGGCGAAGTGCGCGTCGTGCGCGAATTCAACAGCGCGCTTGCGACCTGCAAGGAATTCGCATTCTCCGTCGCCGATGGCGACGGCCCCGGCATGCATCGGGACTGGTTCCTCGCCACCGCCTGCAAGCTGCCGAACGGGTGGAAATGGGCGTCGGCGGAACCGGCGGTCGCGCGGTGGGGGAATTTGCAGTAGACGTGCGCGGTGCATAAAAAACGGCTTGCGTGATATCGCGCAAGCCGTTTTTTTCGCTGCGAGCGACTCAGAAGCCGCTCACGATTCCACGTCCTCCAGACTGAGCATTTCCGTCTGGTCGTTGTACGAGAAAATCTCGCCGTAGCGGCCCCATTCGATCACGGCGTCGAGCGTTTCCTCGGCGGCCTTGTCGGAGAGGAAATCCTCCAGTTCCTGCTCGAAGCGCACGCGCGGCGCGCGGTGCCCCGGCCGCTCGTTGAGCACCTTCTTGATCCGCGCGGCGAGCGGCACGTGCCGCAGCAGATGCTCGGCGAACATCATCTTGCGCTCCTGCGTGCCGAATTCGGCGAACACGCGGGCGGGCGGCGTCAGATAGATGTCGCCCTCGCGCACGTCGGCGAAACCGAGATGCTGAAGCACTTCGGCGATCGGAAACAGGTCGTCCACTTCCAGGTGCAGCGAGCGCGCGATTTCCGGCATGTCCGCGCGGCCGTGATACGGCTCGGCGGCAAGCGTCTCGATGAGACCCGCCATCAGGTTCGTCGACACGTTCGGCAGCCAGCTTCCGAGCTCAAGCCCCTTCTTCGTCGCCTCGCCGAGCTGGCGCGCGGTCATCTTCGCGTAGATGTCGTCGACGAGCCGCCGGAACGCCGGGTCGAGCCGGTTGCGCGGGTGCTTGAACGGCACCTTGATCTCGGCCATCACGCGCCCCGGATTCGACGACAGCACCAGAATCCGGTCGCACATGAACACCGCTTCCTCGATGTTGTGCGTAACGATCAACACCGACTTGATCGGCATGCGCCCCTGCGTCCAGAGATCGAGCAGGTCGGTGCGCAGGTTTTCGGCAGTCAGCACGTCGAGCGCGGAGAAGGGCTCGTCCATGAGGAGCAGCGTCGGATCGACGACCAGCGCCCGCGCGAAGCCCACGCGCTGGCGCATGCCGCCCGACAGCTCGCGCGGATACGCGTTCTCGAAGCCGTCGAGGCCGATCAGGTCGATCGCGGCGAGCGCGCGCTCGCGGCGCTCGCGCGCGGGCACGCCCTGCGCCTCGAGCCCCGCCTCCACGTTCTGCAGCACGGTGAGCCAGGGAAAGAGCGCGAACGTCTGGAACACCATCGCGACGCCCTTGGCCGGCCCGCGCAGCGGCTTGCCCAGATAGGAGACCGCGCCGCCCGTCGGCTCGATCAGGCCCGCGATGATGCGCAGGAGCGTCGACTTCCCGGAGCCCGAGCGCCCCAGCAAGCCGACGATCTCGCCCTCGCGCAGCGTGAGGTTCGCGTCTTCCAGGACGAGCAGTTCGCCCTGCGTCTTGTTGAAGCCGCGGCTCACGTTCTCGACGCGCATGATCTCGCCGCCCAGGCGCGGCGGACCCGCGGGCGGCTGCTGTGCCGGCTTTGCCTGCGTTTGCATGTTCTTGGCGTTCTGCATCGGAACTCGTCCTCAATCCAGCCGGAGCTTCGCTTCGGCGTATGCGTACATCGGGCGCCACAGCAGTCGGTTGAACAGCGTGACAAAAAGCGACATCACGGCGATGCCGAGAATGATCTTCGGGTAGTCGCCGGCGGCGGTCGTCTCGGCGATATAGGCGCCCAGGCCGTGCGCGACGAGCTTCGTATCTCCCCACGACACCGCTTCGGCCACGATGCTCGCGTTCCAGGCGCCCCCGGACGCCGTGATCGCGCCGGTGATGTAGTACGGGAAGATGCCCGGCAGGATGGCCTGGCGCCACCATTGCCAGCCCTTGATCTGGAAGTTGGTCGCGGCTTCCCGGTAGTCGTTCGGGTAGGACGTGGCGCCCGCGATCACGTTGAAGAGGATATACCACTGCGTTCCGAGGACGATAAGCGGCGAGAGCCAGATGTCCGGATCCAGGTGGAACTTCACGATCACGACGACGAACACCGGAAAGAGCAGGTTCGCCGGGAACGCGGCGAGAAACTGCGCGACGGGCTGGATCTTTTCCGCGAGCGCCGGGCGCAGCCCGATCAGCACGCCGACCGGAACCCAGATCACCGAGGCGATCGCGATCAGCACCACCACCCGCAGCAGCGTGATGAGCCCGAGCACGAACACGCGCCCGACCTCGTGCCACGTCACGCCCGTCATGACGAACGTCGTCACCTTCCAGACCACGAACGCCGTCAGGACGAGCACGACCGTCGCCCACGCGATGTCGCCTGCGCGCCCGGGCGAGGCGCTCTTCGGCAGCGGAAAGCGCACGCCCTGCAGCGCCGGCAGCCTGAGCGGCACGCGCGCCGCCTTCGCGAAGAGCCAGCCGGCCGGCACCAGCAGCCGGTGAATCAGGCGCGTGCGGCGGATCAGGTCGAGCAGCCACGACGCCGGCGCATTGCCGGAACTGGTGGTTTCCATGCGGAACTTGTCCGCCCACGCGACGAGCGGGCGGAACATCAGCTGGTCGTAGGCGAGGATCACGACGGTCATCGTGAGAATGACCCAGCCGATCGCGCCGAGATTGCGCTCGCCGATGGCGGTCGCCAGATATGCGCCGATGCCCGGCAGCACAATGGTACGGTTGCCCACCGTGATCGCCTCCGACGCAACCACGAAAAACCAGCCGCCCGACATCGACATCATCATGTTCCAGATGAGGCCGGGCATCGAAAACGGCACTTCGAGCTTCCAGAAGCGCTGCCAGTTCGTGAGGTGAAAGCCGCGCGAGACTTCGTCCAGATCGCGCGGCACCGTGCGCAGCGACTGGTAAAAGCTGAACGTCATGTTCCACGCCTGGCTCGTGAAAATCGCAAAGATCGCGGCGCACTCGGCGCCGATCACGCGGCCCGGAAAGAGCGCGAGAAAGAACGTGACGGTAAACGAAATGTAGCCCAGCACCGGCACCGACTGCAGGATGTCGAGGATCGGCACGAGCACCATCGACGCGCGCCGGCTCTTCGCCGCGAGCGTGCCGTAGACGAGCGTGAAGATCAGCGACGCCACCATCGCGGCGAGCATGCGCAGCGTCGTGCGCAGCGCGTATTCGGGCAGGTTCGACGGATCGAGCGAGATCGCCTGCCTTTCGAGCGTGGAGATCGGCGCCATGGTTTCGTGAAATCCGACCGCGGCGAGCGCGATCACGCAGATGATCATCGGGAAGGCGACGAAATCCCAGCGATTAGGCAGGAGCCGCCACGCCGACGCATTCGCCGTGCGATTCAGATTGAAGCCGAAATCCATGAGAGGCCCTCCCCCGTGAGGCTTGTTGCTCTTTTTCCGCATGACGCGGGATGTTGCAGGGCTAGCTGGCGCGGCTTTCCCGGTTCTGAACCGACCGACACTACACCAACCCCTGTTTCACGCACAACCATCTGGCCGCCGCTCACGCCATCCGCGCAAACCACTGTTGCTCTTCGGCATCAGGAAAGCAAAATGAAGGGCCGACTCGCGCCCCGGGGCGCTCGGGAGCGCTCCTGCCCGCCGGCGAAACCGGCACCGCGGCGGCGGGATTCGCACAATTCGCACCCGGCGCGAGCGGACGAATCCGCAGTTTTGTTCGGTGCGCGTCGCTCGGATCGACAAGACGCTTGATAGGCGGCCAAAAACATCGTCCAATCGTGGCTTGTCTGCTAAAAGAAAACTGTCCGGCCAAATGCGCGGAAAGTCGCACGGCCGGTTAAAACATGCGGCAACCGCCGAGGCCCGTCAGCAAAACCAGGTCATGAACCCAACAGTCGAGAGAGCGATTATCCAGGTTCCCATTGGCGGCGGGCGCGCCGCGATCGGACGGCCCAGCGCGGCGGCGCGGCATCGGCACGGCCCCGCCGCAGGCGGGCGCCAGACGCAGGACTTGCCGGCTGTGCGCGCCGCATGACGACCCGAGAGACTCACAGGCCCGTGAACAGCACGCTCATCCGCCGCGTGGCCGTGGTGCTCGGGCTCGCGCTGCTCGCATGCGCGTGCTGGCTCGCCGCCGGCGCGCTGTCGGACCGAATGGTACAACAGGAAATGAGTGCCACGGTTCGGGCGGAACGCCAGATGGCGGCCTCGATCGTCGATAACATGGCGCAGATCATCGCAAGCGACCTGGCGATGTCGCGAGCGATCCCCGCCACGCTCGCCCAGATGGACCTGACCCAGCACGCCCTCTCGCAGTCGCGGCATTATGCCTCGAAGGCGCCCGTCACGGAATCCGAGCGGCGCGCCGAATGGATGGCACGCCCCGCGTTCGGCACCGTCAACGCCTTTCTCCACGACGCCCAGGGCTTCTCCGGCCTCGATTCGATCTGGCTCGTGAACGATCAGGGCTTTTGTATCGCATCGAGCAACGCGGACGACGAAAACAGCTTCATCGGCTTCGACATGAGTTCGCGCAGTTACGTCTCGCGTGCGCTGCTCGGCGGTTTCGTCGAAATGTACGGCGTCGGGCGGCTCTCGGGCGAGCCGGGCATCTTCATCGCCGCGCCCGTCTACGAAGACGGCTTTCTGGTCGGCGCGGTGATCGCGAAGGTGAGCATCGACCGGCTGCGGCACTGGGTCTCGCGCACCGGGACGTTCGTGACCGACGAGAACGGCGTCGTCGTGATGGCGCACGACGGCCGGCTCGAATACGAGGCCCTGCCGAACGCGCCGGTGACGAAGATGTCCACTCACGACCGGATGGACCACTACCGGCGCGAGGTGTTCCCGGAACTGCACGTCGCGCGCATGGGCGAGCAGATCCGCGCGGCGGCGCACTGGCTGCCGCCGGCGCTCGCCGACACGTTCTACTCGGCGAACGGCAGCGCGGTGCCCGCGCTCTACGACGAGCGCACCGGCCTCAACTCCGGGCTCTCGGCGCACATCGTGCATCCGCTCACGGGCTGGCCGGAACTCACCCGCAACCACAGCCGCGACCGCATCCTCGTGTTCCTCACGATGCTCGGCGTCGTGGCGCTCGCCATGGTGATCGCCACGTCCTACTCGCGCGAGCGGCGCCTGCATCGCGCGACGCGCGACCTCGCCGAGCAGCTGCAGTCGGCGAACACGCTGCTCTCGGCGGAAGCGCGCCACGATGCGCTCACGGGTGCCCTCTCCCGCCGCTATTTCCTGGACACGCTGCGCCGCGAGGTCGATCTCGCGCGCGCGGCGGGCACGCCGCTTTCGGTGGCGATCGCCGACCTCGATCACTTCAAGGAGATCAACGACCGCTTCGGCCACGCGTCGGGCGACCGGGCGCTGGAGCATTTCGTGGAAGTGTGCCGTGCGCAACTGCGCCCGAGCGACGCCATCGGCCGGCTCGGCGGCGAGGAGTTCGGCCTCCTGCTGCCGCAGACGGCGCTCGCCGACGCCCAGGCCGTGCTCGACCGCCTGAGGAGGCGCTTTCACCACGAGCACTGTGCGCATCTGCCCGAGGAGGCAGCGCTTTCCGTGAGTATCGGCATCACGGAGCTGGCCGAAGGCGACGCGATGGAGTGGATGCTGAGCCGCGCCGATCTCGCGCTCTACGAAGCGAAGTCGCGCGGACGCGACCGCACCGAAGTGCGCCCGGCCGACCCCGCGCCGCCCGCGCGGCGCGCGGAGAACTCCTTCGCCGGCAAATAGGCCTCCGCCGCCCGCGCGCGCAGCCCTCGACAGCAGCAGGTATCATCGATATTCGATATCCGACGCCGCTGTCATCAGGAGGTTTGCATGAAGGGAAATCTGGTCATCGTCTGCCGCGATCAGGACGCTGAAGCATTCGACAATCTGCTCGCCGAATATGGCTCGTTCCAGACCCGGCTCTCCGCGACTACGTGGTTCCTGAAAATCGACATCGCGCCGGAAGTGATCCAGGAGGAAATCTTGGCGCGCCTCGGCAAGTACACGACGCACTACATCTTCGAAGCCAAGACGGTCACCTACAACACCGTCGACAGCGAAGCCGCCTCGGCGCTTGAAACGCTGTTCGACTGAACGCGCGCAGGAGCACCCTCCGTCAGGCCGTCCGCTCCTCGTGCTGCGAGCCCGCGCGCCGTTCGTCGGCGGGGCGCGTGGCGACGTCGAACGGGAACGTCATCACCACCTGCAGCCCTCCCCCTTCGTAATTGCCGATCTCGCACTCGCCGCCCGCGCGCCGCGCAAGCCGCTCGACGATCGCGAGCCCGAGGCCGCTGTGCCCGCTGCCGCCGCGCGCCGGGTCGAGCCGCACGAACGGCCGGCTCGCCTTGATGAGATCGTCCGGCGCGATGCCGCTGCCGTGATCCGCGACGCGCAGCACCCAGCCGTTCGCCGCGCGCCACGTCTCGATGACGATCGGCGGCGCGCCGTAGGCGTGCGCGTTGTCGAGCAGGTTCGAGAGCAGCCGGTCGAGCGTCGCGGCGGGCAGCACGAAGCTGCGTCCCGCGCCGAGCCGCGTCTGGATCGGCGGCGCGCCCGGCGCGACCGCGCGGTAGGTGCGCGCGACCTTCTCGCACTGCTGGTCCACTTCGATCGGCTCGCTGCCGTCGGCGCGGTCGTGGGCGAACACCAGAAACTGATCGACGATGTGCGCCATCGAGTCGACGTCGCGCACGACGCCGTCGCGGATCTTCGCCTCTTCCATCATTTCCGCGCGCAGCCTGAGGCGCGCGAGCGGCGTCTTCAGGTCGTGCGCGACGCCTGCAAGCATCACCGCGCGGTCGTTGTCGGTCTGCGAGACCTCGCGAACCATCTGATTGAAACCGTGCGTCAGCTGCCGAAGCTCGCGCGGCCCGCGCTCGGGCACGGGCGGCGTCGGCTGACCGCGGCCGAAGCGCGCGACCGCCTGCGCGAGCGAGCGCAGCGGCTGCTGCAACTGCCAGGCGGCGAGAAGCGCGGCCATGACGGCCGTCGAAAAGATGATCGCGAGCCAGACCAGCATGCGGTCGCGCGAACGCGGCGGGCGCAGCGGCTGCACCGGCACGACAATCCAGTCGGTGTCCTTCACGCCGCGCACCCAGATGCTCGGCGGCGCGCCGGGCTCGCCCAGGCGCACGTCGGTGCCGTCCGGCAGGCGGTCGCGGATGTCTTCCAGGAAACGCCCGAGCGGCGGCGGGACTTCGTCGTCCGCGGGGGTCGGCGTGGGCTTGGGCACATCCGGGCTCGTCGGCGGGACGACCCGCACGCGCGAGGGCAGCGGCTGATTCGGCGAATTGGCGATGTGCTGGCGCACGGCGTCGACGAGGAAGGTCGCCTCCTCGACGGCGTAACGCGTCTGGCTCTGGTCGCGCTCGACGCGGATGACCGCGAACCACGCGACATGTGAGAGGACCAGCACGCCGATGACGAGCACGACGAGCCGGCCGAAGAGTGAATCAATGGGCCGGCGCATTTTGCTCGCCATCGGGGACGAACACGTAGCCGCGGCCGCGCACCGTCTGGATGAAGCGCGGCGTGGACGGGTCGGTTTCGAGAATCCGGCGCAGGCGCCAGACCTGCACGTCGATGCCGCGGTCGGTGCCGTCGTACTCCGGGCCGTGGAGCAGCTCCAGCAGACGTTCACGGGTGAGCGTGCGCATCGGGTTGTTGACGAAGATCTTCAGCAGCGCGAATTCGCTGCCCGACAGCGTGAGCGGCTTGTCATCCTGCTGCAGCGTGCGCGACTGGAAGTCGAGCCTGAAGCGCCCGAACGAAAACGGCTCGCGCTGCTCCGGCGCCGCCGACGGAATCGTGCGGCGGCGGCGCAGCACGGCCTGCACGCGCGCGAGCAGCTCGCGCGGGTTGAACGGCTTGCCGAGGTAGTCGTCGGCGCCGAGCTCCAGACCGACGATGCGGTCCACGTCGTCGGCACGCGCGGTGAGCATGATGACCGGGATGTCGTCGCCCGATGCGCGCAGCTTCCTGAGCGCGGTGAGGCCGTCCACGCCCGGCATCATCAGGTCGAGCACGATCAGATCCGGACGCTCGCGTTCGATGCGCCGCTCGAGCGAGCCGGCGTCGTGAAGAACCGACACTTCGATGCCCTGCCGGACCAGATAGTCGCGCAGGAGATCGCGCAGCTCGGCGTCGTCGTCGACGACAAGGATTTGAGTAGTCATGTGATGAAGTTTAACGCGTGAGTGGTGCCGTATTTGCGGTGAAAGCTCCATAAAGGGTTACCGCGTGTTACCGCGAAAGCGACTCGTAAAGCTGCGTAACAAGCACGACGTATGCCGTAACACGGACGGGCTGAGGAAACTCTACGCTGTGTCTCACCGAAGGCGCGGGTTTCGACACACGGGTCCGAACCACGCCGACTCGGCTTCGCAATCAACAACAGGAGTAGACGATGCTGAAGCAAACCAGAATCCTCGCCATCACCGCCGCGGCGCTTGCCATGACCATCGGCGCCGCCAGCGCAGCCACGCCCGCCGCGGCCGACGCGCCGCCTCCCGGCGGCCCGGGTGCGGAAATGAGCATGGGCGGCCACGGCGGCCACCACCGGATGGAGCAGCGCATGCAGCAGCAGCTGAACCAGTTGCACGGCCAGTTGAAGCTTAACGCCGATCAGGAGAAGCTGTGGCAGACCGCGCTCGACACGATGAAGCAGAACCGCGCCGCGATGCGCGAGAGCCGCAGGCAGATGCATCAGCAATTCGAGCAGATGCAGCAGCAGCCGATTCTCGATCTGAACGCGATGCACGCGGCGCATCAGAAAATCGAGCAGCAGAACGAGCAGTTGCGCGAGCAGACGTCCGCTGCATGGCTGAACTTCTACAACTCGCTGAACGACCAGCAGAAGACCACGGTCAGCACGGCATTGAAGAAGCACTTCGCAAAGATGCACGAGCGTGGCAAGAAAATGCATGAGCGCTGGGGCAAGCAGCACGGGGCCGCGGACGCGCCGGCAGGCGCTTCGGCGACGCTCAAGCCGTAAGGCAGGAGGCGCTGAAGCAGTAAGGCGGGAGACGCTGAAGCCGTAAGGCGCCGCGTGCCGCCGCAATGAAAAAAGCCGCGGGAGCGATCCCGCGGCTTTCTTGCTTCCACACTTTGCTTCTACATATAGTGCGCTGGCGCAAGCCCAAGCCTCAGCCGAGATCGAACAGCAGCACTTCGGCGGCGGCGCCGCGCTCGAGCGTCACCTTCGGCACATCGACGAGTTTCGCGGCGTCGCCTGCTTCGAGCGCCTCGCCGTTCACCGACACCGCCCCGCGCGCCACGTGCACGTACACGCGCCGGCCGGCGGGCACGTCGAACTCGACGCGCTCGTCACCGTCGACGAGACCCGCGTAGATCTCGGTGTCGGCGCCGATCTTCACCGCGCCGTCGCGCCCGTGCGGCGACGCGATCACGCGCAGGCGGCCGCGCTTCTCGGCGTCGTCGAAGCGCTTTTCCTCGTAGCCCGGCGCGCCGCCCGGCGCATCCGGGATGATCCAGATCTGCAGGAAATGCGCGGTGTCGGTCGGCGAGCCGTTGAACTCGCTGTGCCGCACGCCGGTGCCGGCGCTCATGCGCTGCACGTCGCCGGGACGGATCGTCGAGCCGTTGCCCATGCTGTCGCGGTGCGCGAGCGCGCCTTCCAGCACGTAGCTCACGATTTCCATGTCCCGGTGTCCGTGCGTGCCGAAGCCCTGCCCGCCCGCCACGCGGTCCTCGTTGATCACGCGCAGCGCGCCGAAATGGACGTGCTCCGGATCGTGATAGTCGGCGAAGGAAAAGCTGTGATACGAATCCAGCCAGCCGTGGTTGGCGTGTCCGCGCTCGTTGCCGCGTCGAATCTCAAGCATCTCGGTTCTCCCGGTTGATTTTTGCGATGGATCGAATGTAAGGGCGGACACGGCGCCGAACAACCGGTGCGACGGCACTACACCGTCCTGAAAACGGACGTAATCGAAGCAATCCGGGAGCGCTGGCGCGGCGGGCGGCTTCGGGTAAAATACCGCGCTTTTCGGCGCTGGCGCCCGGGCAGCGGGCGGCGCGGCTTTCCCGGCGCGGCTTCGTGCGGCCCCGGCGGTGAATGAATGGCACGGGCGGAGACGCGAAAGCGGCGCAAAAGCGGCGCTGAAAGCTCCGAGGCGGCCGGAACGAGCCAGTGCAAGGCCCAACAAGGCCGAACAAGCCCCGGAGCGTGTCGCAAAAACACCGTGCCCCAATTTTGAAAGCCTAGAATATCGACCGTCGGCGCCCCGTGCCCGGTCGAAGCTTGAAGACCCGCCGGGCGGCGATCCGTCCGATTGAGGAGAAACATGAAGAAGCTCGCTCTGTGCGTCGCGCTGGCCCCCGTGGCCGCGGGCGCCGCGGCAAAGGACTGGAAGACGGCGTTCAATCAGGCGATCGCCGGGGTCCATCGGGACGGCACGTTCAAGAAGGCTGAAGACAGACACTTCGACTTCGCGATCTATTCGGACAAGTAGCGCCATGGCGCGCAGCCGCTGCTGACACGGCAGGGGACGCGCGCCGTCCATCGGGCGGCACAGCGCACGTCATCAAGGAATCACCATGTTTCTGCAAGGCTACGGGCCGCTGATTCTCGCGGGCACTTGGCAAACCGTCAAACTGGCGGTGCTCTCGCTCGCGTTCGCTTTCGTGATCGGCCTCATCGGCGCGGCCGCGAAGCTCTCCCGGAACCGCATTTCGTCGGGCATCGGCACGCTGTATACGACGCTCATTCGCGGCGTCCCGGATCTCGTGCTGATGCTGCTGCTCTTCTACAGCATCCAGATCTGGCTGAACGATCTCACCGACCTCATGGGCCTGGACCAGATCGACATCGATCCGTTTCTCGCCGGCATCCTCGTGCTCGGCTTCATCTACGGCGCGTATTTCACCGAAACCTTCCGCGGCGCGTTTCTTTCCGTGCCGCGCGGGCAGCTGGAAGCGGGCGCCGCCTACGGCATGACGCCGTGGCAGACGTTCTCGCGCATCATGTTCCCGCAGATGATGCGCTTCGCGCTGCCCGGCATCGGCAACAACTGGCAGGTGATGGTGAAGGCGACGGCGCTCGTGTCGATCATCGGCCTCGCCGACGTCGTGAAGGCTTCGCAGGACGCCGGCAAGGGCACCCTGCGCTTTTTCTTCTTCACGCTGCTCGCCGGCGCGATCTACCTCGCGATCACCACCCTCTCGAATCTCGTGCTGATCTGGCTGGAACGCCGCTATTCGATCGGCGTGCGCAAGGCAGACCTGTAGACCCCAAGCGGCGGACCTCATGCTCGAAATCATCCAGGAATACTGGAAGAACTATCTCTTCACGGACGGCTACCGCATCACCGGCCTCGCCATCACGATGTGGCTGCTGGTGGTGTCGATCGCGCTCGGTTTCTGTCTTTCGGTGCCGCTCGCCGTAGCGCGCGTCTCGAAAAACAAGATCCTGTCGCGCGGCGTGTGGCTGTATACATATATCTTCCGCGGCACGCCGCTCTATGTGCAGCTGCTGCTCTGCTACACCGGCCTCTACAGCCTGCAGGTGGTGCGCGACCACATGCTGCTCAACGAGTTCTTCCGCAACGGCATGAACTGCACGCTGCTCGCGTTCACGCTGAACACCTGCGCGTACACCACCGAAATCTTCGCCGGCGCGATCAAGGCGACGCCCTACGGCGAGATCGAGGCGGCGCGCGCGTACGGCATGTCGGGCTTCACGCTGTACCGGCGCGTGATCCTGCCCTCGGCGCTCAGGCGCGCGCTGCCCTACTACAGCAACGAAGTGATCCTGATGCTGCACGCCACGACGGTCGCCTTCACGGCGACGGTGCCGGACATCCTTAAGATCGCCCGCGACGTGAATTCGGCCACGTATCGTTCGTTCGAGGCGTTCGGCATCGCCGCCCTGCTCTATCTCGTGATTTCGTTCGCGCTCGTGTGGCTGTTCCGCCGGGCCGAGCATCGCTGGCTCGCGTACCTGCGGCCGCAGGGTAAATAGCCTCCCAGGACCGCACATGAATGCACAGATGCAAAAGCTTTTCGTCGACGACCTGCACAAGCAGTACGGCAGCAACGAAGTGTTGAAGGGCGTGTCGCTGAAGGCGAAAGCCGGCGACGTGATCAGCATCATCGGCTCGTCCGGCTCCGGCAAGAGCACGATGCTGCGCTGTATCAACTTTCTGGAGCAGCCGAACCAGGGGCGCATTTTCGTCGACGGCCAGGAAGTGCGCACGATGAAGGACAAGACGGGCGCGCTCAAGGTGGCCGACCAGAAACAGTTGCGCCAGGTGCGCTCGAAGCTCTCAATGGTCTTCCAGCACTTCAACCTCTGGTCGCACATGAACGTGCTGGAGAACGTGACCGAGGCGCCGGTGAACGTGCTCGGGCTCTCGAAGAAGGACGCCGAGGACCGCGCCCGCCTGTATCTCGAAAAGGTCGGACTCGCGCCGCGCGTGGAGAAGCAGTATCCGTCGCATTTGTCGGGGGGCCAGCAGCAGCGCGTCGCGATCGCCCGCGCGCTCGCGATGCACCCCGACGTGATGCTCTTCGACGAACCCACCTCCGCGCTCGATCCGGAACTCGTCGGCGAGGTGCTGAAGGTGATGCAGACGCTCGCCGAGGAAGGCCGCACGATGATCGTCGTCACGCATGAAATGGCGTTCGCACGGAATGTGTCGAACCACGTGGTGTTCCTGCATCAGGGGCGCATCGAGGAGGAAGGCCACCCGGACGAAGTCTTCGGCAACACCCGAAGCGAGCGTCTGCGGCAGTTCCTTTCGGGCAGCCTGAAGTGACATGCGATGTTGTCTTGCTACAAAAACCAGAAAGCGCCGCAAGGCGCTTTTTTTACGCCCGCCGATTTGGTCAGGCCGGTTGCCGTCTATCCGGCGTGTTCCGGCCTAGCCCCCACGCTCCCTTCAGTCAATAGAGTCATTCCTTAACTCAAAGCTTACATATCGATAAAAACCTTTTCCGACAAGGGTTTGCGCCGTTTATGCAACGCGCCACAAAGTGAACACACTGCATCGGCATTGCATTTACGAGACACAAAAGTAGGAATCCGCAAATTTCTTTGGCGGGAAAAACGTATTTTGCTAAATTAGTAACCAAAGTACCAAAACGAAGTTCACAAAAAGTAGTTTTACTTCAAAAAGAACTGAGGAGACACCGGACCCTATGGTCGGCGGTCACATTCGCGCCACCCACAGGCGCGAATCACAAGAGACGTAGCGGCCAGTCGCGTGTCATTCCCTCTGAAATCGATTTCCGGTTGGGTGCACCAGCACCGGACCACACGGCGGCACTTGGGTTCCTTTTTTTGACAGGGTTGGAGGAGATGATGAAGAAAGCTTTGCTCGCGGCATCGCTGCTGACGGTGGGCGCTGCGGCCCACGCTCAAAGCAGCGTGACGCTGTACGGCCGCCTGGACGCGGGGCTGGAATACATGAACGGCGTGCCGACCGGGCCGACTGGCGCAGGCAGCGGTCCCGCCACCGGCAGCTCGCACCGTTTCCGCGCGGAAAGCGGCGACTGGGGCACGAGCCTCTGGGGCTTGAAGGGCGCTGAAGACCTGGGCGGCGGCTACAAGGCCGTGTTCCAGTTGGAAGGCAGCTTCAACACCATGACGGGTCAGGGCCCGGGCAACAACGGCATCTTCAATCGCTGGGCAACCGTCGGTATCGCGAGCAACCAGTTCGGTACGCTGCTGTTGGGCCGCGAGCTCTTCATCGCGAACGGCGTGTGGGACTTCGATCCGTTCGGCCAGTCGAACTGGTCGTCGGCGTCGCTGGTGCGTGGCCGCAACTGGCCGCAATCGAGCAACAACATTTCGTACCAGTCGCCCAAGCTCTACGGCTTTGACGTGTACGGCCAGTACGCTCTGTCGAACGCCACGAACTGGAACGGTAACGGCACGACGCCGCAAGGCCGCGAAGGCGGTCTGCAGGTCACCTACACGGCACCGATCTTCCAGGTCCGCGCCATGTACGACGAAATCCGCAACCCGGCCAACGGTACGCTCGGCGGCAACTACGACCCGGTGAACTCGGCGAACTCCGGAGCCGGCGTGTACGCGTTCTCGCGCGAATACACGGCAGCGGTCAACGTGTTCCTCGGCCAGTTCAAGATCCAGGCAGCCTATCAGGCGATCCGCAGCTCGGGCATGACGGGCCAGCTGCCCGGCCAGCCGACCACGCTCGACCACGAATGGGGCGGCGTGACGTGGCAAGCCACGCCGGCAGCCGCGCTGATCGCGGCCGTCTACCACGTGAACGGCAACAACGGCGCCGGCAATGCGACGATCTACACGGTCGGCGGCTCGTACAACCTGTCCAAGCGCACGCTGCTCGACCTCCAGGTCGCGACGGTGCAGAACAGCAAGACGGCCAACTACGGCCTGAACGCCAACAACTTCGGCACGAACGCCGCAACCGACAACCCGTTCGCCGGCCACAGCCAGACGGGCGTGTACGCGGGTATCCAGCACTCGTTCTAATCAGCGGGTCCCGGAAAAAAAGTTTCAGAGAGTTTTCACGCTGCTGCGAGAGGCGCGTATCGGTGCGGTGCCCGAAAGGGTATCGCACCGTTTTTTATTGCCGCGTCAGAAACTGGCGCCGAACTGGAAGTACAGGCTGCTCTGCCCTTGCGGCGCCACCGCGAAGCCCACGTACGCGGGGCCGAACGCCGTCACCGTGCCGATGAACACGCTCAGGCTCTTCTTGAGCGGCTCGCGATTGAGCGCCGACGCGGAAATCGCGACACTGCCGATCTCCCCCGTCGTGCCGAGATAGAGATCGCGCACGATCTGACCGTTCGGCGACGCGATCTGATACTGGTACGTCAACTGGCCGTACTTGACGTAGTTGCCGGTGAACTGGTTGACACCATAAGCCGCCAGATGGCGGAATCCCCCGAGCGAGAACGGCGAGCTCGAATGCGTCGACGCGCCGCCCTCGAGCGTCGCGTTGAAGCTGTGGCGCCCGAAGCTCGCCGCGCCGGTGGCGGTGATGTGCGCAAACTGATAGTCGTGCTGGTTCGACAAGAAAGACTTCGCGGCCTCCGCCTTCACGTAAAACCCCGCGCGCGGGAACAGCGCGTTATCCAGCTGATCGATGACGACCTGGGCTCGCGCGAACGTCTGCTTTTCGGCGGGAATCGTCGGCGCGACCGAAGAGGGATTTCCGTCGGCATCGAAGACCAGCACGCTTTGCGTCACCTGCCGGTTGATCACCGACGCGCCCACGCCCAGCCGCAACTCCCCCAGCCGCGCGATCGGCACGGCGAAATCGACGCCGGTCTTCGCCTCGATATTGCGGGTTCGCAGCACCGGACGCTTGCTGGGGCCGATCTGCTCGAAGCCGTCGTAGTAGTTGACGAAACGTTGCGACACCTGCACATACGGCGCGACGTAATACCCGAAGCGCTTGAACACCGGCTGGCGCAATTCCGTGTGGAACAGCAGATCCTCGGTGCCGAGCTTCACGTCGTTGCGCCATTCGAGTCCCGACGCCGTGATCCACGGCCGCCGGTGCCCCACGTTGAGCACGAAGCCGCCGCTGCCGTTGAAATCGGTCGATACGCCGAGGCCGAACAACAGGAAATTCGGCCCCCACTGCTTCTCCTGCGCATGGACGCGCAGCCGGTTCACGCCGTTTTCGTTGACGAAATCGTGCGTGACGCTCTCGAAATAACCGGTCGTCGCGAGCGTTTCGAGTTGCCGGTTGATGTCCCGCGCATCGTAGGCGTCGCCCTTCTTCACGCTCAGATAGCGCTTCACATAGCCCGGCGGCACGCTGCCGCGGCTGTCCACCGCGATGTCGTCGATCGTGGCGCCCGCGCGCGCGCCTGGCCTCGGCGCATGTTGCGCGCGATACGCGGCGTAGTCCTCGCGCGTGAGCGCAAGCGCGTCGAGGCGCGTGGCGAGCGCTTCGGCGGCGGCGCTGCCGCTTGCGATCGCTTCCGGCGCGCGGGTGAAATCCGTGAAGGTGATATCGCCGAGGTCGGGGCGGATCAGGATGTCGCCTGAGCCGAGCGAGTCGCGCTGCGCCTTCACGTTCTGACCGATCAGGATGCCGACCATCTGCTGCGCCACGTCGGCCGGGGAGTTGATCGCGCCGCGTTTCTTAAGCGGCGTGCCGATGTCCACCGCGATCACGATGTCCGCGCCAAGGTCGCGGGCGACGTCGACAGGCAGGTTGTCGGTCAGGCCGCCGTCCACGAGCGTGCGGCCGTTCACCTCGATCGGCGAGAAGAGGCCCGGCGCGGCCATGCTCGCCCGGATCGCGACCGGCAGCGAACCGTGGTCGAACACCACGCGTTCGCCGGTTTCGAGATCGGTCGCGATCGCGCGAAACGGAATCGCCAGATCGTCGAACGACCCGGCCGTCGGCACCGGCGCGGTCCACTCCTGCATCAGCGCGAGGAACGAGTTGGCCCGTACGAAGCCCTTGGGCAGCTTGAGCTTGCCGGTGTCGTCGATACCGGCCGACATCGAGATCGGATACTCGGCCTCGTCCTCGCGCAGCGACTGCGGCAGGCTCGAGCGGCGGATGCGGTCGAACGCGACCTCGCCCAGGTTCGTCGCCGACACGCGGCGCTCCAGTTCCTCGGCCGGCAGGCCCGACGCGTACAGGCCGCCCACCACCGCCCCCATGCTCGTGCCGACCACCATGTCGATCGGAACGCGCAGCGACTCGAGCGTCTTCAGCACGCCGATGTGCGCGTAGCCGCGCGCGCCGCCGCCCGACAGGACGAGCGCGATGCGCGGGCGATGCGGGCCGTCCGTAGCGGCTGGCGCCGCTGGACTGGCGAACGCATTCGGGAAGCAGCCGAGCAAGGCGAACGCGAGCAGGACGGTGAATAGCAGTACGGCTTTGCGCATGGAACGGTGATGCGCAACGAATTACGCAAGCGGGCGATGGACGAGGGAGACGAAGCGGACGAGGCAGCGCGACGGGAACAAGCTGCCGCGCGCATCAGGCGAGGCCGGATTCTAGAAATCCGCGCGGAAAATGTCGATCGGACAACGGCACTCATTTAGCAGAATGATCCCGTTTTTGTCCTAAATTAGATAATTATTCTCAAAATCGGATAGTTCTGATACATCCGTTCCAGAGGGAAGGCTAGCCTCGCCGGTTCGATCCACAGCCGAGCCTCCCATGCGCCAGCGCCCTCAAATCAGCGGCCTCATCAGCAGCCTTCTCTGGGCACTCCCCTACCTTTTCGCCGCCTACGCCTCCGCGATTCTCGCGACCGGAACGGGCTACGCCGCATCCATCTGGCTGCCCGCGGGCGTCGCGATGGCGGCGCTCATGCTCACCCGCCCCGAGGGCTGGCCGGCCGTCATGATCGGCCTCGCCGCGGCCCAGACCCTGTTCGGCATGCTGCAGGGCGCCCATCTGCTGCTTTCGGTGGTCATCGCGCTCATCGCCATTGCGGCGCCGGGCATCGCGCTCGCGATCGTGGTCCGCTTCGCCCAGGTGCCGCTGCACGGGCTGTACTTCCTGCGGGCGCTGTTTTTCGCGGCGCTCATCGAAAGCGTCCTCGCGAGCGCGCTCAACAACGCGATCCTGTCGCCGGGCGGCGCGGCCTTCTGGCCCGGCTTCCAGATGCGCGCGATCGCGCACGTGGTCGGCATCTTCATCGTGACGCCGGTGTTCACCGCCTGGGCGCGCTTCAGGCCGAGCCGCCAGTCGATGCGCGGCACGGCCGAACGCGTGATCGGCGCGCTCGCGTTCGCCGCGCTCGTGCCGTGCGCCCTGGTCGTATTCGGCTCGGCGGCGGGCGGCAGCATGAGCGACAACCTGCTGATCGGCATGAGCTACGTGCCGCTGTTGCTCTGCGCGCTGATCGCGCTGATGTGGGGCGCACGCGGCGGCGTGATTTCCGTGCTCGCGCTCGCGCTGATCGCGCTTTCCCAGACCGCGTCGGGCTACGGCCCGTTCGGCCGCACGCCCGACGACGAGTCGCTGCTCGGCGTGCAGCTCTATCTCGGCGTCGGGTCGGTGCTCGTGCTGCTCATCACCACGCTTCGCAGCCACCGTGAAAAGGCGCTCGACAGCGCCTCGCGCTGGCGCGCGAACATGGAGCTCGCGCTCGCCGGCAGCGGCCAGCTCGTGTACTGCCTCGACACGCGCACCGGGCACTTCGAATGGGGCGGCGATCTGGAAGGCATCACGGGCCGCTCGCCCGACGCGTTCGCGACCCTCGACACGGTGCTCGCCGCCATCTCCCTCGACGACCGCGCGCGCGCCCGCGCCCGCTGGCTGCGCGCCGCCGACGGCCAGCCGACCCGCGAAATGACGTTCTGCCTGCGCACGCCGCAAGGCGGCCCGGTGTTCATCACCGACACGAGCCAGTCGATCAGCGATCTCGACGAGAGCACCGCGTTCATCGCGGGCACCTGGCGCGCGCCACGCCCGGGCCAGGCCGTGGCGCCGGCCGGCCAGCCGCCGTCGCGGACCGCGGCCCATGCGGAGGCTGCATGAACGCCCCGCGCACCGCGGCCCTGCTGATTCACGGGCTCGGCGGCACCCAATTCGACCTTGGCTCGATGCACAAGGCGCTCAAGCGCGCCGGCATCGATACGCATTCGCTGACGCTGCCCGGACACGGCACCACGCCGGAAGACCTGGTCGGCGTGCGGACGGAAGCATGGCTTGCCGCGGTCACCCGGAAATATCGCGAGGTCGTCATGCAATACGACACCGTGCACGTGATCGGCATGTGCATGGGCTCGCTCCTCGCGCTCGCGCTGTGCGCGCAGGAAGGCCACGCGCGCGGGCGCCTCGTCACGCTCGCGCCGCCCATCTACATCGACGGCTGGGCGACGCCGTGGTACCGCGCGCTGCGGCATCTGATGTACTGGCTGCCGTTCGTGCCGAGCCGCATGCGAGTAGACGAGGAGGAGCCTTACGGCATCAAGAACGCGCTGGTGCGCTCAATCGTCAAGGCGAAATTCGAACGCGGCGAGAACTTTCACTACCGGTGGGTGCCGCTCGCGTGCATCCGCGAGGTCGACCGGCTGCGGCGCCGCGCGATGCGCGCCGCAGTCGCGCTGCGCTGCGACACGCTCGTCATGCATGCCCGCGAGGACGAATTGACGAGCCTCAAGTCGGCGTATTTCCTGCGCGACAATGTCGAGCGGGCGGAGCTCGTCGTGCTCGAGAACAGCTATCACCTGATTTGCGTGGACAACGACCGCCAGCTCGTCGCGACCGGCATCCTGCGCTTCCTGGGCCTCGACCCGGCCGCCGCCGAACGTCCCGCCGAGGCGGACGAGCCCGACACGCCGATGAGCGACGAGGAAGTGCGCGAGCTCACCTCGCGTTACATGAGCGCGATGAGCTCGCAGCAGTTCGAGGCGGCACTGCCGCTGTTCGCGTCCGACGTGATCTGGGACCAGCGCGGCGAAGGGCCGCTCGCCCGCGAATACGTCGGGCGCAGCGCGCTGATCGACCTGTTCTCGACGCTGCTCGAACGCTCGGAGGGCACGTTTGCCGTGCAGCGCTTCGGCGAGCCCTCGTTCGACGGCCAGACCGCCACCGCTGACGTGCTGTTCGTCGCGTCGCGCGAGGGCCGCGTGATTCACGGCGGCGCAAAGCAGACCTTCGTGCTGCGCAACGGACGCATCGCGAGCGTCGTGTACGAACCGCACGACGCCGCCGCGGAAGCGGCGTTCTGGGCCGGCGAAAATGCGGGCGCGGCTACGCGGGGCCTATCGGCAGGCGAGACGGCCGGGACGCTCGCGCCAGAACTTGCCGCGCTCGACGGCGAAGCGCTGCAGCGGCGCTTCGCGCAGGCGCAGGAGGGCGCGAAGGCGCTCGCGCGCCGGCCGTCGAAAGCCGTCATGCTGCGCCTTTACGCGTACTACAAGCAGGCGGTCGATGGCGACGCCCCCGCGCAGCCGCCCTCCGCGCTCGATCCGGTGGCGCGCGCCAAGCACGGCGCGTGGGCGGCGCTCGCGGGCGTCGACCGGGCCGAGGCCATGTGCCGGTATATCGCGCTCGTCGAGCAACTCGATACCGACATCGCCGCCATGGTCTGAGCGTCCCGGCGCAGCGCGCGAAACCGCTCGCTCATCACAAAACAAAAGGCCGCCGATTCGCATCGGCGGCCTTTTGTGTTCCTCAAGCGCGTTTTCCTCACACGTCTCCGGAAACGGACGAGCGCGTCACTCCCGCGCCGCGCCCGATGCCCCGTGGCTCAGCCAGTCGAGCACCGCGCCCGCTTCCTCGTCGCCCGCCTCGCGCACCTTCGCGACCGCCTCGTTCAGCGTCGCGCCGGGCGTGGGCGCCGCGCGCCGGATCGCCACGCCGACCGCGAGAATATCGATGATCACGAGATGCAGGATGCGCGAGATCATCGAAAGCTGCGACTCGCGAATCTCGATGTGATCGGTCTCGAGCGCCACTGTCGCGCGCTTGGCAAGCGGCGTATTGCTCGACGTGATCGCGATCACGGTCGCGCCCTGCTGCAGCGCCAGTTCGAGCACGCGCAGCAGTTCCGGCGCGCGCCCCGACTTCGACACCGCCACGATCACGTCGCCCTTGCCGAGCAGCGCCGCGGATGCGGCCTGCATGTACAGGTCGCCGTAGGCAATCGTCGGAACGCCGAAGCGGAAGAACTTGTAGTGCGCGTCCTGCGCGACGATGTTCGAATTGCCGAGCCCGTAGAACTCGATGCGGCGCGCGCCGTTCAGGATGTCGATCGCGCGCTCGACGTTGTCGAAGTTCAGATGCTCGCGCAGCTGCAATATCGCCGACACCGTGTTGTCCAGCACCTTCGCGCCGAAATCGGTGGCGGTGTCGCCGAGATGCACCTGGCTGTGGCTCACGGGGATCGTGCCGGTCAGGCCCGTCGCGAGCTTGAGCTTGAAATCCGACAGCCCCGTGCAGCCGAGCGAGCGGCAAAAGCGGATTACGGTGGGCTGGCTGACGTCGGCCTTGCGCGCGATGTCGATGATCGGATCGTTGATGATCGAGCGCGGATGGTTCAGCGCGAGATCGGCCACGCGCCGCTCGGCGGGCGTGAGCGCGTCGCGCATCTGGCGGATGCGCTCGAACACCGCCGACGAGCCGCTGTTCGCCCGGTTCGACAACTGCTCCGCGAGAATCGCCGACACGCCGAGAAACGCCGGATATTCGGCGGTGATCACGTAGGTCGGAATGCCCGCCAGATATTGCTGGAAGCGCCCTTTCGCCTCGAAGCGCTCGCGAAACGGCGACTTGTGAAAGAGCTCGCCGAGCTTCAGCACGACGCCGCCGCCGATATAGATGCCGCCCAGCGCGCCGAGCGTCACGGCGATATTCCCCGAAAACGTGCCGAGAATGCCGCAAAAGCAGTTGACGGCTTCAAGCGCGAGCGCCTCGCCGTCATGCGCGCGCTTCGTCACGTCGGCGCTCGAGAAGTCGTCCGCCACCGCCACCCCGTCGCGCTCGGCGAACGTGCGGTAGATCAGTTCCAGCCCTGGCCCGGCGGCCACGCGTTCGAACGACACGTGCGGCCATTTCCGGCGTGCGTGCTGCATCACGAGGTCTTCGCTTTCGTTCGACGGCGCGAAGCTCGAATGCCCGCCCTCGCTGCCGAGCGCGATCCAGCGGTCGTCTGCGGGAATCAGGCCCGACACGCCCAGGCCCGTGCCCGGTCCGAGCAGGCCGATCACGCTGTTCTGCCGCCGCGCGCCGCCGCCCACCTGCACGCGCTGCGCATCGGTCAGGCCGGGCAGCGCCATCGCGAGCGCGGTGAAGTCGTTGACGACCAGCAGCGTGTCGAAGCCGAGCGCGCGGCGCGTCGCCTCGATGGAAAAGCTCCAGTCGTGATTCGTCATCTGCACGTGATCGCCGTCCACCGGGTTGGCGATCGCGACGGCCGCATGATTGACGCGGCCGACCTTGGTGTCCTTCAGGTACTGCTGCATGACCTCGGCGATGCCCGGGTAGTCCGCGCCCGGGTAGACGCGGACCTGCCCGATCTCGCCGGGCGCGGTTTCGAGCGCGAACCGGGCGTTCGTGCCGCCGATGTCGGCAAGAAGTCTCGGTCCGTCGGCGTGCTGGTTGCCGGCCGCCGCGGCCTTACTATGCACACCAGTAGACATCGAGCTTCACTCCCTGAGCATTGGCCAACGTCGAGATGGCATTTTTCTGCGGCGCGGCGAGCGCCGCGTTCAGCACGTCGAGCTTCTTCTGGCCCGAAATCAGCAGATAGAGCTGGCCGACCTGCTTCAGCGCCGACATCGACAGGCTCACGCGCGCGTGCGGCGCGCTGACCGGATGCACGGCGATGAAGCGGTCGTGCGTCGTGATCGCGACGTCCCACTCGGGCGCGTCGGCGAAAATCGACGCCGTGTGGCCGTCCTCGCCCATGCCGAGCACCGCGACGTCCGGCAGGCGGCGCTGCGCGTCGCCGTTCAGGTCCGCCACGTGCGCCTCGAGTGGCTGCGAGGCGTCGACGAGCGGCCAGAAGTACGCGCCGGCCGCCGCGTTCTGCAAGAGCGTCTCGCGCACGAGGCGCGCGTTGCTCGCGCTATCGGTCTCGGGCACCCACCGGTCGTCGACGAGCGTCACGTCGATGTGCGCCCAGTCGAGCGGCTCGGCAGAGAGCGTCTGCAAAAAGGGACGCGGGCTCGTGCCGCCGGATACGGCGAGCGTCGCATGGTGCGCGGCGCCGGCCGTGGCCGCGCCGCGAGCCGCCAGCGACGCCTGTAGCGCGTCGCCCACGGCTTTCGCCAGCGCGTCCGACTGGGCGCGCGGGTCGTCGAAAGTGTGAAGCTCGATCACTGCTCCTCCATCCTGCATTGTTTTGGTTGACCAACCCGGCCGTGCTGCACGGCGGCGGGTCATGTTCCAACGCGTGTCTCTCTTGCTGCGCGGGCGCTCCTGCCGCGCGCCAGCGCCGTCCTGCCGTTTCCGCTCACCGCACGTTCACCGCAGCCCCAAACCTGCCGCGAACCTCAATTCTCCTCTTCCAGCCAGCAGGTGCCATGCTGCGCCAGCATCGCGCTCGATGCGGCCGGCCCCCACGTGCCCGCCGCGTAGGGCTTCGGCGGCTTGGGCGAGACCGCCCATTCGTTCAGGATCGGCTCGACCCAGCGCCATGCCGCTTCCTGTTCGTCGCGGCGCACGAAAAGCGCGAGACGCCCGTGGATCACGTCGAGCAGCAGGCGCTGATACGCCTCCATCTGCCCTTCCTTGAAGAACTGGTCGAAGGCGAGGTCGAGGTGCACGCTCGCGAGGTTCATCCCCTCGCCCGGCTGCTTCGCGAGGCAGTAGAGGCGGATGGTTTCGTTCGGCTGCAGGCGGATCACGAGGCGGTTCGCGCCCGCGCGCAGCGCGTTCGCGCCGAGCGCCGAGTGCGGCACGGGCCGGAAATTCACGACGATCTCCGCGACGCGGTCGGCGAGCCGCTTGCCGGTGCGCAGGAAAAACGGCACGCCCGCCCAGCGCCAGTTCTCGATCTCCACCTTCAGCGCGACGAACGTCTCGGTCGTGCTGTCCGGGCGCACGCCCGGCTCGGTGGCGTAAGCGGGCACGGACGCGCCCTTGATCACGCCCGCGTGATACTGGCCGCGCACCGCGACCTTGCTGATGTCGCGCGCGTCGACGGGCTTGAGCGCGCGCAGCACGCGCAGCTTTTCGTCACGCACGGAGTCGGAGTCCATGGAATGCGGCGGCTCCATCGTCACGATGGAGAGCAGTTGCAGCAAATGGTTCTGCACCATGTCGCGCAGCGCGCCGGTGTTGTCGTAGAAGTCGCCGCGCGCTTCCACGCCGAGTTCCTCCGCGATCGTGATCTGGATGCTCTCCACCCACTCGCGGCGCCAGAGCGGCTCGAAAAGCGCATTGCCGAAGCGCAGCGCGAGCAGGTTCTGCACCGGCTCCTTGCCGAGATAGTGGTCGATCCGGTAGATCTGCTCTTCCTGGAAGATTTCGCCGACAGCGTCGTTGATCGCGTTCGACGACTCCAGGTCGTAGCCGAGCGGCTTTTCCAGCACGATGCGCGCGTTCTGGTTCAGGCCGACCTCGGCAAGCGCGCGGCAGATCGGCACGAAAAGCGACGGCCCCGTCGCGAGATAGAACACGCGCGTGCCGTCGTGCTGGGCAACCGCGTCGCGCAGGATGCGGAAATCCTCCGGCTTGCCGAGGTCGATGTGCACGTACTCGATCCGCGCGAGAAACCCGCGCCACGCGGCCTCGTCCACGCCCTTTTTCGACACGTGCGGCTTCACGTGCTCCTCGACCCAGGCCAGGTAAGCCTCGCGCGACTCCGCGCCGCGCGCCACCGCCACGATCTTCCCGGCCGCCGCCAGCATCCCGGCGCGGTGCGCCTCGTAGAGCGCGGGCAGGATCTTGCGCATCGACAGGTCGCCGGTGCCGCCGAAGAGTACGAAGGTGAAATTCGAGTCGGTTTGCATGTGTCTCCGTCGGGTTCGGGGGGACCGTAGTCCGATAAAAATTTTTTTGACACTGAATTGTAGTTTAACTACAATCCAAATCAAGAGGTAATGTCATCCGGGAAAAAAAAGCTCAAGTCAATCAGAAGATGAGCGTTTTCCCGAGGTTTGACGTCCTGTTTGCATGTTAACGGACCTCGGACAACGGCGCCGGATTGAAGGGCGGCCGTCAGGTGCCGGACTTGCCAACCTCGAGCAGTTTCGCGCGGCAATCCATCGCTCGCCGAAGCCGCGAAAAATCAAAAGAGGAGACAGCCGTTGCGATTCAGAACACTCATCTCTTGAGAGCCGTGCGGCCGGGAACCGGTCTGACGGCTGCGCACAGGCGCCGCGCGGGCTCACGCGCGCGCAACGCCTGAGCGCGCTTCCTTCCTGCCGCCGCCTGCCCGGCCACCGATGTTTTGCCCGTTTTTTCTAACCACCCGCTTCCTGGTGACACAGGGGCCAATCGCTTTTTGTTCAGGTGTTTCGGAGGAGATAAACAATGAAAGTCCGTAAGCTCATGGGCGCGCTTTGCGCTGCCGGTCTCATGTGTGGCGTGTCGGCATCGGTGCAGGCGGCCGAATCCGTGTCTGTGCTGCACTGGTGGACGTCCGGCGGCGAATCGAAGGCGATTGGCGTGCTCAAGGACGACATGACCAAGCAGGGCTACACCTGGAAGGACTTCGCCGTCGCGGGCGGCGCGGGCGCCGCGGCCATGACCGCGCTCAAGACCCAGGTGATCTCGGGCAATGCCCCGACGGCGGCGCAGATCAAGGGTCCGCTGATCCAGGAATGGGCGGAGCAAGGCGTGCTCGTGCCGATCGATTCCGTCGCCGGCGACTGGAAGAAGAACCTGCCGCCCGAGATCGACAAGATCATCCACGCCGAAGGCCACTATGTGGCGGCGCCCTTCTCGGTGCACCGCGTGAACTGGCTCTACATCAACAAGGCCGCGCTCGACAAGGCAGGCGGCAAGGTGCCGACCACCTGGCCCGAGTTCTTCGCGGTCGCCGACAAGATGAAGGCCGCGGGCCTCGTCGCGGTCGCGGCCGGCGGCCAGCCGTGGCAGGACCTGACGCTGTGGGAAGACGTGGTGCTCTCGCAGGGCGCGGACTTCTACAAGAAGGCGATCGTCGACCTGGACCAGAAGACGCTCACCTCGGACAAGATGGTTCAGGTGTTCGACACGGTCCGCAAGATCCAGTCGTATTTCGATAACGGCCGCACCGGCCGCGACTGGAACCTCGCGACCGCGATGGTCATCAACGGCAAGGCCGGCATGCAGTTCATGGGCGACTGGGCGAAGGGCGAATTCGCCGGCGCGAACAAGAAGGCGGGCAGCGACTACGTGTGCGCGGCCGTTCCGGGCACGGAAAAGTCCTTCACGTTCAACGTCGACTCGTTCGTGTTCTTCCAGCAGAAGGGCCAGAAGGACGCGACGCCCGGCCAGCTCGCGCTCGCGAAGACCATCATGTCGCCGCAGTTCCAGGAGCAGTTCAGCCTGAACAAGGGTTCGGTGCCGGTGCGCCTCGGCGTGAACATGGACAAGTTCGACGACTGCGCGAAGAAGGCGTACGCCGACGAGCAGACCTCGCTCAAGTCGGGCGGCTATGTGCCGTCGCTCGCTCACGGCATGGCTCAGGGCGACGCCACCGCTGGTGCGATCACCGACGTCGTGACGAAGTTCATGAATTCGTCGCAGGATTCGAAGAGCGCGGTGCAGGCGCTCGCGAACGCAGCAAAGACGAAGTAACGATGTAAGCGCCAAGCGGGCGCCGTGCGGTTTGCACCGATGGCGCCCGCCTCGAATGAAGCAACAAAATCGTCGCATCATGTGCTGGCGTGACACTGCGAATGCGCCGCTCCCGCGCTGCAGCCTGTTGCCCGCACGTCTTCCAGGAGTCGAGTTGTGGCTGCCTCCCTCAGCGGTACCGCGGACAAGAATCCGCAAAACCCGCCCCGCCGGGTTTCCCCCACGGCGGCGCTTGCCGATAAATGGATTCCGAAACTGGTGCTCGCGCCGAGCGTCCTGATCGCGCTCGTGTTCGTCTACGGTTTCATCCTGATCACGGGCTACCTCTCGCTCACCAATTCGCGGCTGATGCCGCGCTACGAATTCTCCGGCCTCGACCGCTACCGGCAGCTCTTCGCCAACGACGTCTGGTGGACGTCCGCCGCGAATCTCGGCTGGTTCGGCATTCCGTTCATCGCGATCTGCGTCGGGCTCGGCCTCTTTCTCGCCATCCTGCTCGACCAGAGGATCCGCAACGAAGGCGCGCTGCGCGCGATCTTCCTGTATCCGATGGCGCTTTCGTTCATCGTGACCGGCACCGCGTGGCAGTGGATTCTCAACCCGGGCCTGGGTCTCGAGAAGGTGTTCCACGACTGGGGCTGGACGAGCTTCTCGTTCGACTGGCTCGGCAATCCGGACAAGGCGATCTTCTGCGTCGTGATCGCGGCCGTATGGCAATCGACCGGCTTCGTGATGGCGCTTTTCCTCGCCGGACTGCGCGGCGTGGACAGCGAAATCTTCAAGGCCGCGCAGATGGACGGCGCGGGGCTGCCCACCATCTACCGCAAGATCGTGATTCCGAGCATGCGGCCGGTGTTCTTCTCCGTGCTGCTGATCCTCTGCCACATCACGATCAAGACCTTTGACCTCGTCGTCGCGCTGACGGCCGGCGGGCCGGGCACGTCCTCATCGCTGCCGGCCATGTTCATGTACACGTTTTCGTTCAACCGCGGGCAGCTCGGCGTCGGCGCCGCGTCGTCGATGATGATGCTCGCAACGGTCGTCGCGGTGCTCGTGCCGCTCATGTATCTCGAATCGAGGAGCACCCGCAATGCAGCCTAAGATGACGATGAGCCGCGCCGTCATTTACGCGGCGTTGATCCTGTTCGCGCTTTACTTCCTGTTCCCGATCTACGTGATGGTGTCGACGTCGTTCAAGGACCTCGACCAGCTGCGCACCGGCAACCTGCTCACCCCGCCCACCAGCTGGACCTTCGCGCCGTGGGTCAAGGCGTGGCAGGAAGCGTGTACCGGCGTGCGCTGCGACGGCATGCAGCCGTTCTTCATGAACTCGGTGAAGATGGTGATTCCGGCCGTGCTGCTCTCGTCGATCATCGGCGCGTTCAACGGCTACGTGCTCACGCACTGGCGCTTTCGCGGCGCCGACGCGGTGTTCACGATGCTGCTGGTCGGCTGCTTCATTCCGTTCCAGGCCATCCTGCTGCCGATGGCGCGCCTGCAGGGCATCCTCGGCCTGTCTAACACGGTGCCGGGCCTCGTGCTCGTGCACGTCGTGTATGGGATCGCGTTCACGACGATGTTCTTCCGCAATTTCTACGTGAGCATTCCGGCCGAGCTCGTGAAGGCGGCGCGCATCGACGGCGCGGGCTTCTTCACCATCTTCACGAAGATCCTGCTGCCGGTGTCGCTGCCCATCTTCATGGTCTGCCTCATCTGGCAGTTCACGCAGATCTGGAACGACTTCCTGTTCGGGATCGTGTTCTCCGGCGTCGATTCGATGCCGATCACCGTTGCCCTGAACAACCTCGTGAATACGTCCACGGGCGTGAAGGAATACAACGTCGACATGGCGGGCGCGATCATCGCGGCGCTCCCCACCCTTCTCGTCTACATGGTCGCCGGCCGGTACTTCGTGCGCGGCCTGACGGCGGGCGCGGTGAAGGGCTGATTTTTTTGCGGCGGGCGGCGCGTGCGTGGCGCCGCGTGCCCGCTGACCAGGACAAACGAGCAGCAACCGAGACAACTGAGGATTCACAATGGCAAGCCTTTCCATCCGTGACGTGTACAAGACCTACCCGAACGGGGTGCCGGTTCTCAAGGGCGTCAACATCGACATCGACGACGGTCAGTTCCTGATCCTCGTCGGCGGCTCGGGCTGCGGCAAGTCGACGCTTCTCAACATGATCGCCGGCCTCGAGACCGTGACGAAGGGCGACATCATGATCGACGGCAAGACGGTGAACAACCTCTCGCCGAAGGACCGCGACATCGCGATGGTGTTCCAGTCGTACGCGCTCTACCCTTCGATGAGCGTGCGCGAGAACATCTCGTTCGGCCTGAACATCCGCAAGGTGCCGAAGGACGAGCAGAAGAAGATCGTCGACCGCGTGTCGGACACGCTGCAGATCCAGCATCTGCTCGACCGCAAGCCGGGCCAGCTTTCGGGCGGCCAGCGCCAGCGCGTCGCGATGGGCCGCGCGCTCGCCCGCGACCCGGTCATGTTCCTGTTCGACGAGCCGCTCTCGAACCTCGACGCGAAGCTGCGCATCGAAATGCGCTCCGAGATCAAGCTGCTGCATCAGCGCCTCGGCACCACGATTGTCTACGTGACGCACGACCAGATCGAGGCGATGACGCTCGGCGACCGCATCGCGGTGATGAAGGACGGCGTCGTGCAGCAATTCGGCGCGCCGCAGGAGATCTACGATTCGCCGTCGAATTTGTTCGTCGCGGGCTTCATCGGCGCGCCGCCGATGAACTTCATCAGCGGCAAGCTGGTGGAATCGGGCTCGGGCGTCGGGCTCGAACTGGATACGGGCGTCGCGCGCCAGGTGCTGAACCTGCCCTTCGATGCGGCGCCGCTGCGCAGCAAGGTCGGCCAGGAGGTGGTGCTCGGCCTGCGCCCGGAGCGCATCACCGATGCGCGCAGCGCGCACGACGTCGACGACAAGCGGCTGCAGCCGGTGGAAGTGAAGGTCGACGTGATCGAGCCGACCGGGCCCGACACGCTCGTGTTCGCGCAGGTGAACGGCAAACGCATCGTGAGCCGCGTGCACCCGGCGGCGAACCCGCAGCCGCTTACGAACATGACGCTGCTTTTCGACGTGTCGAAGGCGGTGTTGTTCGATCCGAAGACGGAGGAGCGACTGGCCTGAGGGGGTCGCTGGCGCTCGGGGTGGGTGTTTGTTGAACCGTTTGATGCGCTTGTGCTTCTGTGAAATTTGCTTTGCTATTGCTCTATTAGCACGCCCCTGTGCGGGGCGGCAGTCACTTTCTTTGCACAAGGTGGACCGCTGGCGCTCGGGGTGGGTGTTTGTTCAACCGTTTGATGCGCTTGTGCCCTGGTGAAGCTTGCTTTGCTATTGGTCTATTAGCTCGCCCCTGTGCGGGGCGGCAGTCACTTTCTTTGCTGCTGCAAAGAAAGTAACCAAAGAAAGCAGCTATGGGGTCAGCGGGATTAGGACGTGACCACGTTTGAGCTTTCAGAGTGGCCCGACCGCGGGAGTGTCCTGCTCTGTCTTTCAGCCGGATTGGTACGCGGACCCTTTGCGCCCTCGCGCCTTCGAACGAAGCGGTAAGGCCATCATCCATCCGTCCTCGCTTCGCTCCGACGCGAGGTTCGCCACCACCAATCGCTTCGCTTTTTCCCACGCGCACCAACGCACGCCGTGGCCGTGTGCACCAAAGGCGCTCGTCATGTCGCCGCACCCGCCTACATCCAGCAAACCCTACGTCGGGCACGCAGTGCCGAGACGGATGAATGACTGCCTTACCACTTCGTTTAATGGTGCGATGACACAGCGGGTCCGCGTACCTGTCCGCTCAACGTACAGAGGTGGACACTCCCACGGTCGGGCCACTCTGAATGACTCAATGCGATTCCCTCCTAATACCGCTGACCCCATAGCTGCTTTCTTTGGTTACTTTCTTTGCTGCTGCAAAGAAAGTGACTGCTGCCCCGCACAGGGGCGAAGCTAATAAACCAATACCAAAGCAAGTTTCATGGGAGCGCAAGCGCATCAGACGGTTCTACAACCACCCAACCCCGACCAAGCGCCAGCGCATCAAACGGTGTTAAATCCGCCCCATCCGTCCAACCCCGAGCGCCAGCGTCCATAATCGAACATTCCCGCAACCCGGGGGCGCTCCCGCCCAACCCATCGAAATGAGCTTTTTGTCCTTGCATCCCGAACTCGTCTGGCCCCTTTCGAACGACGGCGACCCGTTCATCACGCTCGAGTCGCTCGACAGCACGCAAGTCGACGCCTGGGTCGGTGCGCAAAACGATCGCACGGAAAACGAATTCGGCAAGACGCCCGCAGCCGACGCGCTCACCGCGCGGCTCGCGAAGGCGTACACGTCGCAGGACCGCATCGTCACGTGCTCGCGCTACGGCGACTGGGGCTACAACACCTGGCAGGACGACGAGCATCCGCTCGGCATCGTGCGCCGCACGCCCTGGAGCGCGTGGCTCGCAGGCAAGCCGCAGTGGCAAACCGTTCTCGACGTCGATTCGCTCGACCTCAACAACATCAAAGACGACGACACCCGCTGGGCCCTGCACGACTTCGACATGCTCTACCCCACCTGGGACCGCGCGCTCGTCAGCCTGTCGCCGGGCGGCTCGGACGCCTGCATCGTGCGCGAGTTCGATATCGAGTCGCGCGCGTTCGTTGCAGGCGGCTTCGAATTGCCCGACGTCGGCAAGCACGGCATCTCGTGGATCGACCGAGACACCGTCTACGTGGGCTGGGACGACAGCGCGCACAGCAAGAAGCCCGCGCTCACGACCTCGGGCTTTCCGCGCGAGGCGCGCCGCTGGTCGCGCGGCACGCCGCTTGCGGGCGCCCCGGTCGTGTTCGAAGGCAAGCGCCGCGACGTGTCGGCGGGCGCCGACTACGATCCGCTCGAAAAGCTGCACTTCGCGTCGCGCGCCGTGACATTCTTCGAAACGATGCACTTCTGGCTCGACGAAGCCGCCGGCGACTGGCGGCAATACGACCTGCCGCTGCACGCGGAAATCGAGCACTGGAACGGCTGGCTCTTCGTCACGCCGCGCGAGGCGTGGTCGATCGGCGGCGAGCAGCACGCGAGCGGAACGCTGCTCGTCATCCGGCGCGACGCGTTTCTCGCCGGCGCGCGCGACTTCACGGTGCTGTTCGCGCCCGCGGGACGCAACGTGCTCGCCGACATCGACTTCACGAAGCACTGGCTGATCGTCTCGCAAATGGACGACGGCTCGCCGCGCATCACGTTGTGGCGGCCGCCCGCGGAGGCCGGGGCGGCCTGGGAGGCGCGTGCTTTCCGGCTGCCGGACGCGAGCCAGTCGTACGTCGACGCGATCGATTCGGAGCGCGACGACACCGTGCTGATCCACGTCGAACACTTCCTGACGCCGCCGTCGCTCTATCACGCGGACCTTGCCACGGATGCGCCGTGGACGCTCCTCGCGCAGCTGCCCGCCCAGTTCGACACCGCGGGCCTCGCCGCCGTGCGCCGCCACGCAACCGCCCCCGACGGCGAAGCGATTCCATACTGGCTGATCGGCCGGGAAGCGGCGCTCGCGGGCAGCGCCGCGCCTTGCCTGCTCTACGGCTACGGCGGCTTCGAAGTCGCGCTCGATCCGCACTACGACGCGACGACCGGCATCGCATGGCTCGAAGCGGGCGGCCTCTTCGCGGTTGCGAACATCCGCGGCGGCGGCGAGTTCGGGCCGCTCTGGCATCAGGCGGCGCAGCGCGAGAAGCGGCAGGTGTCGTTCGACGACTTCATCGCGGTCGCCGAGTCGCTGATCGACTCGGGCGCGACGACACCCCGCCAGCTTGCCATTCGCGGCGGCAGCAACGGCGGCCTCCTCACCGCCGCGTGCATGTTGCAGCGGCCGGAACTGTTCGGGGCGGTGCTTTCGGAGGTGCCGCTCCTCGACATGGCGCGCTTTCACCTGCTCCTGCAGGGCGCGTCGTGGATCGACGAATACGGCGACCCCGAGGACGCCCGCGACCTGCGGTTCCTGATGACCTATTCGCCGTATCAGAACGTGCGGGCGGACGCGGCCTGTCCGCCGGTGCTTTTCACCTCGTCGACGACCGATGATCGCGTGCATCCCGGCCACGCCCGCAAGATGGCGGCGAAGATGCAGGCGCAGGGCCATGCGCGGGTCTGGTATCTGGAAAACCGCGACGGCGGCCACGGCGCGGGCGTCGAGCCGGAAGCCGTCGCGCGCGTCGAGGCCACGGCGTTCACGTTCCTGAAAGCCATGGTCGGGGCGGGACTGCCAGCGAGCGGAAGCTGAACAAGCCGTATCCGCGGTGCGAAGAACGGCAAGCGGCAAGCGATTGGGAGTTTTCTGATCCATCTGTGCGAGGCGCGCACGCAGTATGTCGCTCCCGTCGCTTATCCGAATGCGCGGCGGCATCGCGTCCGCCGCGCGACACCGCTCATGCCCGACCTCTATCTCACCGCCCCCGACAATGAGCACTTCGAGTCGCTCGCCGATCTGAGCGCCCGCGCACTCGCGAACGCGAGCCCGGGCGAACTCGTCACCCTCCTTCTTGTCGTCGTTGCCTCAGGCGCGCTCGCCGTCTTCCTGCTGCGCCGGCTGCGCGCGAAAATCCCCGACACGCGGCGCTGGCGGCCGCTCTGGAGCATCTGCGTGTGCTTTGTGCCCGCGTGCTGCTGCCTGCTCATGCTGTTGGCCGCCTATCTGACGGCAAGGCCCTGGATCGACACGGAACTGCTCGTCGTCATGGCGCTCGCGAGCGTGCTGCAACTCCTCATTCAGATCCCCGCGCTCGTGCTGGAACTGGTGTTCCGCCCGGTGCCGGTGCTGCGCCTGCTGCTGCGCTGCCTGAGCTGGCTCGTCTGCCTGTGCGTGATGTTCGCCGTGCTTCAGCCCGAGCGCGATCTCGAGCACGTGCTCGACGCCGCCCGCGCGATCCGGCTCACCGCCGGCCCGGTCAGGGTCAATCTGCTGTCGCTCGCGGCGGGCGCCGCCACCGCGATCGTCGTGATGATCGTCGCGCACGGCACGATCAAATGGCTCGGGCGGCGGCTCGAACGCAGCACGCGGCTGTCGCCGAATCTCGCGCTCGCGATGCGCCGCATCATCGATATCGCCGTGTGGACGGTCGCGACCGTCGCCGTGCTGGCGCAGGCGGGCGTGGACGTGAAGGCGATGGCGGCGTTCGCCGGCGCGCTCGGCATCGGCGTGGGGCTCGGGCTGCAGCGGCTCGCGGCAAGCTACATCAGCGGACTGATCGTGCTCTTCGAGCAGTCGGTGCGCATCGGCGACACGATCGCGGCAGGCGGCGTGAAGGGCCGCGTCACGCACATGACCGTGCGCTACACGACCATCACGACCGGCGACGGCATCGAGGCGCTCGTTCCGAACGACACGCTCACGGTCAACACGGTGATCAACCAGTCGTGGACCGACAACACGCTGCGCCTCTCGAACTCGATCCACATCGACATCGAAAGTGACACGGCCGCCGCAAAAGAAGCCATCCTCACGATCCTGTCCGCTCAGGCGCGCGTGCTGCAGATGCCACCGCCCGCCGTCTACATCGCGGACATCGCCGATGGCCGCATCCGCCTGGAAGCGCAGTACTGGATCGCGGACCCGTCGAACGGGCAGCTGAACCTCACCTCCGACATCAACGAAGCGATCCTCGGGGCGTTTCGCGTGCGCGATATCCGCGCGGCCCGCTGGCTGGCGCTCCGGGAGCCGTCGCGCGCCTGAGGCGCCTGAGGCGCCTGAAGCACCTGAAACGCCCGGCGCGAGCGGCGCGCGGGCGTCCGGCGCACACGCGCCGCGGGGTCACACCGCCCGCACCGGCGTCTCGTGCCAGCGCAGCACGAGCGTGCGCCCGGCGAAGGTGAGAAGGCCGCAGATGCCGATCACGATGCCCATGCCATACGGCGAGCCGTCGTGAAAGAGGCCGATCGCGAGGCTCGCGAGCGCGCCGAGCGCGAGCTGCACCGCGCCGAAGAGCGCCGCCGCCGCGCCCGCATTGTGCGGATAACGATGCATCAGATCGGTCGTGCAGTTCGCCGACAGCAGGCCCACGACGCCCACCACGAAGAACAGGCACACGACGATCGACCACAGTCCGCCCCACCCCGTCAGGCACACGAGCGCGACGGCGAGCGCGGCGACCACGCTCACGAACGCCGCGCCCGAAATCATGCGCAGCGAGCCGACACGCCCGACCATGCGCGTGTTCAGCACGTTCCCCGAGATGATCCCGACGATGTTCAGCCCGAACAGCAGCCCGTAGTACTGCGGCTTGACGTGAAAGTAGTCGATATAGACGAACGGCGTCGCCGTGATGTACGCGAACATCGACGCGAACGCCATCCCGCCGCACAGCATGTGCCCCCACGTGACGGGATCGGTCAGGAGCCGCCCGTAGGCGGCGAACGAGCGCCCCACCGCCGAGCTCGCCCGCTTCTCGCGCGGCCAGGTTTCCGGCACGCGCAGGTACGCGGTCACCGCGCACACCGCGCCGAACGCCGTCAGCGCGACGAACACCACGCGCCAGCCGCCGAGCAGCAGCAACTGCCCGCCGATGAGCGGCGCGAGCAGCGGCCCGATCGACGTGACGATGGAGAGCATGGAGAGCACGCGGGCGGCGTCGGCGGTTTCGTGGGCGTCGCGCGCGATCGCACGCGCGAGCACCGACGCCGCCCCCGCGCCGAGCGCCTGCAAAAAGCGCACGAAGATGAGCGCGTCGATGGAAAGCGCCAGCGCGCAGCCGACGCTCGCCACCGTGTAGAGCGCGATGCCGCCGAGCAGCACCGGGCGCCGGCCGTAGGCGTCGGAAAGCGGCCCGTACAGCAGCATGCCGATCGAGAAGCCCGCCATGAAACTCGTGAGCGTGCTCTGCGCCGCGGCCGCGCTCGTGCCGAACGACGCGGCGAGCGCGGGCAGGCTCGGCAGGTACATGTCGATCGACAGCGGCCCGCAGGCGGCCAGTGCGCCGAGCAAGAGGATCAGACGGGCATCGGGACTGCGCCGCTTGGTGTGTGTCATGGGGATCGGCTCGGGCGCCAGGCGCAGGCTGTGAGCTTTGAAGGTGGTGGCCGGATGCCGCGGCGCATCGGAGCGTTTGGAACACGGTCGAGCGGGCGCGGCGAGCGAACGGCCATTGTACGCGACCCCTTCCGCTCATCCGGCCCCATGATCCGGTAAGCTCTTTCGATCCGTTTGAACGACCGAACCCCCGAATGACCGCCTTTCTTCTCATCTGGAGCCCCGGAAAGTGGCCGTGGCCCGAGCTGCCGGACGTTGCGCGCCGGGTCGCGGCCGGCGTCGCCGTGACCGACGCATGGGGCTGCGGCAGCTCGCGCAGCCTCATGCCCGGCGACCGCGTATTCGTGCATCGCGTGGCGCAGGCGCCCAGGGGCGTCTTCGCGTCCGGCTACGTGACGCGCGCGCCCTACGAAGTGCCCGATCCGACGCGAAAGCGCGGCTTTCGGCTGTGCATCGATTTCGTCTACGACTGGCTCGTCGATGCGCACGAGAGCGTCGTCGTGACGCGCGACGAACTGCGCGCCCATCCGTTTTCCGTGCAGACCTGGGACGCGCAGAGTTCCGGCACGATCATCAAGCCGATGGCCGAGGGCGCACTCGATAAACTCTGGCGGGAACGCACCGGACATCGGCCGCGGCCGCCCCTCCACGCCGCATGAGGCGCGCCGCGGCGCGGGCTCTATCCTGACGTCTCCGGTACAATTTAAAACTGATTTGCGCCGTTGAACCGTTCGTCGATCGGCCGCTTCCCAAAGGTGCGCGCCGGGCCCTCCGGCGCCACGGCCCCGTCGGTTCACCGGCATCAGCACTCACTTTCAGCGCAGGCCCCAATCCATGTCCAAGAATCAGGTTCTATTCGATCGCGCCCAGAAGACCATCCCCGGCGGCGTCAACTCGCCCGTGCGGGCGTTTCGCTCGGTCGGCGGCACGCCGCGCTTCATCGAGCGCGCCCAGGGCCCGTATTTCTGGGACGCCGACGGCAAGCGCTACATCGACTACATCGGCTCCTGGGGCCCGATGATTCTCGGCCACGTGCATCCGGAAGTGCTCGACGCCGTGCAGCGCGTGCTCGCCAACGGCTTTTCGTTCGGCGCGCCGACCGAGGCGGAAATCGAGATCGCGGAGGAAATCTGCAAGCTCGTGCCGTCGATCGAACAGGTGCGCATGGTGTCGAGCGGCACCGAGGCGACGATGAGCGCGCTGCGCCTCGCGCGCGGCTTCACCGGCCGCAGCCGCATCGTGAAATTCGAGGGCTGCTATCACGGCCACGCCGACAGCCTGCTCGTCAAGGCGGGCTCCGGGCTGCTGACGTTCGGCAACCCCACGTCGGCAGGCGTTCCGGCCGACATCGCGAAGCACACCACCGTGCTGGAATACAACAACGTCGAGCAGTTGAACGAAGCGTTCGCGGCGTTCGGCGCCGAGATCGCTTCGGTGATCGTGGAGCCGGTCGCGGGCAACATGAACCTCGTGCGCGCGACGCCCGAGTTCCTGCGCGCGCTGCGCGAGCGCTGCGACGAGCACGGCGCGGTGCTGATCTTCGACGAGGTGATGTGCGGCTTTCGCGTGGCGCTCGGCGGCGCGCAGCAGGTGTACGGCGTGAAGCCGGACCTGACGTGCCTCGGCAAGGTGATCGGCGGCGGCATGCCGGCCGCGGCATTCGGCGGACGGCGCGACATCATGGCGCATCTCGCGCCGCTCGGCGGCGTCTACCAGGCGGGCACGCTGTCGGGCAATCCGATCGCGGTCGCGGCCGGTCTCAAGACCCTGCAGCTGATCCAGAAGCCCGGCTTCTACGACCAGCTCGCGCGCCAGACGAAACGCCTCGCCGACGGCCTCACCGCCGCCGCGCGCGACGCGAAGGTGCCGTTCGTGGCCGACGCGCTCGGCGGCATGTTCGGCCTCTATTTCGCGGACGCCGTTCCGGCGAGCTTCGCGCAGGTGACGCAAGGCGACACCGCGCGCTTCAACGCGTTCTTCCATGCGATGCTCGACGCGGGCGTGTACTTCGCGCCGTCGGCGTACGAGGCGGGATTCGTGTCGATCGCCCACGACGACGCCGTGATCGACGCGACGCTCGACGCCGCGCGCGGCGCGTTCGCGAAGCTCGCGGCCTGAACCGCGCAACCAGGCCGACACGATGTTCTCGCAAACCGATTTCACCTATATGGAACGCGCGCTGGCGCTCGCCGCGCGCGGCATGTACACGACGACGCCGAATCCGCGCGTCGGCTGCATGCTGGTCAAGAACGGCGAAGTCATCGGCATGGGCTTCACCCAGCCGGCCGGCCAGGACCACGCCGAAGTCCGCGCGCTGAAGGACGCCCGGGCGCGCGGCAAGGACCCGCGCGGCGCGACCGCCTACGTCACCCTCGAGCCGTGCAGCCACTTCGGCCGCACGCCGCCGTGCGCGCACGCGCTCATCGACGCGCGCGTGGAAAAGGTCATCGCCGCGATGGAGGACCCGAATCCCGCCGTTTCCGGACGCGGCCTCACGATGCTGCGCGACGCGGGCATCGACGTGCGGTGCGGCCTGCTCGCGAACGAGGCGTATGAATTGAACATCGGATTCGTCTCGCGCATGACGCGCCGCCGGCCGTGGGTGCGCATGAAGGTCGCCGCGACGCTCGACGGCCGCACGAGCCTGCCGACGGGCGAAAGCCAGTGGATCACGGGCGAGGACGCGCGCGCCGACGGCCACGCGTGGCGCGCCCGCGCATGCGCGATCCTGACCGGCATCGGCACGGTGCGCGAAGACGATCCGCAACTGACCGTGCGCGCCGTCGATACGCCGCGCCAGCCGCAGCGCATCCTGATCGACAGCCGGCTCGACGTGCCGCTCGCCGCGAAGATTCTGGACGGCGCGCCGCCGTGGGTGTTCTGCGCGAGGGACGCCGACCCGGCGCGCGTGGCCGCGCTGCGCGAGCGCGGCGCCGATCTGATCGAACTCACGAACGAGCACGGCAAGGTCGATCTGCCCGCGATGCTCGGCGTGCTCGCCGATCGCGGCATCAACGAACTGCACGTCGAGGCGGGGCACAAGCTGAACGGTTCGCTGCTGCGCGAAGGCTGCGTCGACGAATTGCTGGTCTATCTCGCGCCGAGCCTCCTTGGCAACGCGCCCGGCATGTTCGACTTCGCGCCGCCCGAAACGCTCGACGCGCGGGCGCACCTGAAATTTCACCGCATCGATCGTCTCGGCGACGATCTGCGCATCCTGGCGCGCTTCGTCGAAGCGAAGGCCGCTCAGTAGGCGGCGCGTTGATTACAGATAAGCGAGGAATCTCGATGTTTACCGGAATTGTCGCGGCCGTGGGCCGCATCGAAAAGATCGCGCCGCTCGGCGCCGGGCCCGAAGCCGGCGTGCGCCTGACGCTCGACGCGGGCGCGCTCGATCTCGCCGACGTCGAACTCGGCGACAGCATCGCGATTCAAGGCGCGTGCATGACCGTGATCGAGAAGTCGGCGCATTCGTTCGCGGTCGACGTGTCCCGCGAAAGCCTGAACAAGACGGCGGGCCTCGGCGCGCCGGGCGAGGTCAATCTCGAAAAGGCGCTGCGCGCGCACGACCGGCTGGGCGGCCATCTGGTGTCGGGCCATGTCGACGGCCTGGGCGAGGTCACGCGCTTCGAGCGCGTCGGCGAATCGCACGAATTGCGGATCCTGGCCTCGCGCGATATCGGCAAGTATCTGGCCTACAAGGGCTCGGTGACGGTCAACGGCGTGAGCCTCACGGTCAACGCGGTGAACGACCGCCCGGACGGCTGCGAGTTTTCGATCAACCTGATCCCGCACACCGTCGAAGTGACGACGCTCAAGGCGCTCGCGGCCGGCTCGAAGGTCAATCTCGAAATCGACCTGATCGCGCGCTACGTGGAGCGGATTCTGAGCGTGTCCGGGACGGCGGGAAATCCGGCACCGGCGGCCTGAGCACGCCGCGCCGCTCGTGCGCGCGCCGTTCGTGCGCACGGCGCGGCGGCGTCCCGCGACAATTTTCCCGATTACATCGCCCGATTCCCGCCCGACCATCAGCCGTGGCGTAAAATACGCGCTTTCCTGTTTCGGACGCCATCATGTCGCTCGCCTCCACTCTCGAGATCATCGCTGAACTGAAAGCCGGCCGGATGGTGATCCTCGTCGACGAAGAAGACCGCGAAAACGAGGGCGACCTCGTCATCGCCGCCGATTTCGTCACGCCCGAGGCAATCAACTTCATGGCGCGCTACGGCCGCGGGCTGATCTGCCTCACGCTCACGCAGGAACGCTGCCGGCTGCTCAACCTGCCGCCGATGACCCACCGCAACGGCACGCAGTACGGCACCGCGTTCACGGTCAGCATCGAAGCCGCCGAGGGCGTGACGACCGGCATCTCCGCGAGCGACCGCGCCCGGACCATCGCGGCGGCCGTCGCCCACGACGCCCGCGCCGAGCACATCGTCCAGCCGGGCCACGTGTTCCCGATCCAGGCGCAGCCGGGTGGCGTGCTCGTGCGCGCGGGCCACACGGAAGCCGGCTGCGACCTGACCGCGCTCGCGGGCCTGACGCCGGCCGCGGTGATCTGCGAAATCATCAAGGACGACGGCGAAATGGCGCGCCTGCCCGACCTGATCGGGTTCGGGCAGCAGCACGGCATCAAGATCGGCACGATCGCCGACCTGATTCACTACCGCAGCCGCACGGAATCGATCGTCGAGCGCGTCGCGGAGCGCACGATGCAGACGGCGCACGGCGCGTTTCGCGCGGTGCTGTACCGCGACCAGCCGAGCGGCTCGCCGCATATCGCGCTCGTGCGCGGCACGCCCACGCCCGACCGCGAAACGCCCGTGCGCGTGCACGAGCCGCTTTCGGTGCTCGACCTGCTCGAAATAGACTCCTCGACGCACTCATGGACGCTCGATGCGGCCATGAAGGAAATCGCGTCGCGCGATCTCGGCGCGATCGTGCTCCTGAACTGCCACGATTCGAAGGAGCACCTGATCGACGTGTTCCAGGCGTTCGACAGGAAAGACAAGGCGGAGCAACTGAAGCGCCGTCCGATCGACTTCAAGACCTACGGCATCGGCGCGCAGATCCTGCGCGAGCTCGGCGTCGGCAAGATGCAGGTGCTCTCGAACCCGCGCAAGCTCGGCAGCATGTCCGGCTACGGCCTCGAGGTTACGGGTTTCATTCCGATGCCGGGCTGCCCCGCCACGCCGGGGGACACTGCCGTCACGCATCTGCGCTCGGCCTGAGCCGCGCGCGAGACCCGCAACACGCCGCCTCTACACCAAACACCCAGAAAAACGGACTCAATCAATGGAAATCGGACAATACCAGCCGAACCTCGACGGTGACGGCCTGCGCATCGGCATCGTGCAATCGCGCTTCAACGAGCCGGTGTGCAACGGCCTCGCGGACGCGTGCATCGAAGAGCTGGAGCGCCTCGGCGTGATCGGCCAGGACGTGCTGCTCGTCACCGTGCCGGGCGCGCTGGAAATCCCGCTCGCGCTGCAAAAGCTCGCCGAGTCGGGCCAGTTCGACGCGCTGATCGCGCTTGGCGCCGTCGTGCGCGGCGAGACGTATCACTTCGAACTCGTGTCGAACGAAAGCGGCGCGGGCATCTCGCGCATCGCGCTCGATTTCGGCACGCCGGTGGCGAACGCCGTGCTCACGACCGAAAACGACGAGCAGGCGGTCGCGCGCATGACCGAAAAGGGCCGCGACGCCGCGCGCGTGGCGGTCGAGATGGCCAACCTGTCGGTCGCGCTTGAGCAGTTGGGCGGCGACGACGATGAAGACGAAGACGAGGACCGCGCATGAAGAGCGCACGACGCCGTTCGCGCGAACTCGCGACGCAAGGGCTTTACCAGTGGCTGCTGTCGGGCGCGCCCGGCGGCGAAATCGATGCGCAGCTGCGCAACGCGCAGGGCTTCGACAAGGCCGATCACGACCACCTCGACGCGATCCTGCACGGCGTGATCAAGGAGGCCGACGCGCTGTCGGCCCAGTTGCAGCCGTGTCTCGACCGGCCGGTCGAGCAGTTGTCGCCGGTGGAGCGCGCGGTGCTGCTCGTCGCCGCGTTCGAATTCAAGCATCACCTCGACATTCCGTATCGCGTGGTCATCAACGAGGCGGTGGAGCTGACGAAGACCTTCGGCGGCTCCGACGGCTACAAGTACGTGAACGGCGTGCTCGACAAGCTGGCCGTGCAGTTGCGCCCGGCCGAAGCGCAAGGCCGCGGCCGCGGCTGAACTCCCGAAGGCGGCCGCGAGCCTCGCGCGCAGCCGCCCGCCCAGACCGGATCTCCGACCATGAACACCCTAGCCGAACCGCTGATGCGGCTGGCCGCCCGCGTGGACGCCATCGAGCCGTTCTATGTGATGGAACTGATGAAGGAAGCGCAGCTTCTGGAAGGCCTGGGGCGCGACATCATCCACATGGGCATCGGCGAACCCGATTTCACCGCGCCCGAGCCCGTGATCCACGCCGCCGCCGACGCACTGCGGCGCGGCGTCACGCAGTACACCAACGCGCTCGGCATCGCGCCGCTGCGCGAGGCGATCGCGCGGCACTATCGCGACGATTTCGGGGTCGACGTGGCGCCGGAGCGCATCGTCGTGACGGCGGGCGCGTCGGCGGCGCTGCTGCTCGCATGCATGGCGCTCGTCGATCACGGCGACGAAGTGCTGATGCCGGACCCCTGCTATCCGTGCAACCGCCATTTCGTTGCCGCCGTCGACGGCAAGCCGGTGCTGATCCCGAGCGGCCCCGCCGAGCGCTTCCAGCTCACGGCCGGGCACGTGGAGGCGCATTGGGGCGCGAACACGCGCGGCGTGCTGCTCGCGTCGCCGTCGAACCCCACCGGCACGTCGATCGAGCCGGACGAACTGCGGCGCATCGTCGAGACCGTGCGCGCGAAGGGCGGCTTCACGATCGTCGACGAGATCTATCAGGGCCTGAGCTACGACGCGAAACCGGTCTCGGCGCTCTCTTTCGGCAACGACGTCGTGACCGTCAACAGCTTCTCGAAATATTTCAGCATGACGGGCTGGCGGCTCGGCTGGCTGGTCGTGCCGCCCTCGATGATCAGCGCGATGGAGAAACTTTCGCAGAATCTGTTCATCTGCGCGTCCGCGCTCGCGCAGCACGCCGCCCTCGCCTGCTTCGAGCCGGAAACGCTCGCCATCTACGAATCACGCCGCCTGGAGTTCAAGCGGCGCCGCGATTTCATCGTGCCAGCGCTGCGCTCGCTCGGCTTCGGCGTGCCCGTCGTGCCGGACGGCGCGTTCTACGTCTACGCGGACACGCGCGGCGTGTCGCACCCCGCCGCCGGCGACAGCGACGCGCTCACCCGCGCGATGCTGCACGACGCGGGCGTCGTGCTCGTGCCGGGCGCGGATTTCGGCTTTCATGCGCCGGATCAATATATCCGGCTGTCTTATGCAACGGCGTACTCGAAACTCGAGCAAGCGGTCGAGCGGCTCGCCACGCTGTTCAAGCACTGATTCGCCGGCCGCAGAAAGCAAGGCAAAACGCAAAAAAGGCACCCGAGGGTGCCTTTTTTCGTTCATGCGCTGCGCTTTCCGTGCCGGATCACGCACCCAGATCCGCCGACGCCACATGCTTCGGCTGGCTGTCCGTATCGGCATCGTCCTGATCGTGCGGAGCCGAGATGCCGGACTTCGGCGGCGTGATCGGCTTCGCGCCGTCGAGCGTCGCGTGGACGCGCTTGTTCGAATCGGTCGCGGCCGATGCCAGCACCTGCTTCGGAGCCGGCTGCGCCGGCGTCTGCGGCGCGTTGATCGGCACATTGCGGCCGCGGGCCACGTCGCGCAGGCGCGTGCGCTCCGCAAGCACCTTGGCGCCGTAGCCGCCGTCGTCCTGCGACGTCGAGCCGACGTAGTAGCGCAGACCGCCCGCCACCGAGCCGCCGCGCGCGATGCAGTCCTTCAGCACCAGCGCGCCGACCTTGATGTTCGCGAGCGGATCGAGCGCCGCATGCGAGCCGCCGAAGTACTGGAACTTGTCCGAATGCACCTTCGACATGACCTGCATCAGCCCCTGCGCGCCGACTCCGCTTTCCGCATACGGATTGAAGCCGGATTCGATAGCCATCACGGAGAGCAGCAGGAGCGGATCGAGCCCCACTTCGCGACCGGTGTCGAATGCGGCGCGCACGAGCTCGCTCACGGGTTCCTGGGCGACGCGGTAACGCCGCGCAATGAAGCTCGCCACGAGGTTCTGCTCACGGGAGGAGACGAGCACGCGATCGTCGCGCGCGTCGGCCACGACACGCTGCGACGGAATGGCGCTCGCGAGCGTGCCGACGGACGGCAGCGTGCGCGGGTCGAGCCCGTTCGGCGACACGGCGAGGCTGATGCCGCCGGTCAGTTCGCGGGTGCTGCTGTCGTCGGTGGCGGCGGAGCCGAGCACCTGCACGTCGGACGGCGCGCGTACTTCCTCTTCCTTCCGATGATTGACGGAGAACGGCGGCAGCGGCTGGCCGGCGAGCAGCCGCGCGGGACCGGCCTGCACGGCGGCGGACACGATCGGCATGATCTTGGCCGCGAACGTGCCGCGCCAGGAAGGCAGCAGCCAGAGCGCGAGCGCCGTCAATACGGCGGCGCAGCCAACCACGCTGAAAAGATAGTGACTCATGCGGGTCCCGCGACGCACGGCAACGCGCAGTCTTTGCGCGATGCGTGTATCGGGACGCCACGACAACCAAGCGTTCATCGGTGCTCCCTTGTTGCATGATTTGCGCTGATGAATGCCGCCTGACGGCAAACGAAAGCGAAAATCAGATACCGCTCGCTTCTTGGCAAGGCTTGAGCGGCATCGGGAAAACGGCATGCGCCGTCTGGGAAGCCGGCCCGGAACGTTACGTTCAAGGTAGCGCGCGGCAAGGATGGCATGCCGGTGCGCGCTGGAGGCTTCCACGCGAAAAACCGGCGGAGAAGAGCGCCGGCTCGGACAACTACAGCACGGAGTCGCCGGCAGAAGGTGCCGCCGACGCATCGTGTCTTGAAAAGACTTGACGCAGAGGTAAAAAGTTTCAAAACCTGCTGCTGATGTTGAGCGATTCTAGCAGGGTTAAATGATCCGTCAATGCTATACGCTGCTGTTTCAATTACTTACAGTTATAATGAACGCCGTTCAGCGTCCCGGATGCGCGTGCGCGCGCGCTTTTGTATCGGAATTCACTGAATGTCTGCGAACGCACGGACATCAACGCAGGTAAAATCGACAATCGCCTTGCGCGCAGCCAGCCGCGGGCCGCATCTTCCCGCTCATCGATGAAATTCGAAGGATGAAATACAAAGACCTGCGCGATTTCACCGCTCGCCTCGAAGCGCTCGGCGAACTGCGCCGCATCAGGCAGACCGTTTCCCCCGTCCTCGAAATGACCGAACTGTCCGACCGCGTGCTGCGTACGGGCGGCCCCGCGCTGCTGTTCGAGTCGCCGGCGGGCCATTCCATTCCCGTGCTCGCGAACCTGTTCGGCACGCCGCGCCGGGTGGCGCTCGGCATGGGCATCGAGTCGGACGCGCATGCCGCGAGCGACCCCGGCCTGCTCGGCGACCGCGCCGCCCTCGAGTCGCTGCGCAACGTCGGGCGGCTCCTGTCGGCGCTGAAGGAACCCGAGCCGCCGAAGGGACTGAAGGACGCGGGCAAGCTGCTCACGCTCGCGAAGGCCGTCTGGGACATGGCGCCGAAGACCGTGAGCGCGCCGCCGTGCCAGGAGATCGTGTGGGAGGGCAGCGACGTCGATCTCGCGAAACTGCCGATCCAGACCTGCTGGCCGGGCGACGCCGGCCCGCTGCTCACCTGGGGCCTCACCGTCACGCGCGGCCCGAACAAGACGCGCCAGAACCTCGGCATCTACCGGCAGCAGCTGATCGGCCGCAACAAGCTCATCATGCGATGGCTCGCGCATCGCGGCGGCGCGCTCGACTTTCGCGAGTTCGCGCTCGCCAATCCGGGCAAGCCGTATCCGGTGGCCGTCGTGCTCGGCGCCGATCCCGCCACCATCCTCGGCGCCGTGACGCCGGTGCCCGACACGCTGTCCGAATACCAGTTCGCGGGCCTGTTGCGCGGCGGCAGGACGGAGCTGGCGAAGTGCCTCACGCCGGGGGTCGATACGCTGCAGGTGCCCGCGCGCGCGGAGATCGTGCTCGAAGGGTTCATCCATCCGCAGACGGGCGCGCCGCAAGCCCCGCCCGCGGGCGCGCCGCCGCGGCCGTCGAAGGGTGCGCAGGCGAACTACGAGCACGCGCTCGAAGGCCCGTACGGCGACCACACCGGCTACTACAACGAGCAGGAGTGGTTTCCGGTCTTCACCGTCGAGAAGATCACGATGCGCCGCGACGCGCTCTACCATTCCACCTACACCGGCAAGCCGCCCGACGAGCCCGCCGTGCTCGGCGTCGCGCTGAACGAGGTGTTCGTGCCGCTTTTGCAGAAGCAGTTTTCCGAGATCACCGATTTCTATCTGCCGCCCGAAGGATGCAGCTACCGGATGGCGATCGTGCAGATCAAAAAGAGCTACCCGGGCCACGCGAAACGCGTGATGTTCGGCGTCTGGAGCTTTCTCAGGCAGTTCATGTATACGAAGTTCATCGTCGTCGTGGACGAGGACGTGAACGTGCGCGACTGGAAGGAAGTGATCTGGGCGATCACGACGCGCATCGATCCGTCGCGCGACACGGTGCTCGTCGACAACACGCCAATCGACTATCTCGATTTCGCGTCGCCGGTGGCGGGGCTTGGCTCGAAAATGGGGCTCGACGCCACCAACAAGTGGCCGGGCGAAACGGACCGCGAATGGGGCCGCCCGATCGTCATGGACGACGCGGTGAAACGGCGCGTCGATGCGCTATGGGACGAGATCGGCATGGAGAAGCGCACATGATCGCAGCGACCGTCTATCGGGGCGAATCCGTCGAGAATACGCACGCGGCGCATGTCGCGGTGGTCGACGAAACGGGGCGCCTCGTCGCGTCGTTCGGCAATCCGCATCGCGTCACGCTCGCCCGCTCGGCGGCGAAACCGGCGCAGGCGCTTGCCGTGCTGGAAACCGGCGCGCTCGAGCGCTTCGGCTTCGACGAAGCCGATCTCGCCCTCATGTGCGCGTCGCACAGCAGCGAGGAACGCCACATCGAGCGCACCCGCGCGATGCTCGCGAAAGCCGGCGCAAGCGAAGCCGACCTGCGCTGCGGCGGCCATCCGCCGATCTCGGAGGCGGTCTACAAGGACTGGATCAGGCGCGGCTTCACGCCGGGCCCGGCGTGCAGCAACTGCTCCGGCAAGCATGCGGGCATGCTCGCGGGGGCGCGCTCGATCGGCGCCGCGCTCGCGGACTATCACCTGCCGGAGCATCCATTGCAGGTGCGCGTGAAGCGCACGGTCGCGCGCGTGCTCGATCTTCCGGACGACGGCGTGCAATGGGCGATCGACGGCTGCAACCTGCCGACGCCCGCCTTCCCGCTCGATCGCCTCGCGCGGCTCTACGCGAAGCTCGCCGCCGCGCAGCCGGACACCTCGCCGCTCGCGCGCATCTATCGCGCGATGACGGCGCACCCCGAACTCGTCGCGGGCGAAGGACGGTTCTGCACGCAGCTGATGCAGGCCTTCGACGGCGCACTCGTCGGCAAGACGGGCGCGGACGCGAGCTACGCGATCGGCGTGCGGCGCCCGCAAGGCGTGCTCGGCATCGCGGCGAAGGTGGAGGACGGCAACACGGCCGTGCTCTATGCGATCGTCGCGGAACTGCTCGCGCAGTTCGATATCGGCAGCGAGGAACAGCGCCGCCGGCTCGACGCGTTCCGCCATCCGCCGATGCGCAACACGATGGGCGTCGAAACCGGACGCCTCGACGTTTCACTTCGGCTCGAACGCCATCAGTAAATAAAAGAAGGAAGTCACGCCGGATGCATTCGTGGTCGTTGTTGTCGGACGGATTTTTTCTGTCGCTGTCGCTGTGTCTCGACATCGGTATCGCCAACGTCGCGATCATTTCACTCGCGCTCTCGCACGGCTTCAAGCCGGGCCTCGTGCTCGGGCTCGGCACCTGTGTCGGCGACCTGCTGTATGCCGCGCTCGCGCTCGCGGGCATGTCGGCGCTGCTGCAGTTCAGCGCGGTGCGCTGGATCGTGTGGATCGGCGGCGCGATCGTGCTCTTGTTCCTGACCTGGAAGATGGCGCGCGAGGCGCTTTATCCCGCGTCCGCGCCGCCCGTCGAAGGTGAAGCGGATCTCGCGACGCCGCGCCCGGGCCACGCAAGGAGTTTCCTGCGCGGCGCGCTGCTGGCGGTTTCGTCGCCGAGCGCGATCTTGTGGTTCGCCGCCGTGGGCGGCGCGCTGATCGCGAAGGCGGGCGCGACGAGCCCGGTGAGCGCATCGGTGTTCCTGACCGGCTTTTTCTGCGGCGGGCTCGGCTGGACCCTCTTCATCTGCACGCTCGCGAGCCACGGCCGCAAGCGCGCGGGCACGACGCTCCTGCGCGCGTGCCACGTGCTCTCGGCGCTCCTTTTCGCGTATTTCTCGTACAGCGTGATCGTGAACGGCTATCGCGATCTGATCGTGAACGCCGCTTCCTGAACCGCGGTTACGAGACGAACTGGGCGAAGCGCGCCATATCGACGTTGCCGCCGCTCACGATCACGCCGACGCGCTTGCCTTCCACCGGCACCACCTTGTTGAGCACGGCAGCGGCGGCGAGACAGCCGGTCGGCTCGACGACCATCTTCATGCGCTCGGCGAAAAAGCGCATCGTGTCGATGAGCTGGGCGTCGCTGACGGTCACGATCTGCTCGACATGGCGCTGGATGATCGGAAAGTTGTATTCGCCGACGTGCGTCGACGCGGCGCCGTCGGCGATCGTGCGGGGCACCTCGATATGCACGATCTCGCCGCGCGCGAGCGACTGCTGGGCGTCGTTGCCCGCTTCCGGCTCGACGCCGATCACCTTGCACGACGGCGAGAGCGCCGCCGCCGCGAGCGCGCAGCCGCCGATCAGCCCGCCGCCGCCGAGACACACGAAGAGATAGTCGAGCGGACCCGTCTCGCCGAACAGTTCCTTCGCCGACGTGCCCTGCCCCGCGATCACATGCGGATGGTCGTACGGCGGAATCAGTGTCATGCCGCGCTCCTCGGCGAGCTTGCGGCCGAGTTCCTCGCGATTCTGCGTGTAGCGGTCATAGGTGATCACCTCGCCGCCGTAGCCGCGCGTGGCGGCGATCTTCGCGGCGGGCGCGTCCTCGGGCATCACGATGGTCGCGCGAATGCCCGCGATCTTCGCCGACAGCGCGATCGCCTGCGCGTGATTGCCCGACGAGTACGTGAGGACACCCGCGGCGCGCTGGCGCTCGTCGAAATGCGAGATCGCGTTGTACGCGCCGCGAAACTTGAAGGCGCCCATGCGCTGGAAGTTCTCGCACTTGAAGAAGAGCGTCGCGCCGGCGCGCTCGTCGGCGGTGCGCGAAGTCATGACGGGCGTGCGGTGCGCAGCGCCGGCGATGCGCTGGGCGGCATCGGCGACATCGGCATAGGTGGGGGCGGCGAGAGTGGGCATCGGAGACAAGGCGTGCGTTGGAGAACCGCCATTGTCCCAGCTTCCTGCCGGATGTGGAGAGACGGCGCCGCGGGCCAGGCCGCTCACCGAAACCGTCCTGCAAACAAAAAGCGGTGCAATCCGGCGTCTGCGCCGGCATTACACCGCTTTCTGAAGCAAATCGAGGCCGCGTTACCGGCGATAGTGTCCGTGTCCGTAATAGCCGTGGCCGTAGCCTCCGCCGTAGTAACCGCGTCCATAATAGCCGCGGCCCCAGTACGGGCGCCCGTAATAGACAGGCGCCGGCGCATAGACGACGGGCGGCGCATACACGACGGGCGGCGGCGGCGCGTAGACGACGGGCGGTGCGGCATAGACCGGATAGGCCGGCACCCCGATGCCGATGCCGACGGAGACATGCGCCTGCGCTGCCCCGGCGAACCCGACGCCGAGCGTTGCAGCGGTCAATAAGGGGATGATCTTTTTCACTTTGTTTTCTCCTCGCCGCCCGGCCAGTGCACGCGACTGACATGTTGCGACGGTATGGATTGAATTTAGCGAAAAAGGACCCCGCCCGCATCGGGCATTTGTTGCAAATTGCAATTGGCCTTACGTCGCCTGATGGCCGCCCGAACGGCGTCTGCCGGGCGGCAGGGCGCCGGAGCGCCGACGCTGCGATCGACTGACGGCATCCTGTGCGCCGCGCGTCGTTACCATCGAAAGGCTGGGTAATTTTTATTTACAAATCAGTTTAAAAAGCCCCGCGGAACACGAGGTTCGGCGGGGCTTCGACCGGCCTTGCCGGTCAGCACAGCGTGTTCGCTGCATCGATTGCTCTTCCCTGACAGGCGGTGACGGGAGGCGGCGCGTGGCGGCTCTTGGATGCGCTCACCCCACCTTGACATAGGCGAACTCGCGCGTCACGTTCGGCGGCACGTACGCCGACCCGACGACGACGCGCGGCGTCAGGCGCTTTTTCTGATCCCACCAGCGACGCCGCTGTGCCTGACTGAGAAAACGCAGATGCTTTCGGTAAGAAAAAATGCTCATGGCGACCTCCGAACGTAGCGAATGACAACCACAAAAGGAAACAAGCGACCCAATCGCACTGCAAAAACCGTTTCGACTGTCGTCGTGCCCGGTCGCGTGGCGCCTGACCGGCGACTTGCGCGATACTTTCGTCTTGCCTGAAAGCGCGACACGATTCTTGCCTGATTCTCCAAAACGGAGCAGAAAACATGCCATATTCAGAGACGCCCCGGCTCGGCTTCGTCGGCGCCGGACGGCTCGCACGCTGCGTGGCGCGCGTGTGGGCGCGCGCCGGCTATCCGGTGACCGCCATTGCCAGCCGGTCGGCCGGACCGGCCCGCGAACTCGCGGACCAGTTGCCCGGCTGTTTCGTCGCCGACACGCCCCGGCAAGTAGCGGAGCGCGCCGATATCGTCTTTTTGACAGTTCCCGATGACGAAATCGGTGCGGCTGCGAACGCTCTGCAAGTCGATTCGTCCGGAACGGGCGCGCGGGCCGTGGTTCATTGCAGCGGCGCGACGCCCGTCGATGTTCTCGCGCCGGTGCGCGCGCGTGGCGGCGACATCGGCGGCTTTCATCCTCTCTATCTTTTCGGCGGCCTCGACGGCGACCAGACGCGCATTCGAGGCTGCTCGGTCACGCTCGAAGCGGCGCCGCCGCTAATCGACACGCTCACCGCGCTCGCCCGCGCGCTCGGCTGCCACCCGCTTTCGATCCCCCCGGGAGGCCGCATGCTTTATCACGGCGCTGCCCACTATGCTGCCAGTTTTGCGCTCGCCGCGCTTTCCGAGACCGTCTCGCTTTGGCAACAACTAGGGTTTTCCGAGGACGACGCGCTGCGCGCCATCTTGCCGATGCTTGCCGGGACCATCGAAACCGCGCGCGAAAAAGGGCTGGCCGGCGCGCTGGCGGGACCGGTGTCGCGGGGCGACGCGGGGGTCGTCGACAAGCAGCTGGCGCTTTTTCGGAGCTTCGGCGGCGATCACGCGACGCTCTACGCGCTGATGACGCGGCGGGCAATCGGGCTTGCCCGCCGCCGTCCGGTGCCGCCCGCCGAGGCCGCGCTCGCCGCGATGGAACGATCGATCGAAAACGTGCTCGGCGACGCGAACCATGCGCCGCCGCACGCGGTCAATCGGGGCGCGGACGCGACGGCAGGCGTCCCCGGCGACAAGACTTCAGCACCGTTCGACAACGCGCCCAAGCAGCATTAAAGCCATGATAAGGTGACGACCGGCGCCCCGCCGTGAACCCACGGCGGGCGGGGAAATCAGGTTGCCGCGAAGCAAAAAAAGTCGCGTCGTTCGAGCGGACTGAATCATGCACGGTCCATCCGGCGAATGCGGCGGCCCTGGCATGGCATTCCAGCGAAGAGAACGAACAATGATCAAGGTCAGCATCCATTACCGGCATCGCGGGGGCGTCCGTTTCGGCGCGCGCCGCGCGCCGTTCACGGAACCCACGGAATTTCCCGGCGCGAGTCTCGTGTCGTTGCGCGCCGCACGGCGGGAAGATGCGCTCGCTGCACGGGCGGCCGATGGCGGCTCAGCGCCTCTGGCCCGCTCGGCCCGCTCAGGCGCCGAAGCGCCGCACGCCGCGCGATATCCGCTGGCCCGCGAGCGCTCGGGCGGCCGCACGCCGCCTCTCTGCGCGGCCGTCTGAGCGCCGCGGCCGGTTCGTCGTTTGATCCAAGTTCCAGTGACCAACGCGCGGCCTTACCCGCGCACGCCTTAAAAAAGGACCCGAGATGTTCGGCGATATCGCCCGTTTTCTGCTCAATACGCTTTTTACGCTGTTCGGCGCGGCGCTGCTCCTGCGCGCCTGGATGCAGGTTGTCCGCATGCCTCCGTACAACCCGGTGTCCAACGCGGTGATGCAGGCCACCAACTGGATCGTCCTGCCGCTGCGCAAGATCCTGCCGGCCGGGAAGATCGACTGGGCGAGCATTCTCGCCGCGTTCATCGCGTCGCTCGTCTACGTCGTGCTGATGGTCGTGCTCGCGGGCGTCGATCCGATGCTCATGGTGCCGATGCTGCTGCTCGTCGCCGTGCTCACCGTCATCAAGTGGGCGCTCAACCTGATCATCTGGATGACGATCCTGATGGCGCTGCTGTCGTGGCTCAACCCGCAATCGCCCGCGATGCCGCTGCTCTATCAGATCACCGCGCCGTTCCTCGATCCGCTGCGGCGCATCCTGCCGCGCCTGGGCGGCATCGATCTCTCGCCGATCCTGCTGTTCGTGATCGTGCAGGTGCTGCTGATGGTCGTGACCCGGGTCGCCGTGTCGATGACGCTTTTCGGTATCTGAGGCCGGGTCCCGGGACAACGCTGATCTGAATCCGGGCGCGCCCGGCGGCCGATGCGGCCCGATTGCGCAATCCGCTGGCTTGCGCTTACAATAGCCGGCTCACGCGGGCGTCGTATAATGGCTATTACCGTAGCTTCCCAAGCTACAGACGTGGGTTCGATTCCCATCGCCCGCTCCAGACATCGAACGAAAGCCGCCTCCCAGAAGGCGGCTTTTTGATTTTCAGCGGAGCACCGTGTGTTCGTCCGCTCGAACTACGGATTCAGGAGCCCGATTCACGAGCCCCGCCCGATGCACCAGCCTCGCGATCCACGAACCCCGATTCACGCCAGATCAAGCGCAACCCGTCACCGATGATTCACGATCCCCAAGACGACGCCAGCCACGCCGCCCCCGCGGACAACCCTGCCGATGCCCCCGCCGCAGACGACGCCACCGCCCTGCACCGCCGACGCATCCGCAGTTTCGTGACGCGCGCCGGCCGCGTCTCGACCGGCCAGCGCCGCGCGCTCGACGACCTCGGCCCGCGCTTCGTCGTGCCCTATTCGGCCGCGCTGCCCGACTTGGAAGGCATTTTCGGACGCAGTGCGCCGCGCGTGCTGGAGATCGGCTTCGGCATGGGCGGGACCACGGCGGAGATCGCCGGCACCAGGCCAGCCGACGATTTTCTCGGCGTCGAAGTGCACGAGCCGGGCGTGGGCGCGCTGCTCAAGCTGATCGGCGAGCAGAATCTCACCAATATCCGCATCATCCAGCACGACGCCGTCGAAGTGCTCGAGCACATGATCGCGCCGGACAGCCTGGACGGCGTGCACATCTACTTCCCGGACCCGTGGCACAAGGCGCGCCATCACAAGCGCCGGCTGATCCAGCCGAAATTCGTCGCGCTGCTGGTCTCCCGCCTGAAGCCGGGCGGCTACATCCATCTCGCGACCGACTGGCAGAACTACGCCGAGCAGATGCTCGAGGTGCTGTCGGCACAGCCCGCGCTTCAGAATATCGCCGACGGCTACGCGCCGCGTCCGGACTACCGCCCTGTCACGAAATTCGAGCGGCGCGGCATCCGGCTCGGGCACGGCGTATGGGACCTGCTGTTCAGGCGCCGTTAGGAAGCCACGCCAGGAACAGCCGCGAAATGCAAAACGCCACGGCATGCCGTGGCGTTTCTGCGTTCAGGCGGGCCGGATGCCGGCCGCCCGGGGCGCTGCCCCCTCTCACTCCGCCCAGCTCAGCCCGCCGCTGTATCCGACGATCAGAATCAGCAGCCCGAAGCCGATCCGGTACCACGCAAAAGCGGTGAAGTCGTGCGTCGCGACATAGCGCAGGAGCCAGCGCACGCACACGAACGCGCTCACGAACGCCGCCACCAGCCCGACCAGAAACAGGCCCACGTCGTGCACGGAAAGCGTGCGCCAGTACTTCGCCATTTCGTAGAGCGTCGCGCCGAAGATGACCGGGATCGCGAGAAAGAACGAAAACTCGGTCGCGACCCGGCGCTCGAGCCCGAACAGCATCCCGCCGATGATCGTCGCCCCCGAGCGCGACGTGCCCGGGATCAGCGCGAAACACTGCGCGAGCCCGACTTTCAGGGCGTCCGAGTAGGTCAGATCGTCGACCGAGGTCACGCTCGGCGCTACGCCGCGGTCGCGATGCCGCGCCTCGGCCCAGAGAATCACGACGCCGCCCACGATCAGCGCCACCGACACCGGCACCGGCGAGAACAGCACCGACTTGATCGCCTTCTCGAAGAGCAGCGCGAGCACGATTGCGGGAATTGTCGCGATGACGACGTTGGTCGCGAAGCGCCGGGCGCCCGCGTTCGCCGGCAGGCCCGTGACAACGGCGCCGATCTTCCTGCGGTACTCCCAGCAAATGGCGAGAATCGCGCCGAACTGGATCACAACGTCGAACGTTTTCGCTTGCGCGTCGCTGAAATTCAGCAGGCTCCCCGCGACGATCAGATGCCCTGTGCTCGAAACCGGCAAAAACTCGGTCAAGCCTTCCACGACGCCCAGAACGAGCGCCTTGCACAACAGAATCCAGTCCATCCGTCAGCCCTTGTTAGCTCTTTTGCCGTTGGTTTCGAGTACCGTACGTGCGTATTTCATCCTACTTTTCGAGAATCTGCACGCGTATGGCGTTTGTAAGGACCGTGATTGTACCGGGTTCATAATTCACGCCGGCGAATTGCAGCTGTTCGGGCTTGAAGGTGTAGATCGGATAGCGGTCGAGAAACTGGGTCGCGATGAGCGCGCCGGCCGCGTTGATCTGCTGGTTGTACTGGGCGGCCTCTCCCGTCACGCGCGAGTCGTCGACGGTCGGCGACAGCAGGATGACCGAGCGGCTCGCGGCGTCGTAGGCGAGCTGGCTCGAGAGCGTGAAGGCGCCGTTCACCGCGTTCGGCATGAACGGCGTGGTGAGCCGCGCGTCGAGCCGCACGGTCACGCGGTTGCGCTCCGGCGCCATGCCGACGAGCGGATTGGCGAGCACCACGTCGAAGATCTGCGAGGCCGTGCGCTGCAGCGGAAACTTGCGCGCGACCGCTTCCTGCACCTGCTGCCGGCTGAAATCGTAATGATCCGGGATGAACGGAAAAATCGATGCCGCACGGACGGACGGAACGAGGGCGAGCGCGCCGGCACCCGTCAGGCCGGCGAGCAGGAACCGGCGCCGTTTGGGCGCGACGGTCTGAGTCATGCGGAATTCCTCCATTCGAATGCAGTGTTGCCGATTCAGTTGCTGCATGAAACGCGTGGCTGAAACGCCTTCCTGAGACGCCTCGCGCCATGCAGCGGGTCTTTCGACCGCGCGCGCTCAGTCCGGTTGCGTGTCGATTTCCAGTTGCGCGAGCCAGACGAGCGCATGAGCACGCGTGTCGCCGCACATCGGCGCCGACGGCTGGAGGCCCGCGCAGCAGGCCGGCCGGCGCGGATCGCCGAAAATCATACAGCGCAGGTCGCCGCCGAGCTGCACGCAACGCACGCCCGCGGGCTTGCCGTCGGGCATGCCGGGAATCGGGCTCGTGATCGACGGCGCGATGCAGCACGCGCCGCAGCCTTCCCGGCAGGCGTGGGGCGATGGGGCGTCGGAAAGGGACATGGCGGCTCGAAGCGATGCGGACAATCATGTATTTTCCCATGCCGCGCTGCGGGCGCCGGCCGGACAGGCGCGCATGGCCTGCCGGCCCGGCACGCGCGGGCTGCCGGGCAGGAGCCGTTCCGCCGCTCGGGCAATCCCTGCGCGGGTCCGCGAGATGCGGCGTTCGGGCGCGTCCTTCGGGTGCGGCGTTATCACGCAATGAACGCGCCGCTCGCGCCGCTAGACTCGGCAGATCCGTCCAAGGCCCCGCGATGATGACTTCCGCCGACACCCCCGCCGACTCCCTTTTCCACCCCGATCTCCTCGACAGATACAGCGCCAACGGCCCGCGCTACACGTCGTACCCTACCGCGCTCCAGTTCACCGATCAGTTCGACCCCGAGCATTACCGTCATGCGGCGCGCAATCCGGCCGCTTCGCCGGGCGGCTTGTCGCTCTATTTCCACATCCCGTTTTGCGACACGGTCTGCTTCTACTGCGGCTGCAACAAGGTGGCGACGAAGAACCGCGCGCACGCCCGCCCCTACCTCGAGCGTCTCAAGCGCGAGATCGCCCTGCAGGCGGAGCTCTTCGACACCGCGCGCCCCGTCTCGCAACTGCACTGGGGCGGCGGCACGCCGACTTTCCTGTCGCACGCCGAAATGGCCGAGCTGATGGCGGCGACGCGCGAGCACTTCCGGCTGCTGCCCGACGAGCAGGCGGAATATTCGATCGAAGTCGATCCGCGCGAGGCGTCGGCGGAGACGATCGGCATATTGCGCGACATCGGCTTCAACCGGCTGAGCCTCGGCGTGCAGGACTTCGATCCGCGCGTGCAGCAGGCCGTCAACCGCATCCAGCCGCGCGCGATGACCGAAACCGTGATGAACGCGGCGCGCGACGAAGGCTTCCAGTCAGTCAGCGTCGACCTGATCTACGGGCTGCCGCATCAGAGCGTCGAGAGCTTCAGCCGCACGCTGGATGCGGTCGTCGAACTCGCGCCCGACCGGCTCTCGGTGTTCGGCTACGCGCACATGCCCTCCATGTTCAAGATGCAGCGCCAGATCGACGAAGCCGCGCTGCCCTCGCCCGCCGTGCGTCTCGCGATCCTGCGGCGTGTCATCGAGCGCCTGACGGGCGCGGGCTACGTGTATATCGGCATGGATCACTTCGCGCTGCCCGGCGACGAACTCGCGCTCGCGCAACAGGCCGGCACGCTACAGCGCAACTTCCAGGGCTACAGCACGCGTGCGGATTGCGATCTGATCGGGTTCGGGGCGTCGTCGATCGGCAAGGTCGGCGATGTCTATGCGCAGAACGCGCGCGACCTCGCGGGCTATGGCGCTGCGATCGACGGCGGGCGGCTCGCCATCACGCGCGGCGTGCGCCTCACGCGCGGCGACCGCCTGCGCCGCGACATCATCACGCGGCTGATGTGCCAGTTCGAGCTGCGTTTCGACGCGCTGGAAGCGGCGCACGGCATCGACTTTCGCACCGGATTCGCCGACGAGATCCGGCGCCTCGCGCCGCTCGAGGACGACGGCCTCGTCTCGATCGAGCGCGACGCGATCCGCGTGCGGCCCGCCGGACGCATGCTCGTGCGCAACGTCGCGATGATCTTCGACCGCTATCTCGCGCACGCCGGCCGCGAGCGGTTCTCGCGCACGATCTGACGAAGCGGCCGATCGCCCGGGGCGAGCGCCGGGCGATCAGCGTCCCCAGGGGCAATCGGCGCAGTTCGCGCGTCGCCCGGCGCGTGCAAGCAATCAGAAAGACCCCACCGGCCGGTATGCGGCACTGGCGCATTGCACCGACGCGCAAAACTTCCCCGCCGCGGCGCTCTCCCCCTCCGCGAACGCCCGTGCAGTATTTATTACTTCAGTGGCATAGAATGACAGCCACTCAGGGCGGGCGATGCCGCCGCCCGCTTTTCCACGTTGCCGGTGACAGCGCGCATCCTGCCTGCGCCGGCCGCGGTGGAGCGCACGCCCACGCACCGCCGCAAGACCACGCGCCACTTCGGAAACCATGCCGACCACTTCGCCCCAGTTTGCCCCGCTCGCCCAACTCGCCGCCGACCTGCGCGATGGCCGCACGACGAGCCGCGCGCTCGTCGACGCCGCGCTCGCGCGTATCGAAGACCCCGCCGGGCAGGGCTCGACCGTCTTCATGCACGTCGACGCCGCTTCCGCCCGCGCCGCCGCCGACGCCCACGATGCGCTGCGCCGCGCGGGCACGGTGCTCTCGCCGCTCGCGGGCATTCCGGTGTCGGTGAAGGACCTGTTCGACATCGAAGGCCAGGTAACGCGCGCCGGATCGCGCGTGCTCGCCGACGCGCCGCCCGCCAGGGCCGACGCGCTCGCCGTCGCGCGGCTGCGCCGCGCGGGGGCGGTGATCGTCGGGCGCACCAACATGAGCGAGTTCGCGTTCTCGGGGCTCGGCCTCAATCCGCACTACGGCACGCCGCGCTCGCCGTACCGCCGCGGCGTAACGGGCGACGAGCGGATCACGGGCGGCTCGTCGTCGGGCGCGGCGGCTTCGGTCGCCGACGGCATGGCCGCCGTCGCGCTCGCCACCGACACGGGCGGCTCGATCCGCATTCCGGCAGCGCTTTGCGGCCTCACCGGCTTCAAGCCGACCGCGAGCCGCATTCCGACGCAGGGCGGCGTGCCGCTCTCCACGTCGCTCGATTCGTTCGGGCCGATCGGGTTGTCGGTGGCGTGCTGCGCGCTCGTCGACCGGATTCTCGCGGGGCGCGAGCCCGGCGTGCCCGCGACGCGCCCGCTCGACGGCGTGCGGCTCGGCGTGCTCACGAACTACGTGACGGACGGCGTCGACGCGACGGTCGCGGGCGCGGTGAAGGCGGCGATCGGGCATCTGTCGGCGGCGGGCGCGCTCGTCGACGACGTGCGCTTCGCCCCGCTCGACCGCCTGCCCGAGATCAACCGCTTCGGCTTTTCGCCGATCGAGGCGTACGCATGGCACCGGCCGCTGCTGGCCGGGCGCGCCGCGCAATATGATCCGCGCGTGCTCACGCGGATCATGAAGGGCGAGCCGGCGAGCGCCGCCGATTACATCGACCTGCTGCAGGCGCGCGCCGCGATGATCGAGGCGGCGCGCACGACGCTCTGGCAGCGTTTCGACGCGGTCCTTTGCCCGACGGTGCCGGTGGCGCCGCCGCGCATCGCGGATCTCGAACACGACGACGACGCGTTCGGCCAGGCGAATGCGTTGATGCTGCGCAACCCGAGCGCGTTCAATTTCCTCGACGCGTGCGCGCTGTCGCTGCCGTGCCATCCGCGCGGCGAGGCGCCGGTGGGGCTGATGCTGGTGGGGGCGCCGCAGGGCGACGACGCGCTCCTGTCGATCGGGCGGGCTGTCGAGGCGGTGCTCGAGACCACACGCTGAATTTCTGCGCCGCCGTCGGCGCTTTGCTGGCGCTTTTGCGCCGCTTTTTTTCGCTGCACCTGCCGCTGCACGCTTCGCTGCATTTTCGCGATGGGGTTCGCGCTAGAATCCCGTTGCTTGGCGAGCGCTGACAGGTGCTTTATCCTCGAATCATTGCGAAAAGATGAACAACTCTCTACACCACTTCACGATGCACGAAGACGATCGCGTACTGCGTCGCGAACGGCGTCTTCTGCTTCTGCTCGCTTTCGTGTGTCTCGGCCTGCTGGGCGGGGCGCTTTATCTTCAGATCTATCACGGTGAGGATCCGTGTCCGTTGTGCATCATCCAGCGATATTTCTTCGCCCTGATCGCGATATTCGCGTTTCTGGGTGCGGGCTTGCGCGGATGGCGGGGGGTGGCGGCGCTGGAGGTGCTCGTTGTGCTTTCGGCGTTGGGCGGGATCGTGACGGCGGCGCGTCATGTGTATGTTCAGGCGCGGCCGGGCTTCAGTTGCGGGTTCGACGCGTTGCAGCCGGTGGTGGACAGTTTGCCGCCGGCGCAGTGGCTGCCGCAGGTATTCAAGGTGGCGGGGCTGTGCGAGACGCTTTATCCGCCGATATTGGGATTGTCGCTGCCGCAATGGGCGCTGGCGGCATTTTCGGTGATATTCCTGGCGGTCGCGGGCAGCCTGTGGGGAAAGCGCAGATTGAGGGCGTCCCGCTAAAGCGACGTCAGAAGGAAAAGAGGCGGCACAGGAGCGGCGCAATGCCGCCCACACGGCCGCCCCCCGCCAAACCTGCCGTTGCGACGGAGCGCGCAGCGCGAGGGTGGATGAATGACTGCCGTACCACTTCGTTGAAGGGCGCGGTGCGGCGGTGGGTCTGCGTACCTATCCGTTCAACGAACCGAGGCGGACACTCCCACGGTCGGGCCACTTTGAGAGACTCAAACGTGGTCACGTACTAACACCGCTAACCCCATAGCTGCTTTCTTTGGTTACTTTCTTTGCAGCAGCAAAGAAAGTGACTGCCGCCCCGCACAGGGGCGAAGCTAATAAACCAATATCAAATCAAGTTTCACGAGGGCGCAAGCGCATCGAGCGGTTCAGCCAGGAAGGCCCCAAGCACCAGCGACAAAACGACTGCCGCCTCGCAAGAGGGGCCGAAGCCCGTAGACCAGCAAAACATGGAAACCAGCCAGAAGAGCGAGGACCCGAGCCAAAAGAGGCGTGGGGCCCTCTTCCGTCCATCACCGCATCCGAATACCCTTGATATGCGCGCCACAATATTTTCGGGATATTGAGGTGTTACCTTGGCTACTGGATGGCGATCCACGTGCGCACAGCCCGTCCCGCTCGCGCGGCGGCGGCAAACGCGTAACGCGCGCCTGATCCGCAATGTCTCGGATTCGCTTATGACAACGCAAACCATCCGCTTCTACCAGCACGGCGCCGTCCGCGAAATAGAGGGCGCGCCCGCCACCCGCACGGTGCTGCAGCACTTGCGCGAGGCGCAGCAATGCACGGGCACCAAGGAAGGATGCGCCGAGGGCGATTGCGGCGCCTGTACGGTCGTGATCGGCGAGCTCGATGCGCACGGCGAAGTCGCGCTCAAGGCGGTCAACGCGTGCATCCAGTTCCTGCCGACGCTCGACGGCCGCGCGCTTTTCACGGTCGAAGACCTGCGCGCCGCCGAGGGCACACTCCACCCGGTTCAGCAGGCAATGGTCGAGTGCCACGGCTCGCAGTGCGGCTTCTGCACGCCGGGCTTCGTCATGTCGATGTGGGCGCTCTACGAGAACCACCCCGCGGGCGCCGGCCTGCCGACGCGCGACGAGATCGCCGCCACCCTCTCCGGCAATCTGTGCCGCTGCACGGGGTACCGGCCGATCGTCGATGCGGCGCAGAAAATGTTCGACTATCCGCGCCAGCCGTTCGACCGCGACGCGCTCAAGACCGCGCTGACCGCGATCCGGCGCCGCGGCACGCTCGAATACGCGGCGCCCGATGCGCGCGGCGCGTCGTTCGGCACGCCGGCCTTCTACGCCCCCGCGACGCTCGCCGAATTCGCCCGCCTGCGCGCGGCGCACCCGGGCGCGCAAATCCTCGCGGGGAGCACGGACGTGGGCCTCTGGGTCACCAAGCAGTTTCGCGACCTGGGCGACATCCTTTTCATCGGCAACGTCGACGAACTCAAGACGATCGCGCGCGATGCCCAATTCCTGACGATCGGCGCGGCGGCGTCGCTGGAAGACGCCTACGCCGCGCTCGCCGCCGACTATCCGGAACTCGCCGAACTCTGGACGCGCTTCGCGTCGCTCCCGATCCGCAATGCGGGCACGCTCGGCGGCAATGTCGCGAATGGCTCGCCGATCGGCGATTCGATGCCCGCCCTGATCGCGCTTGACGCCGAACTGGTGCTGCAAAAGGGCGACAAGACGCGCACGCTGCCGCTCGACGCGTTCTACCTCGGCTATCAGAAGACCGCGCTCGAGCCCGGCGAATTCGTCGCGGCGATCCGTGTGCCCCGGCCGTCGACGGATCTGCGCTTTCGCACCTACAAGGTGTCGAAGCGCTACGATCAGGACATCTCGGCGGTGTGCGCCGCCTTTGCCGTGAAGCTCTCGGGCACGCGCGTGACGAGCGCGCGCATCGCGTTCGGCGGCATGGCGGCGACGCCGAAACGCGCAAGCAGCGCCGAGGCCGCGCTCACGGGCGCAGAGTGGAACGAGGCGAGCGTGCACGCGGCAATGACCGCGCTCGACGCCGATTACCAGCCGCTCACCGACATGCGCGCGTCGAACGCCTATCGCAGCAAGGTGGCGCGCAACGTGCTGTGGCGCTTCTACCTCGAAACCCGCCTCGACGAGCCGCTTGCGCTCGTCGACGTGAATGCGTTCGCATTCGAGCGTCAGGCGAACGGCGTGCATTGAAGGAGCAGCCATGAACAAAGCAGGCGAACCGCTCACCGCAGAGCAGGAACCGCAAGCGATCGGCGCCGCCCTGCCGCACGAATCGGCGACGCTGCACGTGAGCGGCGAGGCGACCTACACCGACGACATCCCCGAGCTGCGCGGCACCCTGCACGCGGCGCTCGGCCTGTCGCGGCATGCGCACGCGCGCATCGTCGCGCTCGATCTCGACGCGGTGCGCGCCGCGCCCGGCGTGGTCGCGGTGCTGACCGCCGCCGACATCCCCGGCGAGAACAATTGCGGCCCGGTGCTGCACGACGATCCGATCCTCGCCGACGGCATCGTGCAGTATCTCGGCCAGCCGGTGTTCGCGGTGATCGCCGAGAGCCACGATCTCGCCCGCCGCGCGGCCGCGCTCGCAAAAAGCGAGAACGTGGTGCGCTACGAGCTGCTCGAAGCCGTGCTCACGCCGCGCGAGGCGAAGGAGAAAAAGCAGTTCGTGCTGCCGCCGCTGCATCTGCGGCGCGGCGATCCGATTGCTGCGATCGCCGCCGCGAAGCATCGCATCGCGGGCGAATTCGAGGTGGGCGGGCAGGAGCAGTTCTATCTCGAAGGGCAGGTTGCCTATGCGATCCCGAAGGAACTCGACGGCATGCTCGTGCACAGTTCGACGCAGCATCCGAGCGAAATGCAGCACGTCGTCGCGCACATGCTCGACTGGCCGACACACAACGTGACCTGCGAGTGCCGCCGCATGGGCGGCGGCTTCGGCGGCAAGGAATCGCAGTCGGCGGTGTTCGCGTGCGTCGCGGCGCTCGCCGCTCACGCGCTGCGCCGCCCGGTCAAGCTGCGCGCCGATCGCGACGACGATTTCATGATCACCGGCAAGCGCCACGACGCCGTCTACACCTGGGAGGCGGGCTTCGGCGACGACGGGCGGCTTGCGGGCGCGCGGGTCGAAATCGCGTTGCGCGCGGGCTATTCGGCGGACCTGTCAGGCGCAGTCGCGACGCGCGCCGTCTGCCATTTCGACAACGCCTATTACCTGAGCGACGTCGATATCCTCGCACTGGCCTGCAAGACGAACACGCAGTCGAACACGGCGTTTCGGGGCTTCGGGGGACCGCAGGGCGCGCTCGTGATGGAAGTCATGCTCGACGAGATCGCGCAGCATCTCGCGCTCGATCCGCTCGACGTGCGGCGCGCGAATTTCTACGGCATCGGCGAGCGGGACGTGACGCCCTACGGGCAGACGGTCGAGGACAACGTGATCGCCCCGCTCACCGACGAGCTGATCGCATCGAGCGCCTATCACGCGCGCCGCGCAGAGATCGCGGAATTCAACGCGGCGAGCCCGGTGCTCAGGCGCGGCATCGCGTTCAACCCGGTGAAGTTCGGCATCTCGTTCAACGTGCCGTTCCTGAACCAGGCGGGCGCGCTCGTGCACGTCTACAAGGACGGCTCCGTGCTCGTGAATCACGGCGGCACCGAGATGGGCCAGGGGCTCAACACGAAGGTCGCTCAGGTGGTTGCAAGCACGCTCGGCGTGGCACTCTCGCGCGTGCGCGTGAGCGCCACCGATACGTCGAAGGTCGCGAACACCTCCGCGACGGCCGCCTCGACCGGCAGCGACCTGAACGGCAAGGCCGCCGAGGCCGCGGCGCTCCGGATCCGCGCGCGCCTCGCGGAACTTGCCGCGAAGCAGCTCGGCGGCACGGCGAGCGAGGTGAGCTTCCATAACGGCATCGTCGAATCGAACGGCGGGCAGATGCCCTTCGACCAGCTCGTCGCGGCCGCGTATCTCGCGCGCGTGCAGCTCTGGTCGGACGGCTTCTACGCCACGCCGAGGGTGCACTGGGACGCGAAGACGCTGCAGGGCCATCCGTTCTACTACTTCGCGTATGGCGCGGCGGTGTCGGAAGTGGTCGTCGATACGCTCACCGGCGAGTGGAAGCTCCTGCGCGCGGACCTGCTGCACGACGCCGGCCGGTCGATCAACCCGGCCATCGACATCGGCCAGGTGGAGGGCGGATTCATCCAGGGCATGGGCTGGCTGACCACCGAGGAACTCTGGTGGAACCGCGACGGCCGCCTGATGACGCACGCGCCGTCCACCTACAAGATTCCCGCCGTGAGCGACACGCCGGCCGCGTTCAACGTCGCGCTCTATCGCAACGACAATGACGAGCCGACGATCTTCCGCTCGAAGGCGGTCGGCGAGCCGCCGCTCCTGCTGGCGTTCTCGGTGCTGCTCGCGATTCGCGCGGCGATCGCATCGGTTGCGCCCGACTCGCGACACGCGCCGACGCTGCGCGCCCCGGCGACGCCCGAAGCGATTCTCGACGCGCTCGAAGCACAGGCTGCGCGCATTCACGAACCGCGCGCGCGCGAAGCGGCACAGCCCGCCCCGGTAAACTAGCGGCCACGACGCCGGAAGACGGCTTCCGGCGCGTCAACTTTTTTGGAGCGCATCCGATGCAAGCCTGGCTGCACGACCTGCAACAACTGCTCGCGCACGGCGACGCCGTCGTGCTCGTGACGGTCGCGCGCATCGAAGGCTCCGCGCCGCGCGAGCCCGGCACGAAGATGATCGTCACGCGCGAGGAAGCGCGCTATACGATCGGCGGCGGCCACCTCGAATGGAAGGCGATCGAGACCGCGCGGCAGGTGCTCAGGGACGGCATGCGCAGCTCGCGCATGCGGCGGCTCGAACGCTTCGCGCTCGGGCCGAGCCTCGGCCAGTGCTGCGGCGGCGCCGTCGTGCTCGCGTTCGAGCGGCTCGACGTGTCCGATCTCGGCTGGGTCACCTCGCTCGGCAAGCGCACGGCGCAAGGCCTCGCGACCGTGCGAAGCGTCTCGTTCGGCGCCTCGCCCGATGCGGTGATGATCTCGGACCCCGAGCCGGGCGTGTCGGACCCGGACTGCCTGCTGTGGGACGGCGCCGGTTTCGACGACAGCGGCGCGCTCCTCACCGAGACCATCGCCCCGCGCGAGTTCCCGGTGGTGCTGTTCGGCGCGGGCCATGTCGGCGCGGCGCTCGTGCGCGTGCTCGCCACGCTGCCCTGCCGTGTCACGTGGGTCGACGAGCGCGACGCGTCGTTTCCCGCCGCGCAGTTCGTGCCGGACAACGTCACGATCGACGCGAACGACGCCCCCGACTCGGCCGTCGACGCCGCGCCGCCGCACACGTATTTCGTCGTGATGACGCACAACCACACCGTCGATCTCGTGCTTGCGGAACGCATCCTGCGGCGCGGCGACTTCGCGTTTTTCGGCATGATCGGCTCGCATACGAAGCGAAAGCAGTTCGAGCACCGGCTCGCTGCGCGCGGCATCGACCCGGCGCGCATCGCCCGCATGATGTGCCCGATCGGTGTGGGCGGCATCGTCGACAAGTCGCCGGAAATCATCGCGGTCGCCGCGGCGGCCCAGCTGCTGCAGGCAGTCGAAGCGAACGCTCACGCGCACTCGCAGCAGATGGCGTGAGCCGCGCGCACCACCCCAGCCCCGTTTTTCAAAGCCAGACAGACCAGAACAACATGAATCCCACACTCGCCGACAAGATCGCACGCGCGCCCAAGGCGGAGCTGCACATCCACATCGAAGGCTCGCTCGAACCCGAGCTGATCTTCCAGCTCGCGCAAAGAAACGGCGTGAAGCTCGCGTACGACTCAATTGACGCTCTGCGCGCCGCCTATGCGTTCACCGACCTGCAGTCGTTCCTCGACATCTACTACGCGGGCGCGAGCGTGCTGCTGCACGAGCAGGATTTCTACGACATGACGATGGCCTACGTGGAGCGCGCGCTCGCCGATCACGTCACGCACGCGGAGATCTTCTTCGACCCGCAGACGCATACCGAGCGCGGCGTGCCGATCGGGACGGTCGTCGCGGGCATCGAGCGCGCACTGGCCGAGGGCGAAACGCGCGGCATGACGAGCAAGCTGATTCTCTGCTTCCTGCGCCATCTGCCGGAAGAGGATGCGCTCGCGACCTTCGATGCCGCCCTGCCGCTTTTCGACCAGTACCGGCATCGCCTGATCGGCGTGGGGCTCGATTCGTCCGAGCGCGGGCATCCGCCGTCGAAGTTCGGGCGCGTGTTCGCGAAGGCCCGCGACAAGGGCCTCAAGCTCGTCGCGCATGCGGGCGAGGAAGGGCCGCCCGCCTACGTCTACGAAGCGCTCGACCTGCTTAAGGTGGACCGGGTCGATCACGGCGTGCGCAGCATCGAAGACCCGGCGCTCGTCGCGCGTCTTGCCGACGCGCGCATCGCGCTGACGGTGTGCCCGCTGTCGAACCTGAAACTCTGCGTCTTCGACGACATGGCGAAGCACACGCTCAAGGACCTGCTCGACCAGGGCGTCGCGGTGATGGTCAACTCCGACGACCCCGCGTACTTCGGCGGCTACGTGAACGCCAACTACTTCGCGATCGTCGATGCGCTGAAGCTTTCCGAAGACGAGGTCTACACGCTGCTCAGGAACAGCCTTGAGGCGTCGTTCGTGACGCCGGAGGAGCGCGACGCGATGATCGCGAAGCTCGATGCCCACTGGAACGCGGCGGCCTGACATGATGGAAACGACAGCCACCGTCGCGCGCGACACGACCACGCTCGAGCGCTTCTTCGGCATCCGCGCGGCGGGCTCGCGCACGAGAACGGAAATCGTCGCGGGCATCACGACCTTTCTCACGGCGATGTACATCATCGTCGTCAATCCGGGCATTCTCTCGCAGGCTGGCGTGCCCTTCCCCGCGGCGCTCACGGCCACCGTGATCGTCAGTTTTCTCGGCAGCTGCGCGATGGGCCTCTATGCGCGCAACCCGGTGCTCGTCGCGCCCGGCATGGGCATGAACGCGCTCTTCGCGTTCGTGATGGTCCACGGCGGCAAGATGCCGTGGCAGACCGCGCTCGGCTGCGTGTTCTGGTCCGGCGTGATCTTCGCGGTGCTCGCGGCGTTCAACGCGCGCAAGCTCGTCGTGGATGCGATTCCGGCGAACCTGCGGCACGCGGTGTCGTGCGGCATCGGCCTCTTCATCAGCCTGATCGGGCTCGTGAACGCGAAATTCGTGGTCGGCGACCCGGTCACGATCGTGCATTCCGCGTCGCTCAATCCGGTCGTGGTCACGTTCCTGATCGGCCTCGCGGTCACGACGGTCCTCGTCGCGCGCCGCGTGACGGGCGCGCTGATGCTCGGCATCGTGTTCACGACCCTCATCGCAATCCCGATCGGCCGCTTCTGGGGCGACGGCACCGCGTACTGGCCCGCCGCGATCGCGACGAAGACGCTCGTCAACTGGAACGGCCTCTTCGCGGCGCCGGACTTTTCGGGCATCGGCCAACTGGACCTGCTCGGCTCGCTGAAGGTCATCTACTGGCCCTTCATCTTCGTGATGCTCTTCACGTCGTTCTTCGACGCCCTCTCCACCTTCATGGCGATTTCCGAAGCGGGCAAGCTCTACGACAAGGACGGCAATCCGCGCAACATCCGCCAGTCGATGATCGTCGATTCGTTCTCGGCGCTCGTCTCGGCGCCGCTCGGCACGAGCCCGGCGAACGCGTACATCGAATCGGCCGCGGGCATTTCGGCGGGCGGGCGCACGGGGCTCGTCGCGGTGGTCGCGGGGCTGTGCTTCCTGCCGTTCCTGTTTCTCTCGCCGCTGCTCTCGCTCGTGCCCGCCATCGCGACGGCGCCCGCGCTCGTCCTGGTCGGCGTGTTCATGATGGAGTCGATCACGCAGATCGAATGGCATCGCTTTGACGAAGCGATCCCCGCCTTCCTCGCGATGATTCTGATCCCGCTCACCTACTCGATCACGGACGGCATCGCCTACGGCTTTCTCGCGTTCGTCGTGATCAAGGCCTTCACGGGACGCGCGAAGGAAATCAGGCCGGCGATGTGGGTGGTCGCCGCACTCTCGCTGTTGCTGCTCACGCAGCTCTAATCACAATCAAAGTATCCGGAGACGCTTCACCATGACTCAAACCGCCTACCGCGCCCGCCTCCTGACCTTCAGGGACGATCCCGCACATGCCGCCGACGGCGCCGTGTTCGAGGAAGACGGCCTCCTGCTCGTCGAGGACGGCCGCGTGGTCGCCGCCGGCGCCTATACGGCGCTTGCCGCGCGCATCGCGCCGGACGCCGTGATCAAATCGATGCGCGACAAGCTGATCGTGCCTGGCTTCATCGACGCGCACATCCACTATCCGCAGACGGACATGATCGCCTCGCCCGCGCCGGGCCTCCTGCCGTGGCTCAACACGTACACGTTCCCCACCGAGCGCGCGTTCGCCGACCCCTCGCATGCGCGCGAGACGGCAAGCTTTTTCCTCGACGAGCTGCTTGCCTGCGGCACGACGACGGCGCTCGTCTACTGCACGGTGCACAAGGAATCCGCCGACGCGTTCTTCACGGAGAGCGAAGCGCGCAACCTGCGCATGGTCGCGGGCAAGGTGCTGATGGACCGCAACTGCCCGGAGTTCCTGCGCGACACCGCGCAGTCCGGCTATGACGACAGCGCCGAGCTGATCGCGCGCTGGCACAATCGCGGACGCCAGCAGTACGTGCTCACGCCGCGCTTCGCGGCGACCTCGACCGAGGCGCAACTCGAAGCGTGCAGCGTGCTCGCGCGCGCGCACGAGGACGTGTTCATCCAGACCCACGTGGCGGAGAACACCGACGAGATCAAATGGGTCGAAGGCCTCTTCCCGGGTCATCGCAGCTATCTCGACATCTACGATCACTACGGCCTCTTGCGCCGCCGCGCGGTGTACGGCCACTGCATCCATCTCGACGACACCGACCGCCGGCGCATGGCCGAAACGGGCTCGGTGGCAGCGCACTGCCCCACTTCGAACCTGTTCCTTGGCAGCGGCCTCTTCGACTTCGAGAAGGCCGGCGCCGCCAACATGCCGGTTGCGCTTGCGACGGACGTCGGCGGCGGCACGTCGTTCTCGATGCTGCAGACGATGAACGAAGCGCACAAGATCGCGCGCCTCACCGGCCACAATTTGAGCGCGACGCGCATGTTCTGGCTCGCGACGACGGGCGCGGCGAAGGTGCTCGATCTCGACGACACGGTCGGCACGCTCGCCCCCGGCAGCGAAGCGGACTTCGTCGTGCTCGACCCGCAGGCCACGCCGCTTCTTGCCCGCCGGACCGCGCGCGCCGGGTCGCTCGAGGAACTGCTCTTCGCGTTCGCGCTCCTCGGCGACGACCGCGCGGTGTTCGAAACGTATGCCGCCGGCGAGCGCGTTCATCAGCGCGGCGCGCGCCGCGCGGCGGCACTGGAGCTGGCCGCCTGACCCATGACGTTCTGCCCCTGACGCCTGACCGATTCAGACGCTTCACGCCATCTGAGACAGTGCCCTCGCCCTCACACAGCACGGCGGTCGCCATCGGCGGCCGGTCTCATCGACTTCGAACGACCGGGTTATCAGCGGCCACGACTCGACCGGCACGGCGACGCAACCGGCAACCACCGTCGTGCCGCAAGACATTCAACTGGTATTGCGGAAGCCGGCATGGGTGAAGGCCGCCGCCTGCACGCCCGGTTGGCGGACCACCCTCGCATGACGTGCGTCATGCCGCGACGTGACGCGCGCGAGCAGACAAGCACGCTCGCGCGTTTGACGTTAAAGTCTGCCTTCAAGAATTACAGCCAGTCCCGTTGCACACGCCATGAAGTCATATTCACAGACCATTCGCATCGCGCTTGGCGCGGCCGCCCTGCTGCCCGCGCTGTCGCATGCCTACGCCATCGACGCACAGCTCGACTGCAAGTCGACGGCACATGCCGTCGTCGCGCCCCTGCAGCGCGACCACCTGATCGAGACGAGCCCGATGCGCGTCGAGCCGAATTCGGTCAACGTGTTTCGCACGACGCACGGTAGCGAACTGACGGCGTTCGGGTTCAAGGTCTACGCGGTCGTCGGCTACCAGAAGGACGACGAGATATTCCGGCGCGGCAGCGGCGAGCCCATTGCGGACTCGGCCTACGGCGCGGTGGTGATCGGCCGCTCGAGCGCGGTGGAACAGAAGGTTCGCGCAGCGGGCAGCGACGCTTCGATCCACACCGCCGCGCCCTTCATGACCGCGATTTTCTGCAAACAGGACTAGTGCATCGCGGCGCACCGGCGCCCGCGTTCCTCGGCCGAGAGGCGGCCCGGGCGGCCGCGCTCTCAGCGCGTTCAGTGCGCGTTCAATGCGGATTCAATCGGGGTCAACGACCGGCGAGATGCCTCTGCAGGCGCGCGCGCACGTCTTCCGGCGTGATCGACGGACGCGGCAGGTCGCCGGGCGTACCGGTCCGGATCGACAGCCGCGCGAAGCGCACGCCGTCGACGTCCTTCGCGTCGAACAGGCGGTCGATCACGCCGATATCGTCGCCATCGAGCGCGAGCGCATAGCCACACGCCGACGCGATCGCCGCAAAGTCCACGCCGCGCGACACCGTCGCCTGACCGCCCGTCGATTCGTGCGCGCCGTTGTCGAGCAGCAGGTGCATGAGATTCGCCGGACCGTAGGCGCCGAGTGTCGCGAACACGCCCATGCGCATCAGCGCGGCGCCGTCGCCGTCGAGCGCGACGACCCGCAGGTCGGGCCGCGAAAGCGCGAGGCCGAGCGCCATCGGCGCGACGCAGCCCATCGAGCCGACGAGATACAGCTGGTTCTCGCGATCGTCGATGGCGTAGAGCTCGCGGCCGCAGAAACCCGTCGATGCGAGCACGACCGTCGAGCCTTTCGGCGTGTGCGCGATCACGCGCTGCAACGCGTCGTGGCGCGTGACGCGCTCGCCCGCGAAGCGCTGCGGCTCTACCCGCACGGCGCGTTCACGCACGCCCACGAGACCGGTCTTCTTCAGCGCATACGGCGCGACGCTGCCCTTCTGCATCACGAGCGCGTAGGGCCGGCCGGTGCGGTCCATGTGTTCGGTCGCGCGATCGAGCGCCGGGCCGATCGCATCGGCTTCGGTGGGGAACAGCTCCCACGGAATTTCCATCGTGTCGAGCATCGCGGGCGTGACCGGTCCCATCAGCGCGTGCTGCGGTTCGTCCGCGACGCCGGGCTGGCCCCGCCACGTGACGATCAGAAGCTGCGGCAGCCGGAACGTCCACGTGAGCGACGTGAGCGGGCTCACGGCATTGCCGAGCCCCGAGTTCTGCATCATCGCGATGCCGCGCCGTCCCGTCTGCGCGCCGAGCGCGACGCCCGCGATCAGCGCGACCGCATCGCCCTCGTTCGCGGCCGACACGTAGTGGAGCGTCTCGTCCTGCAGCACGTAGTTGATGAACGGCGTGAGAAACGAGCACGGCACGCCGGCATACCAGTCGAAACCGCGCTCGCGCGCGGCCTCGACAAACTGGGCAGCCTCAATCACGCGCACCCTCCGCGGATGCCGCGCCGCCCGCGCCGTAGGGCGCCTGCGCATGCGCGAAGTCGCCGGCGCGGCGGAAGTCGTCGAGGTCGTTGACGCCGCGCCAGTGGCCGTGCACGTACTGGACCTCGATGCGCTCGCCCGCCGCGACGAGCGCGTTGAGAAGCGCCGCCATGTCGAGCTTGTCGAAGTCCGCGCGCGCCTGCAGGGCGGCGAGCGTCGCAAGCAGGCGCTCGCGCGCGTCGCCGCGCACGTTGAGCAACCCCATCCAGCGGCCTTGCGACGCGCCGGACTGCTGCGCGCCCCCGGCCGCGCTCGCCACGCTCACCACGTTCTGGAGCCACACCTTCTGGCCGAACAGCGCGCGGTCGTCGGGGGTCGAGCAGTAGGCAAAATCGGTCGCGGCGACGCCTGCCTGCGGCGTCTGCGAGGAATCGACCACCACGCAAAAGTCGCTGTCCGACTCGACCAGATTGCGAAGGATGTAGCTGCGGAACAGCAGATCGCCGTAGGAGATCACGGTGTCGCCGGTGAACGACTTCGCGGCGCAGGCAAGCGATGCGAGTTCACCCGTCGCCTCGTGCTTCTCGTTGACGACGAGCCGGATGCCGGAGGTCTCGATCGCGTCCGCGCGATAGCCGCCGACCACCGTGATGTCGTTGATGCCTTCCTTCTTGAACGCCTCGACGAGATGCCGCAGGAGCGGCTTGCCCGCGACCGGCAGCATGACCTTCGGACGCTCGGCCGTGAGCGCTTCCAGCCCCGCCCCGCGGCTCGCGGCAAGCACGACGGCGCCGCGCGACGCGCTCGACGCCGACAGGTACACGCTCTCGGCCGCCGAATACTCGTCGGCGTCCTGCAGGCGGAAGATCTCATTCACGGCGGCGATGCGGTCTTCCACGTTCACGAGCGTCTCGCTCTCGTGGATCTCCTTCGCGATCGCCTGCATCGCGGAAGTCGCGCCGCGAATCAGGTGGTTCGCCCAGATCACCGTGCTGATGCCGGCCTGGCGGAATGCGTCGGTGGGCGTGCTGTAGTACTTGGTCGGCACGATCACGAGCGGACCGCGCCCGGCCCATTCGCGCGCGAAGGTCAGGATTTCGTCGGGCTTCGAGAGCTTGCTGTGGATCAGGATCGCGTCCGCGCCCGCCTGCCGGTAGGCTTCCGCGCGGCGCAGCGCCTCTTCCATGCCCCAGCCCGCAATCAGCGCCTCGACGCGCGCCACGATCGAGAAGTTCGGATCGCTCTGCGAGTCCTTGCCGGCCTTGATCTTGCCGCAGAATTCGTCGATGTCGGCAAGCGGCTGGGCCTCGCCGTTGATGAAGCTGTTGGTCTTCGGAAACTGCTTGTCCTCGATGCAGACACCCGCGATGCCGCGCTGCTCCAGCTTGCGCACGAGCCGCCGCACGTTGTTGAAGTTGCCGTAGCCGGTGTCGCCGTCGAGGAGAATCGGCAGGTCGCTCGCGTCGGCCATGAATTCGAGCATGTCGACGACCTGCGTCCAGCTCGCTTCGTTGTTGTCGCGCACGCCGAACTGCGCGGAGATCGCGAGGCCCGAGCCCCAGATCGCCTTGAAGCCCGCTTCCTTCACGATGCGCGCGGACAGGCCGTTATGCGCCTCCATCATGAATTCGAGGCGATCGCTCTGCAGCATTTCGCGCAGGCGCAGGGTGCGCGAAAATCCGGCGGGGAGGTTTCCTGGTGCGTTCATCGCAATGCTCCGGCAAGCTGACGCAGTTGCGGCAGCACTTCGTCGGCTGCGCGCTTCACGTCGTTTTGAAAGTCGATCTCGATCCACGGCGCGCCGGTCACATCGGCGATATCGAACACGTGGCTTTTTTCCAGCAAAAGGTCGCGCACGGCCTCCTCGTGCGGCAGGTTCGCGCGGCCCGTCGCGACGTAGCCGGCGACGATCTCCGCGAGCCGCTTCGCCGCATGTTCGTCGAAGCGGAAGAAGCCGACCGATTCGCCGATCGTGTCGAAGCGCGTATCGACGGCCACCTGCTTCCTCAGCTCGACCGGCACGCCCTTGTCGACGCACAGCTTCACGGGCTCGTCGCCCGCCTCGAAGTCGCGGTCGATGAGCAGCCGGTTCACATGACGGCCCGCGACGAGCGGTTCGAGCACGCGTTCGTCGTAGAGCACGTCGGCGTCCATCAGCAGCACGTCGCCGCCGCGCGTGAGCGCCTCGGCCGCCGTGTGCACGGACAGCACGCTGCCAAGCGAGAATTCGCCGTTCACGACCACTTCGGTTGCCGGCTTCCAGTCGATCGACGCGAGTTCCGCTTCCACCTGCTCGTGCTTGAAGCCGAGCACGAACACGATCTCGTCGACGCCTGCCGCCTTCAGCAGTTGCAGATGACGTTCAAGCAGCGAGGCCTCGCCGAAGCGCAACAGGCACTTCGGCTTTTGCTGCCCTTCCGGCTGGACGAGGCGCAAGCCCATCCCGGCCGCAAGAATAATTGCGCGCATTCTTGTTATCCCATCGAGGATGAATCAGTCGATCTCCGGCACGCGCGCAAGACGGCGGCGCTGCCAGCCCTTTTCAACGTAATGCAGATAGACGATGCCCGGCAGGCCGAGCAGAAGCTCGCGCGCGCGCTTGGCGAGCGACAGCGCGAGCGCCGCTTCCGGCGGCAGGCCGATCATCCGCGCGAGCAGCAGATAGCCGCCTTCCTGCACGCCGAGCGAGCCCGGAATCGCGAAAGCCGCGCCCCGGATCGCCTGGCCCAGACTCTCGAGTATCAGCGCCTCGGTCCAGCCGACCGGATGTCCGAGCACGCGCAGCGCGAGCCACACCTCGCCCGTGCCGACGATCCAGCCGATCAGACTCAGCGTGAAGCTTGCCGCCACCTTGCGGCGCTCGCGATACATGTCGTGTACGGCGATATCGACGGCTTCGGCGCGCGTGACGAGCGACGACCAGTCGCGCTTGGCGGAGAAGCGCGCCGCCACCGACGACGCGAAGCGCGTCGCGCGGCCGAAGAGGCCGCGCCGCTGCGCGAGATAGAAACCGAAAGTCATCGCGCCGATCAGCACGATCACGACCAGCACGGCAGTGCGCACGCTCGTGCTCGAGCCGCCTGCCGCATGGCTGCCGAGCAGCGCGACCCCGATCAGCGCGAAGATCAGCTGGCCGATGGTCTGCATGGTCGTGCTGACGGTGATGACGGCGGCGGCATCGCGTGCGCGCATGCCGCGCTGCGCGAGATAGCGCACCATCAGCATCGGCCCGCCGATCTGCCCGGCGGGCATCAGGCTGTTGACCGACTCGCCGGTCCAGCGCGCGAGCAGCGCATCGCGAATCGACATGTCGCGGTCGCGGGGCGAAAACAGCACGCCGATGGCGGCCGCGTCCAGAACCACGGGCAAGAGATGAAACGCCGCCACGGCGACGAGCCCCCAGCCGGCCGCGGCGAGCATCGACGCCACCGAGCCGAAGCCTTGCCAGCCGAGCAGCGCGACAAACAACACCACGCCGGCGGACAGCAGGAAGGTGCCGGCGCGGCTCATGCGCTACCGTTCTTGCCGGCTTTGCGGCGAAAGACCTGCCCGAAGCCGAAGTAGGCGATCGAATCCTTCATGTTCGAAATGAAGCGCTGCCACGGCCGCATGTTGGGATTGGTGACGTATTCGAACGTGAGCGACACGCGCATCTCGTTCGCGCCGAGCGGCGTGATGCGATGACGCAGCTTGTCGCCGTCGAAGAAGACGAGCGCGCCCGGCGGATACTGCACCGAGCCGGGTTCGTCGGGGATGTCGGCGTTGCGCGTATGCAGCTCGTAATCCAGGCGGCACGACGAATCGTCGATCACGCCGAGCAGCATCGTGTAGCGGCGTCCGTCGTAATAGGACGTGTCGTAATGCCAGCCGATGTGGTCGCCCGGCCGCGTATAGAAATAGAGCGCGTAGGCATGCGGATCGTCGGGGGGCGACACCTGGAGTTTGTCGCCGCTGATCGTCTCGAGCCAGCCGATCAGCGCTTGCGAGCGGTACAGGTCCGCGACGAAAGGCGCGAGCTTGTCGATCGCGTGACGGCTCACGCTGCCGCCCTGCTTGTGCCCCGGCAGATAGTTGCGGTTCACGGCGGGCATCACCGTGTGGACCGCTTCGATCAGGCGCTCGGTGTAGTCGCGCGGCAGGAAATCTTCGAGATAGAGAAAGGACCCTTGCTTGTCGAACGATTCACGCAGTGGCCCAGCCTTCAGTTCACGCAGGCGGGCATTCAGCGTTGCGTCGATTTCCTGCGCCGACGGGTGCGCCGCGCGGGCGCTGCGCGGGGTGCCGCGATTGTCATTCACGGGCTGCGTGGCGGCCGTGCTCGCTGTCTGATTCATCGTGCTGTCTGATAATCGTTGCCGTCGGTGTCCTTGCCAGGCCCAATGCGCTTCGACATCCGCCTGACCACCCGCTGATAGTCCACGGCAACCCACGCGGCGAAAAGCGGCGCACCGATCGCGGCCGCAAGGAGAAACGGGGTCATGCCGTTCAGGAGCGTCACGACCGGCAGCAGATACAGCACGTCTTCGGTTTCGAAGCCGGCCATCGACGCCTGCTTCGTGCCGTCCTTGCCGGCCATCGATTCGATGCGCATGCGCAGGAAGAAGATCAGCGCGACCGCCACGCCCGCAATGCCGCCGAGCCACTCGGCCGGCACGATGAGCGACGGATGGTGAACACCTACATAAAAGCCGAGGCCGAGGAAGAGCAGCACGGTCACGAGCGCGTCGCTGGCGAGATCGTAAAAATGACCGATCTTGCTCGACTTGCCGCTGATGCGGGCCAGCTCGCCGTCGGTGTGATCGACGAAATTGGACAGCGCGATCAGGAGGGCCCCGAGCGTGCAGAGCCAGAATGCCCCAAGCGACAGATAGTACGCGCCTGCCACGCCGATCAGGAGGCGCAGCGTCGTCAGATGATTTGGCGTGACGGGCGTGTCGACGAGGGGCGTAACGAGTCGGCGCGCGAGCCGCGCGTCCCATGTGACAGGCTCTGGAACCGCTCGAGCGTTGGTCGGACTTGATTTTGTCATGTTCGCGAATATATCTCGATTCCGGGATACGTGCATATTCGTGGAGGCCGCCATCGACCTCCTTCAAAACCGCACGAAAAACGTTCGTCGACAACGTTCTCGCGCGATTATCGCAGCCCCGGATCGAATGCGTTCGGACGTGCGGCAAAAATTACCAACCAACGACGGACTGGACGGACTGCCACGACGCCCGGCCCGCGCGTCATTTCGCCGCCGTCGCGGCGCAGACCTGATGGAGCGCGTCGAGACGCCGCGCCGGCTGGGCGACAAACGGGTTGGTCTCGTCCCACGCATAGCCCGCCAGCACCGCGCTGATCATCCGCCGAATCGAGTCGCTCTGTTCCTTGTGGAAGATGATGTCCTGCAATTCGCCTGTATACCACCGTTCGACGAACGCGCGAAACGTGTCGATGCCGCGGCGCAGCGGCTTGTCGTAGCCGCTCGTCCAGTCGACGGTGTCTCCTTTCAGGTGGGATTCGAGCACCTGAACCGCGAGGTGCGCGGAGCGCAGCGCGATCGTCACGCCGGATGAAAACACCGGATCGAGAAACTCGCCCGCGTTGCCGAGCAGCGCATAGCCCGGGCCGTGCAGGCGCTCGACGTTCGCCGCATAGCCGCCGATGTGCCGCGCCGGCATGCAGAACGGCGCATCGCCGATCAGCGCGCCGATGGTCGGCTCGCTGCGGATCAGTTCGCGCAGCGTGGCGTCGCGCTCGCCTTCGGGCACGTCGAGAAACGCGCTTTGCGCGACACATCCCACCGACGTGCGGCCGCGCGCGAGCGGAATCATCCAGAACCAGACGTCGCTGCGCTCCGGATGCACGCCGATCACGATCTTGTCGCGATCGGTCGCGCCGGCCGGGATGCGGTCCAGCACGTGCGTGAAGAGCGCGCTGCGAACGGGCATGCGCGTCGGCGCTTCCAGGTTCAGGAGGCGCGGCAGCACGCGGCCGAAGCCGCTCGCGTCGAGCACGAAGCGCGCATGCACGCGATAGGCGTTGCCCGCCTCGTCGGCGACATCGAGCTCGGGCGTGTCGCCCGTCTTCATCGCGCGCACCGTGTGGCCGAAGCGGACGTCGGCGCCCGCCTTCGCCGCGCAGCCGATCAGGATCTGATCGAACGCTGCGCGCTCCACCTGATAGGTCGTGCCCCAGCCCTCTGAATGCTTGTCGCGGAAGTCATACGCCGACGACTCCCCGCGCCGCACGAAATGCGCGCCGTTCTTGAACTGAAAGCCCGCCTCGACGACCGCCTGCAGCATGCCCGCTTCTTCCAGATAGGCCATGCTCTGCGGCAGCAGGCTCTCGCCAATCGAAAAGCGCGGGAAATGCTGGCGTTCGAGCACGAGCACCGAGCGGCCGCGCTTTCGCAGGAGCGCCGCCGCCACGGCACCCGAAGGACCCGCGCCGATGATCGCGACATCCACGGTCGCATCGTATACAGCCTCGCTCATCGCGATATTCTCCATTCATTCGCCGCCTGCCCCGCCTGCACGCGATGCGCCGTGACGCATCGCCTGACAGCACGTACCGCGGCAGACGGCCTCAGTTGCCGATCCTGACGACGTCGCCCTTCAGCGCGACGCCCGCGATGACCGCGCCCGCGCCGCACGTGTAGTCCGTTGCGCTCGAAGTCTCGTTGTTGCGGTAGTTGCTGCGGATGTTGATCACCGCATTGCCGCCTTCCTTGCGCGCGCGCTCCTGCAGTTCGAGCACCGCCGACAGGAACACGTGGCGGCAGGCGACCTCGTCGCTCTTGCCGAATGCGTTGGTCTTCTTGTTGGTCGCGAACTCGCCGAACGATTTCGACGCCGCCGGGTGCGGCTGACCCGCGAAGTAGAGCTTCACGTCGTCGCCGACTTTCTCCGCGCCTTCGCCGAGCTTCAGGGCGTCCGCGACCGGATAGGCGTGAACCGTGTCGCGCGCCTGGACCTGCGTGGCCGCGCAGGCGATCGCGAGCGCGGCGAACATCATCGACTGCTTCATTCTTGTTGTTCCCTTCCTGGTTGAAATACGCGTGGTCAAAACGTCTGCTGGTCGTGGTATGCGGCGAAAGCCAGGCACGCCGCCACGCCGCCGAAACCGAACGATACGGAGAGCGCATCGCGCAGGCGCGCCTGCCGCGTCTCGACGACGAGCGGCAAACCGTGCGTAGCGGGATCGCGAGCGTCGAGGTTCGGCGTGCCGGCGAGCCAGCCGCGCTCAATCATGAGGAGCGTGTAGATCGCCTCGTGCGCGCCGCTCGCGCCGAGCGGATGACCGGTGAGCCCCTTCACCGAAGAGAACGGCGGCAGCTCGCTGCCGAACACGTCGGTGAGCGCGCCGAGCTCCTCGATGTCGCCGAGCGGCGTCGAGGGCGCATGCGTGTTCACGTAGCCGGGCACGCGGCCGTTCGCGGCGGCGCGGATCGCGCGCGCGATGCCGCGACGGCGTGGCGCGACCATGTCGGCGCCATCGGTGGCCTGCCCGAAGCCGGTGATCTCGCCGTGAATCCGCGCGCCGCGCGCGAGCGCGTGATCGAGCGATTCGAGCACGAGCACGCCCGCGCCCGACGCGAGCACGAAGCCGTCGCGCGATTCGTCGTAGGGCCGCGACGCGCGCCCGGGTACGTCGTTGAACCGGTGCGACACGACGCCCATCGCACCGAAGAGCAGCGCCGAGCCGTCGTGCAGTTCATCGCTGCCGCCGGCGAGCACGATGTTCTGCGCGCCGCTTTCGATGAGCCGCATCGCCTGTCCGATCGCGAGCGCGGAAGTCGTGCACGCCGACGACGGCGAGTACGTCACGCCCTCCACGCCGAACGCATGGGCGACAGCCGCCGAGCAGGTGCTGCTCATCGCGCGCGGCACCGTGTACGGTCCCGCCTTGCCTGCGCCGTGCGCGCGAACGAGGTCCATGGCTTCGTCGTAGGCCGCGAGCGAGCCCGTGCCCGAGCCGATCACCGCACCCGCGTCGGGCGCGCGAAGGCGCGCCGGATCGAGGCCCGCATCGCTTACGGCCGAGCGCGCCGCGTGACACGCAAAGCGCGCCGTATCGCCGAGAAAGCGCTCGATCCTGCGATCGAATGGCGGCTCGTTCGCGACGCTCGCCACGCCCGCCACCTGGCTCACGAAGCCGCGCTCGCGCCACGCATCGATGCGCACGATGCCCGGGCGTGCCGCGCAGAGCGCATCGGCGACGGCGTCGAGCGTATTGCCGAGGCACGAGACGATGCCCATCCCCGTCACGACGACTCGTCTTCGCGAACTCATGCGCAGCGCCTGAAGATCAGCGACGTATTGATGCCGCCGAACGCGAAGTTGTTGCTCATCACGTATTCGGTTTCGATTGCGCGCGTGCCGCCCGTGATGTAGTCGAGCGACGCGCACGCCGGGTCCACTGTGTCGAGGTTGAGCGTGGGCGCGAACCAGTTGCGCCTCATCATTTCGATGCTCCACCACGCCTCGATCGCGCCGCACGCGCCGAGCGTGTGGCCGATGTAGCTCTTGAACGAACTGAGCGGCGCGCGCTCGCCGAAGATTTGCGCGGTCGCGTGGCTCTCCGCGACATCGCCGCGATCCGTCGCGGTGCCGTGCGCGTTGACATAGCCGATCGCGCCGGCCGAAAGCCGCGCGTCGTCGAGCGCGAGCTGCATGGCCCGCGCCATCGTCGCGGCAGTCGGCTGGGTCATGTGCGTGCCGTCCGAATTCGTGCCGAAGCCGGCGATCTCCGCGTAAATCGTCGCGCCGCGCGCCTTCGCGTGCTCGTATTCCTCGAGAATCAGCGTGCCCGCGCCCTCGCCGATCACGAGGCCGTCGCGCCTTGCGTCGAACGGGCGCGGCGTGAGATGCGGCTCGTCGTTGCGCGTGCTGGTCGCGTACAGCATGTCGAACACCGCCACCGCCGGGCCCGACATCTCTTCCGCGCCGCCCGCGATCATCAGCGTCTGGCGGCCCGACGCGATCGCCTCGTAGGCATATCCGATCGCCTGGCTGCCGGAGGTGCACGCGCTCGACGTCGGGATCACGCGGCCCTTCAGGTCCCAGAACAGGCCGACGTTCACCGCCGTCGTGTGCGCCATCATCTGGACGTAGGTGTTCGACGTGACCGCGCTCATCGAGCCGGTTTCGAGCATCGTGCCGAACGCGCGGATCGGCTCGACCGATCCCGACGACGAGCCATAGGCGACGCCCATGCGGCCGTCGCTGATCGATGCGTCGCCGGCGAGGCCCGCGTGCGCGAGCGCGAGCTCGCTCGCGCGCACCGCATAGAGCGACACCCGGCCCATCGACCGCGTCTTCTTGCGCGGATAGCCGTCGGGCGCGTCGAACGACGGCAGCGGCGCGGCAACGCGCGTGTGCAGCGCGTCGAAGAAGTCCCACTCGGGCATGCGGCGCACCGCGTTGCGGCCCGCGAGCAGGTTGGCCTCGACCGCCGCCCAGTCGTTGCCGAACGCGGTCACGCCGCCCATGCCAGTCACCACGACGCGCTTCATCACACAATCCCGCCGTTCACGCCGATCACCTGGCGCGTGACATAGGAGGCCGCGTCCGACATCAGGAAACCGACCAGCGACGCCACTTCCGCCGGCTGGCCGACGCGGTTCATCGGTACGGTCCTGAGCGCGTGCTCGATCGGCACATCGTCGATCATGCCGGTTTCGATCAACCCCGGCGCCACGCAGTTCACCGTGATATTGCGGCTCGCGAGCTCGACAGCAAGCGCCTTCGTCGCGCCGATCATGCCCGCCTTCGCCGCGCTGTAGTTGACCTGCCCGCGATTGCCGATCACGCCCGACACCGATGCGATCGTCACGATGCGCCCGCCCTGCTTCGCGCGGACCATCGGCATCGTGAGCGGGTGCAGGACGTTGTAGAAACCGTCGATGCCGGTGTCGATCACGAGGTCCCAGTCTTCGTCGGTGAGCGCCGGGAACGCGGCGTCGCGCGTGACGCCCGCGCTGCACACCGCGCCGTAGTACGCGCCGTGCGCGGCGATGTCGGCTTCGATCGCGGCCCGGCATTCGGCGCGGTCGCGCACGTCGAATTGCAGCACGCGCGCCGAGCCGCCCTGCGCGATGATGCCCGCGACGACCGCATCCGCTTCCGCGCGGCCGGTGCGGCAATGCACCGTGAGCGCGAAACCGTCGCTCGCAAGTTGATACGCAATCGCGCGGCCGATGCCGCGGCTTGCACCGGTGACGAGAACACGCCGGCTCATGGGGTGAGGCTCCCTTCGATGAATGACTGAAAATCGGCTGGCTGGAACACCTTGATGACGGCGTCGGCCAAACGCGTGCCGTCGTCGCTGCAGATCGCGCATTCGTAGGCGCCGTGGCCTTGCGCCGCGCGCAGCAGCTCGCTTGCGTCGATGCGAAGGCGCGCGCCGCCCGCAAACGCCGCCTGTCTCGCTTCGTACCGGCGCGCGCCGAGCAGCACGCCGGGCCGCGCGCTGCCGCCCTCGCGGCGCGCGAGGAGCCCCACGTGCGCGGCGATCGCCTGCGCCATCAGCTCGATGCCGATCCACGCGGGCATCGCGCCGTCGGCATCGGCATACCATGCGCCGGAATCGACGCGGGCCGCGACGCTCACCGACTGCTCCGTGAAGTCGAGCACCGCGTCGACGAGGCGCATCGTGCCGCGATGCGGCAGCAGTTCGTCGATGGGCGGAAAGGACGTGTCGTGGCTCATGGCTTATCCGGCGAGTTATTCGGCGAGCTATCGGGCGAGTTATCCGGCAAGAATCAGGCTCGCGTTGCTGCCGCCGAACGCGAACGAATTGCTCATCACATGCGATGGGCCGGCAAGGCGCCGCTTGTCCTCGACGAGATCGAGACGCGGCAGCGCGGGATCGGCTTTTCCGTCCCACAGATGGCGCGGCAGGTCGATGCGCGGCCGCGCATTCGATTCGTCGAGCGCGAGCCACGCGAAGCCGAGTTCGGTCGCGCCCGCCGCGCCGAGCAGATGCCCGGTGTACGGCTTCGTGCCGCTCGTCGCGACGCCGTGCGCAAAGACCCGCGCCATCACCTGCGCTTCCATCGCGTCGTTCTTCGGCGTCGCGGTCGCGTGCAGGTTCACATAGTCGATGGACTGCGCGCCAAGGCCCGCGTCGGCGAGCGCCGCGCGCAGCGCCGCCTCGGCGCCTGCGCCCTGCGGGTCCGGCGCGGACACGTGATGCGCGTCGCTCGATTCGCCCGCGCCCGCGAGCGAAACCTGCGCTTCGTCACGGCTCATCAGGAATACGGCGGCGCCCTCGCCCACGTTGATGCCGCAGCGGTTCACGCTCATCGGATTGCTGCGCACGAGGCTCGTCGATTCGAGCGACGCGAAGCCCTGCACGGTGAGCTCGCACAGCGTGTCCACGCCGCCCGCAATCACCGCGTCGCAGAGATTCGCCCGCAAGAGCCGTTGCGCCGAGATCACCGCCTTCGCACTCGACGTGCACGCCGTCGACACGGTGAACGCGGGGCCGTGAAGATCGAGCGCACGCGCGGCGAACTGCGCGACCGTGCCGATCTCCATCTGCCGGTAGTTGAATTCCGGCGGCAGGGTCCCGGAGCGCGAGCGATGCAGCAACGCGGTTTCCGCCGCCTCGATGCCCGACGTGCTCGTCCCGAGCACCACGCCGATGCGCGCGGCGCCATAGCGCTCGCGCGCCGCTTCGATGTGGGCGCGGATCTGTTCGAGCGCGAGCAGCAGCAGCCGGTTGTTGCGGCAGTCGTAGCGCGCGAGCGCGGGCGGCGGCGCGCGGTCGAGCGGCGCGCTCACCCGCCCGACGAACGCGGGCTCGCCGTTGCCGACACGCGCCACGCCCATGCCGGGCGCGTGCACCGCGTCGAGTGCGCGCGCGATCTCGCCGGTGTCGTGACCCAGCGCATTGAGCATGCCGAGCGCATGCAGGTAGACACGGGGGCCTTTCATCGCGTCTCCTCGGGTGAAGCGTCGAGCGGCCGGCGCGTTGCGTTCAGGCCCATCGGCGCGAGCACGACCGCGACCGCGATGCCGGCCGCGAGCGTCGCGCCGAAGCTCGCGAGCGCCGGCATCGAGCTCAACGCGAGCATGCCGAACGACAGCAGCGTCGTCGCGGCGGAAAGCAGCACGCCGGTCCAGACCGCGCCGAGCTGCGCGCCTTCGCGCGCGCAGCCTTCGCGCAGGAACACCGCATAGTTCGAGCCGACGCCGAGCACGAGCATCAGCGCGAGCCAGTTGAAAAGATTCAGCGGCACGTTCGCATAGCCGAAACCCGCGAGCGCCGCGCCGACCGCAAGCGCGACGGGCGCCGCCGTCGCCACCGCGCCGCGCAGGCCGTACTGCCACGCGAGCGACGCGAACACGACGACGAGCGCGCCCGCGAGCCAGAGGCTCGCATCGAAGCGATAGGCGCCGAAGAGCTTCGACACGCTCCCCGCCTTGTCGACGAATGTTACGCCCGGCAGCGTCGCGGCGAGCGACGCGAGCGCGGGCAATGCGCGCTCGGCTGCGCCCGTGGGCAGCACGACCGCAGCGCTCACGCCCGGCTGCACGTTGCCGAGCCACAGATGCCGGTACGGCTGCGAGATCGGCGCGCGCAGCCAGTCGTCGATCGTGAGCGGCCGCGTGTCGCGCGCGTGCGCCGCGAAGTAGGCGCCTGCGACTTCATCGCGAAAGCCCGCCTTCGACATCAGCGCGCGCAAGGCATCGGGGTCCGCGAACACGTGCCTGTCGAGCAGCGCGCGGTTCTCCGCCTGCGTGCGCGCGGACGGCACGAACGACGTCACCGCCTGCGCGCCCTTCAACCGCCCGTCCGCGACGAATGCATCGAGCCGCGCGACGAGCGCTTCGGTGCGCTCGAGCACCGCCTCGTCGTTCGCGCCCTTCACGACGAAGAACTGCGAGCCGCCGTCGAAGCCCGTCGCCTGCCGGATCGCGTCTTCCTGCGAGACGAGGGATGCATCGCGCTGGATCAGCAGATGGACGTCGTCGTCGCTCGTCGCGCGCAGCCAGCCGGGCACCGACACCGCGACGACGAGCACCGCCACGATCATCGCGCGGCGCCCGCGCAACGCGGCGCTCCAGCGCGCGAGGAGGCGCCCGGCACGCTGGAAGAGCCGCGCGGGTGCGCGCTTCGCCGGTTCGACGAGCAGCGCGGGCAGCAGCCACAGCACCGACGCGAACGCCGCCCCGATGCCGACGATCGCGAAGCACGCGATCTGCCTGAGCGCCGGAAACGGCACGCCCGCGAGGATCGCGTAGCCGAAGAGGCTGGTGGCGAGCGCGACCGTCAGCGCGGGACGCACGGCGCGCGCGCCGCGCCGTGCGTGCCAGCGGCGCCCCGCCGAGAGATACACCACGAAGTACTGAATCGAATAGTCGACGGCTTCGCCGATCAGGCTCGCGCCGAACACGAGCGTCAGCAGATGCAGCTTGCCGAAGACGAGGAGCGTCGCGGCGAGCGCGCAGACGATGCCGATCGCCGTAGACGCGAAGCCGAGCACGATCAGGCGCGGCGAGCGGAAGACCCAGAGCATCAGCAGCGCAATGCCGACGGCCGAGACCGCGCCGATCACATGCACCTCGCGCTCGGCCGACCGGCGCGCGACGTCCGCGTAAAAAACGGCGCCGGTGCGCGCGAGCGTCACGCCCGGGTAGCTGCGACGCAACTCGCCCTCGGCGCGCGTCACCGCGTCGCGCACGGCATGCTGCGTCGCGGACTCGTAGGCCGATGCGGGCAGCGTCGCGTTGACGAGCACGCTCGTCGATGCGCCGCGATGCATGACGAGCATGTTGTCTTCGAGATCGAGATTGCCCGCCGAGAGCGGCAGCGTGGCGAGGAAATGTTCGAGCCAGCCGAAGGGGTCGTCGGCAAGCCTGGTCGCGAGGCCGCCGCGCATCGGCGCGTAGAGGCGCCGTGCGAGCGCGTCGGAAAGATCGGCGCCGCTTGCGAGCGACGCGCCGTCGTCGGCGCTCAAGAGGCCGAAGCGGTGCGGCGCATAGAGCCGCGCGATCTGCGAGAGGTCGAACGGCGGCAGCTCCGCGAGCACGTTGCGCAACGCGCCGCTTTGCGCAAGCGATGTGCCGAACGCGCGCGCCGCGGCCCTGGTCTTCTCCGGGTCGTTGCCCGTGACGAGGAACACCGTGCGGTCGCCCATCGCGGAGGCGAGCGAATCGACGGCGCGCTCGGCGACGGGATCGGCTTCGGTCGGCGGCAAGAGCGCGAGCAGATTGGTCTGAAGCGGCGACGGCCCGGCAAAGCGCATCGCGCAGTAGGCGCCCGCGGCGAGCGCAAGCAGAAGCCACGCGAGGCGAACGGCCCACGTCGATCGGACGCTGACGCGTGCTTCGTACAGCATCAGTGCGCTCCGAAGAGCGCGCGCTCGGCGGCCGGCAGGCCGTCGAGCGTCGTGCTGCCGGTGAACTCCATGCGCGTCACGTCGCCGCTCGCGGTGCTCAGTTGCAGGTTCGTGAGATACGCGCCGCCTTCGAGCGTCAGGCCCTTGAGTGCCTGCGCGATCTGCGGCTGATTGGGCGTCAGCTGCATCGTCCAGTGCTCGGGCGTGCCGCTCGCCTTCACGTCGAACTGCGAATAGAGCGAGGAGAGATCGCCCGCCAGCATCGAGCGCATCATCTTCGACACCTGCCCGACGCCCGCGGGCGAGCGCGTGCCGCGCTGCACGCGCTGCCCGCCGGCGTTCACTTCGACCACGCCCGCGTCGCTGATCACGTAGGTCGCGCGATACGGATCGTCGATGCGCCAGATCACACCCTGATCGCGCGCGAACACGAGCGAGCCGTGGCTCACGAGCGGCGCCTTCATCGCGGCAAGCGTCTGCGTCTGCGTGAAGCGGGCGCGCACGGCGAGCGGCCGCGCAAGCCGCGCGGCGATCTGGTTCACGAGCGCCGGTTCGCCCTGGGCGAACGCGCCCGCCGGCAGCGCGGCGAAAAGGGTCAGCGCCATGAGGGCGCGGCGCGTGCGGTTCATCGCGACCATGCCTTTTCGAGCTTGTCGAACACGACGGGCGGCGACACGAACTGCAACTCCTCTGTCGCCTCGTGAACCGCGACCTGGATCGTGTGGCCTTTCGTCAGCACCGTGGCGCTCCCGACATCCACGATCTCGTACGCGATCTTCAGGCGGTTCTCGTACTCGACGAGCGTCGCGCGCACTTCGAGCCGCTGCCCGTAGACCGCGGGACGGATGAACTTCAGGTGGCAATCGACGATCGGCCACAGATAGCCCGACGCCTTCATCTCGCGATAGTCGTAGTCGAACGCGCGCAGGAGCGCCGCGCGGCCGAACTCGAAATACTTGAGGTAGTTGCCGTGCCAGCAGACGCTCATCGCGTCGACGTCGTGAAACGGCACCTCGAAGGCCACCGATGCGCGCAGCGTGCGTGCTTCAGTCATGGGCGCGTCCTCCCTTCATCAGTGCGCGGCCGGAGATGCGCGCAAGGAGGGCGCGCAGGTCGGCTTCGAGCGGCCGGTCTTCGTCGACGAACGGCGACGCTTCGCTCACCGAGTCGATGAACGTGCGCAGCGGCGCCGGGATGCGCGTGGCGGGGTTCAGGGCGAGACGCAGGCGCACCGCCTGTACGGTCGCGAGCGTATGCGCGGCGGCGACCTGCTCGGTCAGCGTGAGCACGCGCAGGCAGTCGCGCGCGGCGATCGTGCCCATGCTCACCTTGTCCTGGTTGTGCGCTTCGGTGGAGCGCGAGAACACGCTCGCGGGCATCGTGAGCTTGAGCGCCTCCGCGGTCCACGCCGACGACGAGATCTGCACGGCCTTGAACCCGTGATTGATCGGCGCGCGCTCGCGGCTCGCGCCCGACAGGTTGCGCGGCAGGCCGTTGCTGAACTTGTCGTCGACGATGAGCGCGAACTGGCGGTCCATCAGGTCCGCGAGATTCGCGACGGCCGTCTTGAGCGCGTCCATTGCGAACGCGATGTGCCCGCCGTAGAAGTTGCCGCCGTGATAGACGTCGCCGCTGTCGGGGTCGATGAGCGGATTGTCGTTCGCGCTGTTGAGCTCGTTCTCCACGTCGCGCCGGATCCACGAGAGCGCGTCGCGCGCCACGCCGATCACGTGCGGGGCGCAGCGAATCGAATAGCGGTCCTGCAGGCGGTGCCCGGGGGTGTCGGGGCGGCCCGCCAGATCGGCGCGAATGAACGCGGCCGCTTCGGACTGGCCCGCGTGCGGCTTCGCGTCGAAGATGAACGGGTCGAAGTGCGCGGCGCGGCCGTCGAGCGCGACGGTCGCAAGCGCCGTGAGCCGGCAGGCGAGCCGCGTCAGATGCTCGGCACGCGCGAACGCGAGGCACGCGAGGCCCGTCATCACGGCCGTGCCGTTCATCAGCGCGAGCCCTTCCTTCGGCGCGAGCGAGAGCGGCGCCTGGCCGAGCGTGGTCCATGCGTCGCGGGCATCGCACAGCGCGCCGTCGAACGACACCTCGCGCTCGCCGACGAGCGCCGCGGCGACATACGACAGCGGCGTCAGGTCGCCGCTCGCGCCGACCGACCCTTCCGACGGAATGCGCGGCAGCACGCGGTGGTTGATGAGATCGGCGAGCCGTTCGAGCAGGACGGGCCGCACGCCCGACACGCCGTACGCAAGCGACGTGAGCCGCGCGGCGATGACGGCGAGCGTCTCCTCGTCGCTCAGATACGCGCCCATGCCGCAGCCGTGATAGCGCGTGAGCTGAAGCGGCAGTGCCTCGACGAGTTCCATCGGCACGTCGACGACGCACGCGTCGCCATAGCCCGTCGTCACGCCGTAGACGGTCGCGCCCGAGGCGAGGCGTTCGCGCAGCAGATCCGCGCCGCGCTGGATGCGCGCGCGCCACGAAGGGTCGCCACAGAGTGTCACGCGCCGCCGGGCGGTTGCGATCGCGACGATGTCCTCGATCGCGAGGCGCCTGCCGCCGACCGTGACCGTCGCGGGCTTCAGATCATGTTCGGCCATGGCGTAGTGTCTTTGCATTCGATGAGGCAACCGCCGGCCGGTGCCAGAAGTCGTAGAAATTGAACCATTGATAAGGCGCCTTGCGGCAGTAGTGTTCGAGCCGCGCGGCGTATTGCTGCGCATGGCGCGCGATGCGCCCCGCGCGCTCGCCGCGCGGCAGTTCGATGCGCTCGGCAAAGCGCTCGAAGTGGAGCCGGTAGCGCCCCGCTTCCCTGATGCAGAAGAACAGGTAGACCGGGCAGCCGAGCAGATGCGCGAGGACGTACGGCCCCTGCGCAAACGGCGCGTCGGCGCCGAGAAAGCGGGCGTCGACGGTACGGCCCGATTCGTTGGCAGGCACGCGGTCGCCGACCATCACCAGCAGTTCGCCCGCGTCGATGCGCTCCTGCATCAGGAGCGCGGTCTCCGGGCCGACGTCGCCGATTTCCAGCATGCCCAGCCGGAACGACTCGTTCGCATGCGCGAGCATGCTGTTGAAGCGGTGCGCGTGCCCGGTGTAGACGATCGCCGTCACGCGCGCGAAGTTGCCGCGCGCGGCGAGCGCCCGCGTCATCTCCAGGTTGCCCAGATGCGCGCCGATCACGAGCGCGCCCTTGCCGCTCGCGACGAGTTCGTCGAAGGCGCTCGTGTCGTCGAACGAGACGGCGTCCGGCGGCACGCGGCCCGTCCATGCGGCGAGCTTGTCGAGGCCCGATCGCGCGAAGGCGAGCATGTGACGATAGGCCGTCGTCCAGCCGGGCCTGGGTGTCGCGCCCGGCGGCGAAACTTCGGCCAGTTGCGCGAAGTAGCGATGCGACGCCGCCCTCGCAGGCCCGCCCGTCAGCACGAAATACGCGACGACCGGATGCAGCCACAGCGACGTGAAGCCGACGCCGAAGACGCGGCAGCACAGCGCGAGCAGGCCGATGCCGAGGCTGCTGCCGCGTTCGCCGATGCGCCACCAGCGCGCCGCATCGCCGCTGTCCTTGCCGTTGTCCCTGCCTTTGTCCTTTTCGTCGCGTTTCTGCGCGCGGCGCGGCAGCACGCGGCGCCCGAGCAGCAGCGGCGCGCGCCACAGCATGCCGAACACGAGCCGCGCATGGGTCGCGCTGATGCGCACGTTGTCCCGCAGCACGTCGAAGTGCGACACGCCGTCCGCCGCGTAGGTGACGCGCGTCGGAATGCTTTCGAAGCGCATGCCGCGCCAGAAGAGGCGCACGAGAATCTCGATGTCGAAGTCCATGCGCGTGCCGAGCCGGACGCTGTCGATCAGCGCGCACGCCGCGTCGAGCGGATACAGGCGAAAGCCGCACATCGAATCGCGAATCTCGAGCGACAGCGTTTCGATCCACACCCACACGTGCGTAACGTAGCGCCCGTAGAGACGCGACTTCGGCACGCTCTCGTCGTACACCGGACGTCCGAGGATCAGGGCGCCGGGATGCTCGTTCGCCGCCGCGAGAAAACGCGGCACGTCGGCGGCGTCGTGCTGGCCGTCGGCGTCGATCTGCAGCGCATGCGAATAACCGGCGGCGCGCGCGGCGCGCAGCCCCGCCATCACCGCCGCGCCCTTGCCGCCATTTTCCGGCAGGCGCAGCACCGTGACCTGCGGCGCGTACCGTTCGCGCAGCGCGGCGAGCGCGCGCTGCGTCGCGTCGTTGCTGCCGTCATCGACGACGATCACCGGCAGCCCGTGCGGCACGAGGCGCGCGAGCGTTCCCGCGATCGCTTCGTCGTGGTTGTAGATCGGAATGACGATGCAGGCGCAAAGACTCATGCTTCATCGCCCCGATAGACGATCACGCCGGACGCGCACTCGCGCGCGTCCATCCGGTACTGGAACCGCACGCGCGCATTCGCCGCGCTGTGATCGAGCGTGAGCCGCAGCGACGCACCTGGCGAGACCGGCGCGAGAAACTTCAGGCGCTCGATGCCCGTGACATGGCGAACGCGCGGCGCGTGGCGCTCGGCGAGACGAATCGCCCAGTCGATCTGCACGACGCCAGGCAGGATCGGCAAGCCGGGGAAATGACCCGCGAAGTGCGACAGGGTTGCGGGCACGCGCAGGTCGAACGCGATCGTCTCGCCGGTGCGCACTTCCGCGAGGACTTCAGGACCGTGCTCGCGTGCGGCGAACTCGGCGGCGAGCGCCGAGGCCGGCAGCTTGCCGCGCGCGTCGAAGGGCAGCGCCGCGCGAAAACGCCAGTGGCGCGGCAGGAGCGCGACATCGATGTAATCGGCAAGATGGCGCCGCAAGGTCCGCGCGATGCCGTTGCGCCCGGTCTCGCTCCACGCGGCCGCGCCCTCGTCCGACAGCACGATCACCGCGCCGAGCCGCTCACGCGCGCCCCCGCCCTCGCCCTTGCCTCTCTCCTTGCCTTCGAGACCGACCACCGCCGCGAGCCGCACGTACGGATGCTGCGCGAGCCGCGCTTCGAGCTCGGTGAGCGAGACACGCTTGCCGTCGAGCTTCAGCACGCGGTCGAGCCGCCCAAGAAGCCGGAAGCGCCCTTCGCCGTCGAAGCGTGCGGCGTCGTCGGTGAGATGCCAGCGGTCGTGGCCGAGATGCGGCGAGCGCACGGCGAGCGCACCGGTGTCGTGAAGGCGCGTCTGCACGCCGTGCAAGGGCGTCCACGCATCGGTCTCGCTCTGACGCCGCCACGCGATCCCGCCGGTTTCCGTGCTGCCGAACACTTCGACCGGCGCGGCGCCGAACGCGTCGGCATAACGGAGCGCGACGTCGCGTGCAAGCGGCCCGCCCGACGAAAAGAAGCACAGCGGCGCGAGATGCGCGAAACCGTCGATGAGCGGCCAGCGCGCGAGATGCGCGGGGCTCGACACGACCGCACAGGCGCCGCACGCATCGATGCGCGCGCGCAGTTGCGCGGGCTCCGCGCACGTCGCGCGATCGAACGGCCGGCCCGCCGCGAGCGGCCAGAACACGCGAAACAAGAGGCCGTAGATATGGTGATGCGGCACGCTCGCGAGTATCGTCGCGCCGCCGAGGCGCTCGCCCCATTCGGCTTCGAGCGTGCGCACCTCGGCGTCGAGCTGCGCGAGCGTCTTGCGGATCGGCTTCGGCGCACCGCTCGTGCCGGACGTGTAGAGCGTGAGCGGCGCATGGGCGTCGATCGTGAGCGCAGGCGCGGGGCGCTGCTCGCGATCCGTGCCGAGGTCGGCGTCGCGCAGCACGACGTCGAACGCCTCCGACAGATCCGCGAGATGGCCCGCCGTCGCGTTGGCCGGGATCACCGGCTCCTTGCCTGCCGCGAACAGCGCGAAAAGCGCGCAGGCGAAATCGTACGGGTCGTCGATGCAGAGCGCGTAGCGCCGCTCGCGCATCGCCGCGAAGCGCGACGCGAGCGCCGTCACGCGCGCCCGAAACGCATCGAAGCGGATCGCCTGGGCGCCGTCGCGGCATACCGGCCGCACGGACGCAACGCCGAAGAGTTCGTGCAGCGCGATCATGCGTGACCGACCCCGCCGCGGCGCGGCTTGACGAACGCGTGGCGCCACGCGATCTCGCCGGCGAAGAGCACGCCGATCAGCGCATAGGCGATCACGCCGTTGTAGAGCGCCCACGCATCGCGCGAAAACGCGTGGGCCGTGTAGGCGGAGAACGCGCCGTTCAGCACGAAGAACGCGCACCAGACCTGCGTCACGCGCCGCGTATAGGCGATCGCGCGCGGCGGAAGGTCGGGCTCGTGCGCGCGTGCGAACTTTTCGATCATCGAAGGCGGGTGCGCGAGCGTCGCGCCGAACGCGGCGAGCAGCCCCGCATTGACGAGCGCCGGATAGCAGCGCAGGAGCGTCTCGCTGTTGGTGAGCGCGATCGCCGCCGACGCGGCGCTCAGCCCGCCCGCGATGCACCAGTCGAGCGTGGAGAGCCGCCGCAGCGCGCTCGCGATATCGCCCGCGCCGAGCCAGCGCTGAAGCCACAGCAGCGCGAAGAGCGCGACGCCGATATAGCGCGGCTCGCCGAGGCGCCATGCGCACAGGATCACGACGGGATAAGCGAGCTTGAGCGCGCCCTGCAGCAGCACGCCGGGCACCGAAGGCGCGCGCCGCTGCGACGCGATCGCCTGCGCGTTTGCGCGCCGCACGGTGTCGATGCGCCGGCTGAGATCGGTATCGGACGGCAATTACGCGGCCAGCAGCGATTCGACGGCGCCGATCACGTCGCCGACGGTGCGCACGGTCTTGAACTCTTCCGGCTTGATGCGCCGGCCGGTCATTTCCTGCAGCTTGATCGCGAGATCGACTGCATCGATGCTGTCGAGATCGAGGTCCTCGTAGAGATGCGCCTCGGGTGTCACCTTCGACGGCTCGATGCCGAAATTGTCCTGGAATATGTCGCGGATGCGCGCGAGGATTTCGTCTTCGTTCATGGTCACTCCCCCTGTTTTGCAGCGTCGGTGCACGCTGCGGCTTCACGCTGGCTTGCCACCAGCGCCGCCAATGTGCTGATCGAGCGGAAATGCTCGCGCGTGCGGGCATCGTTCGCGGCGATCGTCAATTGATAGTGCTTGCGCAGCACGATACCGATCTCGAGCGCGTCGATCGAATCGAGGCCGATGCCGTCGGTGTCGAAGAGCGGCGCGTCGTCGTCGATATCGGCGGGCGTCATGTCTTCGAGGTCGAGCGCCTCGATCAACAGCGTCTTAATTTCCAGTTTTAAAGAATCCATACTCGAACAGGTGTTGGGTGATGTGGGTTTGCAGGCCCTTCGCGAGCGAGCGCGCGGCAAGCGCGGGCGGCTCGGCGGGCGTCGTCCACTGGCGCGCGCAGACGGCACCGAGCACCGCCACGCGCAGCCTGAACGGCCGGGGCGGAACGTGGTACCAGCGCAGCGCCTTGGTGAACACGGGCGGGTCGCAGTCGATCAGCACGGGAACGATCGGCGTGTCGGCGGGCTGGTCGTCGTGGCCGCCGCGCTCGCTCGCGCGCTCCGACAGCGCGATGTGCGCGAAGCCGCGCGAGAACGGATGCAGCGCGTCGCCCGCGGGGCTGCGCGTGCCTTCCGGGAACACGATCATCGAATAGCCCGCCCGCAACTGCCGCGCGCCCTCTTCGACGAGGACGACCGGATCGGCGTTGCTCACGTAGTTCGCCGCGCGCACGATGCCGTAGAAGCACGGATTGCGCCAGTGCGCGTGCTTCACGACGCAGCACGCCGAGGGCAGGAGCGAGAGCAGCACCATCACGTCGAGGTAGGTCGGGTGATTCGCGACCACGATCGCGCCTTGCGACGCCGCGCGCCGCAGGTCGCCGCGCACTTCGAGCTTCATCACGCCGATCGCCTGCAGCATGCCGACGAACGCGCGGAAAAAGAGATGAATCACGGTCGTGACGGCGCGCTGCCGCGACGCGCGATGCGGCCAGATCAGCGCGAGCGGAAACAGCACGAGCGAGAAGGCCGTCCCGCAGATGCCGAACAGCAGGAAGCTCAGGCCGGTCGCGACGAAGCGCCAGCCGTGGCCGAGCCGCGCGAAGAACGATGCCCTCACTTCAGGCCGCCCCATCGTGCCACCGCCATTGCCAGCGGCTCGCGTCGGCGCCCGCCGACTGCCAGCCGGCGGACTGCTTCGTTTCGAGCGCGTGCTGAAGCGCTTCGCTCTGGCTTGCAAAGAGCGCTTCGTCCTTTGGCTGCGGCGCGCCGCTCACCACACATTCGAGCCGCGCGGGCGACGTGTCGTCGATGAGCAGCGCGAGCGCGCCGCCCGGCACGTCGCGCTCGATCTCGCCGTAGGTCGCGCCGACCGGCTCGTCCGCATAGACGACGAGCACCGGCGACGCCGGATCGTCCACATACTGCGTGTAGCCTTCGAGGAGTGCGTAGCCGAGCGTTTCCTCGCCCGAGGACACCGCCGTCGCCGCCGAGCGGTCGCCGCGGGCGATGCCGAACACGCCCGTCATCGCATTGAGCACGGAGAGGCTGAACGCGGTCGGCGACACCGGTTCGCGCGCGCTCATCGCGTCGAGGATGTCGGTCGTGCGGCGCAGCTCGCCGTGGCGTGACGCGAATACCACGCGTGCGTGCGGATACGGCGCGGCGCAGTCGTGCGCCACCTTCAGCGCCGTTTTGGAGAGTGAACTCAGCCGCCGGCGCAGCATCGGCTCGATGAACCCGAGATCCGCCGGCGTGACCGCGCCGCCGGTCGACGCGGACCAGCGAGCAATCGGAACTGTCCATTGGAGTTCGGGCATGGCGGTATGTATCGATGGATGGCGAACGGCCGGCCGGTTCTATTATGGTTTCGGGCGCCTTTGGCGTCGGGCGCCGGGTCGGGCCGGTCTGTCTGGTGGTCTGGAGACTCTTTAACGGCATCAGCGGCGAATTGTTTAGCGTCCGCTTAACGCGGGCGCTTCGCCCGGGATGACTGCGGACAGGCGGTTTCGCCGCCCGGCACAGATCATACTTAAGTTCGCGCTTCAGATCATCTCGCACGCAATCTAATCGCGCGTACGCCACGGATTATTAAAGGTTTTTGCTGCAAAACCTTTCGTTTTTACACTTGCTAAGAAAAGCGCGGATTTTGAAACGAAAAGGATTTTCTTTCGAAAACATTACCTTATGAGGAATCTCGCGGGGCGGCTTAACCGGCGGGCATTTCCGGGGGGATTCCAGGCGATGAGCCATCGCCGGAGGCAAGCCCGCTGCCTTGTGCGGAAGTAATATTTTCCGGGCCGGAACGCTGCGCTGCGTAAAAAAAGCCCGTGCGGCTTGCGCCCACGGGCCAGTCATTTTCAGGGCCAGGTCAGATCAGCCGCGCGACCTTTCGTGCTTCCAATCTGGCGATCACTGCACGGGCTTGGAGGCAGTCGCGCCGCCCGACGGCGGAACCATCTGCTCGTTCGCGCCGACCGTCGCGGGTGCCTCGTTGCCGCCGCCGCCCGCATTGTCGAGCGGTATCTTCACCGTGCGCACCGTGCCGTTGCCGAGCGGGAAATCGGCGAGCGCGCTCTGCACGAGATAAGGCATCGCGCGAATCAGCGACGACTCTCCGCCCGAGTTCATCGCCGTCACCTTGTAGACCTCGCGCCCCGTGCTCTGGTCGGTCATGCGGATCTGCAAGGCGTGAATGAAGATCGGATAGCTCTGGTCGACGTACCCGTAACTCGCCGGCCCCCACGGCCCATACGGACCCCATGCGCCCCACGGTCCCCAGTACGGACGGCCGTAGGGGCCGTACATCGGCCACGGATCGTAATAAAGCGGCTGGCGCACCGTCATCACGTCGCCGCGGATGGAGTACGCCAGTTCCACACGATAGTGCGCGCTCGCCTCGGGAACCTGCCGGAACGCGTACTTCGAGAGCTCGTTTGCGACCAGCACTTCATACGTCGTCTGCTCGATGCTGTTCTGCTGCTCGGGCGCGCGGGCGAAGGCATAGGTGCGGGCGGCGTCGGTGCCGGACCAGTCGGAGAACGCCGTCACCTGCGTCTGCACGTAGGTCGTGCAGCCGGCGAGCCACATCAAACTCACGGCGAGCGCGGCACGCGCCGCGCCGGTCCATCGATCGAACTTCATGGTCATCCTCATTTTGTTGCCTGCATTTCTTAGTTATAGAAAGTGTCGGCAAGTCTCGCACACTCGGCGCGCGCGGCACATGTTGCAGCCGGCTGGAGCATTCTGCGTCAGCCATCCGGCCAGGGGCGCGCCGGACACACGATTGCCCGAGCCTTTGTACAATGGTCCGGCACAGGCCGCGATGAAGCGCCGCTTTCCAACCCTATCGAATTCGCCATGTCCAATTCCACAGCATCCACGACCGCACCTGCCGTGATCCGCCGGGCCGACTACGCGCCGCCCGCTTTCCTGATCGATTCCGTCGCGCTCGAATTCGACCTCGCGCCCGAGCGCACCGCCGTCAGGAACACGATGCGCGTGCGCCGCAACCCCGATGCCGCCGCCGCGCCCGCCCTCGCGCTCATGGGCGAGCAGCTGGAATTCGTGCGCGCGTCGATCGACGGCCGTGTGCATGCCGACGTCCGTGTCAACGAAAACGAGTTGACGATCGACAATATTCCCGACAGCTTCGAACTGACGATAGAAAGCCTCTGCAACCCGGCGGCCAACACCACGCTGTCGGGCCTCTATGTGTCGAGCGGCAACTTCTTCACGCAGTGCGAGGCCGAGGGCTTTCGCCGCATCACCTATTTCCTCGACCGCCCCGACGTCATGGCAACCTATACGGTCACGCTGCGGGCGGACAAGTCGGCGTATCCGGTGCTGCTGTCCAACGGCAACCTCGTCGAGCAAGGCGACCTGCCCGACGGCCGGCACTTCGCGAAATGGGAGGACCCTTTCAAGAAGCCGAGCTATCTGTTCGCGCTCGTCGCGGGCAAGCTCGTTGTGCTCGAAGAGCGCATCACGGCCGGCTCGGGCAAGGAAAAGCTGTTGCAGGTCTGGGTCGAGCCGCAGGATCTCGACAAGACCCGTCACGCGATGGACTCGCTCATCCATTCGATCCGCTGGGACGAAAGGCGCTTCGGCCTGGAACTCGATCTGGACCGCTTCATGATCGTCGCGGTCAGCGACTTCAACATGGGCGCGATGGAGAACAAGGGCCTCAACATCTTCAATACGAAGTACGTGCTGGCGAACCCCGAAACCGCCACCGACACCGACTTCTCCAACATCGAGGCCGTGGTCGGCCACGAGTATTTCCACAACTGGACCGGCAACCGCGTGACCTGCCGCGACTGGTTCCAGCTGAGCCTGAAGGAGGGCCTGACCGTCTTTCGCGACCAGGAGTTCTCCGCCGACATGGCCGCCGGCGACACCCCGGGCGCGGCAAGCGACGCCGCCCGGGCGACGAAGCGCATCGAGGACGTGCGCGTGCTGCGCCAGATGCAGTTCGCCGAGGACGCCGGCCCGATGGCGCACCCGGTGCGCCCGGAAAGCTATGTCGAGATCAACAATTTCTACACGATGACCGTCTACGAGAAGGGCTCGGAAGTCGTGCGGATGTACCAGACCCTGTTCGGCCGCGACGGCTTCCGGCGCGGCATGGATCTCTATTTCCAGCGCCACGACGGCCAGGCGGTCACCTGCGACGACTTCCGCCACGCCATGGCGGACGCCAACGGCCGCGATCTCGCGCAGTTCGAGCGCTGGTACAGCCAGGCGGGCACGCCGCGCGTGGGCGTGCGCACGTCCTACGATGCCGCCGCGAAGCGCTACACGATGACGCTCACGCAGGGTTACGGCGAGGCGTCGGAGGCGGCGCGCGCCACGCAACAGGGGCCGCTCCTGATCCCGGTGTCGGTCGGGCTGATCGGCGCGAAAGGTGCCGACCTGCCGCTGCGGCTCGACGGCGAGAAAGAGCCGCAGGGCACGACGCGCGTGCTCGAGCTGACCGGGCGCGAACAGTCATTCACCTTCGTCGACGTGGCCGAGGAGCCGCTGCCCTCGCTTCTGCGCAATTTCTCGGCGCCGGTGATCGTCGAATACGACTACACGAACCCGCAACTGGCGTTCTTGCTCGCCAACGACAGCGACCCGTTCAACCGCTGGGAAGCCGGCCAGCGGCTCGCTACGCGCGAATTGCTCGCGCTGGCCGGCCGGGCCGCGAAAGGCGAAGCGCTCTCGCTCGACGACGAGGTCGTCGCAGCCTTCGCCCGGGTGCTCGACGACGAAACGCTTTCGCCCGCGTTCCGCGAACTGGCGCTGATGCTCCCTTCGGAAAGCTATCTGGCCGAGCAGATGTCGGTGTCCGATCCGGCCGCGGTCCACGCCGCGCGCGTGTTCGTGAGCGGCCGGCTCGCCGCGGGACTGCGGCAGAAGTGGCTCGCCGCCTATGAAGCGAACCGGACGCCGGGCGGCTACCGGCCGACACCCGAAGACGCCGGCAAGCGCGGCCTGAAGAATCTCGCCCTTGCGTACCTGAGCCAGTTCGACGACCCCGCCGACGCCGTTCGCCTCGCCCGCGCGCAGTACGACAGCGCGGACAACATGACGGACCGTTCGGCGGCGCTCTCGGCGCTCCTGATGGCAGGCGCGTCGGCGAAGGGTGACGCGACGGCCGCCGACGCGGCGCTCGAAGACTTCTACCGGCGCTTCGAAAACGAACCGCTCGTGATCGACAAGTGGTTCGCCCTGCAGGCGACGCAGCGCGGCGGCCCGAACCGCAACGTGATCGACATCGTGCGCAGGCTGATGCAGCATCCCGCGTTCACGCTGAAGAACCCGAATCGGGCCCGCTCGCTGATTTTCAGCTTCTGCAGCGGCAATCCCGCGCAGTTTCACGCCGCCGACGGCTCCGGCTACGCGTTCTGGGCGCAACAGGTGATCGCGCTCGACGCGCTCAATCCGCAGGTCGCCGCCCGGCTCGCCCGCGGCCTGGAACTGTGGCGGCGCTTCACGCCGGACCTGCGCGAAAAGATGCACGAAGCGCTGACGGACGTGGCATCGAAGGTGAAATCGCGCGACGTGCGGGAAATCGTCGAAAAGGCGCTTGCCTGAGCGCTTCCCGGCCGATTTGCCCTCGGAACCGGCGCCTCGCGCGCCGGTTATTTTTTTCTTCGGCGGATTGGCCGGCTTTTCGCCGCCCCGACTGCCGGCAACCCTTGAATCGCCGGCACGGCATGCCGCGGCGCCTGCCTGTGCGCACCCGAAACCGAGGCGCCGGACGGTCGTCACATCGAGCGTTAGTTTCGAGCGGGTAGAATCAGGGCATTCGTCAAACGCTCCTGGAGCCAAGCATGTCCTCAAGCATGTCGATTTCCCGCCGCACCACCCTCACCAAATATCTGATCGAGCAGCAACGCGAACACCAGAACCTCCCGGCGGACCTGCGTCTGCTCATCGAAGTCGTCGCGCGGGCCTGCAAGCAGATCAGCTACCAGGTGAGCAAAGGCGCGCTCGGCGAGGCGCTCGGCAGCGCCGGCAGCGAAAACGTGCAGGGCGAGGTGCAGAAACGGCTCGACATTCTGTCGAACGAAATTCTGCTCGACGCCAACGAATGGGGCGGCAACCTCGCCGCGATGGCGTCAGAGGAAATGGAGAAGATTTTCCCGATTCCCAATCGCTACCCGAAGGGTAACTATCTGCTGACGTTCGATCCGCTCGACGGCTCCTCGAACATCGACGTCAACGTGTCGATCGGTACCATTTTTTCCGTACTGCGCTGCCCGGACGGCGTGGAGCCGAGCGAACAGGCATTCCTGCAGCCCGGCTCGGCGCAGGTCGCCGCGGGTTATGCGGTGTACGGCCCGCAGACGGTGCTCGTGCTCACCACCGGCAACGGCGTGAACTGCTTCACGCTCGATCGCGAGCTCGGCTCGTGGGTGCTCACGCAAAGCGATATGCAGGTTCCGGTCGAAACGAAGGAGTACGCGATCAACGCGTCGAACGCCCGCCACTGGTACGAGCCTGTCCAGCAGTACGTAAACGAGCTGAATGAGGGCAAGGACGGCCCGCGCAAGGAAGATTTCAACATGCGCTGGGTGGCGTCCATGGTCGCGGACGTGCACCGCATCCTGAATCGCGGCGGCATCTTCATGTATCCCGCCGACAAGCGCACGCCGGATCGTCCGGGCAAGCTGCGCCTGATGTACGAGGCAAACCCGATGGCGTTCATCGTCGAGCAGGCGGGCGGCGCCGCGACGAACGGCCACCAGCGCATCCTCGACATCGAGCCGCAAAGCCTCCACGAGCGCGTTCCGGTGTTCCTCGGCTCGAAGAACGAGGTGGATCGCGTGACCCGATACCATCTGGAAAAGAAAAATTGATCGGGGTATTGCCAAACTCAGCAAAAACTCCCTATAATCTCGTTTCCCTGATGCCGGAATAGCTCAGACGGTAGAGCAGCGCATTCGTAATGCGAAGGTCGGGGGTTCGATTCCTCTTTCCGGCACCAAGCATCATACAAAAACCCGCGTCGTCTTTCGGCTTCGCGGGTTTTTCATTTGGCGCAGGCCGTTCGGCTTCCGCGCATCTCTCTGGCTTCCTCGCCTGCCTCGTACCTATGTATCGCTCGCGGACGGAATAAAGCCACGCATTAATGTGTTTTTCGTTATAAGCGGCCGGCTTTGGACGGGTTATTCGCAGGCTGCGAATACCATGAATTTGCAAGCGCCGCGAATAAGGCGAATTTTGTGCGCTTGCACACGCCCGGATTATTATTCCCCAGCGCGCAATAGTCCGTCAACGATGGTTTCCCGGTATCGTTATATCCATAGAGGAAACGGTAAAGTGGAATTGAGCGTTCACTGCGAAGCCAGCGCCGCAGGGCCGTGGCGGCCCGCAGCGCGGCGCAGCAGGGACAAATTGCTGCTGGGAACGAGAAACCGGTAAATGAAGCCGCATGATTGTCGAACGTAAATTTTGCGAACGTTCATGCACGCATCGGTCAATCGTTCGATTTTATCGCCGAGGCTCAAGGAATTGCGACGCTGTTCCGATAAAGCAACAAGAGATGTGCATTTGTTCCGGCAGCGCAATCGATGCTGGTACGAACCTAAAATCGAGATCGATAATCGTGTGACTTAAGGAGAGAGATGATGGACGCCAAGCCGACGAAAATTCCGACCCCCGACACGGTTTCTTGTCCGGATCCGGAACCGGTCGGGGTCGAATTCCTGGCCGCGGAACTGCCCGAGCATGTCCGGGCGTTCTTCGACGAACAACGCAGCCAGCGCGAAAGCAAATAAGCGCCGGTTCCGGAATCGCCACGTCGCCGTCGTGTGAACGACGCAACGCGCAGTTGTCCACGCGCGGACGTCAACAACCAGCAATGGCTTGCGCCAGGGATCGTCGCGCATGCCGTCAGTGAGCGCGCCGTCCCGCGCGAGGGGCCGTACGCGCCCATAACGGCGAGCGTTGCCACGGTGCGCTATGCTGGGTTTTTCACTCATCCAGCGCCCGCAATGCGTCGTCTACCGCCCTTTTCCTTCTCCTGCTCCCGCCTCGCGTTTTCATTGCGCACGTCTGCCGCCCTCGTCATGGCTTGCGTCGCCTGCGTTTCGCCCGCGCACGCGAATGGCGATGACACCCCGCTCACCAATCTGGTTGCCCTGACGTCGCAGCGCCTCGCGCTCGCCGAACCCGTCGCGCGCTGGAAGTGGGCGCGCCACGAACCGATCACTGACGCGCCCCGCGAGGCCGCGCTGCTCGCGAGCGTCGACAAGAAGGCCCGCGCGGCGGGTATCGACCCGGCATTCGCGCAGCAATTCTTCCGCGACCAGATCGAAGCGAGCAAGGACGTGCAGAACGCGCTGTTCGAGCAGTGGCGCGGGGCGCGGCCGCCCGAAGGGGCGGCGCCGGACCTCGGGACGGACACCCGCCCGAAGCTCGACCGGCTCACGCAATCGCTGATCGCCGCGCTGGCGCGCGTCGAACCGGTGCGCCACGAGCAGGATTGCCCGCTGCGGCTCGCCGACAGCGTCGCGCGCTGGAAGCACATGACGCGCTACGACGCGAATCAGAACGCGCCGCTTTCGCGCGCACTGTCACATGTCTGCGCCGCGGGCGGCGTCGGCGCCGTCGGCTGAGGGAGCGCGTTGCCGGCGATCGCGTCCAGCGGCACGAAGGCGAGCCCGCGCGCGAGGCGCTCGCTCAGGATGCGGTAGGTCGACAGTTCGAAACCGGGCGCCAGCGACACTGCGCGCGACGCCGCCGCTTCGGCGAGCGAGGCCGCCGTCCCCAGGTATTGCCATCCGTCGATGACGTGCCACGCCGGCAACCCCGTCGCGGCATCGCGCTCTTCGATCGCGATCGCGCCCGCATAAGGCCACACCGAGCCGCGCGGATCGTCGCCCCGCGATCGCGGCACGCGATTGTGCGGCGGCCGCAGCCGCGCGACCGCCCCCGCCTCGGCAAGCAGCGCGCCAATCTCGCCGCCCGTCGCCGTCCATTCGACGCGCCGGATGAGCTGCGCGAGCCGCAGGTCCTTCGCCGAACGGCGCGGACCCGTCAGATGCGAACGCACGCGCTGGCGCAACCGCACGCTTCTGCCGACGAAGAGCGGCACGTCGCCCTCCCCGAAGAACACGTAGATCCCGCAGCCGGCGGGAATGCGCTCGATCGTGTCCTCGTCGATGTCGCCGGCGAGCTGGAAGCGGCGCGTGACCCGGTCCATGTGGCCGCGCAGGATGTCGGCCGAATGGGAGCGATGCAGGTGCTGCCAGAATTGCCAGATCAATTCGGCGTCGGCGAGCGCCCGGTGCCGCGCCGACGGCACGAGCGCGTGCCGCTCGACGAGCGCGTCGAGCCCATGACGCCGCTCTTCCGGATAGACCGCCCGCGACAACTGCACCGTGCACAGCACGTCCGGCTGGAACTTGAGGCCCATCCGCCTGAATTCGCCGCGCAGGAAGCCGTGGTCGAAATGCGCGTTGTGCGCGACGAAAAGGCGGCCGTTCATGCGCTCGAAGAGCGCGGGCGCGAGTTCGTCAAACGTCGGCGCGTCGCGAACCATCGCATCGCTGATGCCGGTCAGCTGCTGAATGAAGGCGGGAATGGGCTTCTGCGGGTTCACGAGTGAACTCCACTGCGTCACGCCGGACGGACCCGCCTCGACGATTCCGATCTCGGTGATCCGATCGATGCCGAACGTGCCGCCCGTTGTCTCGAGGTCGACAAAAACGACGGGGCCGGCGGGGAATTCGCTGCTGGGAAACGGGGAAAGAGCGTGCATCGCGATATGGGAGGCGCCGGGCATCGCGGATTCGGGAGTGAATCTCGGGAGCGCGGACGCGTGAGGGATCCGCTCATTTTAGCGCAGGGGGCCAGCATGAACAGGACGCGCGGGTGAACAGGATATCCCTCTATATAAGACTAAACGCATCGCCGGATTAATCCGGGTCTGCGCGGATGCATCAGCATTAACCCCGATTTACGCAGCATTAAAAATAAATCTCGACCGCCTGATGGCAAGGATTAAATCGGCCCGCCTCCGGCACGAACTGGCGGCACGATTGAGGCAATAAACAGATTGCGCATTGGAGCGCAACTCTCGATTACCCGACACGCAATAAAAAAGCCCCCTGCTCTCGCAGGGGGCTTCCCGATTCTTTGCGCCGAAACTGCTGACGGCTTAGAGTCCGCGAATGTTGGCTGCCTGCTTGCCTTTCGGGCCGGTCTTCACCTCGAACGACACCCGCTGGTTCTCCTTGAGCGACTTGAAGCCGTCGGCACGGATCTCGGAGAAGTGCGCGAACAGGTCCTCACCGCCTGTATCCGACGTGATGAAGCCAAAGCCTTTAGCATCGTTAAACCATTTGACGATACCGGTTTCCATATACCTTGTTCCTTCGAAGTTTGATAAATACGGGCCAAGCCCTGTAACACCGCAATGATCGCCTGGACGCTATCGGCCAAACGCGCGGTGTCGCCTTTTATATAAGGACGCGTTCGCAGCGTCAAGAGGAATCAATAACGACGTGATTTATTAATGCGCTTAAACAGAAAAAGCCCAATCGGCGCACCCGCGTATCACACTTCGATGACGATTAATGTCCGGAAACACTTGTCCTATTTGTAACAAGATTTATCCAATCGTAAGTGTTTCTGCGTATTGTTGAAGCGTGCACCCATCAGCAATATGACGGCCAATATGCAGAAGAAAGGGGAGTTCCTCGTGATGACCGAATTCAAGCGCGCGGGGCAGTGGCTGAAATCATTCTTTTCGTCGCCGGCGCACGATGCAACGTCACCCTGTCGCTGCGTTCGATCTCGATCCGTCTTGGCACGGTGACCACTGGCAGAACCTGCTGTCATCCCCGATAGACGCTCGTCATTACATCATGGAAGATTGGACGCTTCCGCCAGAGCACGACTTCGGCGAGCGGCGCGCAATGGACGACGCCCAGCCGGGAGCAGCCTGAGAGCCGAAGACAAAAAAAAAGCGCGACTTGGAGGTCGCGCTGACAAAGGTTTGGAGATCTTTTCCGTCAACGAAAAAGTCTGCTTCGGAAAGCAGCAAAACAAGTATAGCGGCGGTTCTGGAAAAAATTACCAGTAAAAACAGCAATCAACTATTGCAGTTAAATCAACAATCCAGAATCGGACTTTTCCTGTTGTATTTGCGCGTCGAAGCGTGTCGCAACAACGCAACGCCGTGCGGTTGACACCCCTCCCGTACCCCGCCTTTCTTGCCGCAAACCCTTACCAGTAAAGGCCGAAACGGCGTGATTCGATCATTGCCGATCGAAGAATACTTTATTGCGTAAATCGGAATGTCTGGCTGTTAACACCGTCTTTACACTTCGTCTGGTCCGGAAACAAATATGTTCGTTTCCTGAACATATCGCTCAACCTGACTCGCCTCTCGCAGCGCGTCGGAGAAGGTTTCCTTCAAGCCTGGGTTCATTTAGGCCCAATCTGCTCTCGGAGTTACAAAGATGAAAAAGACTCTCATGGTCGCTGCCCTGACGGGCGTATTTGCTACCGCCGCTCAAGCGCAAAGCAGCGTTACGCTGTACGGCTTGATCGACGCAGGCATCACCTATACGAACAACCAACAAGGCCACAGCAACTTCAAGGCGACGAGCGGTTCGGTGAACGGCAGCCGCTGGGGCTTGCGCGGCGCTGAAGACCTCGGCGGCGGCCTGAAGGCAATCTTCGTGTTGGAAAACGGCTTCAACATCTTCAACGGCACGCTGGGCCAGGGCGGACGTGAATTCGGCCGTCAGGCATTCGTCGGCATTTCGGGCGAGCAGTACGGTGCGGTGACCCTCGGTCGCCAGTATGACTCCGTCGTCGACTACCTCGGGCCTCTCGCCCTGACGGGTACGCAATACGGCGGCACGCAGTTCGCCCACCCGTTCGACAACGACAACCTCGACAACTCGTTCCGCGTCAACAACTCGGTCAAGTACACGAGCGCGAACTTCGGCGGCTTCAAGTTCGGCGGCATGTACGGCTTCTCGAACGAAGCGGGCGGCTTTGCTGATAACCGCGCTTACAGCGTCGGCGCATCGTACAACTACGGTCCGTTGAACATCGCTGCGGCTTACCTGCAACTGAACAACGACGTCAACCAGGCAGTTCCGAACGCCCTGGGCGCAGTGAGCGGCGACAATCCGCTGGCTGCTGGCCGTCAGCGCACGTTCGGCGGCGGTCTGAGCTACGCGTTCGGCCCGGCGACGGTCGGCTTCGTGTTCACGCAAACCATGCTCGACAACGCGCTCGGCGTGACGGCAGCAGGCACGGGCGGCGCTGCGATCCCCTTCAGCGAAAGCCATGCGCGCTTCACCAACTACGAAGTCAACGGCCGCTACAGCCTGACGCCGGCCCTGAGCGTCGCAGGTGCGTACACGTACACCGACAGCCGCATCAGCGGCGAGTCGCCGAAGTTCCACCAGGTCAGCCTGCAGACGGCCTACGCGCTGTCGAAGCGCACGGACGTGTACCTGCAAGGCGAATACCAGCACGTGTCGGACGGCGACAACGTTCCGGGCCTCGGCGCAACGATCACGGGTGTTGGCGTGTCGTCGACCGAAAACCAGGTTTCGGCAACGATTGGCCTGCGTCACCGCTTCTAAGCCGCACGAGCAGTACCGTTGTACAAAAGGCGCCGCTTGCGGCGCCTTTTTTTGCGCCCCGTTCCAGCGGACGCTAGGCCTTGGCCGGATAGCGCACGTCGAGGATATCGATCTGCTGGACGCCCGCCGGCGTGTGCAAGGCCACTGTGTCGCCGATTTTCGCCTTCAGCAGCGCGCGCGCGATCGGCGAGATCCAGCTGACGCGCCCGTGGTCCAGATCCACTTCGTCGACGCCGACGATCGTCACCGTATGCTCTTCGCCGTCGTCGCCTGCATAGTCGACCGTCGCGCCGAAGAAAACCTGATCGACATTCTCCTGCCTGCTGCTGTCGACGACTTCCGCCAGGTCGAGCCGTTTCGTGAGAAAGCGGATGCGCCGGTCGATCTCGCGCAGACGCCGCTTGCCGTAGATATAGTCGCCGTTCTCCGAGCGGTCGCCATTCGACGCCGCCCACGACAGCAGTTTCACGACCTCCGGGCGCTCCTCGTCGAGCAGATGCAGCAGTTCGTCGCGCAGGCGCTGGTGACCCGCCGGCGTGATGTAGTTTTTGGTACCGGCGGGCACATCCGGCTGGGCGATATCGAGATCGTCGTCGGACTCGTCGGACTCTTTGACAAATGCTTTGTTCATGGTGCAAACCACTCAAAAATGCCTGTAGAGAAGCAGGATCGCTTACATACAAGGTAACACGAAGGCCGCTCGCAGCCGATAAAATCCCCTTCAGCCCTTCCTTTTTCAGATAGCCTTCGCTATAATCTCGCTTCTGCGTGCGGCTGTAGCTCAGTTGGATAGAGTACTTGGCTACGAACCAAGGGGTCGTGGGTTCGAATCCTGCCAGCCGCACCACTTATTCAAATCGTCTTCCTTATGGAACCCGAGGGAACCCGAAGGAACCGGGAAGCACGAAAGCAACAAAACGCGTTTAACCATTAGCGCGGTGAAGTCACAAAGAAGTATCGGTTTTGCGTGCGGCTGTAGCTCAGTTGGATAGAGTACTTGGCTACGAACCAAGGGGTCGTGGGTTCGAATCCTGCCAGCCGCGCCACCCTTCGAAGGGCCTTCCATCCGGAAGGCCCTTTTTGTTTTGCCCGCGTCCCTTGTCTGCGCCCTTTTCCACCCGGCCTTTCACCTACTGGCGCGGCGCCGACCCGATATCGCCGATGCGCCCGTCGGGCGCGGGAATGTCCTCCACCGACGCCACCGCGCTCTGCTCCCCGATCGCCTCCGCCCGCGCGCCGAGCAAGGTCTGCGGGCGGCGCAGGAAATCGTCGTCGACGGTGTCGCCGAACGTGTGCCGCACGAACGAGCGCAGCAACGCGAGCCTGAGCGACGCGCCCCGCCCCTCCACCGGCTTGCCCTCCCGGCCGAAGGTCGCCTCGCAGACGACTTCGCCGCGTCCGTGATCGCTCATTTCGAGCCGGCACGCGCGCTCGAGAACGACGGAAGCCGCCTCCCAGGACGTCGACGGCAAGAAGCGCCCGTCCCACGGCTTGCCCCGGTCGTTGCCGCGGATCGAGAGCGTTTCGCCGCTGTCGGTGAAGTGAATTTCGCGCACGAATTCGTGCAGGCCGCGCGCCACCCAGTAATCGAGCGCGGCGCCTTCGAGATCGGATGTGTTCATGGTGTGCCCCTCGTGACGTCGTCGGATACGGGCATGCACGTTACGTTCCAGTGCCCGGCGCTCCGGACACGGCAACCACTCCAGGCGACGTCAGTAATCCGCGCGCTCGCGGTCGATGCGCATGCCGCCTTCCTGGTTGCGATGATGCGGCTCGTCGCTCGGACGCTCGCGCGCGATGCGCATCACGTCCGGATTGGTCCGCACGCGGCGCATCACGTTTGCGAGATGCACGCGGTCGCTGACCTGGATCACGAAGCGCAGGAGCGTCGCTTCCTGCAGCGGATCCTCGTCCATCGCGATGTGGACGATGTTGGCGTCGGCCGACGTGATGTCGGCGGCGACGCGGGCGAACACGCCCTTCGTGTTCTTGACGAGCACCTTGACGGCGACGTCGAACAGGCGCCCGGGCTGCGGCGCCCACGCGACGTCGATCCAGCGGCCCGGATCGCGCCGGTGGATGCGCTGCGCGACGCGGCAGTCGGTGGTATGGATCGCCATGCCGAGGCCGATGCCGATGTAGCCCATGATGTCGTCGCCGGGAATCGGGCGGCAGCACGCGGACAGCTGCACCGACATGCCCTCCGTGCCCGTGATGACGACCGGCGGCGCCGTATTCGTGGTGTAGTGCTCGCGCGGGGAATCGTCGTCGTCGCGACCGTTCATCAACACTTCGATGCGCTTCGCCATCACCGCCGCGACGCGCCGGCCAAGGCCGATGTCGGCGAAAATCTCCTGGCGCGTCTTGTTGCCGGTCCACTGCACGAGCTTTTCCCACACTTCCGGCGTGACTTCGGACAGCGCCAGCCCATAGCCCTTGAGGCTCTGATCGACGAGCCGCTCACCGAGCTGGACCGACTCGTTCAGCCGCATCGTCTTCAGATAGTGCCGAATGGCGGAGCGCGCCTTGCCCGTGCGCACGAAGCCGAGCCACGCGGGATTCGGCTTCGAATACGGCGCGGTGATCACCTCGACGATGTCGCCGCTCTTCAGCTCGGTGCGTAGCGGCAGCAGCTCGTTGTTGATCTTCACCGCGACGCACTGGTTGCCCAGGTCGCTGTGGATCGAATACGCGAAGTCGAGCGCCGTGGCGCCGCGCGGCAGCGGCATGATCTTCGACTTCGGCGTGAATACGTAGACGGCGTCCGGAAACAGGTCGATCTTGACGTGTTCGAGGAATTCGCTCGAGTCGCCCGCTTCGCTCTGAATGTCGAGCAGCGACTTCAGCCACTGGTGCGCGCGCTTTTGCACGTCGTTCAGGTCCGCGCCGCCGTTCTTGTACAGCCAGTGCGCGGCGACGCCCGCCTCCGCGATCTCGTGCATCTTGCGCGTGCGGATCTGGAACTCGATCGGCGCGCCGAACGGACCCACGAGCGTGGTGTGCAACGACTGATAGCCGTTCACCTTGGGAATCGCGATGTAGTCCTTGAACTTGCCCGGCACCGGCTTGTAGAGCGCATGCAACGCGCCGATGCACGTATAGCATTCGAGCGCGCTGTCCACCACCACGCGAAAACCGTACACGTCGAGCACCTGCGAGAACGACAGCTGCTTGTCGCGCATCTTCTTGTAGATGCTGTAGATGGTTTTTTCGCGGCCCGTGACTTCGGCCGTGATCTTCGCATCGGCGATGGTGCGCTGCACGGCTTCGAGAATCTTGCCGACCACCTCGCGCCGGTTGCCACGCGCCGCCTTCACCGCCTTTTCGAGCGTGGCGTAGCGATTCGGATTGAAGTTCGCGAAGCTCAGGTCCTGCAGCTCGCGATAGGTATTGTTCAGTCCGAGCCGGTGCGCGATTGGCGCATAAATGTCGATGGTTTCGCGCGCCACGCGCCGCCGCTTCTCCGACGGCACCGCACCGAGCGTGCGCATGTTGTGCAGCCGGTCGGCGAGCTTGACGAGGATCACGCGCACATCGCGCGCCATCGCAAGCAGCATTTTGCGGAAGTTTTCCGCCTGCGCTTCCTCGCGGTTGCGAAACTCCATCTTGTCCAGCTTCGACAACCCGTCGACCAGTTCCGCGACCTTCGCGCCGAAGCGCTCCGCGATCTCGGCCTTGGTCACGCCCTGATCCTCGATCACGTCGTGCAGGAGCGCGGCCATGATCGACTGCGCGTCGAGCTTCCAGCCCGCGCAGATCTCCGCGACGGCGACCGGATGCGTGATGTACGGCTCGCCGCTCTGCCGGTACTGGCCGAGATGGGCTTCGTCGCTGAAATGGAAAGCCGCCTTGACTTCCTTGATCTCTTCCGGGGAGAGATAGGACGCAAGCGCATTCGTGAGTTTCGCGATGGAAACGACGTCGTGCTTGCGGGGCTGCTCAGGCGTGGCGGTCGGCCCGAACAGATGGCGGAACGACTGTTCGAGGACCGCGTCGATGTACTTGCGAGCCGCCGCCGGACGGCTCGAATCGTGGTTCAGCTCGTGATCGGCGTCGCTATCCGCGTCGACGGAGACGGGCAACGGTGTCTGACTCATGTTCGCCTCCGTAGTGGATGACGCGGGCGCGCCGGGTTGCGAAAAATCTGCCAACTACATGCCAGCTACTGCCAAAAACGGCCGACGACAACAATGGCGGCAGCCAAAAACGAAACAGCGCCTCAGACAGGCACCTTCTTCAGCATTTCCACCCCGACCTGGCCGGCGGCGATCTCGCGCAGCGCGACGACGGTCGGCTTGTCGCGGCTCTCGATCTTCGGCGTATGACCCTGAGCAAGCTGACGTGCGCGATAGGTCGCCGCGAGCGCCAGCTCGAAACGGTTCGGGATCTGTTTAAGACAGTCTTCTACGGTGATGCGGGCCATGTTTGTTTCCTTCTGGATATGTTCTTCATTCTACCTTATGTGACCAGAATGCCCTGATCACGAGGCGTGCGGCGTGTGAATCCCCAGTTCCACGAAAAGCTGCGTGTGGCGGGCGTATTGCGAGCCGAAGCGAAGGCGCGTCGCCTTGACGAGGCACTGCAGTTCCGCGAGCGCGCGCTCGAAATTCTCGTTGATCACCACGTATTCCGCTTCCGGCGCGTGCGCCATCTCGCTGCCGGCCGCGAGCAGGCGCCGCACGATCACGTTCTGCGGGTCCTGGCCGCGCTTTTTCAGGCGGTCTTCGAGCGCGTCGAGCGACGGCGGCAGAATGAAGATCTCGACCGCGTTCCTGAACCGCTTCTTGACCTGCTGCGCGCCCTGCCAGTCGATTTCGAGCAGCACGTCGTGGCCGCTTTTCATCTGCTCCTCGATCCACACGCGCGAGGTCGCGTAGTAATTGCCGTGCACTTCCGCGCTTTCGAGGAATTCGCCCTTCGCGTGCCGCTCCATGAATTCGTCGACCGACACGAAGTGATACTGCACGCCGTTCTGGTCTTTCGGACGGGGCGCGCGCGTCGTGTACGACACCGACAGGCGGATCGCCTGGTCCTGCGCGAGAAGCGCGTTGACAAGCGTCGACTTGCCGGCGCCCGAGGGCGCGACGACCATGAAGAGATTGCCCGGATAGATACCGGTGTAGGCGCTGAGATGCGTACCGTGCGTCGTGGTGGTCATTGCAGCGTCACTCCAGGTTCTGTACTTGCTCGCGCATCTGCTCGATCAGCAGCTTGAGCGTCATCGAGGCGTCGGCGAGTTCCTTCGCAGCCGCCTTCGAGCCGAGCGTGTTCGCCTCGCGGTTCAGCTCCTGCATCATGAAATCGAGCCGCTTGCCGACCTTGCCGCCCTTTTGGAGCACATGGCGCGTCTCGGAGAGGTGGGCGGTGAGCCGCTGCAGCTCTTCCGCGATATCGATGCGGATGCCGTAGATCGTCACTTCCTGGCGAATGCGCTCCGCGATCTCCTCGCGCGGCAAGCTGGTCGGCGTGCCTTCCGGCGCGGCGATGCCGAGCGCGTCCTGCAGCCGCTCGACGATCTTCTGCTGGTGCTTCGCGATCAGTTCCGGCACGAGCGGCGTGATGCGCGCGACGATCGCTTCCATCTCCGTCACGTTGTTGATCAGCACGGCCGCGAGCGCTGCGCCTTCGCGCGCGCGCACGTCGATGAGATCGGCGATTGCCTGCTTGCCGCACGCCAGCACCGCTTCGCGCAGCGACTCCGGCGACACGCCGCCCTCGGCCAGAATGCCGGGCCAGCGCAGGATTTCGCCGGTGCGCATGCGTTCGGCTTCAGGAAAAATCTCCAGCACCGATCGTTCCAGCGCGGCGAGCTGCGAAAGCGCATCGCGGTTGAGCGCGCCGGCCGTCGCCGTCTGTTCCGCGCGGTTCAGGTTGATGCGGATATCCACCTTGCCGCGCGAGAGCTTCGTCATCAGCATTTCGCGGAAATGCGGCTCGCAGGCGCGCACGTCTTCGGGCATGCGGAAATTGAGGTCGAGAAAGCGCGAATTCACCGTGCGCAACTCCACCGATACGCCGACGCCGGACGCATTGGGTCCCGCGCCGTCCGCCGCCACTTCGCGCGTCGCGCTGGCATAGCCTGTCATGCTGTAGATCATGGTACGTCTCGCGGTGTGGGCCTTCGGAACGAAGGCCGGTTTGCAACGAGCGCCCGGCTGTGTCCGTGCATGGATTGAGCACGCGATGTTGGCCAGGCGAGGAAGGGCACATTATCCCATTTTTACCGCCGCGGCTTGCCGAAACGCGTAGGGCGTACCGGTGTCACCGGTGTTGCCGGTACCGCTTGTGTGGCCCGCAGAACGGCGGGCGCGATTGACGATAAAATCACCAGTTGCGCCGCGCTTCGCGCGTTCTTGCTCTCCGACCCCTACTTCTCCCGCCATCCATGACCGACTCCACCCTGCTTACGCCCGCTTCCTTCGACCGCCCGAGCGGCCGCCGCGCGAACCAGCTGCGCGACGTGCGCATCACGCGTCACTACACGAAGCATGCCGAGGGCTCGGTGCTCGTCGAATTCGGCGACACCAAGGTGATCTGCACCGCGAGCGTCGCCGAGCGCGTGCCCGAATTCCTGCGCGGCCGCGAGCAGGGCTGGCTCACGGCGGAATACGGCATGCTGCCACGCGCCACGCACACGCGCAGCGACCGCGAAGCCGCGCGCGGCAAGCAGACCGGCCGAACGCAGGAAATCCAGCGCCTGATCGGGCGCGCGCTGCGCTCCGTGTTCGATCTCTCCAAGCTCGGCGCGCGCACGCTGCATATCGACTGCGACGTGATCCAGGCCGACGGCGGCACGCGCACGGCGAGCATTACGGGCGCGTTCGTCGCCGCGCACGACGCGGTCTCGAAGCTGCTCGCAGCGGGCCGCATCGCCGAGTCGCCGATCAACGACTTCGTCGCCGCGATTTCGGTCGGCGTGTACGAAGGCGAGCCGGTGCTCGATCTCGACTACGACGAGGACTCGCAGTGCGACACCGACATGAACGTCGTCATGACGGGCGCGGGGGGCTTCGTCGAAGTGCAGGGAACCGCCGAAGGCGTCCCCTTCTCGCGCGCCGAAATGAACGCGCTGCTCGATCTCGCGCAAAGCGGCATCGACGCGCTGATCGCCAGGCAGAAGGCCGCACTGGAGCTTCATGGTGACTGAAGGCAATGACCTGACACGCGTCGTGCTCGCGTCGAACAATGCGGGCAAGCTGCGCGAATTCGCGTCGCTGCTCGGCGCGGCCGGCATCGAACTGATCGCGCAGGGCGCGCTCGGCGTGTCCGAAGCGGAGGAGCCGCACGCGACGTTCGTCGAAAACGCGCTCGCGAAGGCGCGCCATGCGTCGGCGGCAACCGGCCTGCCTGCGCTCGCGGACGACTCCGGCCTGTGCGTGCGCGCCCTGCGCGGCGCGCCCGGCGTGTATTCCGCGCGCTATGCGCAACTCGCGGGCGGCGAAAAGAGCGACGCGGCGAACAACGCGCGGCTCGTCGCCGAGCTTGCCGGCGTGCCCGACCGCCGCGCGTACTTCTTCTGCGTGCTCGCGCTCGTGCGTCACGCCGACGACCCCGAACCGCTGATCGCCGAAGGCCGGTGGCACGGCGAAGTCATCGACGCGCCGCGCGGCGCGAACGGCTTCGGCTACGACCCGCACTTCTTCGTGCCGTCGATGAACGCCACCGCCGCCGAACTCGACCCCGCGCGCAAGAACGCCGGCAGCCACCGGGCGATCGCCCTGCAGCAGCTTCTGGCACGCCTGAAGGAGTTCGCGTGAGCACGGGCCCGCAAGCCATCAACGTGGTGAAGGCGTTCACGTCGCCGGGCAGCATCCGGCTCACGTCGCTGCCGCCGCTCGCGCTCTACGTCCACTTTCCGTGGTGCGTGCGCAAGTGCCCGTACTGCGATTTCAACTCGCACGAGTGGAAAGGCGACTCCTTCCCCGAGGACCGCTATCTCGACGCGCTGCGCGCCGATCTCGAACGCGCGCTGCCGCTCGTCTGGGGACGGCAGGTGCATACGGTGTTCATCGGCGGGGGCACGCCGAGTCTCCTGTCCGCAAAAGGGCTCGACCGCCTGCTCTCCGACGCGCGCGCCCTCCTGCCGCTCGACGCCGACGCCGAGATCACGCTCGAAGCGAACCCCGGCACGTTCGAAACCGCGAAGTTCGCGCAGTTTCGCGCGAGCGGCGTGAACCGGCTGTCGGTCGGAATCCAGAGCTTCAATGAGCGGCATCTGAAGGCGCTCGGCCGCATCCACGATTCGACGCAGGCGGCGAAGGCCGTCGAGATCGCCGCGCGCCATTTCGACAATTTCAATCTCGACCTGATGTTCGCGCTGCCGCAGCAGTCGCTCGACGAATGCCGCCGCGACATCGAGACGGCGATCGGCTTCGCGCCGCCGCATCTGTCGCTGTATCACCTGACGCTCGAGCCGAACACGCTGTTCGCGAAGTTTCCGCCGCAAGTTCCCGACGACGACGCCTCCGCCGACATGCAGGAATGGATCCACGAGCGCACGCGCGAGGCGGGCTACGAGCGCTACGAGGTGTCGGCGTATGCGAAGCCGCATCGCCAGAGCCGGCACAACCTGAACTACTGGCGTTTCGGCGACTATCTCGGCATCGGCGCGGGCGCGCACACGAAGCTCTCGTTCCCGCAGAAAATCGTGCGCCAGGCGCGCTACAAGCATCCGTCGACGTACATGGACGAGGCGCTTGCCGGCAGCCCCGTTCAGGAGGAGCACGAAGTCGGGCCGCGCGACCTGCCGTTCGAGTTCATGCTGAACACGCTGCGGCTCGTCGAAGGCTTCCCGGTGCATGCGTTCATCGAGAGAACGGGGCTCGCGATGTCCTCGATCGAGCCGGCGCTTGTCGAAGCGGAACGCCGCGGACTCATTACGCGCGACTTCGAGCGCATCGCGCCGACGCCGCTCGGGCAGCGCTTCCTGAACGACCTGCAGGCGCTCTTTCTGCGCGACGCGCGAGATTGAGCGCGGCCCCGGCTACGCCCGGCCGGGGGAGTTGCGCTACAATACGCGCCGTCTGGAGGTGTGGCCGAGTGGTTTAAGGCACCGGTCTTGAAAACCGGCGAAGGAGCGATCCTTCCGTGAGTTCGAATCTCACCGCCTCCGCCAGAAACCTTGCCTCAGTGCGTCCAGAATAATCCCGAACAAGCACTGAACCCCCGCTATATAAGGCTCTCCGCTCCTTTGCATGCTCGAATCGAAGCATGACCGCGAGGGCGTGCGTCCCATCACCGATATTCGTCGATCTCCGCAAAACGACGACTCGGCTCGTTTCGCTGACGACGCGGTACCGCCGCCCACGCACAAGTTCTTCGGCAACGACAACGACATTCCCACCGCGCACCCTGTCCACCGGGGTTTCGACGACATCCAGATCGGAGACGGACTTCACTAGCCGATCGTGCCACTGGAAACTCGCGCGCAGGAAATCGCGAACGCGTTGAACGAGCCCGGTGTTCTGCGCCCACACCTCGGGACTAGCACTTGCCACACACCTCTCGCCAGTCTCGATCGCTTCGTCTTTTTGCTCCTGACCGGGAAAAATATCCCGCGAATATTGGCTCTTTCGGTACAGCACTTAGCAAGGCGAGCGCCGCATCCGCCTGCCATCGCGGCGCCGCACGCTTATTGCTGCACTCCTGAAACCCCGCTGCTGAAAGCGAATCCAAAGGCACTACGCCACGATCGGAATCCGAATATGAAAATTCGCCACTTCGCTGTTTGTTCGCTCGCAGTTGCCGCACTGTCCGCTCACGCGGGAGACGCACCGACAAGTCAATGGCGGATGACCGAAACGAGCTTGTTCGACCTCGTGCAGAATGGCTACAGCATCGTCGCCGTCACGGGCAACGCGTCGCGCATTGACGCTTCATCCGAAGACACGTTTTTTCTGCAGCGGACCAACAGCGTGTACAAATGTTTCGACGCGCACGATGCCGAAGCCCGTGCGAAAAGGGGCGGCGCAACGGCGCACTGTTTCGAGCTGATCAAAGCCGACCTCGCGCCGTCCGGCAAATAGGCATTGCGACGTGCGGCCCGCCGCTCCTGCGTGACGAGCCGCGTGCGTGGAACGCTCAAGCGCTCCGCTCAGTTGTCGTCCGATCGGACGGGCGGCCTTTCGTGCGGCGCGGGTTCAGCCTTGTCGGCGTCGGCAGACTCCGGCGCTGACGGCGCCGGCCTGGGTGCTGCCGCCGGCGGCGGCTGATCGGTCCGGGCCGGGGTCCCGGCGGGACTGGAAGTCGGGGTTGATGACATCACGTTCTCCCGATGACTGGGGACAATCCCCTCACCACATTAGCACCGAAAAGAGCCGTCGGCCCGCCGCGTTCTCGTCGATCCGCGCGCACGCGCGTGCAAGCAAGCGCCTGCAAGGTAAGCGGCCCGCACGAACGCGGGCCGCTCGCGTCTTCACGCGGCATCACGCGGCATCCAAACAGCTCGAACTTTCAATCAGCCGACGTCCGGCTCCCCTTCTCCCGGCTTCTTTCCCGGCCTGTCGTTGGGCCCCTGGTTGCGCGCGTCGTCATCGCGCTCGGGCAGCTTGCTCTTCTCGTTGTCGCTATGCTCCGCCGGCAGCGCATCGCCGGCGTGCTTCGGATCGCTTGTCATCGCTTGCTCCTTCATCCGGTCTGGATGTGACCGATCCGTCAGCAAGCTGCGGGCCCGAGCGCACAAAAGTGCCGACATTCCGGGTATTTTTTTGCCTACCATGAAAGTATCGCGAACCGCAGAGCGGTCCCATGATTGCATCGACCCGAAAGCATGTCGTCGCGTTCTTCGCTATCGTCACGATCGGCCTCGCGGCCTGCACGATCACGCCGCCGCCCAAGCCGGTCCAGACGCAGCCGGCCGCCGCGCTGAGCGGCCCGAACCTCGACCAGTACAAGCAGCGCGTGGCCGAACGCATCTTCGAGCGCAATCCGTCGCTCGTGCTCAAGGGCACGCCGCAGGCGATGCTGCGATCGCTCGTCGTGGTGGCGTTCACGGTGGATCGCAACGGGCGCGTGGTGAACTCGGCGGTGTACCGCACCAACGGCGACGACGAAGCCGAAGCCACCGCGCTCGCCTCTCTGCGCCGCGCGTCGCCGCTGCCGGCACCGCCGCCGAAGCTTCTGAACGGCAACGGCCAGCTCGAGCTCTTCGAAGGCTGGCTTTTCAACGACAACGGCCAGTTCCAGCTGCGCACGTCGCACTCGCCGCAGGCGACGAGCATCGACTAGCCTCCCGGACGATCCGCGCACAACGCGCGCACGATCGCTATAATTTTCGCCACTCCCTGCCGGACCCGTCCGGCGCCGCCGCGCCGCGTGCCGACCCGCCGCGTGTCGCGATGCGGCTGGCAGGCGCGGCCGCGCGCGTTACTCATGCGCACCCGCCCGGCCGAAGGCTTCAGGCCACCCGTTGCAACGCCGTTCGCACCAAGCGAAAGCCCGGCGCATTTCGTACAAGAACGTCCCACGACGCCAGCCAACGCGTGCCGCTCCCTTTCGCGACCGCACATTCAGGCCAACGACAACCGGAGCTTCCATGTCCTCAGCATCGCTTTCCGCCACCGAGCCCGACGGCGGAAAAAACAGCAGTTCCCGCGTGATCTTCGCGAGCTTCATCGGCACGGCCATCGAGTTCTACGATTTCTACGTCTACGCGACCGCCGCGGCGCTCGTCATCGGCCCGGTATTCTTCCCGCACGACTCGCCCGCCGCGCAGGCGCTCTCCGCCTTCGTCACGTTCGGCATCGCGTTCGTCGCGCGGCCGATCGGCTCGTTCCTGTTCGGCCACTTCGGCGACCGCATCGGCCGCAAGTCGACGCTCGTCGCCTCGCTGCTCGTGATGGGCCTTTCGACGACGCTCATCGGCTTCGTCCCAGGCTACGATTCGATCGGCAGTCTCGCGCCCGTGCTGCTGTGCATCCTGCGCTTCGGGCAGGGCATCGGCCTCGGCGGCGAATGGGGCGGGGCGGCGCTGCTCGCGACCGAGTACGCGCCGCCGGGCAAGCGCGGCTGGTTCGGCATGTTCCCGCAACTCGGGCCGTCGATCGGCTTTCTGGCATCGAACGGCCTTTTCTTCGGCCTCGCAGTGTCGCTTTCCGACGAGCAGTTCCGCAGCTGGGGCTGGCGCGTGCCGTTCATCGTGAGCGCGGTGCTCGTCGCGCTCGGCCTCTATGTGCGGCTGAAGATCGCCGAGACGCCGGCGTTTCGCGCAGCGGTCGAGCGCGACGAGCGCGTGCGCGTGCCGATCGCAACCCTCTTCGGCCAGTACCTGATGCCGACGCTGCTCGGCGCGCTGGCGATGGTCGTCTGCTACACGCTTTTTTACATCTCGACGGTGTTCTCGCTGTCGTACGGCGTCTCGACGCTGCATTTCGCCCGCGAGAAGTTCCTCGGCCTGCTGTGCTTCGCCGTGATCTTCATGGCGATCGCGACGCCGATCTCCGCACGCGCGAGCGACCGTTTCGGGCGCAGGCCGGTGCTGATCGTCGGCTGCCTCGCGGCGATCCTCTCCGGCTTCGCGATGGAGTCGCTCCTCGGCAGCGGCAACACCTACGCGGTGGCGCTCTTCCTCACGCTCGAACTGTTCCTGATGGGCGTGACGTTCGCGCCGATGGGTGCGCTCCTGCCCGAACTCTTCCCCACCAGCGTGCGCTACACGGGCGCAGGCGTCGCGTATAACCTCGGCGGGATTCTGGGGGCGTCGGTCGCGCCGTACATCGCGCAGTTGCTCGCGAATCGCGGCGGGCTCGCGTGGGTGGGCGGCTATGTGTCGGTGGCGGCGGGCGTGAGCCTCGTCGCGGTGCTCTGCATGCGCGAAACGCGCGACGTCAAGCTGAGCTGATTCCTGGCGGTTCCTGGATTCGCTGCTTCGAGTCACTTCGCGGCGCGTGAGCATTCGGCTCACCCGCCGCGCCCGCATGGGTAAAAACCGCGGCGCGCCCTCACCGGTCGCGACGGTTCGCCGCGTGCGCGGGCACCGGCTCGCCCTTGACGGCCACCACGCGCTGCACGCGCTTCCGGTCGCGCCAGTAGCGCGCGAACCACAGCAGACTGCCGATGGCGAGCGCATCGGCGGACAGGCCCGCGAGCCACTGGTAATGCCCGGCGGGTATCACGCGCAAGGCGGAGTCGAGCACGACGGACACGCCCGTCCCCGCGATGAAGCACACGAGGCCCTGCTGGCCGATCGTCACGACACCCGGCAGGCTGCGCGCGAGCGAGCCGATCCAGCCGGCGTGCACGGCCCGCGCCACCACCCAGGCGATGACCACGAAGCTCACGATGCGCATCGTCGCCAGGTTCTGCTTCATGTAGCCGGGTGGCGGCTGCGTCTCGATGAAAAGCTTGGCGAACGCGAAGGTCAGCACCACGACGAGCGCCGCGCGCGTGAGCCAGCGGGCGCCCGCGCTCGCGTGAAACGCCGCGCTGACCGGCTGGGTGCGCGCGAGAATTCCCATCGTGAACATCAGTTGCCACGCGAACGGGTTGAACGACCAGCCCTGCGCATCAGCGGAAGGCAGCGCGTGCGAGAACGTCGACGCGAACAGCCAGATGCCGAGGCTGCCGAACAGCGCGACAACCGGCTTGCGTTCGGCGAGCGGCACGACGAACGGCACGGCCAGTGCGAAAAGCGCATACATCGGCAATACCGACGACAAATACGGCTGATGGCGCAGCACTGCGACTTCGAATATCAGATCGAGCGGCCGGCCGAGAAATACCGGCCATTCGCTGTATTCGAGCATGGGCGAATCGATGCGCAGCAGCATCAGCATTGCGCCGCCGAGCAGCATCAATGCCGCGGTGAATAAATACGCGCGATAAATCTCCCAGCTTCGCCTGAAAAAGCGTCGGCGCGCCGCACTCTCGCTGCGACGCGTTGCCAGCGACGTATACGCCGCCGCCGACGCATAACCGCCCAGAAACACGAATACTTCAGCAGAATCGCAAAACGCGAATTTATGCAGCGTGAAATTCGACAGCACGCTTCCCGATATGTGATCGACCGCAATCACAAGCAGCACGACTCCCCGAAAGAAATCGACTTCCAGTGAGCGTTGTGTAAGCGGGTTCATCGGTTGCGGCTCCGCACGGCGGTATCTCGGGCGGCGTCGGTTGCGGCGCCGAGTTCTTGGGGTTTGTACGAAGCCTCGGGGAAAAATTCCCCGATTCAAAGTTTATTTGAATCTATCGCAATTCAATGGCGGGAAAATGGCGCGGAAATGTCCTGCATGTCGAACTTGCGTCCGGACATGCACCGCATATACTTGATTTGATTCAGCAGTTGAAATGCGCGGGTCCGGTGAATGTTCTCTCATGCACGAAACGAAACATATTTCGCGTTGAAAGCTGCCGAATATCCGTTTACGCAACGGCATTGAAATCTCTAATGCCCGCGGTTTATAAGAATTAATGTCCGATTTACGATTCGGATTGCGCCTTATCCGGTCGATTCTTCTGAATCGAACCGAGTTTTCAGCGCTCTGGCGAGTAAAAGCGGCCGCGCACGGCGGCCGTCGTCATCGCTCCCGCCTCCCCGACGGGAGCGCTTTCCGGGCGCGCGGCCTCGAGCTACGTGCCTGTTCTTTTTGCACTTCATGCCGGTCACGCGCGGCCGGTGCACGGATCGAGAATCCGCTCGCTCGTATAATCGACGCTTTGCCGGCGGTCTCAGCATGATTCGCGCGCTACGCTCTCTTCCGCTCAACACCATCCGCCGCGCGCGCAGCCTCTGGCGCCGCTACGGCATCTTCTGGCTGGGCGCGATCGCAGTCGGGCTGGTCGCGGTGTTCTACGCGCACCTGATCGACTGGGGCTACGCGCTCTTTCGCACCGCTCTCGGCGAACACCCGTGGCTGCCGCTTCTTCTCACGCCGTCCGTCGCGGCGCTTTGCGTCTGGCTCACACGCACGTTTTTCCGCGGCTCGGAAGGCAGCGGCATCCCGCAGGTGATCGCCGTGCTGAACAGCCCGACGTCGGCGTCCGGCGCGCGGCTCCTCACGCTGCGAATTCTCGCGGGCAAGATCGCCGTGTCGTTTCTCGCGATTCTCGGCGGCTTCACGATCGGCCGCGAAGGCCCGACCGTGCAGGTCGGCGCCGCACTGATGTTCAACCTGCGCCGTCTGTATCCGCGCTCGAACGCGCTCATCGAGCGGCAACTCGTGCTCGCCGGGGCGGCGGCGGGGTTGTCGGCGGCGTTCAATACGCCGCTCGCCGGCATCGTGTTCGCCATCGAGGAACTGACCCGCAGCTTCGAAGTGCGCACGAGCGGCGTGCTGATCACGGGCATCATCTTCGCGGGGATCGTCGCACTCGGGCTGAACGGCAACTACACGTACTTCGGCACGATCCAGGCCGGTGCGACCTTCCCCGACCTGCTCGCGGTCGCCGTCGTGCTGACCGCGCTCGTCACGGGCATCGCGGGCGGTGTGTTCTGCTGGCTGCTGCTCAACACCGCGCGATGGATTCCCGCCCCGCTCAGAAAGCTCCACGCGACGCGGCCCGTCGCCTTCGCCGCGCTGTGCGGGCTCGTGATCGCGGTCGCCGGGATCGTGTCGGGCGGCACGACGTTCGGCAGCGGTTATGAGGAAGCGCGCGGGCTGCTCGAAGGCCACACGCAGCTTTCCGTGTTCTATCCGCTCCTGAAGCTGATTTCGATGATCGGCTCCTACCTGCCGGGCATTCCGGGCGGCATCTTCGCGCCGTCGCTGTCGATCGGCGCGGGCTTCGGCAACGTGCTGCACATGGTGCTCACCAACATGCAACTGCCGATGCTGATCGCGCTCGCGATGGTCGGCTATCTCGCGGCCGTCACGCAGTCGCCGATCACCGCGTTCGTGATCGTGATGGAAATGCTCAACGGCCACGCGCTCGTGATCGCGCTGATGGCGACCGCGCTGATCTCGAGCCGCGTCTCGCGCTTTTTCGCGCCGCCGCTCTATGAAGCGCTCTCCGAGCGCTACATGGCGCACGCGCCGCTGCCAGCGCCCGCGCCTGCGCCGGAAGTGCCGGCGCCCCTCGCCGACGCCGACGCCGACGCCGACGAGCCGGCGCACAAGTAGGCGCAGCTCAGTAGACGTACACCGTCGGCGCCCGGTAGTAGTAGGGATGCGCGGGCACGACGATGCAGCCACCGAGCATCGTCGAAAGCACGGCGATCAGCATGAGTTTCTTCATGACGTCCTCCGCGCGCTACGCCCAGTGTCCCGGCATCCAGCGCCATTGCCCGCCGTGCGCGGCCCAGTGCCCCGGCATCCAGCGATGCCCGATGCGCTCGGCCTGCCAGTGACCGGGCGCCCACGCGTAGCGGCCGTGTTCCCAGCGCCAGTGGCCGCCATCCCACACATAGCCCGCGCGCGCGGGCGGCACCGGCTCGTAGCGCACGGGCGGCGGCGCGCTCGGCGCGATGACCACGATCTGCGCCGACGCGCTCGCCACAGCCGTCGCGCCGGCGACGACGAGCGCAGCCTGGGCAAGCAAAAAACGAAGGGAAGTTTTCATGACCGACCTCTCTGGGATACGCCTTGGCGGCAATACGCATTCAATGCGCGAGACGTGCGATCGGCCGACATCCGGCGTATTACCCGGGGGTCGAATGTGCAACGGAATATTGATGAAAGAACAGACGAATGCGGCTTCACTTCCGCAAACGATAGCCTCGAAAGCAAAAAAGCCAGGATCGTCCGATCCCGGCTTTTCTGTTCGGCCGCGCGACGCGTTTTTACGCGCGTGCGGGCAGCGCGGCGTTCACGCCTGCGGAATTTCGATCTTCACTTCCAGCACTTCGAGATCGTCCTGTCGCTCGAGGCTCACGCGAATATCGTCGTTGGAAATTTTCACGTACTTGGAAATCACGGCAACGAGTTCCCGTTGCAACGCCGGCAGATAATCGGCGGCCGCTTTGCCGCCCGCGCGCTCGTGCGCAATGATCAACTGCAAGCGTTCCTTCGCAACCGAAGCGGACTTCTTTTTCTCGCCCAGCAAAAACGAAAGAATCGACATTGCGTCCCCTTACTTGGTGCCGAAAATGCGTTGCAGCAGACCTGGCTTCTGATAGTCGGTGAAACGCAGCGCTTTTTCCTCGCCAAGGAATCGCGACACGATGTCCTTGTAGGACTCGGCGACGTCAGTACCATCGAGGTGCACGGCAGGCAGCCCCTGGTTCGATGCATGCAGCACGGCTTCCGATTCGGGAACCACGCCGATCAGCTCGATCCGGAGGATTTCCTGAATGTCGTTGAGCGAGAGCATTTCGCCCTCGCTCACACGCTTCGGGTTGTAGCGCGTGATCAGCAGATGTTCCTTGACGGGCTCGCGGCCCTCGATCGCACGCTTCGTTTTCGACGACAGAATGCCGAGAATGCGATCCGAGTCACGCACCGACGACACTTCCGGATTCGTCACGATCAACGCTTCGTCGGCGAAGTGCATCGCGAGCAGCGCGCCCGATTCGATACCCGCCGGCGAATCGCACACGATGTATTCGAAGTCCATCGCGATCAGGTCGTTGATCACCTTCTCCACGCCCTCCATCGTGAGCGCGTCCTTGTCACGGGTTTGGGACGCCGGCAGGATGAAAAGGTTCTCGCACTTTTTGTCCTTGATGAGCGCCTGGTTCAGATTCGCTTCACCCTGGATCACGTTGATGAGGTCGTACACCACACGGCGTTCGCAGCCCATGATGAGGTCGAGATTGCGCAGACCGACGTCGAAGTCGATCACGGCCGTCTTGTGGCCGCGCAATGCGAGCGCCGAAGCGAAGCTCGCGCTGGTGGTCGTCTTGCCGACGCCGCCCTTTCCCGAAGTCACCACAATGATTTTTGCCATACAAGGTACCTTGTGTTCGTCAATTAAATCCCGCTGCCGTCCTGCCCCGAGTGCGCGCCGTCCGGTTCAGGCGCGCCGTCTCAGGTGAGCCGCAGCGGTTCGATCATCAGTTTCTCGTCGTCGTCGAGCCAGATCTGCACCGACTTGCCCAGCACGTCGGCCGGCAGCGGATTCTCGGTTGTCCGGTAGATCCCCGCGATGGAGATCAGTTCCGGCTCGAGACACGTGCAGAAGATCCGCGCGTCGTTGTTGCCGTGCACGCCCGCGAGCGCGCGTCCGCGCAACGGCGCATAGATATGAATGTTGCCCTCCGCGATCACTTCCGCGCCGTAGGACACGAGCCCCAGCACGACGAGATCGCCCTTCGCATACACCTGCTGCCCCGAGCGCAACGGCCGATCGATGATGGTCGTGGGCGAAAGCGCCGCGGGCGGCGGCGTCTTCGCGACGGCCGCTTCGATCACCGCGGCGGCCTCGGTGTTCGCGCTCGCTTCGCCCACTGACGGCTTGGGCGCGCCGCGCCTGTCGCGTGCTTCGAGAAGCGGCAGGCCGCCCGCCGACGCCCATTGCGCAGCCCACGCCTGCGCGGCCGTCGCGACGACGCCGATCGGCCGCATGCGCACGCTCGCGAGCAGTTGCGCGATCTCGTCGAGCGCGACGCTTTCGGTCGCCGATGTCTCGGCAAGCCGGCGCACGTCGATCGCGACGACATCGTTGGCGAAGAATTCGGGAGTCGCTTCGAAGCGCCGCGTGAGTTCGGAGCGCAGCGCGTCAAGGTCGGTAGTCTTGACGACGAATAAAAGCGTGTCGACGGAGCCGCTGCGCAGTTCGAAAAAGGGCGTTTTGTTGAGCGACATAGGAACAGCCAAAATTTTTGCGTATTTTACAGGCGCAAGCGCACTCAGCCATATTTTTTAAGACTGGGTGGCCAACGAGCGGATCTGCGGAATGCGGATACGGGGAATGCGCAAGGCCGGCAGAACCGGTGCGGAAATAAGCGGAGGATTTCGCGAATGCCTCACGCCGCGCCCGGCGCGCGACGCTCCTCGATCTGCACGTGATGCACGAGCAGCGTTTCCCATTCTTCGGCATGGGCGGGCATCGAGCGGCGATCGCCGGTCGGCCCGAATCCGAGGCGCTCGTAGAAGCGCATCGCGGTGCGGTTCTCGTCGGCAATCCAGGCATAGACCTCGGCGGCACCCTGTTGCGCGAGCCAGTGCGAGGCCGCGTTGACGAGGAGCTCGCCGCCGCGCAGATGCCGCACGGCCGGCGCGACCCAGAGCGCATGCACGAACGCGCGGCCGCGCCCGGATTCGTCGATGAACGCGCCGACGAGCCCGGCCGGATGGCCTTCGGTGTACAGCAGGAACGTGGCGGCAGCGGGCGAGCTCGCCTGGCGTGCCGCCATTTCATCGAAACTCGCTGCGTCGACGAGAAGCGCGTCTTCGAGCGTCTCGCCGAAGGCGTACGGCGCCTCCCGCAGCGAGGCCGTACGAAGCTCGCGCAACACTGCTCCTTGATGCGCGGCGATGCGGCGGACAGTCAGTGAAGGAGTCATGCGGGCGATTATCTCTCTACCTATCTCGTAGCTTCAACCGAACGGGCGAACGAGTCAATTTTTTATTTGCGAACGGCGCCCCGGAACGCACATTCGTCGCCGATTGCGGCCCGGCGGCGCAGGATTGCCGCACACGCGAGCGCCGCGCGCCGAATGCAGCGTCCCGAACGTCGCGGCCGGACTTACGGCGCGCCGTACGCGCCGGTACCGTCGGGCCACGGCGTAAGCAGTTCGAAACCGTCCTCGGTGACGGCCACCATGTGCTCCCACTGCGCCGAAAGCGAGCGGTCCTTCGTTGTCACGGTCCAGCCGTCGCGCGATTGCTGGGTCGCGGGGCGGCCCGCGTTGACCATCGGCTCGATCGTGAAGACGAGCCCGGGCTTCAGGCGCAGTCCCGCGCCGCGCTGGCCGTAGTGCAGCACCTGCGGGTCTTCGTGATACACGCGGCCGATGCCGTGCCCGCAGTATTCGCGCACGACCGAGAAGCCTTCGCGATGCGCGACCGACTGGATCGCGAAGCCGATGTCGCCGAGCGTCGCACCCGGGCGCACTTCGCGAATGCCCGCGACCATCGCTTCGTAGGTCGTGTCGCAGAGGCGCTTTGCTTCGGCGCCCGGCTTGCCCGCGTAGTACATGCGGCTCGTGTCGCCGAAGTAGCCGTCCTTGATGATCGCGACGTCGATGTTGATGATGTCGCCGTCCTTCAGTTCGCGCGGCCCCGGAATGCCGTGGCAGACGACGTGATTGACCGAGGTGCACACGGTCTTCGGAAATCCCATGTAGCCGACGTTCGCCGGAATGGCCTTCAGTTCGTCGACGATGAAGCGGTTGCAGATCGAGTCGAGTTCGTCGGTGGTGACGCCCGGGCGGACATGCTCGCCGATCATCGCCAGGACCTCGGCGGCCATGCGGCCGGAGATGCGCAGTTTTTCGATGTCGGCGGGTGTCTTGAGAGTGATGGCCATTGAGTCGAGCGGATGAGGTCGTGTCGCTGGTGTGCGATGGTCGCGCGATGGATGCGGATTGCCGGGGATGATAGCATCGCCCGCCCGGCGCTCAGGACCGCGCGCGGGCGCGGCGCCGCACCGCCGATTTGTATCGGGCCGCAACCGGCCTTGTCAGGCGCGGACGTTTACGGTCTATTCACGCTGTCAATTTTTTTAACGCGCTGGAGTCTCATGTCCTTGCATCCTCTCTCCACGTTCGCCACGCTCACCGCACTCGCTGCCACGATCGCGCTCGCCGCCTGCAGCTCGACGAGCGGGCCGGAACTGCGTGCGTCGAAGCCCGTCATCCACGTGTCGTCGGCGCGAACGGCGTCAGACGTCTCCAGTTGCCTCGAGCGCATGCTGCCGTCCGTGGAGACGACGCGCGCGAACGGGTCGACAGAGCTTGTCGTCGGGCCCAACGCATGGCTCGTGACGCTGACGCCCTCGGGATACGGCTCGATCGTGAAGGTGCAGAAGTCGGAAGGGGAATACAGCGGGTTGCCGGAGCCGGAATTGCGCTTCGATATCGCGCGGTGCACGACGTGATCGGGATTTGAAGGCTTTCCGGAATGAGCGAGGCGCGGATGATACCGCTCGGTGTGGCGCCGCGCCGCTGGTAAAAAATAGCCTGTCGGCCCCTGACGACGGCGCGAAAAGCAAAACCCCGCAGATCTTGCGATCTGCGGGGTTTTTATGTCCTGGCGGAAAGGGTGGGATTCGAACCCACGGTACAGCAAAACTGTACACTGGATTTCGAGTCCAGCGCATTCGACCACTCTGCCACCTTTCCGTCTACCACGCGGCTTTTACTCTAGCTCCGCGGACCTTCGCCAAGCGGGTCGCTGCTTGGCGAAGAACGAAATTATAGCGAACCTGAAAAGGCTTTCCAAGCCCCTTTTTGCATCTTTCCGACAAATTCAGTCGGCCCTGGCGATTTCGATCCGCTCCGCGCCGCGCATGTACGGCCGCAACGCGATCGGAATGGTCACCGATCCATCCGCGTTCTGAAAATTCTCCAGCACCGCGACGAGCGTGCGCCCCACCGCCAGCCCCGAGCCGTTCAGCGTATGCACGAATTCAGGCTTGCCCTGCGCGTTGCGAAAACGCGCCTGCATCCGCCGCGCCTGGAATGCCTCGGTGTTCGAACAGCTCGAGATCTCGCGATACGTGTTCTGCGCCGGCAGCCACACTTCGAGATCGAACGTCTTCGACGCCGAAAAGCCCATGTCGCCGGTGCAAAGCGTGATCACGCGATACGGCAGCTCGAGCTTCTGCAGGATCGCCTCGGCATGGCGAACCATCTCGTCGAGCGTCTCGTACGACTTTTCCGGCGCGACGATCTGCACCATCTCGACCTTGTCGAACTGATGCTGGCGGATCAGGCCGCGCGTGTCGCGCCCGTAGGAGCCCGCCTCCGAGCGAAAGCACGGCGAATGCGCGGTGAGCTTCACCGGCAGCGCGTTCGCATCGAGGATGCTGTCGCGCACCGTGTTCGTGAGCGAAATCTCGGAGGTCGAGATCAGGTATTGCGTGACCGTGTGCTCGTCGCCGCCCTTTTCGACGCGGAACATGTCGTCGGCGAATTTCGGCAGCTGGCCGGTGCCGTACAGAATCTCCGGATTCACGATGTACGGCGTGTAGGTCTCGGCGTAGCCGTGCTGCTCGGTGTGGGTGTCGATCATGAACTGCGCGAGCGCGCGGTGCAGCCGCGCGATCTGTCCGCGCAGCAGCGTGAAGCGCGCGCCCGAGAGCTTCGCGCCCGTCTCGAAATCGAGGCCGAGCGGCGCGCCGACATCGACGTGATCCTTCACCTCGAAGTCGAACGTGCGCGGCGTGCCCCAGCGGCGCACTTCCACGTTCTGCGTTTCGTCGTCGCCCAAGGGCACGCTTTCGTGCGGCAGGTTCGGCACGCCGAGCATCATGTCCTGCAGCCGCTTCTGGATCTCTTCGAGCTGCGCCGCCGACGCCTTCATCGTGTCGCCGATGCCGCCCACCTCCGCCATCACGGCCGACGTGTCCTCGCCGCGTCCCTTCATCGCGCCGATCTGCTTCGACAGGCTGTTGCGGCGCGCCTGGAGTTCTTCGGTGCGGGTCTGGATCTCGCGGCGCTCGGCTTCGAGCGACGAAAACGCGGCGACATCGAGGGTGTAGCCGCGATCGGCGAGGCGCTTCGCGACGCCGTCCAGGTCTTTGCGCAGGAGTTGGATGTCGAGCATGGCGGGGGCTTGCTTTTTGAGTAATCGGAATTCGCGATTTTAGCGCACGGGCGCGCCGCGCCCGGGTTTCTTGTTACCGTTTCTTGTCATCCTTGTGCTCGCGCCGCCACTGCGCGTCGAGCTCCGCGAGGCGCGCCATCTTCTCGCCGATCTTGCCCTCCAGCCCGCGCGGCGTCGGCTCGTACCAGTGCGGCTCGCGCATGCCGTCCGGCAGATAGGTCTCGCCCGCCGCGTACGCATCGGGCTCGTCGTGCGCGTAGCGGTATTCGTGCCCGTATCCCAGCTCCTTCATCAGCTTGGTCGGCGCGTTGCGCAGATGCACCGGCACGCCGCGCGACTGGTCCTTGCTCACAAAGCGCCGCGCCTCGTTGTACGCCACGTAGCCCGCGTTGGACTTCGGCGCGACGGCGAGATAGATCAGCGCCTGCGCGAGCGCGAGTTCGCCTTCGGGCGTGCCGAGCCGCTCGTAGGTTTCGGCGGCATCGAGCGCGATGCGACCTGCGCGCGGATCGGCAAGGCCGATGTCCTCCCACGCCATGCGCACGATGCGCCGCGCGAGATAGCGCGGGTCCGCGCCGCCGTCGAGCATGCGGCAGAACCAGTAGAGCGTCGCGTCCGGGTTGCTGCCGCGCACTGACTTGTGCAGCGCGCTGATCTGGTCGTAGAACGCGTCGCCGCCCTTGTCGAAACGGCGCAGGTTCTCCGCGATCGCGCTGCCGAGCAGCGGCCCGTCGATCTGGGTCGCCTTCTTCTGGGCCGCCGCGCGCGCGACGATCTCCAGGTTGTTCAGCAGCTTGCGGCCGTCGCCGTCGGCGGAACCGACGAGCGCGTCGCGGGCTTCGTCGGTGAAGGTCAGCCCGCCGAGCTCGGCCTGAGCGCGATCGAGCAGCTCCTTCAGCTCGTCGGCGTCGAGGCTCCTGAGCACGTAGACCGCCGCGCGCGACAGCAGCGCGCTGTTCACCTCGAACGACGGATTCTCGGTTGTCGCCCCGACGAACACGAACAGTCCCGACTCGACGTGCGGCAAGAACGCATCCTGCTGGCTCTTGTTGAAGCGATGCACCTCGTCGACGAACACGAGCGTCTGGTGACCGTTCGCCCGGTGGATCTGCGCCGTCTCGACGGCCTCGCGAATGTCCTTCACGCCCGAAAGCACGGCCGAAAGCGAGATGAACTGCGCGTCGAAGGCGTCGGCCATCAGGCGCGCGAGCGTCGTCTTGCCGACGCCGGGCGGCCCCCAGAGGATCATCGAATGCGCCTCGCCGGATTCGAACGCGACGCGCAGCGGCTTGCCCGTCCCGAGCAGGTGCTTCTGGCCGATCACGTCGTCGATGGTGCGGGGGCGCAGGCGCTCCGCGAGCGGAACGGTGCCACGGTTTTCTTCGAACATGTGTTTTGAATGACGCAAGTTGGGCAAACGCGGCGATAATCTTTCGCTTTTCGAGACAGTCGCGCGCGAAGTGTCGCGACAAGACGTGAAACGGCGCGAACAGGTTTCGGCGCCCGCGAATCGAATCGGCCGGTGAAACGAGCCATTATGACAGCCGCGGACCGGGCGCGAAGCGGACGGACGGACGGACGGACGGCCGTGCCGTTCGCCGCAAGCATGCGATGCGGCCAATCACGCAGCCAATCAACGCGGCTGACAAAGACAGGGACAAAACTCCGATGGGACAAGAGAGCAAACAAGAGAGCACACAATTCGACGAAGCCGCCGTTTCCGCCTACGCCCCGCTCGTGCCCGTACCGCCCGAGCGCCGCGCGTTCGCCGCGTCCGACGCCTTCGCACTGTGGTTCTCGCTCGGCATCGGCCTGCTGGTGGCGCAGGCGGGCGCGCTGCTCGTGCCGGGCCTGTCGCTGCCGCACGCGCTCTTCGCGATCGCGATCGGCACGGCGATCGGCGTCGCGCTGCTCGCGCTCGCGGGCGTCGTCGGCACGGATACGGGGCTCGCGGCGATGTCGTCGCTGCGTCCGACGCTCGGCGTGCGCGGCGCGTCGGTGCCGGCGGTGCTCAACGCGATCCAGCTGGTCGGCTGGGGCTCGTTCGAGATCATCGTGATGCGCGATTCCGCCGACGCCCTCGCCACGCAGTCGTTCGGCCTTTCGATGCCGCTCATCTGGACACTCGTCTTCGGCGTGCTCGCGACGCTGCTCGCCGTAAGCGGGCCGCTGTCGTTCGTGCGGCGCTTCCTGCGCACGTGGGGCATCTGGCTGCTGCTCGGCGGCGCGGCGTGGCTCACGTGGAACCTGCTCGCGAAGCACGATCTCGCCGCGCTGATGCGCCGCCCGGGCACCGGTGACATGGCGTTCGGCGCGGCGGTCGATCTGGTGGTCGCGATGCCGCTGTCGTGGCTGCCGCTGATCGCCGACTACACGCGCTTTGGCCGCAGCGCGGGCGGCACGTTCCGCGGCACGCTCGCGGGTTATGGCATCGCGAACCTCTGGTTCTACGCGCTCGGCGCGGTCTACGGCCTCGTCGCGGGCGGCGGCGACGCGCTTCTGACGATCGCGTTCGCGCAGGCGGGCGGCGGCATCGCGCTCCTCCTGATCCTGATCGACGAAATCGACAACGCCTTCGCGGACATCCATTCGGCGGCGGTCTCGACGGGCACGTTCTGGGCCCGCGCAGGCGTGCCGATGCTCTCGGCGGCGTTCGGCGCGCTCTGCACGCTCGTCGCGCTCGTCGTCGAAATGGGCAAATATCAGAACTTTCTGCTGCTGATCGGCTCGGTGTTCGCGCCGCTCTTCGGCGTGGTGCTGGCGGATCATTTCATCGTGAGGAAGCGCCGCATCGAGATCGAGGCGCTCGCCGATCCGGGCGGCCGCTACGTCTTTTCGGGCGGCTGGCATGTGAGCGCGTTCATCGCGTGGGCGGCGGGCATCGCGGCGTATCACGCGATCAACCAGTGGCTGCCGAATCTCGGCGCGACCCTGCCGGCGCTCGCCGTAGGCGCGGTGGTGTATCTCGCGCTGCTGTCGGCGCAGCGGCGGGCGTACGCGTGATGCGCACGGCCGCTTGAGTGCATGAGTGCATGAGTGCATGAGTGCATGAGTACCGGAATACGCTTCAGGCGAGCCGGGAACGCATTTAAAGTAAAGAAAAGGCCGTTGCGCAGTGATGCGCACGGCCTTTTTTATCGCATGCGGCCCGGATCGGGCTTCAGCGCCTCATCGATGCCGTGCCTGAACGGACGGCACCGCGACGCCCTCGGTCATTGCGCCGCCGGGCCGAACGTCGCGCCGTTCGCGAGCCGGCTGCCGGAGTTGTCTTCGGCGTCGGCGTCGCGCGACGCCTCGCGCCGCGCAAGCCAGCGCACGCAGATCAGCGAAAGCAGCGCGAACGACGAATAGAACAGCGCCATCGCCACCCAGCCCGGTGCGAAACGCTCCGCGAGCAGGGTCGCGAAAAGCGGCGTCAGGCCGCCCGCCAGCGCGCCGCAAACCTGGTACGCGAGCGAAATCGCCGTGTAGCGGATGCGCGCCGCGAAGAGGCCCGTGACGAAACCGGCGATCACCGCGTAATACCCCGATTCGGCGACGGTCGCGAGCCCGACGCCGAGCGTGACCGACCCCATCGTGCCCATGCGCACGAGCGGCAGCATGATGAACGGCACGACGATCGCCCAGACGGCGGCCATCGTCAGCACGCGCGCGGTGCCGAAACGCTGCGCGACGAACGCCGCGCCCAGCTGCACGAAGAACTGCAGGACGGCGACGAAGAACATGCTGTCGAGCACCATCGAGCGGTCGAGCGACAGGTATTGCGTCGCGTACGTGATCATGAAGATGTTGCTGAAGTACACGCCCGCGATGCCGTACACGTTCGCCCCGATCGCGGCGAGCAAAAGCCGCCATTCCTTGAGCGTTTCGCGCAGGGGGTTCGCGGCGATCTGATCGTCCTTCTTCATCGCTTCGAATTCCGGCGATTCGTTGACGCTCGCGCGAATCAGGAAGCCGACCGCGAGCAGCACGATGCTCGCGAGAAACGGCACGCGCCAGCCCCACGACATGAAGTCGGCGTTGGGCAGCTTGCTTGCGATGCCGAACGCGAGGATCGACAGGATCAGCCCGCTCGCGCTGCCCAATTGCGCGAACGACGCGAAGAAGGTGCGCTTCCCCGCTGGCGCGTGCTCGCCCGCGAGCAATACCGCGCCGCCCCACTCGCCGCCCACCGCGATGCCTTGCAGAAGACGCAGCACGACGAGCAGGGCGGGCGCGATCGCGCCCGCCTGGGCGTAGGTCGGCAGGCAGCCGATCGCGACCGTCGAGACGGCCATCAGCGTGAGCGTGAGCATCAGCGAGCGCTTGCGCCCGAGCCGGTCGCCGATGTGCCCGAACAGCAGGCCGCCGAGCGGCCGCGCGAAGAACCCGATCGCGAACGTGCCGAACGACGCGAGCAGCGTGAGGAGCCGGTTTTCGCCGGGAAAGAACAGCGGGCCGAACACGATCGCGGCGGCGGTCGCGTAGCTGTAGAAGTCGTACCACTCGATCGTCGTGCCGACGAACGACGCCAGCGCGGCACGCTTCGGTTGCGCTCCCCGGGCCGCTTCGCCCTGGGTCTCGTCCTGATGAGATTGGGCGCGCGCGGCGCCCTTGACTGCTGTCATGTACAAGTGTCTCCAGTGTTGCTTTTTGTTGCGTCTGCCTACTTAGCCGCGCGGTATTCCACGCCCGGCAGCACGCAGAGCAGTTCGAACGCGAGGTTCGCGCCGAGCAGCGCCGTCGTACCGAACGGGTCGTAGGGCGGCGCGACCTCCACCAGATCCGCGCCGACGATGTTCAGCCCGCGCGCCCCGCGAATGATTTCCAGCGCCTGCGGCACGGTGAGCCCGGCGATCTCGGGCGTTCCGGTGCCGGGCGCGAACGCCGGGTCGATGCCGTCGATGTCGAACGTGAAATACACCGGGCCGTCGCCCATCTGCGCGCGCACTTCTTCCATCAAGGGAGCGAGCGACTTGTTCCAGCACTCCTCCGTCTGCACGACACGAAAGCCCTGCTCGCGGCACCAGTCGAAGTCGCCGGCTTCATAGCCCGTGCCGCGCAGCCCGATCTGCACGACACGCTTGCAATCGAGCAGGCCCTCTTCCACCGCGCGCCTGAACGGCGTGCCATGGGCGATCTTCTCGCCGAACATGGTGTCGTTCACGTCGGCGTGGGCGTCGATGTGGATCAGCCCGACCTTGCCGTGTTTCTTCGCGATCGCGCGCAGGATCGGCAGCGCGATGGTGTGGTCGCCGCCGATCGTGAGCGGCTTGCAGCCGTGCGCGAGGATCTCGTCGTAGGCGCGCTCGATCCGGCCGATCGAATCGAGCAGGTTGTACGGATTGATCGCCACATCGCCGATGTCGGCGACACGCAGCGAATCGAACGGCGCGGCGCGCGTCGCCATGTTGTACGGGCGCAGCAGCACCGATTCGCTGCGCACCTGGCGCGGGCCGAAGCGCGCGCCGGTGCGGTTCGACGTGCCCAGATCGAACGGCACGCCGACGAAACACGCGTCGAGCCCAGCCGCTGACTGCACGTGCGGCAGGCGCATCATCGTCGTGATGCCGCCGCAGCGCGGCATCTGGTTGCCGGAAAGCGGCTGCGGGCGCTCGCCGCGATGATCCGGCGCGGTGAAATGCGAATCGAAGTGCTCGGCGGGGGCAAAAAGTGACAAAGTATTCATGGCGTTCGATGAATTCCGGTTGGGCGTTGATCGGCTCACCCCGCATTAATAAGCGTTGCGCGGTGAAGTTAAAATGGCGCCAAAATTAACTTCACATCGATCCACATCGATGTATTGGACGCACCATCATGTTCACGCATCTCTCCGACTTGGATCTGCGCCTCATCCGCGTGTTTCTCGCAATCGTCGACGCGGGCGGAATTTCGTCCGCGCAGGCGACGCTCAACGTCGGCCAGTCCACCATCAGCACGCAGCTCGCGACGCTCGAAACGCGCCTCGGCTACCGCCTGTGCGAGCGCGGCCGGAGCGGCTTCGCGCTGACGGCGCGCGGCGAGCAGTTCGTCGAGGCATGCCGCACGCTGCTCGCCGCCATCGACACCTTCGGCATGGCCGCGCGCAACGTCGGCAAGAAACTGGTGGGCACGCTCACGCTCGGGATGATCGGCCATACGCCCGTCTCCGCGAGCGCGCGCATCAGCGAGGCGATCGCGCGGTTTCGCGAGCGCGACGAATCAGTGCGGTTTTCAGTGCTGGTGCGCTCGCCGGGCGAGCTGGAGGAACTGCTGCTTGCGGGCAGGATTCAGGTGGCGATCGGCTATTTCTGGCATCGGGTGCCGTCGCTGGAATACACGCAGATCTACGCCGAGGACCAGTTCGCGTACTGCTCGCGGCGGCATCCGCTCTTCGACACCGCGGGCGACATCGACCCCGACGCGGCCGCCGACTACGAATGGGCATGGCGCAGCTACCCGCTGCCGGAAGCAGAGGCGATGGCGCCGCGCAACATCAGCGCGGTCGCGGACAACATGGAGGCCGTCGCGATGCTCGTGCTGTCGGGCCACCATCTCGGCTATCTGCCCGAACACTTCGCCGCGCCGTATGTACAGGAGGGGATGCTGGCGCCGCTGAATGCGGCGAAGATGCGCTACCGCGTCGCTTTCCAGATGGTGACGCGCGCTCGGCAGTTGAGGAACGAGATCGTGGAGGCGTTTGTCGAGGACATGAACGCCGCCCACGCGGAGGGTGCCGGGCCGAAGCCCGCCTGATCACCCGTTGATGACGTCAGTGCCCTTCGGCACGCTGAACTTGAACTGGTCGCTCTTGAGCGGCGGGTTCTTCTGGATGTTCGAAAAGGTGAGGAGCGTGACGTTGCCGAAGACGTCGTGCAGCTCCATCGCCTCCAGATTGCCGTTCTTGAAGCCGATGCCGACCGTCTGGAACTGGGTGTCCTTCGCCTTGGGCGTGAGCTCCAGCCAGTCGATGCCGCCCTTCACGCCCGCATCGCGCAGCGTGAAGTTCTGCTCCAGGTCGTTGCTGCCGAAGAGAATCGCCGCCGGGCTCGCGCCGAGTGCGCCGCCGAGCGTGCGCACGGTGACCTGATTCAGGTCCTTGTCATAGACATAGAGCTTGTCGCCGTCCGCCTGGAGCACTTGCGCGTACGGCTTCTCATACGACCAGATGAACTTGCCCGGCCGCGCGAACACGAACGTGCCGCTCGACGTGCCGCCGCTCCTCGGCGCGGCGGCCGCGCTCTGGCTCGCGCCGCCCGCCTTGCCCGGCGACTTCACTTCCTGCTGCACGAACGTGCCGCGCGCCGCGTGCACCTGCGCAATGAAGGCCTTCAACTGCTCGGTACCGCCCGCGAACGCCTGCGACGCGATCAGCATGGACACGCCCGTCAGCGCGGCTGCCAGCGTGCGGCCAATCCACTTCTGCTGCATATATCTGTTCTCCAAGGATGAACGCGCCTATTCGGCGTCGCGCGCGGGCGTGATGATCTCGCGATTGCCGTTCGACGACATCGCCGACACCAGCCCCGAGTTTTCCATCTGCTCGAGCAGGCGCGCGGCGCGGTTGTAGCCGATGCGCAAATGCCGCTGAACGAGCGAAATCGATGCGCGCCGGTTCTTGATCACGACTTCCACCGCCTGATCGTAAAGGGGGTCGGACTCGCCATCAGCACCGCCGGTTCCCGCGGCGCCGGCCGATCCTTCGTCGCCGTCGCCCGCGAGGCCGCCTTCCAGAATGCCTTCGATGTAGTTCGGCTCGCCCTGCTCCTTCAGCTTCTGCACCACGCGATGCACTTCCTCGTCCGACACGAACGCGCCGTGCACGCGCACCGGCAGGCCGGAGCCAGGCGGCAGATAGAGCATGTCGCCCATGCCGAGCAGCGACTCGGCGCCCTGCTGGTCGAGAATCGTGCGCGAGTCGATCTTCGACGACACCTGGAACGCCATGCGCGTCGGGACGTTCGCCTTGATGAGGCCAGTGATCACGTCCACCGACGGCCGCTGCGTCGCGAGAATCAGGTGGATGCCCGCCGCGCGCGCCTTTTGCGCGATCCGCGCGATCAGTTCTTCCACCTTCTTGCCGACCACCATCATCAGGTCGGCGAGTTCGTCGATCACGACGACGATATTCGGCAGCCGCGTGAGCGGTTCCGGCTCGTCCGGCGTGAGGCTGAACGGATTCGGGAGCTTTTCGTCGCGTTTCGCGGCTTCGTCGATCTTGTTGTTGAAGCCCGCGAGATTGCGCACGCCCAGCTTGCTCATCAGCTTGTAGCGGCGCTCCATTTCCGCGACCGCCCAGTTGAGCGCGTGGCCGGCCTGCCGCATGTCGGTGACGACCGGGCACAGCAGGTGGGGAATGCCTTCGTAGACGCTCATTTCGAGCATCTTCGGGTCGATCAGGATCATGCGCACCTGGTCGGCGCTCGCCTTGTAGAGCAGCGACAGGATCATCGCGTTGATGCCCACCGACTTGCCCGAGCCCGTCGTGCCGGCGACGAGCAGGTGCGGCATCTTCGCGAGGTCGGCGCACACGGGCTTGCCGCCGATGTCCTTGCCGAGGCCCATCGTGAGCGGCGAGGCGGCGTCGGCGTAGACCTCGGAGCCGAGGATCTCGGAGAGCTTGACCGTCTGGCGGCGCTGGTTCGGCAGTTCGAGCGCCATGTAGTTCTTGCCCGGAATCGTCTCGACGACGCGAATCGACACGAGCGAGAGCGAACGCGCGAGATCCTTCGCGAGCCCGACGATCTGGCTGCCCTTCACACCGGTGGCCGGCTCGATTTCATAGCGCGTGACGACCGGCCCCGGATACGCCGCGACCACGCTCACCTCGACGCCGAAATCCTTCAGCTTCTTTTCGATGAGGCGCGACGTGAATTCGAGCGTGTCGGCGGAAATCGTTTCCTTCACTTCCGGCGCGGCATCCAGCAGCGCGAGCGGCGGCAGCGTGGAGTCGCCCGGCAGGTCCTTGAAGAGCGGCACCTGCTTTTCGCGCTCCACGCGCTCGGACTTCGCGGGCGTCGCGACGGGCGGGACGATCATTACCGGCTCGTGGTCCTCGATCTTCACGCGCCCGCGCACGACCTTGCCTTCGCGCGTGGACGCCGCTTCCTCGCCGAGCCTGCGGTCGCGCCCCGCCTCGCGGCGCAGTTTCGCGCCGGTGATCGCCGCCATGATGCCGTCGCCGACCTTTTCGCAGACGGACAGCCACGAGAAGCGGAAATAGAGCGACAGGCCGATCGCGAGCGCGATCAGCAGGAAAAGCGTCGCGCCGGTGAAGCCGAACGCGTGCGACATGTGCTTCGCGATCGCCTCGCCGACCACGCCGCCCGGTGCGCGCGGCAACTGGACCTTGAGCGACCACATGCGCAGCGCCTCGATGCCGTCGCTTGCGAGCAGCACCAGCACGAAGGCGAAGGCTTCCGCGAGCCAGGTGCGGTCTTTCGCCTGTTCATCGGCGGGTGTCTCGGTTTGCGTGATCCGGCGATAGTTCGCGATGATGCGCCGCGCGAGCAGCACGATCAGCCAGTACGACGACAGCCCGAAGAGCAGGAGGAGGATGTCGGACGTCCATGCGCCGACGCGGCCCGCCCAGTTGCCGATGTGATCGACGGTCGCGGCGTGCGTCCAGCTCGGATCGCGCCGGGTGTAGCTCACGAGCGCCATCAGCAGGAAAAGTCCGAGCGCAACCTGGAGAATCCAGCGAATTTCGGTGAAAAGGCGCGACATGCGGTGCGGCAACGCCTGCGCGCTCGCAGAATAGGTAGCTTTTGCCATTGATCCGTGAGGCTTTTCACGGCCGCGCGATGAAACCGCGGGGCCGAATGTGTCGGTCGCCCATTGTAAACGCTGCATTGCGGTGAACGTGCAAAAACGGGCTTCCGCTTGCAGCCGGTTTCATCCTGTAACACGCTGAAAAGCCCGCGCGCGCTATCGGCGCCATTGAAAGGTTCAACTCGGTGAGCTTCCCGACGGGCCTTTATAATGGCGGCCAGACACCCAAATAGGGTTCATCGAAGGGGTTTTTGGCCCGCCGGCCGAAGCGCGACACGTCCGCCGCCCGCCACGGCCTGCCGCCCGCGCGGCGCCCGTCCGGCACCCACGCTGCACGCCCCCGATAACCATCAACAACGGAATTGCTCTCATGTCTTCGCCCAAACACGCCAAAGTGCTGATTCTCGGTTCCGGTCCCGCCGGCTATTCCGCCGCTGTCTACGCGGCGCGGGCCAACCTGTCGCCGCTCCTGATCACCGGGCTCGCGCAGGGCGGTCAGCTGATGACCACCACCGACGTCGAGAACTGGCCCGCCGACCCGGCCGGCGTCCAGGGTCCGGAATTGATGCAGCGCTTCCAGGAGCACGCCGAGCGCTTCAACACGGAAATCGTGTTCGACCACATCCACACGGCCAGGCTGAACGAGCGTCCGTTCCGCCTGATCGGGGACTCGGGCGAATACACCTGCGATTCGCTGATCATCGCGACGGGCGCGTCGGCGCAGTACCTCGGCGTGCCGTCGGAAGAGCTTTTCATGGGCAAGGGCGTGTCCGCCTGCGCGACCTGCGACGGCTTCTTCTACAAGAACGGCGAGGTCGCGGTGATCGGCGGCGGCAATACGGCTGTCGAGGAAGCGATCTACCTCGCGGGCATCGCGAAGAAGGTGACGGTCGTGCATCGCCGCGACAAGTTCCGCGCCGAGCCGATCCTGATCGACCGCCTGCTTGCGAAGGAAAAGGAAGGCATCGTCGACATCAAGTGGAACCACGTGCTCGACGAAGTGCAGGGCGACGCGTCCGGCGTGACGTCGCTGCGCATCAAGCACACGCAGACCGGTGAAACCACCGACTTGCCGCTGCAGGGCGTGTTCGTCGCGATCGGCCACAAGCCGAACACCGATCTCTTCGTGAACCAGCTCGAGATGAAGAACGGCTACATCATCACGAAGGGCGGCGCGAGCGGCGACGCGACGGCCACGAGCATCCCGGGCGTGTTCGCCGCGGGCGACGTGCAAGACCACATCTACCGCCAGGCGATCACGAGCGCGGGCACGGGCTGCATGGCCGCGCTGGATGCGCAGCGCTATCTCGAAAGCATCGACGAGACCCCGACGCCGCACTCGATGAGCCACGAGACGGACCGCTAAGGGACCGCTGCTGGACCGCTGAAACGTAGGCGGCGCGGCGAACCGGTAAGATGGTGTCTGCCGCGCCGCCCGCCAGCGGGCGCAGGCATTGTTCGAAGCGAAGCCGGCGCGGGTCGCATGTGCGACGCACGAAAAAGGGCCGCGGCTTTGCTCCGCCGGCCCTTTTTTCATGCTGCCGTGCCGGAACGTTTTTGCGATACGAACCTTCCCCGTTGGCAAACGCTTCACGAAAATAGCCGCTTTTCGACCCGCCAAGAGCGCGATGCCCAAGAACCTGCCCCATCCGAACGAACCGAGGCACCGGCGCGATCCCGCGCCGCGCGCCGCCGCGCCCGTTCAAAAGGCGCCGCCGACGCCGAAGGACGTGGAGGCATCCGTCCGGCGCGATGGCCTCGCGGGCCTTGCCACGCTGCGCGGCGCGCTGAAGGCCGACGCCGAAAAGCGCGAGATCGAGCGCGTGGCGGCGGTGCGCGCGAAGCGCGAAGCCGTCGACGACGCCGACGTCTTTCGCCGCTCGGTCGGCGAAATCGAGCCGCTGAAGACCCCGCCGCGCACGACGCTCACCCGCGTTCCGCCGCCCCCCGTGCCGCTGCAGACGCGCCGCGACGAGGAGGCGGTGCTTCAGGAAGCGCTCTCCGACGAATACGACCCCGAAAGCCTCCTCGACATCGACGAAACGCTCTCCTACTGCCGCACGGGCGTGAGCCAGGAAGTCGTACGCAAGCTGCGGCGCGGCGCGTGGATCGTGCAGGCGCAGCTCGACCTGCACGGCATGCGCCGCGAGGAGGCGCGCGAGGCGCTCGCCGAATTCATCCGCGAGTCGGTCAAGCGCGGGCTGCGGTGCCTGCGCGTGATCCACGGCAAGGGGCTCGGCTCGATCGGCAAGGAGCCGGTGCTCAAGGGCAAGGTTCGCGTGTGGCTCGTGCAAAAGGAGGAAGTGATCGCGTTCTGCCAGGCGCGTCCCCACGACGGCGGCGCGGGCGCCGTGCTCGTGCTGCTGCAGCCGGGCGGCACGCCGCGCCACCACGGGCATCCCCAGGACAGGGGCAACCGCAGGGACGGCAGTGCATCCTAGGCTCACGCTCGCCATCTCCGTGATGGAAGCGCTCGCGCTTTTTTCGTACGCCCTCTCCGGGCTCATCGAGGCGCGCAAGCGCCGGCTCGACGCCGTCGGCGCGTTTCTGGTCGCGCTCGCCACCGCATTCGGCGGCGGCACGATGCGCGACGTGCTGCTCTCGCGCCGCCCCTTCTATTGGGTCGAGCACCAGGACTACGTGATCGTCATTTTCGCGATGGCGATCTTCGCGCCGATGTTCCTCAAGATGACCACCCGGCTCGTGGACGAGCGCATGCTGCTCGTCGCCGATGCGATCGGGCTCGGCCTCTTCAGCATTTCCGGCACGTCGATCGCGCTCGACGCGCAGATGCCCGCCTTCACCGCCGTGATGATGGGCGTGGTGACGGGCGTGTTCGGCGGCGTGATGCGCGACGTGCTGTGCAACGAGATTCCGCTGATCCTGCGCGACTCGCGGCCCTACGCGGTGTGCGCGTTCGCGGGCTGCTGGATCTTCCTTGGGCTCCACTGGCTGCAGGTCGACTCGATCTACAACGTGCTCTTCTCGACCGGATTCATCCTCGTCGCGCGGCTCGTCACGTTCAAGCTCGACATCCGGCTGCCGCACTAGCCCCGGGCGCGCCGCACAAGGCCCGCGGCGCGCCGATTTGCTACAATCTCGGCGATTCCCCTACCCCGCGGACCGGAGTCTCGCCACCCAGCCGGTCGATCAACTCGCAGACTGAACATGAACATCGAGCAAGCGCGTTTCAACATGATCGAGCAACAGATTCGTCCCTGGGAAGTTCTGGACCAGGACGTGCTGAACCTGCTGTCGGTCGTCAAGCGAGAGAACTTCGTGCCCGCCGCGTATCGCAGTATCGCGTTCGCCGATCTCGAAATTCCGCTGCCGGGCGGCGAGCGCATGCTCCCGCCGAGAGTCGAGGCGCGCGTGCTGCAGGAGCTCGCGGTGTCGAAACAGGAAACCGTGCTCGAAATCGGCACCGGCTCGGGCTACATGGCGGCGCTGCTCGCCGCGCGCGGCCGCAGCGTGAAGACCGTCGAGATTTCGGCGGAACTCGCCGCGTTCGCCGAGCAGAATCTGGCGGCGAACGGCGTGTCGAACGTGCAGGTCGTGACGGGCGACGGCGCGCTCGGCTGGCCGGAGGGCGGGCCCTACGACGTGATCTGCGTATCGGGCGGCCTGCCGGTGATGCCGCAGGAATTCCTCGAGCAGCTGAAGATCGGCGGGCGGATCGCCGCGTTCGTCGGCGCGGCGCCGGTGATGAAGGCGCAGATCGTCACGCGCGTCGACGAAAAGCAGTTCCGCGTGTCGGATATCTTCGAAACGCTCGTCGCGCCGCTCAAGAACGCGGTGCATCCGCCGCGCTTCAAGTTCTGAGCCGCTCTCACCGAAACACGAACCAGACGTAACGTCATGCAAAACCTGTCCGCCTCCGATCTCGCCGCATGGCTCGCCGATTCATCGCGTCCCGCGCCCGTTCTTCTCGACGTGCGCGAGCCGTGGGAGCTGCAGACCGCGAAAATGGCGAACGTCGTGTCGATTCCGATGCGCGACATCCCCGCCCGCAGCGAGGAACTCGACGACGAAGCGCAGATCGTCTGCATCTGCCATCACGGTGCGCGCAGCGCGCAGGTCGGCATGTTCCTCGAATCGCGCGGTTTCACGCAGGTGTTCAACCTGTACGGCGGCATCGACGCATGGTCGCGTCAGGTCGATCCGGGCGTGCCCACGTACTGACGAACTGACCTTCGCGGTGACATCCGCAGGTCTTAAAAAGAAAGCCGCATGCGTTTCGAACGCATGCGGCTTTTTCATGGCTTCGGCCGTTCAGACCACGTTCATCGCCAGCGCGCTCTCGCGATAATGCTGGCTCGCCTTCTCGGCGTCGCCTAGCTGCTCGTGCAGGCGGGCCAGCGCGCGATGCGTGCGGATCTTGAGCGGCTCGTTGTCGGCGAGCTTGAGCGCCGATTCGAGAAACGCCTGCGCCTTGCCCCACAACTGCTGATGCAGGCAGAGCCGCCCGAGCGTGAAAAGCAGGTCGGCGTCCTCGGTGCGCTCCTTGTGCCACGCCTCCGCGCGCTGGATGAGCGGCAGCGCGTCGCCGGAAACGCAGTCGGGATAACGGCGCAGCAGGCGCGCGTCCCAGTTGTGCGCGAGCGCTTCCTCGACGATCTTGCGCGCGTCCGCCCGCCGGTCGAGGGCGATCAGCAATTCGGCGGCGAGATCGGCAAGACGCGGCGACTGGCGCTCCGTCGGCGAAAGCGACTGCCACAGCTCCAGCAGCGCATCCGGATTGTGCCGCCGGTCGCGCAGCAGGTTTTCCGCCGCGACCTGCCGCAGCCGCACCGCCACCGCCGGATGCAGCGCCTCGCGCTTTTCCAGCGTCTTGACGAGCTTCAGCACCTCGCCCCAGTTCTTCAGCTGCTGCTGCGCGCGCAGCGCGATCTGCTGCGCGTGAATGCGCCGCCCGCCCTGCGCCTGCATCTCGGTCAGCGCGACGAGCGCGCCGTCCGCGTCGCGGCCGTCGGCGCGCATGTCGGCGGTGGCCATCAGGCGCGCGTCCTGCCATTCCGCGCCCGTGATCTGCCCGAGCCACTCGTCGCGGCGCGCGAATTCGTGCATCCGGTGCGCCGCGTTCGCGCCGATCAGGCCGGCCGCGCCCTTGTTGTCGTCGACGGTGAGCGCGTCGCGCGCCGCCTTCTCCGCCTTCGAAAAACGCCCCGCGTACAGGTGGCCGACCGCATCGCGCAGCGACGCGTTCGCCTTCGCGAGCTTGCTGCGCGCGCGATAGGCGGCCACCCGCTGCGGCATCTTCCACACGGTGCGCGCGGCGCGGATCAGCCCGTAGAGCACGACGAACAGCACCACGATCGCGACCGCGAAAAGATTGAGCGACACGTCCACGCGATACGGCGGCACGACGAAGAGCACCTGCCCGCCGTCGAAGCCGCCGACGGTGGCGACCACCACCGCGACCGCAAAGAGGAGCGAGAGCCAAATGAGTCCACGAATCGTCATCATCCGCCTCGCTTGAACTGGTGGACGACCGCGAGGCTCGTGTTCAGGTTCGGCACGGCGACCGCGAGCGACGCCTGATCGACCTGCTTGACGAGATCGCGCACGGCCTGCACCTTCTTCGACGACTGATCGAAGTAGCGCGCAAGCGACGCATCCGCGGCGTGCAGGTCGGACTTGAGCGTGGTTTCGCTGCGCGAAAGCAGCGACAGGCGCGCCGACAGCAGCCGCAGCTTCACGTTCTCGCGCACGAAATAGCCCTGATCGGGGGCGGCCAGCATGGCGTCGGCGTTATCGATGCGGCGTATCGACACGAGACTCGACAGCTGCTGCACGATCCCGCTCGTCACCTGATGCCAGATCACCTTCCAGCGCGGCTCGCCGGTCGCGGCCGCGATCGACGCGCTGTTGGCCGGGGCGGCCGCACGCGCCGCGGCGGGCTCGATCGGCGCCTCGCCGGCGAGCGGCAGGCGGTCGATCTGGTCGATGGCGGTGTCGAGCTTGATGGCGAGGCCGGTGAGATCGGTGCTCGGCGTGGACTTCAGCCTGTCCATGTCCTGCGCGAGCGCCTTGCGGATCGCGACGACCTGCGCGCCGGTCGTCGCGGCGAGGCGCGTGTCGGCGCTTTGCAGCGCGAAGAGCGCAAGCTGGACGTTGCCGGTCAGCTGAAGCTGCTGGCTCGCGCTCGAGAGAATCTGCTCGACCTCGGCGATGGTCCAGTCGTCGCGGTTGCTCGCGAGGTCCTGGTACTGCTGCTGCAGGGCCTGGCTGTGCGCCTCGGCGTCGTTCAGCTTGCCCTGCAACTGGATGATCTGCGTGTTGAGCGCGCCGGCCGAACTCGCGGCCTGCTCGGCCTTCGCGCGCAGCTCGGCGGTCTCGGTGTCGGTCGCCTGCAGCCGCGCGGCGAACTGCTGGTCGGTCCGCTCGAACTTGCGGTTGAGCACGTAACCGCCCGCGCCCGCCGCGACGGCAAGGATCACGATGACGGACCACAACAGGGCGGTGCCGGCGCCGCCGCGCTTTTTCTGCGCCTCGTAGGGCGTGAACGGCGTGTTCGGCGGCAGGGGCGGGGTCACGGTCGGCTGAGGTGAAGCTTTCTTGGAATCGTTCGAATCAGTCATGCGTGATTGAGCCGGTTGGTGGGCCGGCGCTGCGGCCGGTTTGGAATCCGTCGGCGCGGATTCCGCATTGGGGGTCTTTGAAGTATCGACTGCGGTTTGCGAACCGGCGCCTCGCTGCGCCGGGCTTGCGTCTTCGTGGCTTGCGTCAGCCGGCGGCGCGGCCTGCGCCCACGCAGCCAGCGCCGTCTTCAGCGCCTCTGCGATGCGCTCGTCGCCGGCGCCGGACACCGTAATCCTATCAAAACCCGCCTGGCGCGCGGCCTCGGCGATACGCGGATGCGGCGCGACGAGCAGCGCGCGCTTCAGTTGCGCGGTTTCGTCGCGGCTCAGGTGGTCGCGGGCGAGCTCGTCGAGATTGCGCACGCCTTCGGAACTGGTCAGGAGCCACGCGTGGGGCCCGCCCGCGAGCAGCGTGTGAATGCGCTCCCACTTCTGCATCGACGGCTCGGGCACGATGCGGCGGTATGCCGCGACCTTCTCGACCGCCGCGCCCGCTTCCTCGAGCCGCTCCGCCAGCCATTCGCGGCCGCCGTCGCCGCGCACGATCAGCACGCGCCTGCCTTCGAGGCCGTTCGCGCCGAAATGCGCCTCGATGGCCGCGTAGAGCGCCTCCGAGTCGAAGCGCGGATCGGGATGTTCCGACGACGGGCTGATCACCCGGTACGCCGGCGACGCCACGCCCTGCCGCGCGAGCGCCGCGACGCTGCCCGGCCCGACGACGCCGACCGGCACCTCCACCGGCCACGGCGCGCCGGCCTTGCCGAACGCGTGATCAATCGCATTCGGCGACACGAACACGACGAGCGCGTATTTCTGCGGACCGTAGAGCTCGGCGAGCGCGGCGCGCAGCGGGGCGTCGTCGGCGACGGGCGCGATGTCGATCAGAGGAAATTCCAGCGTCTCGAAGCCGGCCGCCGCCAGGAGTGCGAGCAAGCCGGCGGACTGGCCGAGCGGCCGCGTGACGATTACGGTTGCACGGCGCGCGCTCGTCATCAGACAGCCGGTGCCGCTGCGGGCGGAACGCGAGCGCCGCTCGCCGTGGTGAGCGCGCGCACGATGTCCATCGCGCCCTGAGCTTCGAGATCGGCGGAAACGCGGCGGCCGAGTTCCAGCGCGGCTTCGATGTCCGGCGCGCTCGCCGTGGCTTCGGCCTTGAGCACGCGGCAACCGTCCGGCGTGGCGACACAGCCGCGCAGGTGCAGCGCGCCGTCGCGCCACGTCGCGTAGGCGGCGAGCGGGACTTCGCAGCTTCCGCCGAGCGAGCGCGACACCATCCGCTCCGCTTCGACGGCGGCAGCCGTTTCGGCGTGATGCAGCGGCGCGAGCCACGCGGCGAGATCGGCGCGGCCCGCACGGATCTCGATGCCGAGCGCGCCCTGCCCCGCGGCGGGAAGGCTTTCGTCTGCGTCGAGCAGCGCGCGGATGCGCGATTGAAGCCCGAGCCGCTTCAGTCCGGCGGCGGCGAGGATGATCGCCGCGTAGTCGCCGCGATCGAGCTTGGCGAGCCGCGTGTCGAGATTGCCGCGCAGCGGGCGCACGTCGAGATGGGGGAAATGCATGCGCAGCATGGCTTCGCGGCGCAGGCTCGAAGTGCCGACGATGCTGCCCTCGGGCAGCGCGCGAAGCGACGCGAATTGCGTCGACACGAATGCATCGCGCGGGTCCTCGCGCTCCAGAATCGCGCCGAGAGCGAAGCCGTCGGGCAATTCCATCGGCACGTCTTTGAGCGAATGCACGGCGAGATCGGCGCGGCCGTCGGCGAGCGCGGCTTCCAGTTCCTTCACGAAGAGTCCCTTGCCGCCGACCTTCGACAGCGTGCGATCGAGGATCTGATCGCCGCGCGTCGTCATTCCGAGGATTTTCACGTCACAAGATGGATATAATTTGTGCAGCGCACACCGCACGTGCTCGGCCTGCCACATGGCGAGCCGGCTTTCCCTCGATGCGATTACCAGGCTCGCGGGCGGTGTCGTGGAATGCGTCTCGGAATTCATTGCTGCTCAATCGAATGACGGGATGGATAACAAACAATGGTAGCACGCACGCCAGGGTCCATTTACAGACGGACAGCCGCCCCGAGCCTTGTGCCAGGCACTTGACGCGGGCGTCGTGACAGGAGACGAGGGGCCGCCGGGCCCCGGAAAGCAGACGCCGTGCTTGACGCGCGCTTTACGTGCGGTTTCTGTGCGCTTTGGTGCTCGGCCCGCGCACGGGCCGTCGCAAAGCCGCAAAAAACCGCACGGCTGCGCGGCTGCGCCTTCTCCCTCTGTACATGGGCCTTGGCTTCCAAGAGGAACCCATCGTGACGTCTTCCGGATCGGCGCGCCCCGCGCGCCGCAATGCTGCATTGCCTGACTCTGCGTCCGACGCCCCCGGCGCGACGCCGTCCCCGTCATCCACCGTCGCGACGATGGCCGCGACCGCCACGAAGGCATCGAAAGCATCGGTCGCTGCGAAGCCGAAAAAGGCCGTGCCGAAAAGCGCGGCCAGCGCATCGGCGAAAGCACGGGCCAAAGCGCCCGCCAACGGCGCTGCAAGCCAGCCGGCCGCCGCCGGCGCGGCGCCCGCTGAACCGGTCAGACGCGCAGCCAGCCGCGCGCGCGACGACAAGGACCGCCCGCTCTTCGAAGACATCCGCTTTCTGGGACGCCTGCTCGGCGAAGTCCTGCGCGAGCAGGAAGGCGACGCCGTGTTCGACGTGGTCGAGGCGATCCGCCAGACGGCCGTGAAATTCCGCCGCGAGGACGACCGCGAGGCATCGCAGACGCTGGAAAAGCGCCTGCGGCAACTCACGCCCGAGCAGACCGTGAGCGTCGTGCGCGCGTTCAGCTACTTCTCGCATCTCGCGAACATCGCCGAGGACCGGCATCACAACCGCCGCCGCCGCATTCATGCGCTCGCCGGCTCCGCGCCGCAGGCGGGCACGATCGCCTACGCGATCGAGCGCATGCAGCAAACGCAGAAGAACTCGGAGACGAAATCGCTCCTGCAGAAGTTCTTCGACGACGCGCTGATCGTTCCCGTGCTCACCGCGCACCCGACCGAAGTGCAGCGAAAGAGCATTCTCGATGCGCAGCACGACATCGCGCGCCTGCTCGCCGAGCGCGACCAGGAACTGACCGCCCGCGAGCGCGCGCACAACGAGTCGCTGCTGCGCGCGTGCGTCACGTCGCTCTGGCAGACGCGCATGCTGCGCGACGCGCGTCTGACCGTCGGCGATGAAATCGAGAACGCGCTCTCCTACTACCGCGCGACGTTCCTCGACGAAATCCCCGCGCTCTACGCCGACATCGAAGCCGCGCTCGCCGAGCACGGCCTGCCCGCGCGCCTGCCGCCGTTTCTTCAGATGGGAAGCTGGATCGGCGGCGACCGCGACGGCAATCCGAACGTCACCGCGCCCACGCTCGAGCGCGCGATCACGCGCCAGGCCTGCGTGATCTTCGAACACTATCTCGATCAGGTGCACAAGCTCGGCGCGGAACTGTCGGTGTCGAACCTGCTCGCCGGATCGAGCGACGCGCTGAAGGCGCTCGCCGACGCTTCGCCGGACACCTCCCCCCACCGCACCGACGAGCCTTACCGGCGCGCGCTGATCGGCGTGTACGCGCGGCTCGTGGCAAGCGCGGACGAACGCCTGGGCGAAGGCGTGGTACCGGCGCGCACGCACCGCGGCGACGCGCGGCCTTACGCGTCGGCGGCCGAATTCGGCGCCGATCTCGGCGTGCTCGTCGAGTCGCTCGCGCAGCATCACGGCGCGTCGCTCACGAGCCAGCGGCTCTCGCCGCTCGCGCGCGCAGCCGAAGTGTTCGGCTTCCATCTCGCGAGCATCGACCTGCGGCAAAGCTCCGACATCCACGAAGCGGTGGTGGCGGAGCTGCTCGCGTGCGCGGGCGTGGAAAGCGACTACGCGGCGCTCGCGGAGGACGACAAGGTGCGCCTCTTGCTCGCCGAGCTTTCGCAGCCGCGCCCGCTTCGGCTGCCCTATTTCGACTATTCCGATCTCGCGAAGAGCGAACTCGGCGTGCTGGAAGCGGCCCGCGTGACGCGCGAGAAATTCGGCGACCGCGCCGTGCGCAACTACATCATTTCGCACACGGAAACCGTGAGCGACCTGCTGGAAGTGATGCTGCTGCAGAAGGAAACGGGTGTGCTGCAGGGGCGTCTCGGCTGCGACGAGAATCCCTGCCGCCGTGGCCTGATGGTGATTCCGCTGTTCGAGACCATCGCCGACCTGCGCAACGCGCCGCACATCATGGGCGAGTTCTTCGCGCTGCCGGGCATCGACGCGCTCGTCGAAAACCAGGGCGGCGAGCAGGAAGTCATGCTCGGCTACTCCGACAGCAACAAGGACGGCGGCTTTCTCACGTCGAACTGGGAGCTGTACCGCGCGGAACTGGCGCTCGTCGCCCTGTTCAAGGAGCGCGGCACGACGCTGCGCCTCTTCCACGGGCGCGGCGGCACGGTCGGGCGCGGCGGCGGCCCGACCTACCAGGCGATCCTGTCGCAGCCGCCCGGCACCGTCGACGGCCAGATTCGCCTGACGGAACAGGGCGAAGTGATCGCGAGCAAGTTCGGCAATCCGGAGATCGGGCGGCGCAATCTGGAGACGGTCGTCGCGGCGACGCTCGAAGCGTCGCTGCTGCCGCACGAGGGCGCGCCCTCGCAGCTGCCGCTCTTCGAAGCGGCGATGCAAACGCTCTCCGACGCCGCAATGGCCTCGTACCGCGCGCTCGTCTACGAGACGCCGGGCTTCACCGACTATTTCTTCTCCTCGACGCCGATCGCGGAAATCGCCGAGCTGAACATCGGCAGCCGGCCGGCCTCGCGCAAGCTCCAGGACCCGAAGCAGCGCAAGATCGAGGACCTGCGCGCGATTCCGTGGGGCTTCTCGTGGGGGCAGTGCCGCCTGCTCATCACCGGCTGGTACGGCTTCGGCAGCGCGGTGACCGGCTATCTCGACGCCGCCGGCTCCGACGCCGAACGCGCCAAGCGCCTCGCCACGCTCAAGAAGATGCACAAGAGCTGGCCGTTCTTCGCCAACCTGCTCTCGAACATGGACATGGTGCTCGCGAAGACCGATCTCGCGGTTGCGTCGCGCTACGCGCAGCTCGTCGCAGACAAAAAGCTGCGAAAGCACGTGTTCGAGCGGATCGTGGGCGAATGGGAGCGCACGTCGAACGTGCTCTCGGAAATCACCGGCAAGAGCGAGCGGCTCGCCGACAACCCGCTGCTCGCGCGCTCGATCAAGAACCGCTTCCCGTACCTCGATCCGCTGAATCACCTGCAGGTGGAACTGCTCAAGCGCCACCGCTCGGGCGACCAGAACGTGCGCCTGCGGCGGGGGATTCATCTGACGATCAACGGGATCGCGGCCGGCCTGCGCAATACGGGCTGACCTGACGCGGGTTCCACACCGCTCCGGACAGGATGGCACTGCGGCACGGACAGGCGCGTTCAACCGCGCGGCTGTCCGTGCCGCATTCGTTTTGGGTGCGGTCTGGATGTCACGGGGCGGCGCGCGGCGAACGGATTCACTCGCCAGGCGAACCACGGCGCCTGCTCGAAAGCACGCGCCAACAGCTACAATACGCCCCGTTCTGTACCAGTACCCATCGAACGATTATTCTGGTATCAGGACCACCTGCCCAACCGCACGACGCCCCGACGCCTCATGACCACGCAGCCTTCCGAGAAAGCCGGGACCGGCGCGCCCGCTCTCGACGCCACGCCCGCCCGCGCGCTCGGCGACTTCATCCGCGCGCATCGCGAACGGCTGTCGCCGCTCGCCGTCGGCCTGCCGCCCGCGCCGCGGCGCCGCACGCCGGGACTGCGGCGGGAGGAAGTCGCGCAACTGTGCGGCGTGAGTCCGACCTGGTACACGTGGATCGAGCAGGGGCGCCCGGTATCCGCTTCCGCCGATGCGCTCGCGCGCATCGCGGTCGCGCTGCAGCTTTCGCGCGCCGAGCGGGCGTATCTGTTCGAGCTCGCGGCCCAGCGCGATCCCGCCGAGCCCGATCCCGCCGCGCTCGACGCGCCCGCCGCGCTGCTGAAAACCGTCGCGCTGGTCGGCGCGCCCGCCTACGTGCTCGACCGCCAGTGGAACGCGCTGCGCTGGAACCCGCAGGCGGCCGACCTGTTCGTCGGCTGGCTGGACGGCGCGAACGACCGCAATCTCCTCACCTACATGTTCACGCGTCCCGAGGCGAGCGAGCTGGTGGTCGACTGGGAGACGCGGGCGCGGCGGCTCGTCGCCGAGTTTCGCGCCGATACGATCCGCCATCTGAACGATGCGCCGACGCGTGCGCTGATCGACGGCCTCCTGACGGCAAGCGACGCGTTCGCGCGCTTCTGGGCCTCGCAGGACGTCGGCGAGCGCGAAGGCGGCGCGCGCGCGTTCAACCATCCGGTGCGCGGGCGGCTCGTCTATGACCAGATCACGTTCAAGCCCGCGCACCGGGAGGATCTGAAGCTCGTGATTCTCGTCGGCAGCGACTGAACCCGCGCCGCCAAACAGGCCGCGCGGCACGAGCGCCAGGACGCAAGCGGCGCGCGAAAAAATGCCCGGCCGCACGACCGGGCAAAACCGCTCTCCACCGGATGGATGCGCCGGTGGAGAGCGGGGACACGCGCGAGGACATCCACCGGGCGCCAGCGGCGCGCGTGGCACGGCGTGGCACGTCAAGGCAAGGCACCCTCACGCCCTTCCTGATCTCCCGCGCTTTTCCCCGCCCCTTCTTTCCCTTACGCAGCCGAAAGGCGCGCGGATGCACGCAGCGGCGAAATTCCGCGCGAAAGCGCTTCGGAGCATTCCGAAAGAGTTCGGTAAGATAGCCGCGCCGACTCCTTCAACGGTGCCATGACGACAGCCCTCCCCCACGACCCGACTCCCGACACGCTTGTGAAGCTGCTCGAACGCGTCGCCGTCGAAGACGCCTCGGCGTTGCGCACGCTTTACGATCTCACGTCGTCGAAACTGTTCGGCCTCGCGCTGCGTATATTGATCAGGCGAGAGTGGGCCGAGGAAGTCCTGCAGGACGCGTTCGTCAACATCTGGCGGTATGCGGGCGATTACCGGGCCGGCCTCTCCGCGCCGATGACCTGGATGACGGCGATCGTGCGCAACCGCGCGCTCGACTACCTGCGGCGGCAGAAGGCTGGCGGCGCGGGCGCCCAGACGGAATGGAGCGAAGCGTTGGACGACATCCTGCCGGCGAACGAAGCCGATCCCTCCGAGCAGACCCTGATGAGCGAGGAAGCACGGCAGTTGCGCACGTGCATCGGGCGGCTCGAGCCGAACCAGCGCCAGGCTGTCGCGCTCGCCTACCTGCGCGACCAGAGCCACTACGAAGTGGCCGAGGTGATGAAAGTCCCGCTCGGCACCGTGAAATCGTGGATCAGGCGCGGCCTCGAAAAGCTCAGGGCGTGCCTCGGAGGCGCGCGATGAATCTGCACGGCCATCCGGGTCTCGTCGACCGTCTCGCCGCCGAGTACACGCTCGGCGTGCTGCGCGGCGGCTCGCGGCGGCGCTTCGAGCGCATCGCGCGGCACGATCCGTCGATCCGTCTCGCGATCGAGGCATGGCGCGCGCGCCTCGCCGCTCTGGGCGAACTCGGGCCGGCGGCCACGCCGCCGCAGGCCGTGTGGGACGCGATCGAACAGCGGCTCGCGCTCGCCGGCGCGCGGCGCGAAGACGCCGCGGCGGATACCGCCGTGCGTCCCGCGCCACGCGAACCGGCGAAAGCCGCCAGGCCGCGCTGGTTCGACAGCCTGTCGTTCTGGCGCGGCTGGTCGGCGGCGGCGACGGCGGTGGCCGCGCTTGCGCTCGTCGTCGGCGTGCGGCAGCTGGCGCCCGTCCCCGCACCCGCCACGCAGGTGGCCGGGGAGCCGCACATCGCGTATGTCGCGACGCTCGCCGACAAGGACGCCCGCCCGATGATGCTCGTCATGTGGGACGACCGCACCTCCGAGATGACCGTGCGCCGCATGAGCGGCGCGGCCACCCCGGCCGGCAAGTCGATGCAGCTGTGGGGCCTGACGAAGGAGGGCCGTCCGGTGTCGCTCGGCGTCCTGCCGGCAAACGGTATGGCGCGCATGAAAGTCGCCTCCGTCGATGCGTTCCCGACGCTCGCGGTATCCGTCGAACCGATGGGCGGCTCGCCGAATCCGGACGGGCCGAGCGGCCCGGTCGTCATGACCGGCAAGCTCGCGCCGACCGCCTGAGGCGGCAGGACCTCCCGTTGCGGTCTTCGTAGCCGGACGTAACCGGGAAAGCGCCGATGTTAAAATCGCGGATTCCCCGGCCCTGCGCCGCCCGCTCATCGCCACTGTCCCGAACCCAACATCACCATGACGTCCCAACTGCACAAAAAAGGCGAAGCCTGGTCGGCTCGCTTCTCCGAGCCGATGTCGGAACTCGTCAAACGCTATACGTCGTCGGTGTTCTTCGACAAGCGGCTCGCCCTCGTCGATATCGAAGGATCGCTCGCGCACGCCTCGATGCTCGCCGCGCAGAAGATCATCGGCGCGGACGATCTCGACGCGATCCGGCGCGGCATGGCGCAGATCAAGGGCGAGATCGAGCGCGGCGAGTTCGAATGGAAGCTCGATCTCGAGGACGTGCACCTGAACATCGAGGCGCGCCTGACCGCGCTGATCGGCGACGCGGGCAAGCGGCTGCACACCGGCCGCTCGCGCAACGACCAGGTCGCGACCGACATCCGCCTGTGGCTGCGCGGCGAGATCGACCGCATCGTCGCGCTGCTGAAGGACCTGCGCGGCGCGTTGATCGGCCTCGCGGAGCAGCACGCCGCCACGATCATGCCCGGCTTCACGCACCTTCAGGTCGCGCAGCCGGTGACGTTCGGCCACCACCTGCTCGCCTACGTGGAAATGTTTACGCGCGACACCGAGCGCATGCGCGACTGCCGCGTTCGCGTGAACCGCCTGCCGCTCGGCGCCGCGGCGCTCGCCGGCACGAGCTACCCGATCGACCGTCACGCGGTGGCGAAGACGCTCGGCTTCGACGGCATCTGTACCAATTCGCTCGACGCCGTGTCGGACCGCGATTTCGCGATCGAATTCACGGCAGCGGCGGCGCTCGTGATGACGCACGTATCGCGCTTCTCGGAAGAACTCGTGCTGTGGATGAGCCCGCGCGTCGGCTTCATCGATCTGGCGGACCGCTTCTGCACCGGCTCGTCGATCATGCCGCAGAAGAAGAACCCCGACGTGCCGGAACTCGCGCGCGGCAAGACCGGCCGCGTGAACGGGCATCTGATGGCGCTGCTCACGCTGATGAAGGGCCAGCCGCTCGCCTACAACAAGGACAATCAGGAAGACAAGGAGCCGCTCTTCGACACGGTGGATACGGTCGCCGACACGCTGCGCATCTTCGCGGAAATGGCGGCGGGCATCACCGTGAAGCCCGAGGCGATGCGCGCGGCGGCGCTGCAGGGCTTCTCGACGGCAACCGATCTCGCCGACTATCTGGTGAAGCGCGGCCTGCCGTTTCGCGACGCGCACGAAGCGGTCGCGCACGCGGTGCGGATCTGCGTGGACCGCGGCTGCGATCTGGCGGACCTGTCGCTCGACGAGATGCGCGGCGAGCTGCCGAACGTCGCGCACCTGCTCGGGGACGACGTGTTCGGCTATCTGACGCTCGAAGGGTCGGTGGCAAGCCGCGATCACGCGGGCGGCACGGCGCCGGATCAGGTACGGGCCGCGGCGAAGGCGGCGCGCGAGGCGCTTTGAGATCGCGGTGAACGACGCTGCCCGTGACAGGTGCACGCGCAGCGCGTCAGAATGAAAGCTGTCCGCACGACGATGTGCGGGCAGCTTTTTTTACGTGTGCCGAAAGGATCGTCATGCATCTGTCAGGCAACGTGCGTCCGTGCGCGACCCTATGCCCCAATGCCAGACGCCCTAATTTCGAGATAATCACGGGACTGCGTATCAGGCTCCTTCCATGATCATCCGTCCCAAACTGCACTGGTTTCGCCTGCTGTTCGTCTGGCGTGGCTCCGTGCTGCCCCAGCTGGTCCCGCGCCTCTTGCTGATCCTCGCGCTGTCGATCGTCGCGATCTTCATGCACGATCACATGCGCAGCTATCCGGCCGGGCTCGGCACGCCGCCGTTCGCGCTCATCGGCATCGCGCTCGCCGTGTTCCTCGGCTTTCGCAACCGCGCGAGCTACGATCGCTGGTGGGAAGGCCGCAAGCTCTGGGGCGAACTCGCAATCTGCGCGCGCTCGCTCGCGCGGCAGGCGCTCAGCCTGCCCGGTGAGCGCGACCCCGCCGACACGCGCCGCTTCATCGCCGCGCTCGGTGGTTTCGCCCACGCGCTGCGCCATCAGCTGCGCGGCACCGATGCCCGCGAAGACCTCGCCCCGCGCCTGCCGCCCGAACTCTACGCACGCGTGATCGATGCGCAGTGCCGCCCGGCGACGATCGCGCTCTGGCTCGGCGAATGGGTGGCGGCGCGCGTGCGCGAAGGCTCCATCGACGGCTTCGGGATGCTCGCCATCGACCGCAATCTCGATGCGCTATCGGAAGTGATCGGCGGCTGCGAGCGGCTCTCGACGACGCCCCTGCCCTTCTCGTACTCGGTGATGATTCACCGCACCGTCTATCTCTTCTGTGCGCTCCTGCCGTTCGGCCTCGTCGACGGCGCCGGGCTGCTCACGCCGCTCTTTGCGCTGCTGCTCGCCTACGCGTTCATGGCGCTCGAAGCGATCGCCGCGCAGATCGAGGACCCGTTTGGCACCGAGGAAAACGATCTCGCGCTGAACACGATGTGCGCGGCGCTGGAAAACGCGCTTCACGACATGGCCGCCGATCCGGACTTCAGGCGCGTGCCGGCACCCGTTTCGCAAACGCCGCCGCACATCCTCGATTGAAAAAAAACGGCCCGCACAAAGCGGGCCGTTCTCTCATCAGTCAGATGCGCATCAATTCCGCACGCAATCCACGAAATATTCGATGCGTCCGTTGATCATCTCGCCCACGAGCCCGTGGATGTCCGTATGGAATCCCGGGAAGCGCTCGTTGAACTCGCGCGCGAAGCGCAGGTAATCGACGATCGTCCGGTTGAAGCGCTCGCCCGGAATCAGGAGCGGAATACCCGGCGGATACGGCGTGAGCAGAATGCTCGTCACGCGGCCCTCGAGCTCGTCGATCGGCACCCGGTCGATCTCGCGGTGCGCGAGTTTCGCGAACGCTTCGGACGGCTTCATCGCGGGCTCCATGCTCGACAGGTACATCTCGGTGGTGAGCCGCGCGATGTTGTTCGCGCGATAGACGCTGTGAATCTGCTCGCACAGGTCGCGCAGGCCGATGCGCTCGTACGACGGATGCTGCGCGATGAATTCCGGCAGCACGCGCCAGAGCGGCTGGTTGTTGTCGTAGTCGTCCTTGAACTGCTGCAGTTCGGTGACCATCGAGTTCCAGCGGCCCTTCGTGATGCCGATCGTGAACATGATGAAGAACGAATAGAGCCCCGTCTTCTCCACGATGATGCCGTGCTCCGCCAGGTACTTCGTCACGATCGCGGCCGGGATGCCGGTCTCGCCGAATTCGCCGTCCACGTCGAGCCCCGGCGTGATGATGGTGGCCTTGATCGGGTCGAGCATGTTGAAGCCTTCCGCGAGCGGGCCGAAGCCGTGCCAGCGGTCGTTCGGCCTCAGGATCCATTCCTCGCGGTCGCCGATGCCCTCTTCGGCCAGCGCTTCCGGGCCCCAGACCTTGAAGAACCATTCGTCGCCGTATTCGGCATCGACCTTGCGCATCGCGCGGCGGAAATCCAGCGCCTCCGCGATCGATTCCTCGACGAGCGCCGTGCCGCCCGGCGGCTCCATCATCGCCGCGGCGACGTCGCACGACGCGATGATCGCGTACTGCGGGCTGGTGGACGTATGCATCAGGTACGCCTCGTTGAAGCGATGGCGGTCGAACGTGCTGTTCTCGCTGTCCTGCACGAGAATCTGCGACGCCTGCGAAATGCCCGCGAGCAGCTTGTGCGTGGAGTGCGTCGCGAACACGAGCGCGCCCGTGCGCGGACGGCCCGCGCCGATTGCGTGCATGTCCTGGTAGAACGAGTGGAACTCGGCGTGCGGCAGCCACGCTTCGTCGAAGTGCAGCGTGTCGAGCAGGTCGCCGAGCAGGTCCTTGATCATCTCGACGTTGTAGATCACGCCGTCGTAGGTGCTCTGCGTGATCGTCAGGATGCGCGGCTTCAGGTTCGGATTCTTCGCGAGCGCCTCGCGCGCGAACGGATTCGCCTCGATCTTCTTGCGAATGTTCTCGGGCTTGAATTCGTCGCGCGGAATCGGGCCGATGATGCCGAAGTGATTGCGCGTCGGCGTGAGGAATACCGGGATCGCGCCCGTCATCGTGATCGCGTGCAGGATCGACTTGTGGCAGTTGCGGTCGACCAGCACGATGTCGCCCGGCGCTACGGTGGCGTGCCAGACGATCTTGTTCGACGTCGACGTGCCGTTGGTCACGAAAAACAGATGGTCCGCGCTGAAGATGCGCGCCGCGTTGCGCTCGGACGCGGCGACCGGGCCGGTGTGGTCGAGCAGCTGGCCGAGTTCGTCGACGGCGTTGCACACGTCCGCGCGCAGCATGTTCTCGCCGAAGAACTGGTGGAACATCTGCCCGAGCGGATTCTTCAGGAACGCGACGCCGCCCGAATGCCCCGGGCAGTGCCACGAGTACGAGCCTTCCTCCGCGTACTGCACGAGCTCCTTGAAGAACGGCGGCGCGAGCGAGTCGAGATAGACCTTCGCCTCGCGGATGATGTGGCGCGCGACGAATTCCGGCGTGTCCTCGAACATGTGGATGAAGCCGTGCAGCTCGCGCAGGATGTCGTTCGGCAGATGGCGCGACGTGCGCGTTTCGCCGTAGAGGAAAATCGGGATGTCGGCGTTGCGGCGGCGCACGGCCGTGACGAATGCGCGCAGCGCGATGATCGCCGCGGCCAGCTCCGGCGTGTCGCCGTCCGCCACGACCACGTTCTCGGCGTACGGCAGCAGTTCGTCGTCGTCGATCGACAGGATGAAGCACGACGCGCGGCTCGACTGCTGCGCGAACGACGTGAGGTCGCCGTAGCTCGTGAGCCCGAGCACCTCGGCGCCTTCGCGCTCGATCGCCTCCGCGAGCGCGCGGATTCCGGAACCCGAGATGTTCTCGGAGCGAAAGTCTTCGTCGATGATGACGACGGGGAAACGGAACTTCATTGGGCGAATCTCCAAATGGAACGACCGCTGGCCGAGTGCTCGATGCTCGATTCCAGCGGTCTTTCGGCAACCGGTTACGGTTGGCGTTGCTTCACTGCGCTCGGCGCGTCAGGTTTTCGGCAGGGTCACGCCGTGCTGGCCCTGGTACTTGCCGCCGCGATCCGCGTACGACGTCTCGCAGATCTCGTCGCTTTCGAAGAACAGGACCTGCGCCACGCCCTCGTTCGCGTAGATTTTCGCAGGCAAAGGTGTCGTATTCGAGAATTCCAGCGTGACGTAGCCTTCCCATTCGGGTTCGAACGGCGTCACGTTGACGATGATCCCGCAGCGCGCATACGTCGACTTGCCGAGACACACGGTGAGGCACGAGCGCGGGATGCGGAAATACTCGACCGTGCGCGCGAGCGCGAACGAATTCGGCGGAATGATGCAGACATCGCCCTTGAAGTCGACAAACGACTTCTCGTCGAAATTCTTCGGATCGACGATGGTCGAGTTGATGTTCGTGAAGATCTTGAATTCGTCGGCCACGCGAATGTCGTAGCCGTAGCTCGACGTGCCGTAGGAGACGATCTTGCGGCCGTCTTCGGCCACGCGCACCTGATCGCGCACGAACGGCTCGATCATCTTGTGCTCTTCGGCCATGCGCCGAATCCACTTGTCGGATTTGATGCTCATAAGGGGACGCTACCCAACGGTGAGCGGCTCAGGCCGGTCGGCCCCGCCGTGCTTGAAACGGGCATGGCCGGAAGCCCTTCGAAAGCGGTACCGGCCAAACGAAAGCGCGTATTTTACTTGAATGGCGTGACGCGTCGCGGCTTCACCGCGAAGTGCGGCAGCGCAAGCGCGGCTACTGCCGGATCACGCCGCACGCGAGCGCGGGGCCGGCGCTGTGCGGCGGCGCCGCGTAGGGGTCGGAGGCGTCGCGGTGCAGCAGGATGGCGCGCGAGAGCACCGAGCGCACGCCGTCGAGCGAGATGTCGGGCGCGACGATGAAACCGGTGGCCGTGCCGTTCGCGTCGGCGCGGATATTGGCGAGATCGCCCTCGAGGCGCGAATTCGAGCGCCTGCGCTCGGACACCGGCGCGAACACCGGGCCCGCGTCGGGCTGGTTGATGACGATGCAGTCGCCGCGCTCATGCACCTGCAGCGCGTGCTCGCTGTTCGGCGGCATACCTGACAGGTTGTAGGAAACCTGCACGCCGTCGGCGCGCTCGATGAGCGCGACCGTGCCGCGCGTCGCATTGCCCGGCGTGGGCAGCAGCACGGCGTCCGCGCGTTTCTCGTGGTTCTGGAAAATGATGCCGCAGCCGCTCAGCAGGACACTGCCGGCGGCCATCGCGATCAAGGCAGCAAGCGAGCGCCCGTCGAATCTTTGTCTCATGCGATCCTTTTGGCGGCCGCGAGCGCCCCTGCGCCCGCGCTGCCGCACCATCGAAGGCGACATGATACCGCGAGCCGCGCCCCACAACGCCTCGCACGCCGGGAAAGCCTGGCGAAGATCAGGTGTTCTGGACGACGATGCTCGGGAACTTCGAAGTCATGTCGCGCTGGCGCTCGGCGATCGAGATCGCCACCTTGCGCGCGATCGCGCGGTAGGTCTCCGCGATCCGGCCGCCGGGGTCGGAGACGACGGTCGGCTGGCCGGCGTCGGTGCGCTCGCGAATCGCGATGTCGAGCGGCAGCTGGCCGAGAATCTCGACGCCGTACTCCTTCGCCATGCGCTCGCCGCCGCCCGCGCCGAAGATGTGCTCCTCGTGGCCGCAGTTCGAGCAGATGTGCGTGCTCATGTTCTCGACGATGCCGAGAATCGGAATGCCGACCTTCTCGAACATCTTGAGGCCCTTCTTGGCGTCGAGGAGCGCGATGTCCTGCGGCGTCGTGACGATCACCGCGCCCGTCACCGGCACCTTCTGCGAGAGCGTAAGCTGGATGTCGCCGGTGCCGGGCGGCATGTCGACGATCAGATAGTCCAGATCCTTCCAGTTGGTCTGGCGCAGCAGTTGTTCGAGCGCCGAGGTGACCATCGGGCCGCGCCACACCATCGGATTGTCCTGCTCGATCAGAAAGCCGATGGAGTTCGCCTGGATGCCGTGGCCGGTGAGCGGGTTCATCGACTGGTTGTCGGGCGACTCCGGGCGGCCCGAGATGCCGAGCATCATCGGCAGCGACGGGCCGTAGATGTCGGCGTCGAGCATGCCGACCGACGCACCTTCCGCGGCGAGCGCGAGCGCGAGGTTCGTGGCCGTCGTGCTCTTGCCGACGCCGCCCTTGCCGGACGCCACCGCGATGATGTTCTTGACGTTCGGCAGCAGTTTCACGCCGCGCTGGACCGCGTGGGCGACCACCTGCGAGGAGACGTCCACGTCGGTTTCGGCGACGCCGGGCACCTGCCGCAGCGCGCCTTCGACGAGCGCGCGGATCGCGTCGAACTGGGTTTTCGCCGGGTAGCCGAGCACCACCTTCACGCCGACTTTGGCCCCTTCCACCGACACGTTGCGAATGCTCTTGGTGTCTGCGAACCTGCGGCTGGTGTTCGGGTCGATCAATGCGGCGAGGGCGGCATCGATCTGTGCGCGGTCAATACTCATTGAAACTCCATGGGGAACGCTCGTTGGCGGCGTGGATCGAACCGTGCGCAACAAACGCAACAAATTGAAAGGAATTGTTAAGTGCCGTTGCGCGGGATGGCATCGCATTGCACTATCCGACGCTGCAATGTTTCAGGGACGCATCGCTGGTTCCGCGCTCGGGCCCCAACCGTCATTGTAGTGGCTGCGGCAATGGCCCGCCCGAAGACCCTTTTGCGCTGTCGGCGCGCGGTCGGGCGGACCGATTAGTTGATTACTGGAGAAAATTGAGAATGAACGCAAAACTCTTGACCCGTTTGTCTGTTTTCGCGGTGGCGGGCGTGCTCGTCGCAGGCTGCGCATCGCAGCAAGGCACCAACACGGCCGTCGGCACGGGCGTGGGTGCGGCAACGGGCGCCGGCCTCGGCGCGATCTTCGGCGGCGGCAAGGGCGCGGCGATCGGCGCGGGCGTCGGCGCGGCGGTGGGCGGCGTGACGGGCTACAACTGGCAGGCCATCAAGAGCAAGATCTCGGGCGCGTCGGCGGGCACGGGCACGCAGGTGACCGAGCAGCAGGACGGATCGCTCAAGGTCAACATCCCGAATTCGATCTCGTTCGACACGAACAGCTACGCCATCAAGCCTTCGTTCACCCCGGTCCTGAACGAAGTCTCGCAGACGCTCGTCCAGCATCCCGAGCTGATCGCGCAGGTCGTCGGCCACACGGACAGCACCGGCCAGCCGGCGTACAACCAGACCCTGTCGCAGAACCGCGCGCAGAGCGTGTCGTCGTATCTGGCGGCTCACGGCGTGGCGGCGCAGCGTCTGTCAGCGGAAGGGCTTGGCCAGAACCAGCCGATCGCGGACAACAACACCGAAGCCGGCCGCGCGCAGAATCGCCGCGTGGAAATCTACCTGCGTGCGACGGCGCAGCCGGGTCAGGTCAAGTAAGCACGTTGATTTAAAAGGAGAAATGACGCACTGCGAGGGCGTCGCGGCCGTTCCGGTCATGGAACCGAAAAAAATTTGAAACTTGGCCGCGCGTTGCTTGTCTGTCTTATCGGTAGGTGGCTGGCGATGCCGCCACCTGCCATTCTCCTCTTGTCGTTGTTGCTCCGGGGCCATATAGCCCCGGTTTTTTTTGGACGCGCCCTTTTTCGCGGCCGCCCTGCATCGCGCACTCGCTGCATCCGTGCCGCCCGTTTTCCGGTCCGCGCTCCCATCGCTCTGCCGCCAGCCTCCCTCCCCGGCCAAACGCGCTCCCCTGCTAAAATCGTCATTCTGCCTGTTGCGCAGATTCCCTCACCCTATCCGCAGGCCCGCGCCTCTATGTCAGCACCGAATTCCGCCACCGCCCCCGCCGCGACTCCGGCTCCCGCCGGCCGCCGCCAGATTCTCGTCACGTCCGCGCTTCCCTATGCGAACGGCCAGATCCACATCGGCCACATGGTCGAGTACATCCAGACGGACATCTGGGTGCGGGCGCTGCGAATGCACGGTCACGAGGTCTACTACGTCGGCGCCGACGACACCCACGGCACGCCGGTCATGCTGCGCGCCGAGAAGGAGGGCATCACGCCGAAAGCCCTGATCGACCGCGTCTGGCAGGAGCACAAGCGCGATTTCGACAGCTTCGGCATCTCGTTCGACAACTACTACTCCACCGACGCCGAGGAAAACCGCGTCCTGTGCGAGAAGATCTACGGCTCGCTGAAGGAAGCGGGCTTCATCGACGCGCGCGACATCGAGCAGGCGTACGACCCCGTCAAGGAAATGTTCCTGCCGGACCGCTTCATCAAGGGCGAGTGCCCGAAATGCGGCGCGAAGGACCAGTACGGCGACAACTGCGAAGTCTGCGGCTCGACCTACCTGCCGACCGAACTGGTCAACCCGTACTCGGTGGTGTCGGGCGCCACGCCTGTCCGCAAGACCTCGATGCACTACTTTTTCCGCCTCTCCGACCCGCGCTGCGAGGACTTCCTGCGCGGCTGGGTGAGCGGCCTCGCGCAGCCCGAGGCGACCAACAAGATGCGCGAGTGGCTCGGCGACAAGGGCGACGCGAAGCTCGCCGACTGGGACATCTCGCGCGACGCGCCCTACTTCGGCTTCGAGATTCCGGGCGCGCCGGGCAAGTATTTCTACGTCTGGGTCGACGCGCCGGTCGGCTACTACGCGAGTTTCAAGAATCTTGCCGACGCGCGCGGCATCGATTTCGACGCATGGGTGAAGCCCGGCTCGGGCACCGAGCAGTATCACTTCATCGGCAAGGACATCCTGTATTTCCATACGCTCTTCTGGCCCGCGATGCTCCAGTTCTCGGGTCACCGCACGCCGACCAACGTGTTCGCGCATGGTTTCCTGACGGTGGACGGCGCGAAGATGTCGAAGTCGCGCGGCACGTTCATCACGGCGCAGAGCGTGATCGACACGGGGCTCAACCCCGAGTGGCTGCGCTACTACTTCGCGGCGAAGCTCAACAGCACGATGGAAGACATCGACCTGAGCCTCGAGGACTTCCAGGCGCGCGTGAACAGCGACCTCGTCGGCAAGTACGTGAATATCGCGAGCCGCGCGGCGGGTTTTCTCATCAAGCGCTTCGACGGCCGCGTGCAGGACAGCGCGATGAACCATCCGCTCATCGCCCGGCTGCGCGGCGAGATCGCGCACATCGCCGCGCTCTACGAGTCGCGTGAATACGGCCGGGCGCTGCGCACGACGATGGAACTCGCCGACGCGGTGAATCATTACGTCGATGCCGCGAAGCCGTGGGATCAGGCGAAGGATCCGGCGAATTCGGCCGCCCTGCACGAAACGTGCACCGTGAGCCTGGAAGCGTTCCGCCTGCTCTCGCTCGCGTTGAAGCCGGTGCTGCCGAAGCTTGTGGAAGCGGTGGAGGCGTTCCTCGGCATCGCGCCGCTCGTCTGGGCCGACGCCGCGAAGCCGCTCTCCTCGCAGCAGCCAATCAACGCGTACAAGCACCTGACGACGCGCGTCGATCCGAAGCAGATCGAGGCCTTGCTTGCGGCGAACCGCGAGTCGCTGCAGCCGGGGCAGGAAGGCGCGGCCGCGGCAGCGGCGGCGGCGTCCACCACGAAGGCAGCGAATGCCAAGGCGAAGGAGCCGGAGTCCGAAGGCACCATTTCCATCGACGATTTCGCCAGGGTCGATCTGCGCATTGCGAAGATCGTCGACTGCAAGGCGGTCGAGGGCTCGGACAAGCTGCTGCAACTGACGCTCGACGTCGGCGAGGAAAAGACGCGCAATGTGTTTTCCGGCATCAAGTCGGCGTATCAGCCGCAGGATCTGATCGGCAAGCTGACCGTGATGGTGGTGAACCTCGCGCCGCGCAAGATGAAATTCGGGCTGTCGGAGGGGATGGTGCTGGCTGCTTCGGCCGCGGATGAGAAAGCGGAGCCGGGCCTCTATATCCTCGAGCCGCACAGCGGCGCGAAGCCGGGGATGCGGGTGAAGTAAGGCTCGCTGACGCAGAACGCAAAAAGGGCACGTGAATCGCGTGCCCTTTTTATTTGTCAACGCCGCCGCCCGCACATGCCGCGCGGCAATGTCTCATCGACCGGCGCTCACGGCCCGCCCCGCTTCGACCATGAATCGAACCGCCGCGTATAGAGCAGATCGATGCCCTGGAACGTGCCGCCGTAAGCCGAGATCGACCAGAAGCGCGACAGGTTGAGCGTCGCCTTGATCGCGTTGCTCGCCGACTGCAATCCCTGCTCGTAGCCGAGCACGAGCCGCTCGTTGATCGCCTTTGAGATCATCACGACCTGAGGATCGGTCAGCCCGACCTCGCTCGTGCCGATCGAGAACTCGTCGAGCCCGAACGTCTGAGCAATGCGCTTGCCGCTCGCGCTGCCGAGCAGCGCGAGCGCGTTCGTCATCGCGCTCTGCTGACCCAGGTTGTTGCCCTGATCCGTGCCGTGGCCGAACAGGAGCCACGAGAGCTTTTCGTTGTCGGGCACGTTCGGCTCGGACACGAGCCTCGCGTTCGGCGACTGCACCGTGCCCGTCACCTGTACGCCCGCCTCGATTTCCTGGTTGCGCCGCATCGCGAGAATGTTGATGCCCGGATTCGCCACCGGCCCGTTGAACGTGAAGAAGCCGTTCTCGATATTAAGCTTGCGCCCGAACGCCGTGTAGGTCGAACCGGGCGTCACGCGCACGTTGCCGATCGCGCGCAGCGGCATGTTCGGCGCGCTCAGCGCGGTGATCGTGCCCGCGAGGCCGAGATCGGCCCCCGCGCCGCGAAAGCGGAAATTCTGGCCCAGATTGATGTCGATGTTGGCGCGCGGCGCGAACGGCCCGACCGGCTTGTCGGTGGCGGCGACGACCTGCTGGTTCTTGTCCTCGCCTTTCACGGTGCCGTCCGGCCGCACGACCACGACATCGTCGCCGAGACTCGGCGCCGACTTCTCCGGCAAATCGAAGAGCGCGTGATCGACGGTGAACTTGCCGTTGATCGCCATGCCGCCCTGCACCCCCGCGTTCGCGACGCTCGCGCTGCCCGAGAGCGACAGTTGCCGGTCGGGCGACGCGAACAGCTCGAGCTTGTCGGCGATGATGCTGGCCGTCAGATCCGGTTCGTCCTGATCGAGCCGCACCTTGCCGGTCGCGCGCAGCGTGCCGCTCGCGCCGTGGAACTCGACCTGCTGCAGATCGACGAGGTTTTCCGACAGCGCGATCCGGATCACGCCGTCCTTCAGCTGGACGCCCTGCGCGACGAGCGTCGCCGAAAGATCGTCGCCGGTGAGCATGCCGGAGAGATTCGGCTTCGCGACCACGCCCGCGATCGTCAGCTTGAGCGCGAGCCGGCCGCCGAACAGATAGGTCGGGCCGAGCATGCCGCCCGTCGTGCGCAGTTGCGGAATGCTCGCGTCGATGGCGCCCGTGAGCGGCGATTCGTCGGCGACGGTCAGGATGCCGTCGCGCGCGACGAGCGGCGTATGCACGTTCGCGTCGATCACGCCTATGCGGTTCGCCTGCGCGTGAAAGGTCGCGTTCAGGCGATTGCCGTTGGTGAAATCGGCGCGCGCCGAAATGTCGGTGATGCCGAGCGCGGCGACGCCGCGCGCCGCGTCGATCGAAATGTCGCCCGTGCGCCGCTTGATCTGGACGTGGCCGGTCGCGGTCGTGCCGAGCGAGAAGTTCCAGTCGCCGTCGAAGACGAGATCCGTGCGGAACGGCGGTTCGGCGCCCGTCAGCTCCTGGCGGATTTCGAGGATCCGCGGCACCGACAGGTTGGTGAGCGTGCCCGCCGACTGGATGCGCCCGCCCTCGAACGCGAACGACTTCAGATCGAGCACCGCGCCCTCGGCGGCGAGCCGCGTCGCGCCGAGCACGATGCGGCCGGGCGCATAGCTCACCGTGAGCGGCGACTCCAGGTTCACCGAGGGCGTGCCCTTGTTCGAAAGCCGCGTGACGGTGCCGTCCCAGTGCGGACCGTCGCGGGCGTCGGTGAGCTTGCCGTTCGCCGCGAGCGTCAGGTTGACGGCCTGGCCGCGCACGCGCCCGGTCGCGCTGGCGTCGAGCTTGTGCTGGGCCCGGGTGCCGGTGAGGCTCGCGTCGAGCGTTGCCAGTTCGACGCCTTCCGTGCTGAGGTCGCGCGCCTTCGTCGTGAAGACGAGCGCGCCGTTCGCGCCATCGCGCATTTCCGCGCGGCCCTCGGCGTGGCCGAGCCGGTTCGGGCCGAACACGACGCCATCGGCCTCGTAGTTGGCCGCGACGTTTGGATGCGCGAACGAGCCTGTCACGTCGCCCTCGGCCTTCACGAGCCCCGCGAGGCCGAAGCCCAGGCGCTCGAGCGCGGGCGCGTCGACGCGAAAGCGCAGCCGGTCGCCGGGCGCGCCGAAGCTGCCGTTCAGATCGACGTCGTTGCCCGCAACCGACAGATGCGCGCGGCTCGGCAGAATCCGCGTGCCGGCGACCTGCACGGTGCCCTCGCCCGTCAGCGGCAGATTGTCGTAGACGCTCTCGCCCAGCTTGAACTGCGCCCTGGTGGTGAGCGTGGGCGCGAGAACGCCGGTCGCCGAGAGCGTGCCGTTCACCCGCGCCTCGATCACGCGTGGCGGCGGGGCCTTGTTCCCCTTGCCCGGCGCGGCGGGCCTGGACGGCGGTGCGAGCAGCAGCGGATTGAACTCGACGAGCTTCGCCTTGACGTCGTAGCTCGAATGGGCGTCCTTCTTCAGTGCGCCGCTCAGCTCGATGCGGCCCTTGCCCACCGTGAGCTTCACGCCCTCGAACGCGGTCTGCCGGGCGTCGAGCTTCACCTTGCCCTGCGCGCGGATCGCCGCTTTCGGGTCGTTCAGGTCGAGCACGATGGTCTGCGTGTCGCCCGCGAGCGTGACGCCGACTGGTCCGGCGAACTGCGTCGGGCGCACGCTCGACTGGATCGCGTTCAGGTCCAACCTCGCGACCTTCAGGTCGAACTGGCCGCGACCGCCTTCGAGCGAGCCGCCGCCGGTGATCGTCGCGTCCTTTACGAGCCGCACGTTGAGATCCGAGATGGTCTGGGCGGCGGCGTCGAGCCGCACGTTCGCGTGGGCATCGATGAGCGGGAGCAATTGCTTGTCCACCGGGCCCGGCTTCGCGTTGACGATCGACACCGGCCCCGTCACCACGAGCGAACCCGGCTTTCCGGGCGTTTCCGGCTCGACGGGCTTCACTTCGGCGCGCAGCGTGAGGTCGGCGTACGGCGCGCTCGGGCTGAACGCCTGCGGATTGACGTGATCGACGCTCACGCTGGCGCTCTTCAACGGCACGTCGGCAAAGGGCAGCGCTTCGACGTGCGCGCGGCCGTCGAGCTTCATGCCGCTCGCCTGCACGTCCGCGACGAGGTTTTCCAGCGATCCCGTGAGGTGCGCCGCGACCTGCACGGCCTCGCCGCTCACCTTGCCCGAGTAGCCGGCGTCGCCGGTGAGCGGGAACGGCCGCGCGCCGCCGTCGAGCTTCACCGCGGCCGTGACGGAGCCGAACGGCGTTTCGAGGCGCTCGACGCTCGCTTCGTGATGCCGGCCGTCGCTGCGCCCGTGAAACGCGAGACGCGAGAATTCGGTGGTCGTCGCGCCCTGGTGCAGGCGCAGCTTGCCGACCGTCACGTCGCGGATCGCGAGTTGAAGCGGCAGGCGCAGGTCCTTCGGCAGCCCGGTCTTCGCCGTTTCCTTCGGGGACGGAGCGATGCGCGCGTCGATCGTGCCGACATGCAGATAGTCGATCGTGAAGCGCAGCGGCTCGCGGGTCAGTTCCCAGCGGCCGGACACGCGGTCCACCGCGATATCGGTGCCGTTGCCGTCGAGGCTCTTCCAGTGGACGTCGCGCAGCGCCACGCCGGTGGCGATCGCGCCGCCGTCGAGCGTGCCGGTGAGGCGTCCCGCAAGCAGCGAGGTCGCCGCCTGCCAGACATAGCGGGTGCCGCGCTCGCTCATGAGCGCGTAGAAGACCGCCGCCACGGCGAGCGCGACAAGCAGCACGAGCACGAGGACGAGCCCGCCGAGCCACCTGGCGAAACGCCGCCAGCCGCCGCGCCGGCGGGGCGGCTTCGCGTCGGGTGCGCCGCGGCCGCCGTCGTCGGCGGCTTCGTCTGCGCTCGGGTTGGCTGTCGGGTCCGTCATGCGTCTTGTTGCGTCGTCAGGTGAGGTGCCGTCGAAAAGTCAGAATGCGATGCCGAGCGTCAGGTACGGCTTGATGCTCTTGTTCTTGAAACCATAGGCCACGTCGATGTTGACCGGCCCCACCGGGCTGCGCCAGCGCACGCCGAGGCCCGCGCCGGGCTCAAAGACGCGCTCGCTCCAGGTGTCGGTGGCGGTGCCGATGTCGAAGAAGGCCGCGCCGCCCCAGTCGTGCGTGAACCAGTGCTGATATTCGGAGCTGCCCGTCACCAGGTATTTGGTCGGAAGAATCGAGCCCTGCACGTTGTTACCGATGCTCTGGTAGCTGTAGCCGCGCACCGAATTCGAGCCGCCCGCGCGAAAGAGGAGCGACGCCGGCACGCCGTTCGAGGGGCCGCTCGTGAACACGCCGCCCAGCTCCGCGCGGAACACGAACAGGTCGCGCTTGCCGAGCGGCAGGTATTGCAGCATGTTCGTGTAGATCCGGCCGAACGTCTGGTCGGTCAGGATGCCCTTCACCGCGAACCCGACTTCCGCGCGGATCAGGTTGCCCTGTCGCGGGAACAGCGGATCGTCGACGTTGCGGCGCACCCAGCTCCACGCCGGCACCAGCGCGCGGCTGTTCGACGGGTTCGGCGCGTTCTGCGTGAGGCGGTCGTCGTAGAAGATGATCGAGTACGTCGTGTCGATGTTCTGCAGCGAGCGCGAGCGCTGCACGCCGACGCGCGCGCTGTAGATGCGCGTATCCGACACGTTGGTGTTCGTGTACGACGCCATCACGCTGTTCACCCAGCCGCGCGCGCCCGGGGGCATCGCGAGCTGCACCTGGCCGTACTGCTGGGTCTCGTCGAGGCGCCCGGAAACCGTGAACGGATAAGCCTTGCCGAAGGTGTCGAGGTAGCTGTACGCGCCCTGGATGTGCGCGCCGGTGTCCGTCGCGTAGCCGACGCCGTAGCGCACGCTGTTGTACGGATACTCGCTCACCTTCAGATGGATCGGCGTTTCGAGGGGCTTCGCGACGTCGTTGTCGGCGTCGATCGCGACGCTCGCGTAGTACGGCGTGTTCTGCAGTTGCCGCTGCAGTTCGTTGACCCGCGCGATGTCGTAGATGTCGCCCGGGTGGATCGGGTTCACGTTGCGGATGATCCGCTCCGGATAGCGGCGCACGCCGCTCACGTCGAGGTCGCCGAAGGTGAAGGTCCGGCCGCTGTCGAATGTCACCGACAGATCCGCGATATGCGTGCGCGGATTCACCCGTGCCTGCGAACGCTCGATTTTCGCGCCGAGATAGCGGCGCGAGCGGAGCGCCTTGAGCGCGGCGTTCTTGGCGTCGTCCCAGGCGCTTTCGGTGAACGGGTCGCCTTCCTTGACCGAGAACGCGAAGCGCGCGGCGTTTTCCTGCGTGCGGTCCTCGGTGGTCACGGCGCCCTTGAAGTTCAGCGACACCGACGCGACCATCGTGCGCGGGCCCGGATCGACGCTCACCGTGACGGTCTTGCGGTCGTCGACGGTCTTCACGTCGGTGCGCACGACCGGCGTGAAATAGCCGTCGGTCGCGACCAGATCGCGCACTTCCTGCGGCGTCGCCGTGACGAGGAATTCGAACTGCTCGTCGCTCACGTCGTCGCGCTTCGCAAAGCGCGACAGGTTCAGATGATCCTTGAGCAGGGAGCGCACGCTGCGGGGTGCTTCGATGTCCACGTCGTACTTCGCGAACGCGGGCCGGGCGGCCACGAGCGCCATGAGCACGAAAAGCACGAACGGCGCGCCCAGCATGCGCGCGGCCCGGCCAACGAGCGCCGGCGCGCCGGGCCGCCCCGTATCGGCGTGCTCGCGTATCCTGAAGAGCGGATCAGACAGGCGCCCCGCCAAACGTGACCTCCGGCATTGGTATTGTTGTTGAAAATGGATTCGTGCCGCTTCTCGGCGGCCCGGCGGCCCGGCCAGTTGCGTATCGGTTTGCGAAACAGCAGGTGAATCGGTGGCGGGCCCGGCGGACGTCGGGTACGGTCTGGTTGATATCGCAGGCGCTATTTCACCACATCGGTATGCCGCGCCATCTTAAAAAAGCGCAAGGCGCCGATGGCCGCGATAATCGCGCTCAGGCTTGCGCCGCGCGGGAAACGTCGGGTCGATCACCGGCCGTGCGCCTTGGACGGCCTCCCCGGCCGCTTGTTCCGCCCATTTGACCGGCCCTCGCCGACATTCCTTTCAGGCGGGCCGTCCGGAGGCCCGGCCAGGGAATCGCCGCCGGTTGTCGATCCGCCCGGTTGCGCTTGCGGTAAAATTGCGACGAGTTCGCGGCGCTGCCGCCGAAGACGGCTGGCGGGCCGACCCGGCCTGCGCAAGCGGCCGGACGACCCGAGCCGCCGCATCCCCCTACCGAGTTGCTTCGAGCCCAACGGAAAAACGAATCATGTATCAGTCGGACATCACCCAGTTCATCAATCAGTTGAAAGCACAGAAGCCGTCGCTGGAAGAAGAACAGCGGCACGGGCGCGCGCTGTTGTGGGACAAGCAGCCGATCGACCTCGACGAGCGCTCAAAGCAGCAATCGTCGCGCGTGCAGCAGACGCCGTACGTTTACTACCAGAACTTCTGAACGTGAGCGCCCCCCGCGAGGCGCTTCCGGCTCCGGACCAGCAGCCTCAACAGGACGCACGGGACAACCCGGCCGCCGCGCTCGCGGCGCCCGCGACCGATTCCACGCCCGATACCATCGACGGCGTCGCGTACGCGCATCTCTACGGCGAGCCGCTCTGGAAGCTGCCGACGGACCTCTACATCCCGCCGGACGCGCTCGAAATCTTTCTGGAAGCTTTCGAAGGCCCGCTCGACCTTCTGCTCTACCTGATCCGCAAGCAGAATTTCAACGTCCTCGACATTCCGATGGCCGATGTGACCGCGCAGTATCTCGGTTACGTCGACCAGATCCGCGAGTCGAATCTCGAACTCGCAGGCGAATATCTGCTGATGGCCGCGATGCTGATCGAGATCAAGTCGCGCATGCTGCTGCCGGTCAGGAAGGCCGACACCGGCGAGGATGCCGAAGACCCGCGCGCCGAACTCGTACGCCGGCTGCTGGAATACGAGCAGATGAAACTCGCCGCGCAGAGGCTCGACCACCTGCCGCAGCTCGGGCGTGATTTCCTGCGCGCCGACGTCTATATCGAGCAGGCCCCGACGCAGCGCTTTCCGGACGTCGACGCAAACGACCTGCGCGCCGCCTGGGCCGACGTGCTCAAGCGCGCGAAGCTCGTGCAGCATCACAAGATCTCGCGCGAGGAGCTGTCGGTGCGCGAGCACATGAGCGTCATGCTGCGCCGCCTGCAGACGGCGCGGTTCATGGAATTCTCCGAGCTTTTCGATACGTCGCGCGGCGTGGCGGTCGTCATCGTGAATTTCATCGCGATGCTCGAGTTGTCGCGGGAAACGCTCATCGAGATCACGCAGGCCGAACCGTACGCGCCGATCTACGTGAGACTCGCGTATTCGCCCGCTTGAGGCGAAAATCCACTTTCCCACCCTTGCCTCGGAGCAGCGAGAAACGGCTGCCCGCCCGGAGACACCCGCTCGATGAAAGTCATCAGCTCGATCCATGAACTGCGCGATCAGTTGCGCGGCCAGAACCGCACCGCCTTCGTCCCGACGATGGGCAATCTCCACGAGGGCCATCTCTCGCTGATGCGCCTTGCGCGCCAGCACGGCGATCCGGTGGTCGCGAGCATTTTCGTGAACCGACTGCAGTTCGGCCCGAACGAGGACTTCGACAAATATCCGCGCACGCTGCAGGACGACATCGAGAAGCTGCAGAAGGAAAACGTCTACGTGCTCTTCGCGCCGACCGAGCGGGACCTGTATCCGCAGCCGCAGGAGTATCGCGTGCATCCGCCGCACGATCTCGGCGACATTCTCGAGGGCGAATTCCGCCCCGGCTTCTTCCAGGGCGTGTGCACCGTCGTGATGAAGCTGATGTCGTGCGTGCAGCCGCGCGTCGCCGTGTTCGGCAAGAAGGATTACCAGCAGTTGATGATCGTGCGGCAGATGTGCGACCAGTTCGCGCTGCCGACGGAAGTGATCGCCGCCGAAACCGTGCGCGACGCCGACGGCCTCGCGCTCAGTTCGCGCAACCGCTTCCTCGCGGCGGCCGAGCGGGCCGAGGCGCCCGTGCTCGCCGCGACGCTCCACCGCGTGCGCGAGGCGGTGCTCGCCGGCAGCCGCGATTTCGCCGCGATCGAAAAGGACGCGATGGATGCGCTCGCGCAGCGCGGCTGGCGGCCCGACTACATCGCCGTGCGCAAGCGCTCGAACCTGCTGCCGCCGGGCCCCGCCGACGCCGGCGCACCGCTCGTCGTACTCGCGGCGGCAAAGCTCGGCACGACGCGCCTGATCGACAACCTTGAAATCTGAGAGAGCCAGACCATGCACCGCACCATGCTGAAATCGAAGATCCACCGCGCGACCGTCACGCATTGCGAACTGCACTACGAGGGTTCGTGCGCGATCGACGAAGATCTGCTCGAAGCGGCCAATCTCGTCGAAAACGAGCAGATCGACATCTGGAACGTGAACAACGGCGAGCGTCTGACGACCTACGCGATCAAGGGCGAGCGCGGCAGCGGCATGATTTCGCTGAACGGCTCGGCGGCACGGCGCGCGCAGCTGGGCGATCTCGTGATCATCGCGGCGTTCGCGCAGGTGGACGAGGCGGAACTGAAGGCGGGCTGGAAGCCCGACCTGGTGTTCGTCGACGAGAAGAATCGCATCAAGGGCAGCCGCGACCACGTGCCGACGCAGAACTGGACCTGAGCCGCCGCACAACGGCGGGCGGCGGGCGGCGGGCGTTATCCACGGCCGTCCCGCCGCTCGAGCCCGGTCACTTCACTTCCTTGCGGCCCACTCCACGATGGGCTGCCACTGCTCCAGATCCTTCTCCACGCGCGTGCGGGCGACATCCCACAGCGTGAGACCGTGCGCCGCCATCTGCACGTAATTCTGCGTGTCGCGCAAAAAACCGAGCACCGGCAGATCGAGCCCCTCGACGAACCGGTGCAACTGGTCCGCCGAGCGCGTGCGGGCATCCACGCGCATCCCGACGATCCCGATTTCGATCGATCCCTTCCTCACCGCCTTTTCCTTCGCCAGCCTCTGCAGGAATTCCTGCGTCGCGAGAATATCGAAAATCGACGGCTGAAGCGGCACGATCACCTTGTCCGCCAGTTCCAGCGCGAGTGCGAGCCGGTTGCCGTGCACCGCCGCGGGCGTATCGATGACGGCCCTCTCGAGCCCCTTGGGCGGCTTCGCGGGCGAATCGACGTCCAGTTGCCAGCGTTCCACTTTCGGCAGGGTATCCGGCCGGATGCCCAGCCACGCGTGCGCCGAATGCTGCTTGTCGAGATCCGCGAGCGCAACCCATTCGCCCTGTGCCGCGAAATATCCCGCCAGATTGGTCGCGAGCGTACTCTTGCCGACCCCGCCCTTCGGATTCGCCACCACGATCACGGTCATGAAAGATTCCCGAAAATGTGCTGCCCGGCGGCCGGACTGCCACATCCCGCCGGCCGGTTCGTTGTTATGAAAAAGTGCAATTGTCCGAGCCGTTGATATTATCGGCAAAACCGGCATTGCCGGCACATCCCCCAATCGACCGAGCCGCTCCCCCGCCCATGACGACCCTCCGCCCCGACGTCACCCTCGATTATCTGCGCAACCGCCAGCGCGGCCGCCTGCCGGACCTGCTCGGCGTGGAGCTGGTGTCGCTCGAAAGCGGCTCGCTTGTCGGCGAACTCCCGATCCGGCCCGAACTCCTCGCGCCGAACGGCTTCCTGCACGCCGCGAGTGTGATCGGCCTCGCCGATACGTGCTGCGGCTACGCATGCATCGCGCACCTGCCCGAGGGCGCGAAAAACTTCACGACGGTCGAACTGAAGAGCAACCACGTCGGCACGGCGCGCGAGGGGAAGATCATCGCGAAGGCGAGCGCGGTGCATCTCGGGCGCAGCACGCACGTCTGGGACGCGACGGTGACGAACGCGGACGGCAAGCTCGTCGCGCTCTTTCGCTGCACGCAGATGATTCTGTATTGAGCCGGAGACAGCCCGTGGCGGGCGATCTGAGGTCCTACACGGGTCCAACACGAGCATTCGCTCACACAATTGACGCGCCGTCGCGGCCGAACGCCGCGGCAATGGCCTCCAGGTCCAGCGACTGCGCGAGCGTATCGGCGAGCCGCTCGAGCGACGCCTCCCGCAGCGCCGGATAGTCGAGCGCCTCGGCCCGTTCCAGCCCTGCCCATTCGAGCAGCGCGGCGCAAGCCTCGGGCGTGTCGAAAATGCCGTGCAGATAGGTCGCGGCGATCTGGTTGTCCGCCGACACCGCCCCGTCCGGGCGCCCGTCGTCGAAGAGCACCGCGGGCCGCGCGAGCGCGGCGCCGCTCGTGCGTCCCATGTGGATCTCGTAGCCGCGCACGCTCGCACGGCCGTCGCCGAGCGCGAGCCTGCCGGTCACGTTGTCGAGCAGCTTGTGCGGCGTGAGCGCCGTCGACAGGTCGAGCAGCCCGAGCCCGTCCACGCGGCCCGCCGGGCCTTCGACGCCATCCGGATCGTCGATGTCGCGCCCGAGCATCTGCATGCCACCGCAAATGCCGAGCACCTTCCCGCCATACCGCAGATGCCGTTCGATCGCGCGATCCCAGCCGTGCTCGCGCAGCCACGCGAGGTCGCGCTGCACGCTTTTCGACCCCGGCAGCACGATCAGATCGGCGGGCGGCGGCGCCACGCCCGCCTTCACGTACTGAAAATCGACCTGCGGATGCGCGCGCAGCGCGTCGAAGTCGGTGTGATTGCTGATGCGCGGCAGCGCGGGCACGATCACCTTCAGCGCGTCGCGCGCACCGCGCGTGCGCATCTCGCCGGGCAGCATGTCCTCGGCGTCCAGCGTGAGGCCGTGCAGGTACGGCACGACGCCGAAAACGGGCTTGCCCGTGCGCTCTTCGAGCCAGTCGAGGCCCGGCTGCAGCAGGCCGATGTCGCCGCGAAAGCGGTTGATCACGAATCCGCGGATGCGCGCCTGCTCGCTTTCGGACAGGCACGCGAGCGTGCCGGTCAGATGCGCGAACACGCCTCCGCGATCGATGTCGGCGACGAGCACCACCGGGCAGTCGACGCGCTCGGCGAATCCCATGTTCGCGATGTCGCGATCGCGCAGGTTCACTTCGGCCGGGCTGCCCGCCCCTTCGACGATCACCGAGTCGAAACGGGCCTGCAACCGCGCGTAGGAGGCCAGCACGGCCTCGAACGCGACCGACTTGTACTCGTGATAGGCGCGGGCGTCGAGATTGGCGTGCGCGTGGCCGTGGATGATCACCTGCGCGCCGCGGTCGCTTGTCGGCTTGAGGAGCACGGGATTGAAGTCGATCTGCGCATCGACGCCCGCCGCGAGCGCCTGCAGCGCCTGCGCGCGGCCGATCTCGCCGCCGTCGACGGTCACCGCGCTGTTGAGCGCCATGTTCTGCGGCTTGAACGGCGCGACCCGCACGCCGCCGCGACGCGCAAGCCGGCACAGGCCCGCGACGAGCGTGCTCTTGCCGGCGTCGGACGTCGTGCCCTGGATCATCAGCGTGCCGCGCGGTGCGAAGTGCATGAGTGTCGATTCCTTGTGTGGGGCGGCGCGCAAGGCGCGCATGAGGCGTCATCTTAGCCCGCGCCGGTACAATATCGCGATGACCTCATACGCTTCATCGCGGGACCTCACCTTCATTCTCGGCGGCGCGCGCTCGGGCAAGAGCGCGCACGCCGAGCAGCTCGCCGCCGCAAGCGGCATGGCCGTCACCTATGTCGCGACCGCGCGCATCGGCGACCCCGAATTCGCCGAACGCGTGGCGCACCACCGGGCGCGGCGCCCGGTCGGCTGGTCGCTTCTCGAAGCACCGCTCGACCTCGCGGGCGCGCTGCGCTCGGTGGATCGCGAGGGCCATTGCGTGCTGATCGACTGCCTCACGCTGTGGCTCGCGAACCTGCTGTGCCCCGCCGACGGCAGCGCGCCACCCGCCGCGCCGCAGGAAGCGCTCGGCGCCTTTCTCGCCGCGCTCGCCGGGGCGCGCGGCAAGATCATCGTGGTGAGCAACGAGATCGGCCTCGGCGTCGTGCCGCTCGGCTCGGTGACGCGTCTCTACGTCGACGAGCTCGGGCGGCTCAACCAGCGGGTCGCCGCCGCGAGCACGCGCGCGACGATGATGGTCGCGGGCCTGCCGCTCGCGCTCAAGGGCTGAGCGCCCATGCTCCTCCTCTCCTTCTATGCGATCGCGCTGCTCGCGGTGTTCGGCGTGGTGATCGACCGGATCGTCGGCGAGCCGCGCACGCGCCATCCGCTCGTCGGTTTCGGCAAGCTCGCGACACAGCTCGAAGCGCGCATGAACACCGGGCATCGCGCCCGGCCCGCGGGCATTCTCGCGTGGCTCGCGGCGGTCGTGCCGCCCGTCGCGATCGCGTGCCTGCTCGTGAGCGTGCTGCCGTTTGCGTACGCGTGCATCGTGCACGTCGCGCTCCTGTGGTTCGCGCTTGGCGCCAAGAGCCTGCGCGAGCACATCGCGCCGATCGCCCGCGCGCTCGGCAGCGGCGACCTCGAAGGCGCGCGCAAGCTCACGGCGCGGATCGTGTCGCGCGACACCGCCGACGCCGACGAAAACGCGCTCTCGCGGGCGGCGGTGGAGTCGGCGCTCGAAAACGGCAATGACGCGATCTTCGGCGCGCTCTTCTGGTTCGCGGTCGCGGGCGGTCCGGGCGCGCTCCTGTTCCGCCTCGCGAACACGCTCGACGCGATGTGGGGCTACCGCACGCCGCGCTACCTGCGCTTCGGCTGGGCGGCCGCGCGCTTCGACGACGTCCTGAACTACGTCCCCGCCCGCCTCACGGCGGCGAGCTACGCATTGCTCGGCGACACCCGCACCGCATGGCACTGCTGGCGCACGCAGGCGGCATCGTGGGACAGCCCGAACGCGGGACCGGTGATGGCCTCGGGCGCGGGCAGCCTCAATGTGCTGATCGGCGGCCCGGCGGTCTATCACGGCACGCTGGAAACGCGTCCGGTGCTCGGCGAGGGCATGCCCGCGATGCCCGCGCACGTGGTGGCGGCGCTCAGGCTCGTCGAGCGCACGACGCTCTTGTGGCTCGCCCTCTTCCTCGTTCTTGCCTTTATCAGCGTGGGCTCGCATGGCTGAACCGATCCGTCACGGCGGCAATCTGCGCGAAGCCGCGCGCCGCTATTCGATAGCGCCTGGCGACTGGCTCGACCTGTCGACCGGCATCAACCCGCGCGGCTACCCGGTGCCGCCCGTGCCGCCCGATGCGTGGCGGCGCCTGCCCGAAGACGGCGACGGCCTCGCCGAATGCGCCGCGCGCTACTACGGCGCGCCGGCGGCGCTGCCGGTTGCGGGAAGCCAGGCGGCGATCCGCGCATTGCCGCCGCTGTTGCGCCGCGGCGCCGTCGGCGTCGCGCCGCTCACTTACGCGGAATACGCACCCGCGTTCGAGCGCGCCGGACACCGGGTGATGCCGCTCGACGTTTCGATGCGCGAGTTGCCCGCCGGGCTCGATCACGTGATGGTCGCGAACCCGAACAACCCGACGGCCGAGCGCATCGCGCGCGTCGTGCTCCTTCATTGGCATGCGCAGCTCGCGGCGCGCGGCGGGACGCTCGTCATCGACGAAGCATTTGCCGACGCCGACTCCGACCCCGGCACGTCGCTTGCCGGCGAAACGGCGCGCGAAGGGCTCGTCGTGCTGCGCTCGGTCGGCAAGTTCTTCGGCCTTGCGGGCATTCGCGCGGGCTTCGTGCTTGCGGCCGCGCCGCTGCGCGATGCGCTAGCGGACGCGCTCGGCGCGTGGACGGTCAGCGGACCGGCGCGCCATGCGGTGCAGGCCGCCTTCGACGATCGCGACTGGCAGCTCGCGGCACGCGCGCAACTGCGGCTCGACAGCGAGCGTCTCGCGGCGCTGATCGAAAGCCACGGCTTCGATGCGCATGCGACGCCGCTCTTCGCATGGTTTCGCACGCCCGACGCGGCGGCGCTGCAGGACGCGCTTGCGAAGCGCGGCATCTGGACGCGGCTTTTCGATCGCGCGGACATGACGCCGAGCCTGCGCATCGGCTTGCCGGGTTCGGAGGGCGACTGGGCGCGGCTTGCGCGCGCGCTCGCGGAGAGCGTCGCGTGAACGTGCGCCGCCTGCTGGCCACGCTGGCGTTCATAACGATCGCGCTCATCACGACAGATCAGGCGCAAGCCGCGCTCACCGTCACCGACGACACCGGCGCGACCGTCACGCTCGCCGCGCCCGCAGAGCGCGTCGTGAGCCTCGCGCCGCACGTCACCGAACTGCTCTTCGCGGCGGGCGGCGGGGCGCGCATCGTCGGCGCGGTGACCTACAGCGACTATCCGCGCGAAGCGCAGGCGATCCCGCGCGTCGGCGACAACAAGGCGCTCGACCTCGAGCGCATCGTCGCGCTGAAGCCGGACCTCATCGTCGTGTGGAGGCACGGCAATGCGACGCGCCAGATCGAGCGCCTGCGCGAGTTGCACGTGCCGCTCTACTTCAGCGAGCCGCGCCATCTCGACGATATCCCCGCGACCATCGACAAGCTCGGCACGCTGCTCGGCACGAAGCGTATCGCCGCCGATGCATCGAACGCGTTTCGCCGCGACATATCGCAGTTGCGCACGCGCTATGCGGGCCGGCCTGCCGTCGGCGTGTTCTATCAGGTGTGGGACGATCCGCTGATGACGCTCAACGGCGAGCACGTGTTCAGCGAAGTGATCGCGCTCTGCGGCGGGCGCAACGTGTTCGCGGACCTGAAGCCGCTCGTGCCGACCGTCTCGACCGAAGCCGTGCTCGCGGCGAATCCCGAGGCGATCGTCGCCGCGACGGCCGGTGCAACGCGCTCCGATCATCCGCTGCCGGCGCTCGACAAGTGGAAGCAGTGGACGTCCGTGACGGCGGTCGCGCGCGGCAATCTGTTCGGCATCGACGGCGACCTGATCAGCCGTCCGACACCGCGTCTCGCGCTCGGCGCCGCGCGCCTGTGCGAGGACCTCGAAGCGGCGCGCGCACGCCGGCCGAAGTGATCAGGCGTTCCAGCGCACGAGCAGCCATTCGCCGCGCACGCGCCTGAGCCAGACGATCGCGCCGAAGTCGAGCGGCCATCGCATGGCGCTTGCATGCGGCACATTCAGGAGCCGCGCGGCAAGCACGCGGATCACGCCCGCATGCGTGATCGCGTGAACGGGGGTATCGCGCGCGCCGCAGGTTTCGTCGAACCACTCGCCCACGCGCTGCGAGAACTGCGCCACGCTCTCGCCGCCATGCGCACGCGCATGATCGAGATCGGCGGCCCAGGCGTCGAGCAGCGCGCGGTCGATGCCGTCCCACTTGAGCGCTTCCCACGCGCCGAAGTCGAACTCCATGAGGCGCGCATCGGCGTGCGCGCGGCCCAGCGCCTGCGCGACCCGCGCGCAGCGCGCAAGCGGGCTCGTGAGCCAGACGCCCTCGCATTCGGGCACGCTCAGCGCGCGCATCCGTTCGATCAGCGCGCGTGCCGAATCGCCCGCGTCGGCCGCAAGCGGCACGTCGGTCTGGCCGTAGCAGATGCCTGCGTCGATGGCGACGGCGGGATGGCGTATCAGGAGGAGATCCATCCGAGTCCGGTGAGGTAGACCGCGAGTTCGAAAAGCTGCTGCGCGAAGCCGAGGCAGTCGCCCGTATAGCCGCCGATGCGGCGCACGAAGTATCGCCCGATGGCGAGGCGCACGACGACGAGCACGGCGACCGCCACGCAGCCCAGCCGCCAGTCCGGCCAGAACAGCCACGGCAGCCCGCATAGAGCGGCGAGCGCGAACGACGCGATGCTCATGCGCTGCGCAACCGGCTTCGCCTTGCCTTCGGCGCGGACATAGTCGAGCGTGAGCAGATAGCTGATAGCGAACGCGCGGCTCGCGGCATGCGCGGCGATCATGAGCGCGACGGCGCGCATCGGCGGCAACGCGGCGAGCGTCTGCCACTTCAGCGCGAGCGCGATGACGAGCGCAATCGCACCGAAGGCGCCGATGCGCGAGTCGCGCATGATTCGCAACGCATCGTCGCGCGTGTACGCACCGCCGAAGGCGTCGGCGCAATCGGCAAGGCCGTCCTCGTGGAAGGCGCCCGTCACGACGAGCGTCGCGGCCATCGAGAGCAGCACCGCGACACCCGCCGGAAACACATGCAGCGCCGCCAGATACACGAGCGCGCCGATCCCGCCCACCATCAGCCCGACGAGCGGAAAGTAGCGCGCCGCCGCGCTGAGATAGTGCGGCTCGAACCCGACCCAGCGCGGCACCGGCACGCGCGTGAAATAACCGAGCGCGGTGAGGAAATAGCGCAGTTCGTCGGCCGGGCGGGTCATCGCTCAAGTCCCTTTCGTCGAGACGCCGGCGGACTCGAAGCTCGCCATCTCGCCGATGAACGCAACCGCCGCGCGCAGGAGCGGCAGCGCGAGCGCGGCGCCCGTGCCTTCGCCCAGACGCAGGTCCAGTTGCAGCAGCGGCGCGGCGCCGAGATAGTCGAGCATGCGCCTGTGCCCCGTTTCATCCGACGCGTGAGCGAACACGCAGTAGTCGAGCACGTCGCGCGAGATCGCCTGCGCGATGAGCAGCGCGGACGTCGCGATGAAGCCGTCGACGAGAATCGTCATGCGCGCCTCGGCCGCCGCGAGAAACGCGCCCGCCATCATCGCGATCTCGAAGCCGCCGAACGTGGCGAGCGTGTCGATCGGGTCCGCGCTTTCACGATGGCGTTCGAGCGCGGCGGCGAGCACCGCGCGCTTGCGGTTCATGCCGTCGCCCGAGATGCCCGTGCCGCGCCCGACGCACGCGTCGAGCGGCAACCCGCAGATGCGGCTCATCAGGCACGCCGCCGCCGATGTGTTCGCGATGCCCATCTCGCCGAAGCCGATCACGTTCGTCCCGAGCGACGCATGATGCCGCACGCGCGCAGCGCCCCGCGCGATCGCGAGCAACGCTTCGTCGCGCGTCATCGCGGGTTCGTGCGCGAAGTTGCGCGTGCCGCCGCGCCTGATCGCGGCGTCGACCAGTCCTTCCGATGCGGGAAGCGCGCGCGCGACGCCCGCGTCGACCACTTCGAGTGTCATGCCCGCCGAGCGCGACAGCGCGTTGATCGCGGCGCCGCCGGCCATGAAGTTCGCGACCATCTGGGCAGTCACTTCCTGCGGATACGAACTGACGCCCTCCGCTGCGATGCCGTGGTCGCCCGCGAACACGATCATCGCCGGGCGTTCGATGCGCGGCCTGGCCGTCTGCTGGATCAAACCCATTTGCAGCGCGAGCGCTTCGAGCCGCCCGAGGCTGCCGGGCGGCTTCGTCTTCGTATCGATGACGTGCTGCAACTCGGCTTCGAGCGCGCGGTCGAGAGGCAGCGGGCGAGGTACGTCGTGAATCATGGAATCGGTCGTCCTGTTGAAGAGCTAGGGATGAGGTGCGCGCATCACGGGCACGAGCGCCTCGTGAGCACCCTCGCGAATCAGCGTGAGCGCATAGCCGAACGCGGCGCTCGCACGCTCCGCGCTCAGCACGTCGCGCACCGGGCCCGCGTGCGCACGCCCCGCGCCGTCGATGAGAAGCGCATGCGTCGCGAAGCGGCGCGCGAGATTCAGGTCATGGCACGAGAAGATCAGAGTGCGCTGTGCGGCCGGATCGCGCACCCAGTCGCCCAGCGCTTCGAGACACTCGATCTGATGATGCAGATCGAGATGCGACAGCGGTTCGTCGAGCAGGAGCAGCGGCGCGCCCTGGCACAGCGTCGCGGCCAGCGCCACGCGCTGCCGCTCGCCGCCCGAAAGCGACAGCACGTCGCGCGACGCGAAGGCAGCGAGCCCGAGCGCATCGAGCGCCGCGTGCGCCGCGCGGCGGTCCGCGTCGCTTTCCCAGCCCCAGCCGCTCAGGTGCGGAAACCGGTTGAGCATCACGACATCGAGCACGGTCGCGCTGAACGCGTCGTGCGTGCTTTGCGGCATCCATGCGCGGCGGCGTGCGAGACCGGCGGCGCGCCAGTCGTTCAGATCGACGCCGTCGAGCGACACCGCGCCCGCCGCGGGCTTCGAGAGGCCCGCCAGCACGTTGAGGAGCGTGGTCTTGCCCGCGCCGTTCGGACCCGCGATGCACCACGCTTCGCCGGGTGAGAACGTCAGCGTCAGGTCGTCGATCAGCGTGCGGCCGCCCGCGCGCAGCGCGAGCGCGCTCACGTGCAGGCTCGCACGAAGCTTCGCGTTCACGGCGACCTCCGCAGCAGCATCCACAGGAACACCGGCACGCCGACGAGCGCCGTCATCACGCCGACCGGCAACTGCGCCGGCGCGATGACCGTGCGCGCGATCAGGTCCGCGCCCATCACCGCGACGCCGCCCGCGAGCGCGGCGGCCGGCAGCAGCATGCGCTGGTCGTTGCCGAACGCGAGCCGCAGCACGTGCGGCACGACGAGCCCGACGAAACCGATCGTCCCTGCGGTCGTCACGGCGGCGGCCGCCGCGAGCGACGCCGCGAGATACACGGAGAGGCGCAGGCGCACGACGGGCACGCCGAGCGCCTGCGCGGCCGCATCGCCGCGAAGCATCACGTTCAGTTGCGGCGCCGCCGGCACGATGCCGGCGAGCACGACGACGAGCGCGATCAGCGCGGCCCAGGGCGTCGCGACACCGTTCAGGTCGCCCGTCAGCCAGAACACCATGCCGCGCAGCCGGTTCTCCGGCGCGACGGCGAGCATCAGCGTGATCAGCGCGCCCCAGCCCGCCGCGATCACCGCGCCCGTGAGCAGCAGGCGCGGCGATGCGTCCTGCGGCTCGCCGCGCCACAGCTCCCGCCTGGCGAGGCCGAGCACGAGCACGATGGACAGGAACGCGCCGGCGAACGCGGCGGCGTCGACGCTCCACCACGGCAGCGCGGCGAGCATCGCGGCAAGCGCAAACGTTGCAGCGCCGCCCGATACGCCGAGCACGTACGGCTCGGCAAGCGGATTGCGCAGCAGCACCTGCAGGAGCGCACCGGCCACCGCGAGCAGCGCGCCCGCAGCAAAACCGCCGAGCGCGCGCGGCAGGCGCAGGCTGAGCACGATCTCGTCGATCACATCCGGCGACGACGCGCGGCCATGCAGCAGCGCATCGACTACTCGGAGCGGCGAGAGCGCGATGCTGCCGAGCGCGAGCGAGGCGACGAACACCGCGAGCGCCGCCGCCGCGAGCGCGACCCAGATCGCCGTGGCGCGCGTGAGGCTCATGCCTCGCGCGAACGTGCGTTCAGCGCTCAAAGCTGCCGCCACCCGAGCGTGATATACGCGCCGCGCCGCGGCGTGTTGTAGGAATACGCGAGCTCATAGTCCTTGTTGAAGAGATTGTCGATGCGAGCGTCGACGTACCACGACTTCGTGATCGCGTAACGCGCCGAGAGATTCACCACGCCATAGCCCGCGAGCGTCGAATCGTAGTCGCTGCGCGCGCCGCTCACGATCCACTCGCCGCCCACGCGCCACGCGCGGATCGACCGGTGCACCGACAGCGACGCGAACCGTCGCGCGCGCCGCGTGAGGTCCTGGTGATTCGTTTCATCGACGGGATTCTGGAACGTGAAGCTCGCGCGCACCCCGGTTGCGCCCACCTGGCCCGCCCACGATCCCTCGACGCCCTGCACCTTCGCGCGCCCGACGTTCTGCGCGACATAGAAGCCGCCGCCATCGGCGACGTAGTCGATCAGGTTCGAATAGCGCGTCTCGAATGCCGTGAGGCGCAGCACGCCGAGCCCGCCCGATGCGTACTGAATCGCCGCTTCCGCGGAATGGCTGCGCTCGGGCTGGATCGACGGATTGCCGCTGAACGGATAGTACAGATCGTCGAAGCTCGGCGCGCGAAACGACTCCGCATAGCTTGCGACGACCTTCCAGTGCGCATCGACGTTGTAGCCATAGCCGAGATAGTAGCTGTTCGCGCCGCCGAAGTCGGAGTACTGGTCGCGCCGCACGTTCGCCTGCAGCTCGTGGCCGCCGGCACGCCCGACATAGCCCGCGAACACCGAGTTCACATGGCGGTCGGGAGCGTCAAACTGATCGGAATCGAGCGACTGGTCGAGGTGTTCGTAGCCGAAGAGGAGCTTGTGCCCGGGGGCGAGACGGATATCGTTCTGCCAGACGTACTGGCGGTTCGCGGAATTGAAGCGGCTCGTGTAGACGCCGTTGTGCTCGATGTTCGCGCGGTCCTGCCCCTCGGCGACCAGGAAATGCGTGGTCCAGCGCCCGGTCAGCCGGCCGTTCGCGAACACGGATGCCGAACGCACGCGATTGTGCGAATCGTTGAGATCGGCGGGCGCGCCGTAGGCATCGTCGAAACTCGTGACGCCATTCGACTGCAAGAAACGTACGCCCCCGTCCCAGTCCTGCGTGAACGCATGGCGCAGCGTGGCCGCGACGCTCTCGTTCAGATAACCGTTCGCGTCCGGATTCGCGTTGGGCGCGATGGCCGGATCGATCGCAGAAAAGCCGTCGGTCTTCTCGCGCGAGACGGTGACATTGAACGTGGTGCGCGCATCCGCGTCGAGCGCGCCGTTTGCGCCGAACTGCTGGCGCTGCGTGTGATAGCTGCCGTACTCCGCTTCGGCACTGAAGCGGGGTGCGTGCCTGCCCCCGTCCTTCGTGAAGATCTGCACCACACCGCCGATCGCGCCCGACCCGTAGAGCGCCGAGACGTTGCCGTTCACCACTTCGATGCGATCGAGGTCGTCGAGCATCAGCTGCGAGAGCTGCGCGGCGCCGAGCCCCGCCGATTCCACGCGCACGCCGTCGACCAGAACGAGCGACTGCGCCGACGACGCGCCGCGCAAATACACCCCCGACGACGCCCCCGGCCCGCCGTTGCGCGTGACCTGCACGCCCGGCGCGAGCGCGATGAGGCCGAGCGCATCGCGTGAACTCGCTTCGGCGATGTCCTGTGAATCGAAGAGCGTGGTTTGCGCGATGGCGTCGGCGAGAGCCTCGGGCGTGCGCGTCGCGGTCACGACGACGGGCGCGAGCGTGGACGCGGGCGCGAGCCGCGGCGCATCGGCGCCGTCCGTGGTCTGGCCGAGCGCGGCAAGCGGCACGCCGCCCGCGGCGAGCAGCACCGATGCGGCCGCGCGGGCAACCGGGTAAGACATAACGGGGTAACACACGTGTGAAGCGTTTCCTGTCGATGGCAGGCGCCGCCCCGCTCCCCGCAAGGCGATTGCGCAAACGGCGCGGCGCGATGTGCGACGCGCGCTACCATTGGCCGGTATCCGGGCTGGCGACAGATCGCCCCGCCTTCCCGCGCATTCGCGCAGTGGCATCGACACGTTCGCCGCGCGCCAGATTTCAGGTGATGAAATATGAAGCGCATTGGCGGGCGGAACGCGTCCGGGACGACTTGCAACTTGCGTTGCGGTCGCTTACCGTTGCGGGGGCAGCACAGGTTGGCTCGCCGCGGCGCGGCTTCGCTCCCTGTTTCCCGTTTGACTGCGCCCGCTCGAATGCGGGCGCGAGCACCAAAAGTGCGGCAAGTCTAGGAGCGGCACCGCAGCGCGTCAAGCAAGCGGATGGTCACACCCCGCATGTCCGCAGACCACTGCGCGCACCGCGCAAGCGGCGTGCGCGAGCGCGTCGAGGCGGCGTTCAAAGGGAGCAGCGAAGCCGTCGCGACCTTACCCGGCGGCGACCATTCAACACACGAATTCTGGCGGAAAAACGGGGTTGCACGCACGAAACGCGCGCTGTTACGTCTCGAAACGAGACAAAACCCGGTGGCCCCGTTGATCCGCGCTAAAATGCGAGGTCTTTAGAGGACGCAGCACATGCTCAACGAACTCGAATCACTTTCACAGAACATTGGCCGGCTGATCAAGATCAGCGAGCGCCATCATCACGCGCGCCACGCGCTCGAAGAGCAGCTCGAACAGTTGCGTGCCGACTATGCAGCGGTGCAGGGCGAACTCGCGCAAATGCGCGAGGAACGCGACACGCTGCAAACGGAACGCGATACGCTGTCGGCGAAAATCGACGACGCACAGGTGCGCCTGAACGCGATCCTCGAAAAGCTGCCGCGAGCAAAGGCCGCGCCCGAGCCCGACAACCAGCTCGATCTCCTTGCCACGGATGCCTCGCACGACGAAGCGCAGCAGGAACATGCGCACGCAGGCGAGATGCACGGTGAGCACAGTCAAGGAGAAAAGGCATGACGAGCAAACAGATCGAAGTCTCCATCCTCGGCCAGCCCTACCGGCTCGCCTGTTCGCCCGAGACCGAAGGCGCGCTGCGCGAGGCGGTTGCGCGCGTGGATGCGGAAATGACGAAGGTGCGCACGGCGAGCAGCGTGCGCGGCACCGATCGCATCGCGGTGATGGCGGCGCTCTCGCTGGCGTCGGAATTGCTTAAGCTGCAGGAGAGCGTGCGCCACGGCGAAGCGTTCCCCGCCGAGGAAATCCGCCGCACGATGCACCAGATGAACGAACAGCTGGGCGCGGTCATTGCCCAGTATGAAACTCAATAACGCGAGCCTGCTCGCCCGGCGTGCATCGCCGCGCTGATCACGCGAAAGAAACAAAGTCGTTGCTGCATCCGGCAAACGATTGGTGTAGAGTTAGTACTCCCTGCCTGGTTCGCCAAGGTCATATATTCCTTGAACCAATGCCATTGTGCACGGTTGCGGAAATTTGTAGCACGGGCGCGCGCGTCACTCTGTCTGATGTACCCGAAGTGCTGCCTACTGCGACCAATCTTGAACCCAGGTTCAGGATGCCGGCCTAGCGGCTGAGGCGGGGACCTTATTCAACGGCATCGGTTTTTCCGATGCCGTTTTTGTTTGAGGCTGTCCCTTTGCCTCTTTTCCTTGCACTTCGCCCACGCCATCTACATCGATCATGCGTTACTGGCTGATGAAGTCCGAACCCGACGAAGCAAGCATCGATCATCTCGCTCACGCGCCGAAGAAAACCTTGCCCTGGACCGGCGTGCGCAACTATCAGGCACGCAATTTCATGCGCGATGCCATGCAGGTCGGCGACGGCGTGCTCTTCTATCATTCGAGCTGTCCGCAGCCCGGCATCGCGGGGATTGCCAAAGTCTCGTCGACGGCCTACCCCGATCCCACCCAGTTCGATCCGAAGAGCGACTACTACGATCCGAAGTCGACGCAGGAAACGCCGCGGTGGCTGCTCGTCGATGTGCGCTTCGTGAAGAAGACGCCGCTCGTGCCGCTTGCCACGCTGCGCGAACACCAGGAACTCGCGGACATGCAGGTGCTCGCGAAGGGCAATCGCCTGTCGATCACGCCCGTTACCGAGGCGCAGTGGCGCTTCATCACCGAGCATCTCGTCTAGTTTCCGCAAGCAAGTTGAAGGGAACTTCTGGAGCGCGAAGGCCAACTAAGTGGCGTCGCGAATCGCGCGAATTCATGCTTCCGGAGTTCAACAATGATCAAGAAGAAAACCGCTTTCGCACTCGCAGCCGCCGCCATTTCGGGTGCGGCGCTGACGATGTCGGCAGCGGCCGTCGCACAAACCGTCGTCACGCAGCCGCAGCCGTCGGGCGTGCTGTCGCTCGCTGCGCAAGCCAGCGCCGAAGTGCCGCAGGACACCGTCAATATCACCCTCTTCTACGAGCAGGAAGCGAAGGACGCGTCGTCGCTCACGACCACCTTGAACCAGCGCGCCGATGCCGCGTTGCGCGAGGCGAAAGGCGTGGAAGGCGTGACGGCACGCAGCGGCGCATTCACCGTGTATCCGTCGACGGACCGTGACGGCCGAATCTCCGCGTGGCGCGGCCGCACGGAGGTCGTGCTCGAATCGCACGACTTCGCGGCGGCATCGAAGCTCGCGGGCAAGATGAGTTCGTCGATGCAGGTCGGCAACATCGCGTTCTCGCTGTCGCCGCAGGCGCAGCGCGCAGCCGCGCAGAAGCTCTCCACGCAGGCCATCGATTCGTTCCGCCAGCAGGCGCAGGCAGCGGCCCAGGCGTTCGGGTACAGCAACTACGCGATCCGCGAGGTCAATGTCGGCCACGAAGGCTCGCCGCCGCGGCCCGTCATGATGATGCAGGCGCGCGGCATGGCCGCAGACGCGAAGATGGCGGCCCCGATGGCGTTCGAGGCGGGCACGTCCACGGTTACGGTGAGCGTCTCCGGTTCGGTGCAGATGGGGCGTTAAGGCGCCGCATGGAAAAACGCCTCGCGATCCGTGATCGCGAGGCGTTTTTCATTGGGGAGAAGCTTGTCGGGAGAAGCTCAGGCCGCGTTCGCGGGCTTGGGAGGCAGCCGCCGGTCGCGCCGGTACGCCCACACCATCATCGCGATGCCGGCGAGGATCATCGGCAGCGAAAGCCACTGGCCCATCGAAAGGCCGAACGCGAGCAGGCCGAGATAGTCGTCCGGTTCGCGCGCGAATTCCACCGTGAAGCGCGCGACGCCATAGCCGATCAGGAAGAGCGCCGACCCCGCGCCCACCGGCCGCGCCTTGCGCGAGAACGTCCACATCACGATGAAGAGCACGAGCCCCTCGAGCGCGATCTCGTACAGCTGCGACGGATGGCGCGGCAGCATGTGATAGCGCTCGAAGATTTCGGCGAGGTGCCACCGCGTGTCCAGTTGCGGATGCTTTGCGAGCCAGATCGCGTCGTCGTTGGACGCGCCCGGGAACAACATGGCCCACGGCGCATTCGGATCGGTCACGCGGCCCCACAGTTCGCCATTGATGAAATTGCCGAGCCGCCCCGCCGCCAGTCCGAGCGGCACCATCGGCGCGACGAAATCGGTGACCTGCAGCCACGTGCGCTTGCGCTGGTACGCGAACAGGACCATCGCGAGCGTCACGCCGAGAAAGCCGCCATGAAACGACATGCCGCCTTCCCAGACCTTGAAGATGTCGAGCGGATGCGCGGCGTAGAAGCTCGCCTTGTAGAAGATCACGTAGCCGAGCCGCCCGCCGAGAATCGTGCCGAGCACGCCGTAGAACAGCATGTCGTCGATATCCTTCGCCGTCCAGCCTTGCGCCGCGACGTGGGGCAGGCGCAGCCGCAGCCGGCCGACGACCACCGCCGACACGAACGCGACCAGATACATGAGGCCGTACCAGCGCACCGCGAGCGGGCCTAAGTGAATCGCGACGGGATCGAAATTGGGATGAATGAGCATCGTAAGTTTTTTAGCGGTTCGACAAGACGCGAACTATAAAGCAGGCATCGCCGCGCCATGGGCGCGAACGATGTCGATAAAGCCGGCGAGCACGGGGCTCACCTCCGCCGCGCGCCACACGAGCCCGGTCTCCACGACCGGCCCCGTCCTCTGCCCCGATTCGGCAAGCGGCCTGTATACGACGCCCGTGCGCCGCAGGTTCCTGAGGGACTGCGGCACGAGCGCGACACCCATGCCGGCGGACACGAGGCTCACGATGGTCTGCATCTGGATCGCCTCCTGCCCGATGCGCGGCGTGAGGCCGGCCGCGCCGTAGCAACCCATAATGATGTCATAGAAACCGGGCGCGAGACGTCTTGGGAAGACGACGAGCGGCGCGCCGGCCAGTTCGTGCAGGCTCACGGGCGTGTCGGCCCACTCCGCGGCGCCCTGGCCCAGTTGCGCCGTCATGTCGGCCGGGAGCGCCGCGACGAGCGGCTCGCGCGCGATCGGCAGATACGAGAGCGCCACCGCATGGCGCGGTGGCAGCGGCGGAATCACGAGCCCCGCATCGATGCGCCCGGCGACGAGTTCCTCGATCTGCACGTCGCTGGTCGCCTCGGTCAGTTGCAGGCGCACGCCCGGATAGCGCGCGCCGAAATCGCGCAGGAGCGACGGCAGCAGCCCGTAATCGGCGGTGGAAACGAACGCGAGCGACAGCACGCCCGCCTCGCCCCGCGCGAGCGATTGCGCGAGCGGGCGCAGCGCCTCCGCGGAGGCCAGCAGGCGCCGGACCTCCGGCAGCAGGTCCTTGCCGACCGGCGTCAACTCGACCGAGCGCTTCGTGCGCACGAACAGCGCGACGCCGAGCGCATCTTCCAGCGCCCGAATCGCCTGCGAGAGCGGCGGCTGTGTCATCGCGAGGCGCGCCGCCGCGCGGCCGAAGTGCATTTCCTCCGCGACGGTCACAAAATAGCGCAACAGGCGCAGCTCGACGGGCGGATTTCGGGGGTCCATTGATATCTTCCACGACCTAATACAGCCTGAATAATATATTGGACAGACACTAGCCGACGCTGCATTCTTCCGGCACTAGATGAAAAAATTCTCAAGGAGCCCCCAAATGGCCTACAACCGCCGCTCGAAAAACATCACGCAGGGCGTGGCGCGCTCGCCCAATCGCTCGATGTATTACGCCCTTGGCTACAAGGAAGAGGACTTCGACAAGCCGATGATCGGCATCGCCAACGGCCACTCGACGATCACGCCGTGCAACGCCGGCCTGCAGCGTCTCGCCGACGCCGCCGTCGAGTCGATCAGGAAGTCCGACGCGAACCCGCAGATCTTCGGCACGCCCACGATTTCCGACGGCATGTCGATGGGCACCGAAGGCATGAAGTACTCGCTCGTGTCGCGCGAAGTGATCGCCGACTGTATCGAAACCGCCGTGCAGGGCCAGTGGATGGACGGCGTCGTCGTGATCGGCGGCTGTGACAAGAACATGCCCGGCGGCATGATCGGCCTCGCGCGCATGAACGTGCCGGGCATCTATGTATACGGCGGCACGATCCGTCCGGGCAACTGGAAGGGCAAGGATCTGACCATCGTGTCGTCGTTCGAGGCGGTCGGCGAATTCACCGCCGGGCGCATGTCGGAGGAAGACTTCAAGGGCATCGAGAAGAATTCGTGCCCGTCGACCGGCTCGTGCGGCGGCATGTACACCGCCAACACGATGAGCTCGTCGTTCGAGGCGCTCGGCATGTCGCTGATGTATTCGTCGACGATGGCGAACCCCGACCAGGAAAAGGTCGACTCCGCCGCCGAATCGGCGCGCGTGCTGGTGGAAGCGGTCAAGAAGGACCTGAAGCCGCGCGACATCATCACGAAGAAGTCGATCGAGAACGCGGTCGCGCTCATCATGGCGACGGGCGGCTCGACCAACGCCGTGCTGCACTATCTGGCGATCGCGCACGCGGCGGAAGTGGAATGGACCATCGACGACTTCGAGCGCATGAGGAAGAAAGTGCCGGTGATCTGCGACCTGAAGCCGTCCGGGCAATTCGTCGCGACCGACCTGCACAAGGCGGGCGGCATTCCGCAGGTGCTGCGCATCCTGCTCGACGCGGGCCTCCTGCACGGCGACTGCATCACGATCACGGGCCGCACGATCGCGGAAGAACTGAAGGACGTGCCGGGCAAACCGCGCGCGGACCAGAAGGTGATCTACCCGATCAACCAGGCGCTCTACGACGAAGGCCACCTTGCGATCCTGAAGGGCAACCTCGCCCCGGACGGCGCGGTCGCGAAGATCACGGGCCTCAAAAACCCGGTCATCACCGGACCCGCGCGCGTGTTCGAAGACGAGCAGAGCGCGATGGAAGCAATCCTCGCCGACAAGATCAAGGCCGGCGACGTCGTCGTGCTGCGCTATCTCGGACCGCAGGGCGGCCCGGGCATGCCGGAAATGCTGGCGCCGACGTCCGCGATCATCGGCAAGGGGCTCGGCGAGTCGGTCGGCCTCATCACCGACGGGCGATTCTCCGGCGGCACGTGGGGCATGGTGGTCGGCCACGTCGCGCCGGAAGCGTTCGTGGGCGGCACGATCGGACTCGTGCAGGAAGGCGATTCGATCACCATCGACGCGCACCAGTTGATACTGCAACTGAACGTCGACGACGCCGAGATCGAGCGCCGCCGCGCAGCGTGGAAGAAGCCGTCGCCGCGTTACACGCGCGGCGTGCTGGCGAAATACGCCGCGCTCGCGCTGCCCGCGAACCGGGGCGCCGTGACCGGCTGAGCCCGGCGCATCACGGGCACGCCGTGAACTGGCAATCGCGCTGAAAACAAGGGGCGCACGATCCGGATCGTGCGCCCCTTGTCTTTTGCCCGCGTCTCTTATAATGCCGCGGAGCCAGGTCGGGTATCAGGTATCCACGGAGACCCCATGATTACGACAAGACAACGCGCAGGCCTTTTCGCAGCGCTCGTGCTGATGGCCGCAGGCGGCACGGCCAACGCGCAGGGCGACACTTCGATGCTGAAGTTCGCGGAGCGTGAGAACTGCATGAGCTGCCACTCGGTATCCCGCACGTTCATGGGACCGTCCTTTCACAGCATCGCGGCGAAGTATGCGAACGTGGAAGGCGCGCACCGGCAGCTTGCGCGCAAGATCGCGGAAGGCGGCGTCGGCGTGTGGGGCCAGGTGCCGATGCCCGCCAACACGCAATTGACGCCCTCCCAGGCGCTCGCCCTCGCCGACTGGATCCTGTCCCTTCACTAGCTGCTGGCGCCAGGGGCCCGCGCGTCAGGCGATGCCGCGACGCGCCAGTTCCTCTTCCACCGCCTCGCGCACCCACTCCGTCATTTCCGTTTCCAGCGCCAGCGCGACTTCCCGCGTGATCTGGTGCACGAGCCAGATGGAATGCTCCCGCAGCGTTTCGCGGCAGCGCTCCTCGATCAGCTCGCGCCCGTCGCCCGTCAGGAAGCTCGTGAAGCGGCCCCGCAGGCGCTCGGCGATGAGGTCGGCGTCGTACTCGACGGCAGGCGCCCCCGCGTCGGCCACGAAACCCGGCGTGCGCGCGAGTTCCGCCTTGCCCGGCATGACGACATCGGTGAGAACGGGAATCGAGGTATCGAAGGCTTCAGGCTTGTTGGACACGAAAGACTCCCTGCGTGAATGTGCGACCGATGATAGCGCGAGGCCCCGACGCCGGATGTTCGCTCAGCCGCCTTGCTTGTAATTGTTGAGGGCGTAGCCGCGGTCGCGGTAGAACCGGTAGCGCTCGCGGCCCGCGGCGAGCTCCTGCTCCTCGTTGCCGACCACTTCGAGCAGCCGCTCGAAGCGGGCGAACTGCGGCGGCACGCTCATGCCGAGATTCACGAGAATCTGGTGATGCGGCACCTCGTCGAGGTTTGCCGCGAGCACGACCGGCGTGTCCTTCGCGAGCGGGCTCGCCGCCATGCAGTGCGGCACGAAGTCGAGCGGCGAGAAGGTCCACAACTGCTCGTCGAAGGCGGCGAGGCGATCGGGTTCGGCCAGCACGACGATCGGCTGGCCGCTCAGATACGCCTTGCGCACGAGGCGGCACGCGTAGGCAATCGAATCCCCGACGTTCGAGTGAAAATCGATGCGTGTCATGCGCCTGTTCCTTCTCCGACCGGCGCCGCCGTCATTGGCCCGCGCGGTCGATCAGGAACTGCGCGAGCAGCGGCACCGGACGGCCGGTCGCGCCCTTCGCCGCGCCGCTCTTCCATGCCGTGCCCGCGATGTCGAGGTGCGCCCACGGATAGTTCTGCGCGAAGCGCGACAGGAAGCACGCCGCGGTCACGCTGCCGGCGGGGCGCCCGCCGATGTTCGCGACATCCGCGAAGTTGGACTTGAGCTGGTCCTGGTACTCGTCGTCGAGCGGCATGCGCCAGGCCGGATCGACCGCTTCGCGCGACGCGTCGAGCAGTTCGCCCGCAAGAGCGTCGTCCTTCGAGAAGAGACCCGTGTTGTGATGGCCGAGCGCGATGATGCAGGCGCCGGTGAGCGTGGCGATGTCCACCACGGCCGACGGCTTGAAGCGCTCCGCGTAGGTGAGCGCGTCGCACAGGATGAGGCGCCCTTCGGCGTCGGTGTTGAGCACTTCGATGGTGGTGCCCGACATCGACGTGATGATGTCCCCCGGCTTCACCGCGTTGCCGGCGGGCATGTTCTCGCAGGTCGGCACGATGCCGACCACGTTGATCTTCAGCCCCATTTCCGCGACCGCGCGCAGCGTGCCGAACACCGACCCCGCGCCGCACATGTCGTATTTCATCTCGTCCATCGCCTCGCCCGGCTTGATCGAGATGCCGCCGGAGTCGAACGTGATGCCCTTGCCGACCAGCACGACCGGCGCCGGCGCGCTCTTGCCCGAGCCCGCGCCCTGATACTGCATGACGATGAACTGCGGCGGCTCGATCGAGCCCTTCGCGACGGCGAGGAACGAGCCCATGTCGAGCGCTTCGATCTGCTTCTGCCCGAGCACCTCGACCTTCAGCTTCCAGTCGCGGCCGAGCTTCTTCGCGGTCTGGCCGAGGTAGGTCGGTGTGCAGATGTTGGGCGGCAGGTTGCCGAGATCGCGCGTGAGATCCATGCCGTTCGCAAGCGCGGCGCCCTGCTTCACGGCGACCTTGGCGGCCTTTTCATCGGCCGGATCGATGCTGAACACGACCTTCTTCAGCGCCCGCGTGCCGTTCTCGGGCTTGCTCTTCATCTGCGTGAACTTGTAGGTGAGTTCGCGCAGCGCGAGGATGGCGGTGCGCACGGCCCAGTCGCCGGTGCGCTCGAGAATGGGCAGCTGGGCGAGCGTGAACGCGACCTGGGCGATCTTCGTGCCGAGGATCGCGCGCCATGCCGCGCGCACGGCTTCGCCGTATGCCTTCTGATTGAAGACGTCCTGCTTGCCGAGCCCGACGAGCAGCACGCGCGATGCGCCGATACCCGTGATTTCCGGCAGGAAGAGCGTGGTGCCCGCGCGGCCGGCCATGTCGCCCGCCTTGATGACGCGGGTCACGAGGCCCTTGGTGGCGAGATCCATCTCACGTGCCGCGCCCGAGAGCGTCTGCGCTTCGAACACGCCGATCACTACCACATCGGCCTTCCCGTTGAGGAAACCATTTGCCGCGCCTTTGCTCCAATCACAGGCTTTTATGCTAAAGTCCATCGCGCTTATCCTCGGATAAAATCTGGGCTGAAGGATGAAAGCCGCAATTATCCGCTATTTTTTCCGCGGCGGTCACAGGCGCGGTGCACGGGAACAATCGCATCGCCCTTGCGTCTGTCGAAGCATGCACGTGTATCCGCATCGGGTTGCGCATCGCCGCCGGCCATCAGTTACCACTCAATGATCTTCGAACGCTCCCTACAGCGTGAACTCGCGTATACGGCCGGTGCCGTATTCATGGTGCTGCTCACGATCATGCTGACGACGATGATGATCCGCATCGTCGGCTTCGCGGCATCGGGGCAGGTCGACCCGCGCGACGTCGTCGTGCTGATCGGGCTCACCGTCATCGGCTATCTCGCGGTCATGCTGATCGTGACGCTCTTCGTGTCGATCCTGTTCGTGCTGACGCGCTGGTATCGCGACTCCGAAATGGTCGTGTGGCTCGCCTCGGGCGTGAGCCATACGCGCCTCATCAAGCCGATCGCCGTCTTCTCCACGCCGATCATCCTGCTGATCGTGTTCTTCGCGTTCGTCGGCTGGCCGTGGTCGAACCAGCAGAGCAAGCTCATCAAGGCGCGCTTTCAGCAGCGCGACGAAGTCTCGCTGCTCGCGCCAGGCCAGTTCCGCGAGTCGCCCGCGAGCAACCGCGTGTTCTTCATCGAGAAGATGTCGCCGGACCAGGGGCACGTCGAGAACGTGTTCGTGACGAGCACCGAAGGCGGCAAGGTGAACGTGATCGTGTCGAAGACCGGCCACACCGAAACGCGCAACGACGGCGACCGCTTCATCGTGCTCGAAAACGGCCGCCGCTACGACGGCGAGCCCGGGCAGCCGAACTTCCGCATCATGGAGTTCGAGCGCTATGGTGTGAAGATACAGAGCCGTCAGGTCGTCAATACGCCCGCGACCACCGGCATTTCCACGCCAGACCTGCTTGCCAACCCGACCAAGGACAATCTTGCGGAGTTCGCGTGGCGCGCGGGGCTGCCGCTCATCGCCATCAACCTGATGCTGCTCGCCATTCCCCTTTCATATCAGAACCCGCGCCGCAGCCGCACGATCAATCTCGTGATGGCGGTGCTGATCTACCTGACGTATTCGAACCTGCTGAACGTCGTTCAGTCCTGGATCGAGCAGGGCAAGCTGTCGTTCGGGGTCGGCTTAGTCGGGCTGCACATTCTCGTCGCGGCGCTCGTCGGGTTCATCTTCTGGCTGCGCGTGCGCAACCGCCCGCTCTTCACCCGCGCGATGTTCACGCGCTCGAAGGGGGCCTGACATGCTGCGCATCTACGAAAGGTACTTCGCGCGCCAGATCTATCTCGCGTTCATCTTCATCCTGTTCGCGTTCTCGGGCCTGTTCTTCTTCTTCGACCTGATCAACGAGTTGAACACCGTCGGGCACGGCAACTACAAGTTCGGCATGGCCGTGCTGCGGGTCGCGCTGCAGACGCCCTCGCGCTTCTACGAGATCATCCCGGTCGCGGCGCTCATCAGCGCGATCTACGTGTTCGCGCAGATGGCGGCGGCATCCGAATTCACGATCTTTCGCGTCTCCGGCCTCTCCACCGGACGCGCGCTGCGCTCGCTGCTCAAGATCGGGATTCCGCTCGTGTTCGTCACGTACATCATCGGGGAAGTGATCGGGCCGTATTCGGACCAGCTGTCCGAACGCGTGCGGCTCGAAGCGCTCGGCTCGTCGGTGTCGACCAACTTCCAGTCGGGTGTCTGGGTGAAGGACACGCTCACCGCGCGCGACAACGGCGAGCAGGTCACGCGCTTCGTGAACGTCGGCCAGCTGAATCCGGACACCACGATCGCGAACGTGCGCATCTACGAGTTCGATTCGAAGTTCCGGCTGCAGAACGTGCGCATCGCGACGAGCGGCGTGTTCGAGCCGCCCGGCCACTGGAAGCTCACGGGCGTCACCGATACGCAGCTGAGCGACGCCCCGCCGCAAGCCGTCAATCCGGGCGACGCGCTGAACCCGGTCTATCGCGCGAAGCAGACCACGCTGCCCGAGTACTCGCTGCGCTCCGAACTGACGCCGCAGATTCTCTCGGTGCTGCTGGTGTCGCCCGACCGCATGTCGATGTTCAACCTCTTTCGCTACATCCAGCACCTGACGGAAAACCATCAGGACACGCAGCGCTACCAGATCGCGTTCTGGCGCAAGATCCTCTATCCGTTCGCGGTATTCGTGATGCTGGTGCTGTCCTTGCCGTTCGCGTATCTGCACACGCGCGCGGGCGTCGTGGGCGTGAAGGTGTTCGGTGGCATCATGATCGGCATGAGCTTCCAGTTGTTCAATACGCTCTTCTCGCACATCGGGACGCTCAACACGTGGCCCGCGCCGATCACCGCCGCGGCCCCCGCCCTCGCCTACCTGGCGATCGGGCTGATCGGGCTGAAATGGGTCGACCGGCATTGAGCCTCATCGAAGCGCGTTGAGTCTTGTGCGCCGGAGGAAGTCATGAAGCGACACGGCATCATTCTCTTTGGCCACGGCGCGCGCGACGCGCGCTGGGCCGAGCCGTTCGAGCGGCTGGCCGGCAAGCTGCGCGCCACGCGCGGCGACCCGGTGTCGCTCGCCTTCCTCGAACTGATGACGCCCGATCTGCCAGGCGCCGTCGCAGCGCAAGCCGCCGAGGGCTGCGATACGGTCACGGTCGTTCCGGTGTTTTTCGGCCAGGGCGGGCACATTCGGCGCGACCTGCCGGAGATCGTCGAACGCTGCCGGGCGGCGCATCCTGGGCTGAAGATCCATTGCGCAACCGCTGTCGGAGAAGACGACGCCGTGCTCGATGCGGTCGCCGAATATTGCGTGCGGCAGGTCGGCGAATAAGTGCGCCACGCGTGATGCGCAAAAAAAAAGCACCGCTCGAGCGGTGCTTTTTTTAAACCCGGCTTACGTCACGCCGCGTACTGCAGCGCCTTCAGCTTTTCCTTCGACGTCGATGCCGACGCGCGTTCCCTGAACGCCTCGCCGATCATCAGCAGGCTCGGCTGCGACGGATCGAGCCACTCCTGTGCTTCGCCGAGCGCCATGCGGGCGAGCGTGAGGGTCAGCGTGCGCTCGCGCGGCGTGCTGCACGCCTCGACGATCGCAACGGGCGTCGAACCGGCGCGGCCCGCGTCGATCAACTGTTGCGCGATGTCCGGCGCGCTGTCACGGCCCATGTAGAACACGAGCGAGTCGGCGCTTGCCTGCTCGCGGATCTCGTCGCTGTCGGGCGCACGACTGTGGGTCGCGAGCGCCACGCTGCGCGATACGCCGCGCAGCGTCAGCGAGCGCTTCAGCGCCGCGGCGCTCGCGAGCGCCGCCGTGATGCCCGGCACCACTTCGTACTCGATGCCCGCCGCTTCCAGCGCGCGCATTTCCTCGTCGGCGCGGCCGAACAGCATCGGGTCCCCGCCCTTCAGACGCACGACGACGTCATACTCGCGCGCCGCATCGACGATCTGCTTGTTGATGAAGTGCTGGGCCGTCGAACGCTGCCCGCAGCGCTTGCCGACCGCGATCTTCTGCGCGTTCGGCGCATAGTCGAGCATTGCCGGTTCGATCAGCGCATCGTGCAGCACGACGTCGGCGCCGCTCAGAAGCCGTGCACCGCGCACCGTTATGAGGTCCGCCGCGCCCGGTCCTGCACCGATCAGATACACCTTACCCATTTTTCCCTCGACTCCGCTTCACGTTTGACGCAAGTTTGACGTTCAAGCAGAAAACGCACGAATCATGCCGGCTGCGACGGTGTGATGCGTCGCCTCGTCGATCAGGACGAACGCGCCGGTGCCCTGGTGCGTGTCGTATGCATCGGCGACGAGCGGCTTTTGCAGCGTGAGCGCCACGCGGCCGATGTCGTTCATCGCGAGATCCTGGCGATCGACGGCGTGCGACAGCGTATGCACGTCGAGCACCTGCTTGATCGCGCCGATGCGGGCGAACACCGTGTTGGTGGTCTGCTTCAGCAAGTACTTGCGTTGCGGCGAGAGCGGCTCTTCGTCGAACCAGCACAGGTCCGCTTCGATCTTCTTCGCCGGCTCGACCTTCGCCGCGCTCGGCACGAACGTATCGCCGCGCGAGACGTCGATGTCTTCCGCGAGGCGGATCGTCACCGTCTGGCCGGCAAACGCGCGATCCACCTGCGCGACGCCGCCCGGCACCGGCGCAATGATCTCCGACACCGTCGCTTCGCGGTTCGCGGGCAGCACGGTGATCGCGTCGCCGATGCGCACTTCGCCCGCTTCCACGCGGCCCATGTAGCCGCGGAAATCGTCGGCCTGGCTGCCGTCCTGGCGCGCGACCCACTGCACCGGGAAGCGCAATTCCTGATCGTTCGGCTGAGCGACCGGCAGCGCTTCGAGCAGATCGAGCAGCGGCTCGCCCAGGTACCACGGCATGCGCTCGCTCGCGGTCACGATGTTGTCGCCCTTCAACGCCGACACCGGCACGAAACGCACGTCCGAAATCCCGAGATGGCGCGCGAGTTCGACATACGCGTCGCGGATCTCGTTGAAGCGCGTCTCGCTGAAGTCGACCAGATCCATCTTGTTGATCGCGACGATCACGTGCTGCAGCCCGAGCAGCTTCACGATCGCGCTGTGGCGCTTCGTTTGCGGCAGCAGTTGCGCGGCACCGTCGACGAACGTCACGCGCGTGGCGTCCACGAGGATGATCGCGGCATGCGCGGTCGATGCGCCCGTCACCATGTTGCGCGTGTACTGCTCGTGGCCCGGCGTATCGGCGATGATGAACTTGCGCTTCGCGGTAGCGAAGTAGCGATACGCGACGTCGATCGTGATGCCCTGCTCGCGCTCGGCTTCGAGGCCGTCGGTGAGCAGGGACAGGTCGATCTCGTCGCCGACCGTGCGCTTGTTCTTCGCACGCGAGATCGCCGACAGCTGGTCCGACAGCACAGCCTTGCTGTCGTAAAGCAGGCGGCCGATCAGCGTGCTCTTGCCGTCGTCGACGCTGCCCGCCGTGATGAACCGCAACACGCCGAGGTCTTCAGCTTGATAAATGCTCATGATCTGTTTTCCGTTTGGCGTGGTGCTTAGAAATAACCTTGCTTCTTGCGCTGTTCCATCGCGGCTTCCGATGCCTGGTCGTCCATCCGCGTGGCGCCGCGCTCCGTGATTTCCGTCACGGCCGTCTCCGCGATGATCTTCTCGACGTCGTCCGCATCGCTTGCAACCGGGCATGTGCAGCTGATGTCGCCGACGGTGCGGAAGCGCACTTGCGCGACTTCGGCGGTTTCGCCTTCGCGCAGCGGCGTGAGCGGCGTGAGCGGCACGAGCAATCCATTGCGGCGAATGATCTCGCGCTCATGTGCGTAATAGATCGACGGCAGTTCGAGCTTCTCGCGGGCGATGTACTGCCACACGTCGAGCTCGGTCCAGTTCGAGATCGGGAACACGCGCAGGTGCTCGCCCGCATGCAGGCGCGCGTTATAGATGCTCCACAGTTCCGGCCGCTGGGCCTTCGGGTCCCATTGGCCGAATTCGTCGCGAAACGAGAAGATGCGCTCCTTCGCACGCGCCTTTTCTTCATCGCGGCGCGCGCCGCCGATCATCGCCGTGTAGCCGTATTGCTCGATGGTCTCCAGGAGCGTCACCGCTTGCGCGGCGTTGCGCGAGTCCGTCTCGCGGCGCAGGCGAACGGTGCCCTTCCTGATCGAGTCCTCGACATGCCCGACCACCAGTTCCGCACCAATCTCCTTCGCACGGCGGTCGCGGAAATCGATCACTTCGTCGAAATTGTGACCGGTGTCGATGTGAACCAGCGGAAACGGCAGCTGCGTCTTGCGGCCGGCGCCGAGGCCGAACGCCTTCAGCGCGAGATGCAGCACGACGACGGAATCCTTGCCGCCCGAGAACAGGAGCGCCGGCTTGCTGCACTCGGCGACGAGTTCGCGCAGGATGTGGATCGACTCGGCTTCGAGCCAGTCGAGGTGGTCCATCCGGGTCGCCTTATTGGCGATCGGGGCGATGACGGTTGAGTCGAGCGTAGTGCTCATGTTCGTCGATCCTTTTTTTTGCATCGCATTCAGCTTGTGGCGAAGACGCTGCGTTCAATGACAGAGGGTTTGATCCGGCGGCGCATCATCCGTGCGCCTTCGCCGTCAGATGGCCGAGCTGGGTGCTTCCTCGACGATCCGGATGTTCGTGATGTGCAGGCCGCATTCCTTCGTATCGCGCGACTCCCACCACCAGCGGCCCGCGCGGCTGTCTTCGCCGGGACGGACCGCGCGCGTACACGGCTCGCAGCCGATGCTCGGATACCCGCGCGCATGCAGCGGATTCACCGGCACGTCGAAGGCCTTGAGGTAGTCCCACACGTCGGCTTCCGTCCAGTCCGCGAGCGGATTGAACTTCGCGATGCCACGCGGCGCGTCGTGCTCTTCCTCGTGCAGCTCGGTGCGCGTCACCGACTGCTCGCGGCGCTGGCCCGTCACCCACGCGCTCACGTCCGACAGCGCGCGATTGAGCGGCTCGACCTTGCGGATGCCGCAGCAGCTCTTGCGCAGGTCGATGCTTTCGTAGAACGCGTTGAGACCGTGATCGCGGACATACGCCTCGACCGCTTCGGGCCGGGGATGAAACTGCTCGATCTCGTAGCCGTAGCGCTCCTTCACGCGATCGATCATGCCGAGCGTTTCGGCGTGAAGGCGTCCCGTGTTCAGCGAGAAGATTCCGATCGCCACGCCGCGCGAAAGAATGGCGTGGGTGAGCAGCATGTCTTCGGCTGCGAGGCTGCTGGCTAGCTTGACCTTCTCATGACGCTGCGCGATCGAATCGAGCAGCGCGTCGAGCCGTTCAACCCTGGCTTGCAGTTCGGGTGTCATCGCGACGCTCCGGCTGCGGCGATGAGGGCCGCGCGGCGGCGAAAGAGCGGCTCCGGATTGTCGGTCGCGCCCTGATAGTGTTCGCTGAATTCGTCGAAGGCGTGCAGCGCGTCGTTGATGTCCTTGTCTTCGCGCACCGCGAACGCGTCGAAGCCGCAGCGCGCATGGAACAGCAACTGGTCGCGCAGCACGTCGCCGATCGCGCGCAGCTCGCCCGTCCACTGATAGCGCTCGCGCAAGAGGCGCCCGATCGAAAAGCCGCGGCCGTCGCGGAACACCGGGAAATCCACGGCGATGAGCGCAATCTTGTCGAAGTCGGCGACGAGATCCGCGGGTTCGTCGTCGGGCGCGAGCCACACGCCGAGTTCATCCTTCGAGCGCGATGCAACGAGCGCGTCCTTCTGCTCCTTCCACAGCGAAAAAGGCACCAGCACGCGGCCTGCGGCAAGCGCGCCGGCGGCGGGCAATGCGCCGTCAGCGGGCGCACGCACAACGGTCCAGTCGTCGTTCACCACGGCGCGGTTCTTGATAATCAAAGCCATCTGCAAATTCCTCGATTAGGGTCGTGACTTACGCGTGCGCCTGGCGCGACGCGTACACGCGATCCTTGAACGGCGCGATGCCGATGCGGTTGAACGTCTCGATGAAGCGCTCGCCTTCGGCACGGTTCTCGACGAACGTATCGATCACCTGCGAGACGACGTCCGGCATTTCCTCCGCCGAGAATGACGGGCCGATCACCTTGCCGAGGTGCGCGCCGGTCGCGCCCGAGCTCTGCTCGCCGCCGAGCGTCACCTGATACCACTCGGAGCCGTCCTTATCCACGCCGAGCACGCCGATGTTGCCGATGTGATGGTGCCCGCACGCGTTGATGCAGCCCGAGATGTTGAGCGTCAGGTCGCCGAGGTCGTACACATAGTCGAGGTCGCTGAAACGCTCCTGGATCGCACGCGCGATCGGAATCGACTTCGCGTTCGCGAGCGAGCAGAAGTCGCCGCCCGGGCACGCGATGATGTCCGTCAGAAGGCCGATGTTCGATGTCGCGAACCCTACCTGCTTCGCGCGCTCCCACACCGTGTACAGATCGCGCTTCTTCACGTTCGCGAGAATCAGGTTCTGCTCGTGCGACACGCGGATCTCGCCGAACGAGAACTCGTCGGCCAGATCGGCGACGTCGTCCATCTGCTTGTCCGTCGCGTCGCCGGGGGCGATGCCCGTCGGCTTGAGCGAGAGCGTCACCGACGCATAGCCCGGCACCTTGTGCGGACGCACGTTGCGCTCCACCCAGCGGGCGAACGGCTTGCTTTCGATCAGATGCTTTTCGAACGACGCGTCGGTGCCCGGCAGCTTCTCGTAGACCGGCGGCGCGAAGAACTTCGACACGCGGTCGAGTTCTTCCTGCGTGAGCGTCGACGGGCCGTCCTTCAGGTGCTGCCACTCTTCCTCGACCTGCTTCGCGAATTTCTCGGGCGAGAGCGCCTTCACGAGAATCTTGATGCGCGCCTTGTACATGTTGTCGCGGCGGCCGTAGCGGTTGTAGACGCGCAGGACGGCTTCGCAGTAGGTCAGCAGGTGCTGCCAGGGCAGATCTTCCCTGATCACCGCGCCGACGATCGGCGTGCGCCCGAGCCCGCCGCCCGCGAGAATGCTCGCGACCACTTCGCCGGCCTCGTTCTTCTTCAGATAGACGCCGAGGTCGTGCACCTGCACGGCCGCGCGATCCTCGACGGACCCGCTCACGGCGATCTTGAACTTGCGCGGCAGCCACGCGAATTCCGGGTGGAACGTCGACCACTGGCGCAGGATTTCGGCCCACGGACGCGGATCGACCACTTCGTCGGGCGCGACGCCCGCGAACTGGTCGGCGGTGATGTTGCGAATGCAGTTGCCCGACGTCTGAATGGCGTGCATCTGCACCGACGCGAGCTTGCGCAGGATCTCCGGCGTTTCCTCGAGCTCGACCCAGTTGAACTGGATGTTCGTGCGCGTCGAGAAATGGCCGTAGCCGCGGTCGTGCTCGCGCGCGATCGTCGCGAGCACGCGCATCTGGTCGCTGCGCAGATTGCCGTACGGAATCGCGATGCGGTGCATGTACGCGTGGCGCTGCATGTAGAGACCGTTCTGCAGGCGCAGCGGGCGAAACTCCTCTTCGCTCAATTCGCCCGACAGCCGGCGGCGGACCTGGTCGCTGTATTGCGCGACACGTTCGTCGACGATGGTCTGGTCGATCTGATCGTATTGGTACATTCGGGGACCCCAAGGTTTCTTGTTTCGCGCGGACGTCCTGCTACGCGCACCGTGATATCCATTGATCCGCCGTTTCGAATGCCGTTCAGATCGAACGCTCATTTGCTAATGACGAATACAGATATGGATATTGGAAAAATTGGACAAATCGTAATAAACTTTCTTTATATAGCAAACGACTGAAAAATTACTTTGATATGCGGATGGGTTATAAATGAACCTCCACCAGTTCCGCTTCGTGCGTGAGGCCGTCCGCCAGAACTTTAATCTGACGGAAGCCGCTAAGGCCCTCTTTACGTCACAGCCGGGGGTTTCCAAGGCGATCATCGAGCTGGAGGACGAGCTGGGCGTCGAAATCTTCACGCGCCACGGCAAGCGCGTGCGCTCGCTGACCGAGCCGGGGCGCATCATCCTGGCGTCGGTGGAAAAAATACTGCAGGAAGTGGAGAGCCTGAAGCGCGTCGGTAAGGATTACGCGGCGCAGGATCAGGGCAACCTCGTGATCGCGGCCACGCACACGCAAGCGCGCTACTCGCTGCCAACCGCCATCGCCGAATTCAAGCGGCGCTTTCCGAAGGTTCACCTGTCGATTCTTCAGGGCAGCCCGACGCAGGTCGCCGAAATGGTGATCCACGACCAGGCCGACATCGCGATCGCCACCGAAGCGCTCACCAATTACAAGGAACTCGTCTCGCTGCCCTGCTTCCAGTGGCAGCATCTCGCGGTCATGCTGCCCGATCATCCGCTGCTCGAGCGCAAGCTCCTGACGCTCGACGATATCGTCCAGTACCCGCTCATCACCTACGACAACGCGTTCGCCGGCCGCTCCAAAATCAATCAGGCGTTCTCGCTGCGCAATCTGACCCCGGATATCGTGCTCGAGGCGATCGACGCCGACGTGATCAAGACCTACGTCGAACTGGGGCTCGGCGTCGGGATCATGGCCGACATCGCGTTCAACCCGGAGCGCGACAAGCACCTGCGCGCGATGCCGGTCGGCCACCTGTTCGGGACCAACGTGACGCGCCTCGCGCTCAAGCAGGGCGCGTATCTGCGCAGTTATGTATACACGCTCGTCGAGCTGCTTTCGCCGTCCATGAACCGCAAGCTCATCGAACAGGCGCTTTCCGGTGAGCACGAAAGCTACGAGCTCTGACCGGCCGGCCCCTTCATTCGTCAAAACAACCCGTCAACAACACGTTTTTAACCTTCCGCCACGGAGAGACCTTCCATGACGTTGTCGAAGTCCATGCGCCGCCTTGCCTTGTGCGCATTTGCCGCCTTCAGCGTGGCCGCTCACGCCCAGATCAAGGTCGGCGTCGATTTGTCGAGCACCGGCCCCGCGGCCGCGATCGGCATCACCAGCAAGAACGCGATGCTGATGTGGCCGAAAACGATCGCCGGTCAAGAAGCGCAGTACCTGATTCTCGACGACGGCTCCGACCCCGGCGCCGCCGTGCGCAACATCCGCAAGCTGATCACCGAGGACAAGGTCGACGTGATCGTCGGCCCGAACATCACGCCGGCGGCGCTGGCGGCGCTCGATCCGGTCGCCGAATACGAGACGCCGATGATCACGCTGATCGGCTCGGCCTCGGTCGTCGAGCCGCAGGAAGGCAAGAAGGTGTGGGCGTTCAAGATGGCGCAGACCGACCGCGCGATGGCCGACGTGATGACGCGCTACATGGCCAATCACGGCGTGAAGACGGTCGGTTTCATCGGTTTCGCGGACAGCTACGGCGACAGCTGGTTCAACGAGTTCTCGAAGTTTGCCGAGCTGCGGCATATCAAGATCGTCGCGAGCGAGCGCTTCAACCGCACCGACGCGAGCGTCACGGGCCAGATCCTGAAGCTGATGGCGGCCAAACCCGACGCGGTGCTGATCGCCGGCGCCGGGACGCCGACCGTGCTGCCGCAGCGCACGCTCGTCGAGCGCGGCTACAAGGGCGCGATCTACCAGACGCACGGCATCGCGACGCCCGAGTTCATCAAGCTCGGCGGGAAGGATGTCGAAGGCACGCTGTTCCCGACGCAGCCGGTGGTCGTCGCGCGCACGCTGCCGGCCGATCATCCGTCAAAAAAGGCGGCGCTCGCGTTCGTGAACGCCTACGAGGCGAAGTACGGCCCGGGCACCGTCACCCAGTTCGCGGGCGATGCGGCGGGCGTCTATCCGCGCCTGCAGGACGCCGTCGCGCGTGCGCTGAAGGCCGGGCAGCCCGGCACGCAGGCGTTTCGCGTGGCGTTGCGCTCGGAGCTCGAGCACGCGCACGAGCTCGTCGTGCCGAACGGCGTGGTCAACACGAGCCAGACCGATCACGTCGGTCTCGATCAGCGGGCAAGCGTGATGGGCGTGATCAAGGACGGCAAGTTCACGTACCTGAGCCAGTGAGCCCAAGTCGTGCGGGGCGGCGCGCTTGCCGCCGCCCTCGAAATCCGACATAATCGCTGACTTGCCCGCTGGCGCGAACCGGATTTTTGCGGTTTTCAATCCGCGCCCGGCAAGGCAGCGATGTACGGAATGCCCAGGTGGTGAAATTGGTAGACGCAGGGGACTCAAAATCCCCCGCCGCAAGGCGTGCCGGTTCGATTCCGGCCCTGGGCACCAGCCGCTTTCCGCTTCGTTCTCTTCCTTCGGATCCGCGTTTCAACTCCCCCGATTCAGATTGCACGCTCGCCACCGCCAGCGAAGGCGCGCAGTCGCGCGCTCAATTTTCGCTGGTGCCACAGCGCGCATCGCATCAATTCAGATGATTGAATGTGCGCGATCCGCTAGTTCCGCTCGGCCGCTGCGCCCGAGAATCATGTGACGTAAGCGAGGCGGGAGCCTTGCTGCGAAACAACAACAGACCGCCGGGAAAAGCACGCCTCACACACAAAATTGTCCGTTAGTACGACGCTCTTTTGTTCTGCTGAGGTATTCTCGCCGCGAGAATCGTTGCGCCCGGGCATCATCGACGCCGGGCGAAAACCCATCGGGGCCGCCATGATTCGTACAGACCATTCCTTTTCGCTCGATACCGTCATTTGCGGCCGCTGCGGCGGCACGTCGAAGTCGGTCGAAGAGAGATGTCCGCATTGCGGCGCCGATCGCGACGGCGCGATCTTCACCTCGGGTGCCGAGCCCGTGATCGACGACGAGGTGCCGAAGAGGCGCTTGCGCAACTGGCTCGTCGGCCGTCTGCGCAAGCGCCTGGTGGGCACCTATCCGAGCATCCGCGAGGCGGCGGAAGGCGGCTGGCAGCACGACCGCAAGCGCACGTCGGCGGGCACGTTCGTGCTGGTCGGCTGTGGCGCGATTTGTCTGTTCATTGCGACGTTCTTCTACATGCAGGCCGACCCGCCGATCCGGCAGGCGCACGAATCGGCGGCGCAGCGCGCGGCGGGCTCGATTGCCGCGGCGCCGGCAAGCGCTCCGGCGGTTGCGTCGCTGGCGTCGAATGGCCCGCTGCCGGCGACGAAGCCCGCTTCGGCCACGGCTGTCGCTGCGGTCCCTGTCACAAAACCCGCCACACGCGCAGCCACCACGCTTGCCGCATCCCCGCCGACGAAGTCCGCCACGCCCGCATCGACGGTGCTCGCTGCGTCGCCGGCAGTGAAGCCGGAGGCTCCCGCTGTCGGCGCTCCGGCGACTACGGATGTAGCTGCCGCCCCTGTTACAAAACCCGCTGCGCGCGCACCCGCGGCCACCGCTCTTGCTGCGGCCCCGGCGGCGAAACCCTCCGGCTCCGAATCGACGGCGCTCGCCGCGTCGCCTGCAGTGAAGCCTGCGGCTCCCGCTGTCAGCGCTCCGGCGACTACGGATGTAGCTGCCGCCCCTGTTACAAAACCCGCTGCGCGCGCACCCGCGGCCACCGCTCTCGCTGCGGCCCCGGCGGCGAAACCCTCCGGCTCCGAATCGACGGCCCTCGCTGCGTCGCCGGCGGCGAAGCCTGCGGCTCCCGCTGTCGGCGCTCCGGCGACTACGGATGTGGCTGCGGCCCCTGTTACAAAACCCGCTGCGCGCGCACCCGCGGCCACCGCTCTTGCTGCGGCCCCGGCGGTGAAGGCCTCCGCCTCCGAATCGACGGCCCTCGCTGCGTCGCCGGCGGCGAAGCCTGCGGCTCCCGCTGTCGGCGCCCCCGCGACCACGGCTGTGGCAGCGGCCCCCGTTTCAAACCCCGCGGCGCGCGCACCCGCGGCCACCGCTGTTGCTGCGTCGCCTGTGACAAAGGCAGCCACACCCGCGACCCGGAAACTCGCCACGACCACCCTCGCTGCGTCCCCGGTAACGAAGCCCTCACCGGCCCGCACACCCGCGACTACGCGCGTTGCGGCCGCCCGCGCCACGAAGCCGGCCGCGCCCACAACTGCCGCGCCGACCAGATCGGCAGCGACGAAGTCCGCGCAACCGGCCGAGCTCACCGCAGCCGCTTCGCCCGCCGACTCTGACGACGACGCATCGCTCGCGGACGACATCGTCGCGATCAACCGCGCGCTCGGAAGCAAGGATCTCGCGAGCGCCCGCAAGCAGATGCAGGCCCTTTCCGCAAGCCAGGAGCGCAGTCCGGAGCTTCAACGGCTCGCTGAACAGGTGGCGCGCCTCGAACGACAGCGCGACGCCGCCTTGCAGCGCGCCCGGTCGTGCGAGACGTCGAAGGCATCGACGTGCGTGGTGCGCTACGCGAACCGGGCGCTCGCCATCGATGCAAGGAACGCGCAGGCCCATTCGCTCGTGCGGCGCGCCAGCGTGCATCCGAAGCCGACGGCCGTCGTGACCGCCATGTCGCCGGACGCCGAGGCGAACGCGCCGCTGATCGCCGCCCTCGTTGCCGACCAGCGCCACTCCGGGCCGGACGAACGGAACACCACACGCCAGGGCATCGCGGACACGCAATCAGCGCAAGCGGACTCGCCAGGATTGGCGGTATACGGCTGGGGCGCGCCGGCTGCGTCGAAGGGTCGCGGCGAAGCGCATTGAGCGCATTGAGCGCATTGCGTCGGGCGTCGGGCGTCGGGCGTCGGGCGTCGGGCGTCGGGCGAGCGTACGTTTCGAGACGTGCGCTTACCATGGGCGGCGCGCACTTCAGCCGTTGCGCGCCACCGCTGCGAATGCGGCATGATGCGCCGTCGCACGAGCCGACGACAAAGCCGCGACGCAGCTCGCATGGGCCAGCAAGTGCATCACGATCGCGCCCCGGGCGCGCAGCACGCGCGACGCGGCCACCCGCACATTCGGCGAACTGCACGTTCGCACCCCGGGCCTAGCCCACACGCGTTGAAATAAACCGCCGATGCGCAATCACCCGCGCGCGGGTACGCTAGTCTGTGGCTCCCGCAATCTCGCTTCACACCTCGATGCAACTCGGCCCGTTCGCCCTCCCGCTTCCTCCCCTGCTCTTCGCGCTCGGCGTGCTGATCGCGCTCGCCGCGGGCCGCCGCATCGCGGGCGGCGCACAGCAGGCCGGGCAGTACGAGACCGCCCTGCTTTCGACGCTCCTCCTCGCCCTGTGTGCCGCGCGCGCATCGTTCGCCGCCATGCACTGGACGCAGTTTTCCGACGCGTGGCTGCGCATCGCCGACATCCGCGACCTCGGCTTCGAGCCGGTCGCGGGCATCGCGGTGGCGATCGCGTGCGTGGCCTTTTACGTCGTGCGCTCGAAGCCGCTGCGCCGGCCGCTCGTATTCGGCATCGCGGCCGGGCTCGCGAGCGGCGCGCTGGCGTTCGGTATCGCGGCGCGGCTCGCCGGGCCGCTGCCGCCGCTTCCCGCCATCACGCTGACGACGCTCGACGGCCGTCCCGCGCCGCTGCGTGCATCGGACGGACGGCCGACGATCCTGAACGTCTGGGCCACCTGGTGCGGGCCGTGCCGTCGCGAGCTGCCGGTGTTCGAAGCGGCGCAACGGCGGCATCCCGACGTGCGATTCGTGTTCGCCAACGTCGGCGAATCGCGCGAGACCGTGGGCACTTTCCTCCTGAGCCAGCAGCTTCGGCTCGACAACACGCTGCTCGACCGCGAACGGCAGCTCGAAGCGGCGCTGCATATCGCGGGCTTTCCGAGCACCTTCACCTACGACGCCGACGGCCGCTCGATCGCGTCGCACTTCGGCGAGATGTCCGAAGCGACGCTCGCGGATGCAATCGCGCGGGTCACGCACGCGGGCCGCTGACGCACGAGCCGGCGCACGACACAAGGCCCGCACACGGCCCGCGCACGCGACGTTGGTAAAATGCGCGACTCACTCTCCGCTCTCCGATGGACCTCGAAAGCATCCTCTTTTCCCAAGGCTTCGGTTCGCGCCGGCAATGCCGCACGATCGTCGCGCAAGGCCGCGTGCGGATCGCGGGCAGCGTCTGCACGGACGCGGATGCCGAATTCGCGAGCGCACCCGCGCCCGAGTTCGAAGTCGACGGGACCGCGTGGCGGTATCGCGAAAAGGCGTACATCGCGCTCAACAAGCCGGCGGGCTACGAGTGCTCGCGCGATCCGCAGCACCATCTGAGCGTGTTCCATCTGCTGCCCGCGCAGCTCTGCGCGCGCGGCGTGCAGAGCGTCGGCCGGCTCGACCAGGACACGACCGGCCTCTTGCTGCTCTCCGACGACGGCGCCTTCGTCCACGCGTTCACCTCGCCCAGGCGCAAGGTGCCGAAGGTCTATCTCGCGCGCACGCGCCATCCGCTCGACGATGCGCAGATCGACGCGCTGCGCGGGGGCGTGCTGCTGCACGGCGAGCCGAAGCCGATCGCCGCCGTCGCGGCAGAGCGGCGCGACGAGCGCCTGCTTGAGTTGACCGTGCTCGAGGGCAAGTATCACCAGGTCAAGCGCATGGTCGCGGCCGCGGGCAACCGGGTGGAGGCGCTGCATCGCGAGCGGATCGGCGGATTCGCACTGCCGCCGACGCTCGCCGAAGGTGCGTGGTGCTGGCTCGACGAAGCGGATCTCGCGGCGCTGCGCGGCGACTGAGTGCGCCCGGCGCCGGACGCCCCGACGCCTGTGTGGCATAGCGCTCGTACGCTTTCGCACACAAGGCGCGAAATCGGTGTAAGCACCTACCACCGGGCGTTGCGGCGCAGCATGCCTTCTGTAAGGCGGAAACTTATACTTTTCCTACGGGTACCGAATACGACTACCAAAAAAAGCAGGAGGGCATCATGGTCTCCCATATGACCGTCGCGCTGATCGCGTTCGCTGCGCTAAGCGTGGTTCTGATCGGGGTCTTGCTCATCTCGATGCACATACGCCACAAGTACGAGCCGAACCTCATCGGCGCACTGATCGGCGCGCTGATGTGCTTCCTGCTTCTCGAGACCATTCCGGCGCTGATCTAGCCGCGCAGGAAATCGTCGACCGTCGGGTAGCGCAAGGCGTAGCGCAGTTCGCGCTTCATCCGCGTGTTGAGAAGCCGGCGCGACTCGCGCATGAACGAGAGCGTCATCGGCTCGAGCCGGGTCTCGGCCGCTTCCCGCGTGATGCGCGGCACGCGCGGCAGGCCACGCGCGTCGGCCACTCGATCGAAATAGTCCGCCATGCGCAAATCCGTGTCGTCCGACGCGTGGATCACGCGCTGCGGCCGGGCGCGTCCGATGGACCGCACGAGGATGGCCGCGAGGTCGTCGGCGTGGATGTGATTGGTGAAGACGTCGTCTTCGGCGACGAGCGCCGGAGCGCGCCGCCTGAGGCGTTCGAGCGGCAACCGGCTGGCTGCGTAGATGCCCGGAATCCGCACGATCGACACGCGCAAGCGGCCACGCGCCGCCGCGCGCCGCAATTGCGACTCGGCGTCGACACGCCGCTTCGCGCGCGCGTTTTCCGGTCGCACCGGCCGCGTTTCATCGATCAGCGCGCCGCCGCAGTCGCCGTATACCCCCGTCGTGCTCGCATAGACGAGCCTCACGGACCGCCGCGGCGCGGTGCGCAATACCCTTTGACGCATCGGCCGGCCGGTCTCGTCCTGTGGCCGCCGGCGCGGCGCCCGGGAGGACCCGTCGGGTACAATGCAAGGAGCTTTCGCGGACTTTCGCGCACGCGCCGGAGCTTTCGCGGCGGCGGCACGGAACCAGGCGCGCCACGCGCGATGTGCCGCGCTCGCGCTGCAGGCGCTGTACGCGACGCTGCGGTGCGGCGCGCATAGGGCCGCGATTAGCGCGCGGGTGCGGCGATCGTCGTCGCCGTCCTTCTGCGGCGGCGCGAGGTGCAGCACGGTTGGCGCCAGGCCCGCGAGCCGGCAGAGGCTGGCGCGGCGGTCGAGGTCGCCGACGATCGGCGTCGTGCCCGCGGCGCGCAGTTCGCCGCTGCGCTCGGCGTGGCTCGTGAGCGCGATCACGCGGGGCGACGCGGCGCGCGCCCTGAAAAGCGGCACAGAGCGCAGCCCGACATCGCCGCATCCGACGATGAGCACGCGCCGGCGGCGCAGGATTCGAGTGGCAATCATGCCGTGCATTGTATCCGCCGCATGACGCACGTCAGGCATCACGTATTCGACTCACCCAACTCATGACGATCTATGGCTTTTAACGTAACGCTCCGGCAAAGCGGCCGGCAGTTTCAAGTGGAACCCGACGAAGCCGTGCTCACCGCGGCGCTGCGCCAGGGCATCGGCCTGCCATACGGCTGCAAGAACGGCGCCTGCGGCTCGTGCAAGGGCACCATCGTGACCGGCGAAGTCGAGCAGGCGCCGCACTCGTCGTCGGCGCTGTCGAACGACGAAAAAACACGCGGCATGGCGCTCTTTTGCTGCGCGACCGCGCAGACCGACCTCGAAATCGACGTGCGCGAAGTGGCGGGCGTCGGCGACGTGCAGGTGAAGAAGCTCCCCTGCCGCGTCAACGCGCTCGAGCGCCGCGCGGACGACGTCATCGAACTGAAGCTGCAGTTGCCCGCGAACGAGCGGCTGCAATATCTCGCGGGCCAGTACATCGAATTCATCCTGAAGGACGGCAAGCGCCGCAGCTATTCGATGGCGAGCCCGCCGCACCACGAAGGCCCGCTCGAACTGCACATCCGCCACATGCCCGGCGGCACGTTCACGGACCACGTGTTCGGCGCGATGAAGGAGCGCGACATCCTGCGCTTCGAAGGCCCGCTCGGCACGTTCTTCCTGCGCGACGAATCCGACAAGCCGATCGTGCTGCTCGCCTCGGGTACGGGCTTCGCACCGATCAAGGCGATCATCGAGCATGCGGTGTTCAAGAACCTGAACCGCCCGATGACACTCTACTGGGGCGGGCGCCGCAAGAAAGACCTGTACATGATGGAGCTCGCCGAGCAATGGGCGAAGGAAGTGCCGGACTTCAAGTTCGTGCCGGTGCTCTCGGAGCCCGACGCGAGCGACGCATGGACCGGCCGTACCGGCTTCGTTCATCGTGCCGTCATCGAGGATCTGCCAGACTTGAGCGCGTATCAGGTGTATGCGTGCGGCGCGCCGGTGATGGTCGAATCGGCGCAGCGCGATTTCACGAACCATCACCGCCTGCCGGACGACGAGTTCTACGCCGACTCGTTCACGAGCGCGGCCGATCTCGCGCATCCGGTCTGACGCTTTCAGCCTGCCTCGGGCGGAAAAAAATCCGTCCGTTGCGGTTTACATGCACAAACCTCGTATCGTATCCTTCGCGAATGATCGAAATCCAGACCAGCCTCCGACGTCGCCGCTCGCCGCTTCCCTAGGGATGCCGCTGGCTCGTCACGGATTTGCGCTCATGTAAGCTTTCGAAGCGCAGGAAATGAAGCCACGGGATACCGTGGCTTTTGTTTTTTCCGGCGCCGCTTGTAATTGACCCTGCCATCAACCCGTTGTCGCCCTCGTGGAGCCCGCTGTCATGAATTTCAATGAGTACCCTGTCGAATCGCTGATGTTCATCACGAACCGTCCTGAAATCGTGTTCACGCACGGCAAGGGCTCATGGCTCTACGACAATACCGGCAAACGCTACCTGGACTTCATCCAGGGCTGGGCGGTCAATGCGCTCGGCCATTGCAACGACGGCATGATCGAGGCGATCGAGAAGCAGGCGCGCACGCTGATCAACCCGTCGCCGGCTTTCTACAACGCGCCGATGGCGCAGCTCGCGGGCCTGCTCACCGAGCACAGCTGCTTTGACAAGGTGTTCTTCGCGAACAGCGGCGCCGAGGCGAACGAAGGCGCAATCAAGCTCGCGCGCAAGTGGGGCCGCAAGTTCAAGGGCGGCGCGTACGAAATCATTACGTTCGACCACAGCTTCCACGGCCGCACGCTCGCGACCATGTCGGCGAGCGGCAAGGCCGGCTGGGACACGATCTACGCGCCGCAGGTGCCGGGCTTCCCGAAGGCCGATCTGAACGACATCGCGTCGGTGGAAAAGCTCATCACCGACAAGACCGTCGGCGTGATGCTCGAACCGATCCAGGGCGAAGGCGGCGTGATTCCCGCAACGCGCGAATTCATGCAGCAACTGCGCGCGCTCACGAAGAAGCACAACATCCTGCTGATCGTCGATGAAGTGCAAAGCGGCTGCGGGCGCGCCGGAACGCTCTTCGCGTACGAGCTTTCGGGCATCGAGCCGGACATCATGACGCTCGGCAAGGGCATCGGCGGCGGCGTGCCGCTCGCGGCGCTGCTGTCGAAGGCGGAGATTGCCTGCTTCGAGCCGGGCGATCAGGGCGGCACGTACAACGGCAATCCGCTGATGACGGCGGTCGGTTTCTCGGTGATCTCCCAGCTGACGGCGCCCGGCTTTCTCGAAGGCGTGCGCGAACGCGGCGAATATCTGAAGGCGCAGTTGCTTCAACTGTCGGACGAGCGCGGATTCAATGGCGAACGCGGCGATGGCCTGCTGCGCGCGCTGCTGCTCGACAGCGACAAGGGACCGCAGATCGTCGAAAAGGCGCGTCTCATGCAGCCCGACGGCCTGCTGCTCAATGCCGCACGCCCGAATCTGCTGCGCTTCATGCCGGCGCTGAACGTGACGAAGGACGAGATCGACCAGATGATGGCGATGCTGCGTTCGGTGCTGGACTCGCTGTGAAGATCCGCGTGTTCGAGGCGCGCGACACCGATGCGGTGATCGCGCTCTGGCAGCGCTCGTTTCCCGAATACGCCGACCCCGCGAAGCCGCAGCGCGACCCGCGCGTGTCGATCGCGAACAAGCTCGCGACGCAGCCGGAGCTGTTCCTCGTGGGCGAGGTCGGAGCGCGCGTGATCGGCACGATCATGGCGGGTTACGACGGGCATCGCGGATGGCTGTACTCGCTCGCCGTCGCCGAAGAGATGCGCGGCAAGGGTTTCGGCCGCGCGCTCGTCCATCACGCGGAGGCCGAACTCGCGCGGCTCGGCTGTCCGAAGGTGAACCTGCAGGTCCTGGCCGCGAAAGCCGGCGTGCAGGCGTTTTACGCGAAGCTCGGATATCACGCCGACGAAGTCGTGAGCCTCGGCAAGCGGCTCCAACGCGCATAAAAAAACCGCATGCGTTTCAGCGCATGCGGTTTTTTCGTTCGAAGCGGCGAAATCAGCTCGAAGCCGCGGGGGATCACTCGCCCAGATAAGCCGCCCGCACCTTCGGATCGTCGAGCATCTGCTTCGCGTCGCCCGTCATGGTGACGAGCCCCGAGTCCATCACGTAACCGCGGTTCGCCGCCTGCAGCGCGAGCCGCGCGTTCTGCTCGACGAGCAGCACCGTCAGCCCTTCCGCGGAAATCTCGCGCACCACCTCGAAGATCTTCTCGACCATGATCGGCGAGAGGCCCATCGACGGCTCGTCGAGCAGCAGCAGCTTGGGACGCGAAAGCAGCGCGCGCGCCATCGCGAGCATCTGCTGTTCGCCACCCGAGAGCGTGCCCGCGTACTGCGAGGCGCGCTCCTTCAGCCGCGGGAAGAAGCCGAACATGCGCTCGGTGTCCTTCTGGATGCCGTCGTTGTCGTTGCGCAGGTACGCGCCCATCTGCATGTTTTCCAGAATCGACATGCGCGCGAAAATGCCGCGCCCTTCCGGCACCATCGCGAGACCGCGCTTGAGCAACTCGTGCGTCGGCACGCCCTTGATCGACTTGCCCATGTACTCGATGTCGCCCGCCGAATACGGCTTGAGACCCGTGATCGCCTTCATCGTGGTCGTCTTGCCCGCGCCGTTCGCGCCGATCAGCGTGACCAGTTCGCCCTGCCCGACTTCCAGATCCACGCCCTTGACGGCCTGAATGCCGCCGTAATTGACCTGCAGGCCCTTGATTTTCAACATCGCGTTCGTCGTAGCCATCAGTGGACCCCTGCACCCAGATATGCCTCGATCACCTTCGGGTCCTTCTGCACGTCCTGCGGCAGACCCTCGGCGATCACCTTGCCGTAATCGAGCACCGTCATGCGGTTGCACAATCCCATCACCAGCTTCACGTCGTGTTCGATCAGGAGAATCGTCTTGCCATCGGAGCGAATCTTGTCGAGCAGCCGCGTGAGTTCGACCTTTTCCGTCGCGTTCATGCCGGCGGCGGGTTCGTCGAGGGCGAGCAGCTTCGGATCGGTCGCAAGCGCGCGCGCGATTTCCAGACGCCGCTGGTGACCGTACGACAGGTTGCGCGACGTGTAGTCCGCGTACTGCAGCACGCCCACGTAGTCGAGCAGTTCCAGTGCGCGCTCCTTGATCTCGCGCTCTTCGCGGCGCTCGGCCGGCGTCTGGAACACCGCGCCGATCAGGCCGTGCTTCGTGCGCACGTGGCGCCCGACCATCACGTTTTCCAGCGCGGTCATGCCGCCGAAGAGACGAATGTTCTGGAACGTGCGCGCGATGCCCGCCTTCGCCACCTGATAGACGGCGGTCGGCGTGTACGCTTCGCCGTCGAGCTTGAATTCGCCAGAATCCGGCGTGTAGAGGCCCGTGATCACGTTGAAGAACGTGGTCTTGCCCGCGCCGTTCGGGCCGATCAGGCCGTAGATCTCGCCTTCCTTGATTTCGAGGCGCACTTCCGAAAGAGCCTGCAAGCCGCCAAAGCGCTTGTTCACGCCCGTCACGGACAATCGTGTACGTTTATCGCTCATTTTTATTCCCCCGCCTCAGGCGCGCACCGGCTTCTTGCCAGCGCGCTTCGCGATCTTCGCGATCTTGTCTTCGTGTTTCGCCGCCGGCCACAGGCCTTCCGAGCGATACAGCATGATCAGCACCATCGCCAGGCCGTACAGCAGCTGACGGATGACTTCGGTATCGACGATCTGATGGCCGAAGATGGCGTGCTGCAGCGGTCCCATCGTCGAGCGCAGGAATTCGGGGAACACGGCGAGCAGCACCGCGCCGAGAATCACGCCCGGAATGTGGCCCATGCCGCCGAGCACCACGCACGCCAGCACGACGATCGATTCCCAGAACGTGAACGATTCCGGCGACACGAAGCCCTGGAACGCACCGAACATCGCGCCCGACAGCCCGCCGAACGACGCGCCCATCGCGAACGCGAGCAGCTTGACGTTACGGGTGTTGATGCCCATCGCCTTCGCGGCGATTTCGTCCTCGCGGATCGCGGCCCACGCGCGGCCGATGCGCGAGTGCTGCAGGCGCGTGCAGACCCAGATCACGAACAGCGCGCACAGCACGAACAGGTAGTAATACATGTAGACGGACGGGAACTTCAGTCCGAACAGTTCATGAGTCTGCGACAGGTTGAAGCCCACCACCGTCACCGGATCGATACCGGTAATGCCCTTCGGGCCGTTCGTGATGTTGATCGGGCGATCGAGGTTGTTCATGAAGATCCGGACGATTTCCCCGAAGCCCAACGTCACGATGGCCAGGTAGTCGCCGCGCAGACGCAGCGTCGGTGCGCCGAGCAGCACGCCGAAGGTCGCTGCGAGCGCCATCGCGCACGGCACGATCAGCAGGAACGGCACGTGCAGCCCGCCGGGTGCGAGATGCGCGATCCATTCGAACTGCGTCGACAGTTGCGGCGAGGAAAGCAGTGCCGCCGTGTAGGCGCCGACCGCGTAGAACGCGATGTAGCCCAGATCCAGCAGGCCGGCGAAGCCGACCACCACGTTCAGGCCCAGCGCGAGCATCACGTACAGCATCGCGAAGTCGAGCACGCGCACCCAGTAGTTGCCGCCCGCCGCGCCGATCACCATCGGCGCCATGATCACGAGCGCCGCCACCAGGATGGTGATCGCGTAGGTCTTCGCGCCTTTTTTCTCGGGAATGAGCGTTGTGGACGGCTCAATCGGTTGAATCGATGTCATTTTGGTCTTCTCCCTTAAGCCCGGTCTGCAACACGTTCGCCGAGCAAGCCGGACGGACGGAACACAAGCACGATGATCAGCACGATGAAAGCGAACACGTCCTGGTAGTTACTGCCGAAGACGCCGCCCGTCAGGTTGCCGATGTAACCCGCGCCAAGCTGTTCGATGAGACCCAGCAGCACGCCGCCGACCATGGCGCCGCCCAGGTTGCCGATCCCGCCCAGCACCGCGGCCGTGAACGCCTTCAGGCCCGGAATGAAGCCCATGTAGAAGTGCGCGTTGCCGTATTCGGACGCGATCATGACGCCGGCGAGCGCGGCAAGCGCCGAGCCGATCATGAAGGTCGCGGAAATCACGAAGTTCGGGTTCACGCCCATCAGGCTCGCGACGCCGGGGTTCTCGGCGATCGCCCGCATCGCGCGGCCGAGCTTGGTCTTGTGCACGAGCAGGAGCAGGCCCGCCATCACGAGGAACGCGACCACGATGATCACGATTTCGGTCATCGAGATCACGGCGCCCGGACGCGTTTCCGTCGCGGCGATCACGTTGATCGGATCGGTGGGCAGCAGTTGCGGGAACGGCAGCGGGTTGCGGCCCCAGATCATCATCGCGAGCGTCTGGAGAAGGATCGAGACGCCGATCGCCGTGATGAGCGGCGCGAGGCGCGGTGCCTTGCGTAACGGCCGGTAGGCCACGCGCTCGATCGTGTAGCCGACCAGCGCACACACCACCGCCGCCACCGCCAGCGCGATCACGAGCATGATCGGCCCGGGCAAGCCCGGAAAGTGGTTCGTCATAACGCCGATGGCAGAGAGCGCCACCATGGCGCCGACCATCAGCACATCGCCGTGGGCGAAGTTGATGATGCCCAGAATGCCGTACACCATCGTGTAGCCCAGTGCGATGATGGCGTAGACGCTGCCAAGCACCAGACCGTTCAAGATCTGCTGGATGAAAATATCCATTTAAAGCTCCTTAGCCCGTGCGACTGGATATCCGCTTTATCACCGGCCGATAAACCGGTGTGAAGCGAAATCGAGAACGGCACTGCGCGTACTTGAAAAAAAGACCGGTAAGGGTTAAACGCCTCGACCCGCGCCCGCTGCCGGATGTGGCGGCGAGTACATGTCGGACGGATACGAAAACGGCGCCGTCGGGTAGCCGGCGCCGTCAGGCTGCAAACGCCCCGACGTCACTGTTTCACGACGTCGAGGACATTTTTCTTCTTGTCCTTGAAGTCATACAGCGTGATCGTGCCTGCCTTCAAATCGCCCTTGTCGTCGAATGCGATGTGTCCCGTCAGACCATTGAAATCGGTCGACGCGATCGCAGCGAGCACCTTGGGCGCTTCGATGGAATTGGCGCGCTTCATTGCATCGACGATCACGTACACGGCGTCATACGTGAAAGGCGCGTAAATCTGCACTGGCGTGTGAAAACGGGCTTCGTACTTCTGGGAGAAGTCCGCTCCCTTGTCCATCTTCGAAAGCGCGAGACCCGCCTCCGAACAGACCAGGTTTTGCACCGCGTCGCCCGCGAGCTCCACCACCTTGTCGGTACATACGCCGTCGCCGGCAAGGATTTTTGCCTTGATGCCCAGTGCGGCCGCTTCCTTGGCGAACGGCCCGCCCGTCACGTCCATTCCCCCGTACATCACGGCATCGGGCTGGGCACGTTTGATTTTTGTCAGTATGGCCTTGAAGTTGCGGGCCTTTTCGCTGGTCGCCTCGCGGGCGATGACCTTCACGCCCCCCGCCTCCACCGTCTTTGCAAACTCGTCCGCGAGACCGCGGCCGTAGGCCGACGTGTCATCGACGATCACGACTTTCTTCACGTGCAGCGTCTTCATCGCGTAGTCGGCGAGCACGGGACCCTGCAGCGCGTCTGTCGCGACGACGCGAAACGTCGTCTTGTAACCTTGCTTCGTGTATTCCGGGTTGGTCGTCGAGGGCGAGATCTGCGCCACGTTCGCGTCGCTGTAGATCTTCGATGCCGGAATCGACACGCCCGAGTTCAGGTGACCGATCACCGCGACCACGTGGTCGTCGACGAGCCTCTGCGCCGCTTCGGTTCCCACGCGCGGGTCGGCCCCGTCGTCCTGCGCGTCCAGTTCGAGATGGATCGCGCGGCCGTCGATGGTGAGGCCCTGCGCGCTGATTTCCTCCACCGCGAGCCGCGCGCCGTTCTCGTTGTCCTTGCCGAGATGCGCCTGCAAGCCGGTCAGCGGAGCCACATGGCCGATCTTCACGACAGTCGCCGCGCTCGCCGGTGCCGCCGCGGCCGGCGCGGCGGCGGAACTTGCAGCCGATGCCTCAGTGCCCGCCCCGCCATCGCTCTTCTTGCCGCATGCGGTTGCCATTGCAACCGCAGCCGCGATGGACACGGCGTAAGCAAACTTGACTCGCATTCAGTAGGTCTCCTGCGCCCTGAAAAACCGATGTTTCAGGCCCCTTCCGGCCTGGAACGCGCGCATTGTAACTCTAATTATGGGACGGGCAATATTGTTATGTGACAGGGGTTTTCCTGCATTGCAACCGCTATTTTCGACCGATTTTCGCGCTCTGGCGCAACCAGGTTGCGATCCGCATTTGTGCAGCAGTTGCACCATAATCGACTGACGATGCGCAATCTGGATTGTAAGGTTTTTGTATTGCGCTTCGTTATAAGGGGATAGCCGAAGTCAGCCGCGTGACGCGGCGCACCATTTTAGTGCGATCGTGCGTGCTTTTGTTCGCACCGTTTCCGCTGGAGTCCGGCACACGACGATAAATATAGCGCAAACGGGCTAATGAATGACCATGAAAAACGCCCCGAAGGGCGTCTCTGATTTACTGTGGCAAGGACAATCCGCGCGGCAATGGAAACGAAATCGTCTCCTCGATGCCTTCCAGCGAGCGCACGTTGCGCACCCCCAGATCCCGCAATCTCGCGATCACCGCCTGCGCGAGCACTTCCGGCGCCGATGCGCCCGCCGTCACGCCGATGCGCTTCTTGCCCTCCACCCATTTCGGATCGATCTGCGTCGGCGAATCCACCATATAGGCGGGAATGCCGCGCTTTTCCGCCACTTCGCGCAGACGGCTCGAATTCGAGCTGTTCGGGCTGCCGACCACGATCACCACGTCGCACTGCGGCGCGAGAAACTTCACCGCGTCCTGGCGGTTCTGCGTCGCGTAGCAGATGTCCTGCTTCTTCGGTTCCTTGACGAGCGGGTATTTCGACTTGAGCGCGTCGATGATCGCCGAGGCATCGTCCACCGAAAGCGTCGTCTGCGTCACGTAGGCGATGCGCTCCGGATCCGGCAGCGCGAGTGCCATGACGTCGTCGATGTCCTCGACGAGGTGCATGCCTTCGCCCGTCTGCCCCATCGTGCCCTCGACCTCGGGGTGCCCCTTGTGGCCGATCATGACGATGTCGAATCCTTCCTGGCGCATCTTCGCCACTTCCATGTGCACCTTGGTCACGAGCGGACAGGTGGCGTCGAACACGCGCAGGCCGCGCGTTTCGGCTTCCGCACGCACCGCCTTCGAGACGCCGTGCGCGCTGAAGATCAGCGTGCTGCCCATCGGCACGTCCGCGAGGTCTTCGATGAAAATCGCCCCCTTTTTGCGCAGATCCTCCACCACGTAGGCGTTGTGCACGATTTCGTGACGCACGTAGATCGGCGCGCCGAACAGCTTGATCGCGCGCTCCACGATCTCGATCGCGCGATCGACGCCCGCGCAGAACCCGCGCGGCTGCGCGAGCAGGATTTCGACTTCCGTGAGGGTATCAGCGAGGCTCATGGCTACAGAATTCCGATGATTTTCACTTCGAAGGCCAGCGCCTGGCCGGCGAGCGGATGGTTGAAATCGAACAGCGCCGACGTTTCGCCGACTTCCTTCAGCACGCCCGCATAGCGGCCGCCGCCGGGCGCGTTGAATTCGACGAGATCGCCCGGAGAAAAATCCTCACCGATCATGCTGTTTTCGCGCAGCGTCGCGAGCGACACGCGCTGGATCAATTCCGGATTACGGGGACCGAACGCCTCATCCGGCGTTAGCTGAAAGGTCGAATGGTGGCCGACCTTCAGCCCGAGCAGAATGGCTTCGAGCGGCGGTGCGAGCTGGCCCGCGCCGAGCAGGAGCGTCGCGGGCTTGTCGGTGAAGGTATTGATGATGTCTGCACCGTCGGCCAGTGCGAGCCGGTAATGAAGCGTGACGTGCGAGCCGGACTTCACCTCGGAGATATCGATGATGCTCATGTGTATTGGATCAAGCCTTTCAGTCGGCCACCAGACGCACACACGGTGTGCCATGGCTGCCGGGGGGCGCAGCGCGCGAAACCGCTATTGTAAGCCACAGTGGCGAACCGACGCGCCGCGCCGGATCACCACGGATGACTGCGCATACTATATAGAACACGGCCCGCGGAGCGCGCCATGAACGCAAAACTGAGACTCGTCGCCGCCGGCGCGCCGCTCGCGGCGGCCCATGCCGCGTCGCCCGTCACGCCGATTTGCGACTGGGCCGAGAGTGAGCGTCCGCGCGAGCGGCTGCTCGCAAACGGCGCCGCCTCGCTTTCCGACGCCGAGCTCTTCGCGCTGTTCCTGCATGCGGGCATCCCCGGCTGGACGGCCGTGGACCTCGCGCGCGAGCTCCTGAAGCATTTCGGTACCCTGAGAAGCGTCCTCGACGCCTCCGCCACGGAATTGCGCGCGCTGCGCGGCATCGGACCGGCGCGCGCGGCGCAGTTGCTGGCGGTATCCGAGCTGTGCCGCCGCGCGCTCGCCGAGAAGGCCCGCGACCGGGCGCTGCTCGACTCCCCCAGCGCCGTCGAGGACTATCTGAAGCTCCTGATCGGCACGCGTCAGTATGAGGTTTTCGTGTGTCTTTATCTCGACGCACGGCATCAACTGCTGCTCGCGGAGGAATCCGCGCGCGGCTCCATCACCCGGGTTGCCGTCTATCCGCGTGAAATCGTGCGGCGGGCGCTCTCGCTGAATGCGGCAGGACTGATCGTCGCGCATAATCACCCTTCGGGCGGTGTGGCGCCGAGCGCAAACGACCGCCGCCTCACGCGCACGCTTCAGGACGCGCTCGCGCTCATCGACGTGCGGCTGCTCGACCACCTCGTCGTCGCGTCGAACGAGATCTTCTCTTTTGCCCGGCAGGGATGGCTGTGAAGTGAATGCCCGAAGGCTTCGACCCTGGCGGCGGAGAGAATAAGACCAAAAAGGCTTGATATTGCTGAGTTTTTGCTGCTAGAATCGCGGTTTGCTTCTTTCAACCAACCTGTTCCGAGCGCCGAATGTTAGTGTGATTTCCTGTCGGTACCCCTGAAGCGGTAATCCCAAGGGTGCAAGACCGAAGGTGTCACAAGGCGTTCGAACTCAGAATTTAAGCGTATTAGGAGTGCTCTCATGGCACGCGTATGCCAAGTAACTGGGAAGGCGCCGATGAGCGGCAACAACGTTTCCCACGCGAACAACCGTACCAAGCGTCGTTTCCTGCCGAACCTGCAGAACCGCCGTTTCTTCGTTGAAAGCGAAAACCGTTGGGTGCGTCTGCGCGTGTCGAACGCCGGCCTGCGCCTGATCGACAAGAACGGTATCGACGCCGTGCTCGCAGATCTGCGCGCACGCGGTGAAGTCTAAGGAGCACGGAAATGGCCAAGGGCGCACGCGACAAGATCAAGCTGGAATCGACCGCAGGTACGGGTCACTTCTACACCACGACGAAGAACAAACGCAATATGCCGGAAAAAATGGCGATCAAGAAATTCGATCCCGTTGTCCGCAAGCACGTCGAATACAAAGAAACCAAGATCAAATAAATCTGGTTTCCTGAGCCTGAAGACGACAAAAAAGCCCCGCACATGCGGGGCTTTTTTGTTATTTCCGGCCCGCCTGCCCTTTCGGCCGACTGTCCGTCGCGTGCGTCGCACGGTATCCTTGCTGGCTACGGACTTTCGTGCGCACGACGCGCCCGAAGCCGCACACAGCCATATCGACGGAGAAGCGGCAGCATGATTTTCGATGTAGCAATCGTAGGCAGCGGCCTCGCGGGCCTGAGCGTCGCACTGAACCTCGCCGAAACGCGGCGCGTCGCGATCATCGCCAAGCGCACCGTCAGCGACGGCGCGAGCGACTGGGCGCAGGGCGGCATCGCGGCGGTGCTCGATTCCGCCGACAGCACCGACAACCACGTTGACGACACGCTCGTCGCGGGCGGCGGACTGTGTGACGAGGCGGCGACGCGCTTCATCGTCGAAAACGGGCGCGCCGCGATCGAATGGCTGATCAGCGAGGGCGTGCCATTCACGAAGGACGTGTCCGCCGAACTCGGATTCCACCTGACGCGCGAAGGCGGCCACAGCCACCGGCGCATCATTCACGCGGCGGACGCGACCGGCCACGCCGTCGTCACCACGCTCAACGAGCGTGTGCGCAATCATCCGAACATCTCCGTTCTGGAAGACCACTACGCGATCGATCTGATCACGTCCGACCGCCTCGGACTGCCCGGCCACCGCTGCCACGGCCTGTACGCGCTAGACCTGAAAAGCGGGCGCACGGTCACGATCGAGGCGCCCCACACCGTGCTGGCGACGGGCGGCGCCGGCAAGGTCTATCTGTATACAACCAATCCCGACACCGCGACCGGCGACGGCATCGCGATGGCCTGGCGCGCGGGCTGCCGCGTGTCGAACATGGAGTTCATCCAGTTCCATCCGACCTGCCTGTTCCACCCTTACGCCAAATCGTTTCTGATTTCGGAAGCGGTGCGCGGCGAAGGCGGCATTCTGCGTCTGCCCGACGGCACGCGCTTCATGCCCGCCCACGACGAGCGCGCCGAACTGGCGCCGCGCGACATCGTCGCGCGGGCGATCGACTTCGAAATCAAGAAGCGCGGCATCGACTGCGTTTATCTCGATATCAGCCACCAGCCGCGGGCGTTTCTCGAAGAGCATTTCCCGACCATCCTCGCGCGCTGCCGCGAGTTCGGCATCGACATCAGCAAGCAGCCGATTCCGGTCGTGCCCGCCGCGCATTACACGTGCGGCGGCGTCGTCACCGATCTGGCGGGCCGCACCGATCGCGCAGGGCTCTACGCGGTCGGCGAGACATCGTGCACAGGTCTGCACGGCGCGAACCGGCTTGCCAGCAATTCGCTGCTCGAGTGCCTCGTGGTCGGCCGTGCGGCGGCGCAGGCGATTGAAGCCGACGGTTTTTCGGCGGGCTGCCACGCGCCGCTGCCCGACTGGGACGAAAGTCGCGTTTCCGATCCGGACGAGGAAGTGGTCGTCGCGCACAACTGGGACGAACTGCGGCGCCTGATGTGGAACTACGTGGGCATCGTGCGCACGGACAAGCGGCTCGCCCGCGCACAGCACCGGATCGCGCTCCTTCGCGACGAGATCCACGAGTACTACGCGAATTTCAAGGTGAGCCGCGATTTACTGGAGCTGCGCAATCTGGTCGATGTGGCGTCGCTGATCGTGGAAAGCGCGTGCTCGCGGCGCGAAAGCCGCGGACTGCACTACAGCCGCGACTGGCCGGACACGCTGCCGAAGGCCCTGCCGACCGTGCTGACGCCGCCGGTCGCCCGGCGGATCAAGGTCTAGCGTCTGGCGAGAAGCTCTAGATCAGGCGCATGGAGTAATCGGTCGCGCGCACGTCCTTCGTGAGCGCGCCGATCGAAATCCTGTCGACGCCGGTTTCCGCGATCGTGCGCACGGTCTCGAAATTGACGCCGCCCGACACTTCCAGTACGGCCCGTCCGCCCGCGATGCGCACGGCATCACGCATCGCGTCGAAGGTGAAATTGTCGAGCAGGATCGACTCCGCGCGGTGAGCCAGCGCCGATTCGAGCTGTTCGAGCGTTTCCACTTCGATCTGGATCGGCACGCCGGCATCGAGCGCGATCGCGGCGTCCATCGCCGCACCGACACCGCCCGCCGCGGCGATGTGATTTTCCTTGATGAGAATGCCGTCGTAGAGCGCGAGCCGCTGATTCGCGCCGCCGCCCACGCGCACCGCGTACTTCTGCGCGAGGCGCAGGCCCGGCAGCGTCTTGCGCGTATCGAGGATGCGCGCGCGAGTGCCTTCGATCGCATCGACGAAGCGACGCGTCGCAGTCGCGACGCCGGACAGCAATTGCAGAAAATTCAGGCCGTTGCGCTCGGCGGTCAAGAGTGAGCGAGCCGGGCCGTCGAGCAGCACGACCGGCGTGTTCGCCGCCATCCGGTCCCCTTCCCGATACTGCCACGTCACCGCAATCGACGGATCGACGCGACGCATCACCTCCTCAAACCACGGCACGCCGCAGAGCACCGCCTCCTCGCGCACCGTGATGCGCGCCGTGCGGCGGGCGTCGGCGGGAACGAGGCGCCCGGTCTGGTCGCCGGTGCCGACATCTTCCGCCAGCGCATCCGTGACATTGCGAACGAGCGCTGCATCGAATGCTTCGCCGTATTGCGCGCGAATTTCCGCCCAAAGCGGTGACACGAAATCGTTCGACGCCATCACGCCGCCCCCACGTTGGAAAAGAGCGCGCCGTCCTTCGCCAGATCGCCGCTCGCCTGCACGCGCTTCTTGTGGCGCGCCGCGAAGTCGAGCATGCGGTCGATCGGAAGACGCGCACGCGCACCGATCGCCGGATCGACGAAGATTTCGTTGTGACCGCGCTCCAGCACCTCCGCGAGATTCGCGAGGCCATTCATCGCCATCCACGGGCAATGCGCGCAACTCTTGCAGGTCGCACTGTTGCCGGCCGTCGGGGCTTCGATGAAGGTCTTGCCGGGCGCGGCGAGCCGCATCTTGTGCAAAATCCCGAGATCCGTCGCGACGATGAAGCGCTTCGCGTCGAGGCGCACGGCGGCGTCGATGAGCTGGGTCGTCGAGCCGACGACATCCGCGAGCGCCACCACCGCTTCCGGCGATTCCGGGTGAACGAGAATCTTCGCGTCGGGATATTCGGCGCGCAGCAGATCGAGTTCGATGCCCTTGAACTCGTCGTGCACGAGACACGAGCCCTGCCACAGCAGCATGTCGGCGCCGGTCTTTTTCTGGATGTAGCCGCCGAGATGGCGATCCGGCGCCCACAGGATCTTTTCGCCGCGCGCGTGCAGGTCGGCCACGATTTCCAGCCCGATCGACGACGTCACCATCCAGTCCGCCCGCGCCTTCACGGCCGCGCTGGTATTCGCGTAGACCACGACAGTGCGGTCCGGATGCGCGTCGCAGAAAGCGGAGAATTCGTCGGCGGGACAGCCGAGGTCGAGCGAGCAGGTGGCGTCGAGATCGGGCATCAGCACGCGCTTTTCGGGGCTCAGGATTTTCGCGGTCTCGCCCATGAAGCGCACGCCGGCGACGACGAGCGTCTGCGCCGCGTGATCGCGGCCGAAGCGCGCCATTTCGAGCGAATCCGCGACGCAGCCGCCGGTCTCGTCGGCGAGTTCCTGCAATTCGGGGTCGACGTAGTAGTGCGCGACGAGCACCGCCTTCTCGCGCCTGAGCAGCGCGCGGATCTGCTCCTTCAATTCCCGCCTGCGCTCGGCCGACGGCGCATCCGGCACCCTCGCCCAAGCCTCTCCGACTCCACACGTCAAGCCCTGCGGCCGATCGTACTCGACGCTCCTGATGATCGCTTCCATGCTGTCCTCTGTCTCCCGCCGAACCTGCAGCACAAACCCTGGCGCCCAAAAACAAAAACCCCGCCAGAGCGGGGTCTTGTGACGTCACGAAATTTTAACGGATATTGATCCGTCAGGCGTAACGGCGAAGGCGTATCGCGAAATCCTGCAGCGCCTTGATGCCGCTTTGCTCCGCGCGATGGCACCAGTCCTGCAATTGCGCGAGCAGCTGTTCACGCGATGCGTTCGACCGGTCCCACATTGCCGACAGATCCTTGCGCAATTCGATGTATGTGCGCAATTTCTGGTTGTCGGAGAAGATTTCGGGCAACTGTTTGCGCTGCGGCTCGTTCAGGCCGTCTTCTTCCTTGTGGAACCACTTGCGCGCGCCGTGCATCAGCTGATATTTCTCGCGCGCACCGGCTTCCTTGAGCTTCGCGAGTTCCTGGCGATACGCCCGCTTGACCGCCTTTCCGTAGCGCGCCATCACTTCATAGCGGTTCGACAGGACGGCTTGCAGCGTATCGTGATCGAGCACCGGCTTGGTGGCGGAGAGGCGCGGCGTCGGCGCGAGCTTCTTCACCTTGGCGAGCTTGAACGCCGAGAGGATGCGGATATACATCCAGCCGATGTCGAACTCGTACCACTTGTTCGACAGCTTCGCGGACGTCGCGTAGGTATGGTGGTTGTTATGCAGTTCCTCACCGCCGATGATGATGCCGAGCGGGAAAATGTTGGTGCTGGCATCCGCCGAGTTGAAGTTGCGGTAGCCCCACCAGTGTGCGAGACCGTTGACCACACCCGCGGCCCAGAACGGAATCCAGATCATCTGCACTGCCCACACCGACAGCCCGACGATGCCGAAGAGCGCAACATCGATCACCATCATGATGCTGATGCCGAGAATCGGGTAACGCGTGTAGACGCTGCGCTCCATCCAGTCGTTCGGCGTGCCGTGGCTGAACTTGCGCATGGTTTCTTCGTTCTTCGCTTCCGTGCGATACAGTTCCGCGCCTTCGAGCAGCACCTTCCAGATGCCGCGCGTCTGCGGGCTGTGCGGATCTTCCTCGGTCTCGCACTTGGCGTGGTGCTTGCGGTGGATCGCCGCCCACTGGCCGGTCAGCATGCCCGTCGTCATCCAGAGCCAGAAGCGGAAAAAGTGGCTCGCGACGGGATGCAGGTCCAGCGCCCGGTGCGCCTGGCAGCGGTGCAGATAGACCGTGACGCCGATGATCGTGATGTGCGTCATCACGAGCGTGAACAGCAAGATTTGCCACCAGGAAAAGTCGAGCAATCCGTTGGCAAGAAATTCAAGCGAGGAATTCAGCAAGGCAATTTACCTGTTGAGGCGGAAAAATTGGCCGGTTGTGGCCGGTTGTGAGTGCGCTTCGACGACTGTCGGGCACCTGAAAGAAACATGCACAACTTCGATCGCATTCTACTTCATGCGTTCCAAGTCGTTGTGTCAAAGGAGAAATTTTTTGATTGCAGCCAAAATGAAGAAGATCTGACGCCCGCGCGATAGGCAGCTATCCGTATGATCGAAAGGATTTTGCCTTTCGATACGCGGATTGCCGATTTACCGGAGCATCGGGACGGCCGGCGCCGGTATTTATTGCCGGGGTGGGGGCGCGGCAGGCGTGCCTTCGACGATCCGGATCTCGCGCTGCGCGAACGGAATCTCGATGCCGCGCTCGGAAAACAGCCGCCAGATGTTGCGGTTCACCTGCGACTTTACGCCGCCCGTCCCCTTCGCCGCATCTTCGATCCAGAAGCTCAGCTCCAGATTGATGCCGTCGGTGCCGAAACTGGCGAGGAGCGCCGCGGGCGCCGGGTCCTGAAGCACGCGTTCGACGTCCCGGGTCGCCTTGACCAGCAGTTGCATCGCGAGTTCGAGATCGCTGCGGTAGCTGACCTGCACGGCCACCTTGGCGTTGCCGCGCGTCAGGTACGACGAATGGTTCTGCACGACATCGGTGATCAGCTTTTCGTTCGGAATCAGCGTCTCGATGCCGTCGAGCCCGCGCACCACGGTGTAGCGCGTGCGGATCTGCGTGACGGTGCCCTGATAGTTCGCGACGTTGATCATGTCGCCGAGGCGCAGCGAGCGGTCGAGCAGGATGATGAACCCCGACACGTAGTTGCTCGCGATCTTCTGCAAGCCGAAGCCGAGCCCCACGCCGAGCGCGCCGCCGAACACGCCGAGCACGGTCACGTCGATGCCGACGATCGACAGGCTGATCAGGATCGCGGCCAGGATCATCAGCGCCCGGCCGACGCGCGCGAGCACCACCTTGACGTTGGCGTCGAGCGAGCGCGAGCGCATCAGGCGATCTTCGAGCGCCGCGCCCGCCCAGAGCGCCACGATCAGCGTCACGCACACCCACAGCACGCCGGTCGCAAGCGAAAGGAGCGTCAGGTGCGCATTCGCGAAGTCGAAGCGAACGCTCGCCATCCAGGCGACGACGTCATCCTGGATGCCCATCACGGTGAGCAGCATCACGACCCAGACGAGCGTCGTCACGACCTTCTCGAACAAGAAGAGGAGCGCGTGCGTCTCGCCGCCGCGGCTGAACACGCGCCGCGCGATGTAGAACATCGTGTAGATGACCGTGATGCCGCAAAGCGGCACGAGCGCGAGCCGCAGCAGCGACGTGTGCATGAACTGCGATATCACGAGCTGCGCAACGCTCACGAGCACGGTGCCGAGCAGCGGGAAGAGCGCCTTGTTCAGGCTCTCCGCGCCGAAACGCAGCGCCTCGAAGCGCGACTGGCGGCGCGCGTCGAGCCGTTTGCGCAGGCTCCGGGCGAGCCACCACGCGATCGCGAGCGAGCCCGCCAGCACGAGCGCCTGCCAGATCACCGCGGGCTCGCCGAAGTCGCGGATGAGGCCGCCGGACAGAGGCGAAGAGGAGCCGTTCGGCATGCTGGCGGCGCGTCAGATCACTCGGACGGCACTTCGGACGCCGCTTCGTCCGGCAATCCGGCTTTCGCGGACGCGGGCGCGGCCACGCGCTCGAGCACGGCGGCAAAGAAGCCGTCGGTGCCGTGCCGGTGCGGCCAGAGCGACAAATAGTCGCCCGTATCGAGGTCGATGCGCTGCTCCGCCAGCACGTCGCGCGCAGGGACGAGCCTGAAGTTCGGATGCGTTTCCAGGAATTGGGCGACGATGCCCTCGTTTTCCACCTCGAGCATGCTGCACGTGGCATAGACGAGCCGGCCGCCCGTCTTCACGAGCCGCGCCGCGCTCGAAAGAATCGACAGTTGCTTCGGCGTCAGTTCCGCCACCGATTCCGGCGACTGCCGCCACTTCAGGTCGGGATTGCGGCGCAGCGTGCCGAGACCGGAACAAGGCGCGTCGACGAGCACGCGGTCGATCTTGCCCGCGAGCCGCTTGATCTTCGCGTCGTGCTCGCTGTCGATCAGCACCGGATTCACGTTCGACAGGCCGCTCCTCGCGAGCCGCGGCTTGAGCTTGGCGAGCCGCCGGTCGGACACGTCGAACGCATAGAGACGGCCCGTGGAGCGCATCATCGCGCCGAGCGCGAGCGTCTTGCCGCCCGCGCCCGCGCAGAAATCGACGATCATCTCGCCGCGCCGGGGCGCGACGAGCGAGCAAAGCAGCTGGCTGCCTTCGTCCTGCACCTCGATCCAGCCCTCCTGAAACGCCGGCAGGCGCGTAAGCGCGGGTTTGCCGTCGACGCGGACGCCGAACGGCGCGAACGGCATTTCGCCCGCGTCGATGCCGGCCTCGGTCAGCGCCTTGATGACCGCGTCGCGGGTGGCCTTGACCGGATTGGCGCGCAAATCCAGCGGCGCCGGGTAATTCAGCGCCGCGGCGAGCAGCGCGAGCTCCTCGGGGTCGAACCGCTTGCCCATCGCGTCGTAGATCCATTGCGGCAGGTTCGTGCGCACGCGCACGGGCAGGCTCGCCGGATCGATCTTGGAGACCTGGTTCAGCCACTGGTACTCGTCGGCGGAAACGAACGGCTTCACCGCCGAGAGCCCCGCCGTCTGCATCAGCCCGAGCAGCGCAAGGCGGCGCGCCTGGCTGCCGCTGCCGCTTTCCGCGAGATGCGAGAACTCCATCTTCCGGCGCAGCACGGCGAAGACCGCTTCCGCGATCACGCCGCGCTCGCTGTGGCCGAGCTTCGGGTGCGCGCGGAAAAAGCGGCTCGTCGCGGCGTCGGCGGGGCCGGAAAAGCGCAGCACGTCGGCAAGCAGCGTCTCGGTTTGTCCAATCAGAAATCCGTGCAGCCTCATACGCCCTCCCCGGCAATGTCGGCAAAGAGCCATTGCGGCTCCGGTGGCGTGAGCACGACGCGCTCGCCGTCGATGGCAAGACGCCCCTCGACGAACCAGCGCACCGCACGCGGATAAATAATGTGTTCGACGGCCAGCACCCGCGTGGCGAGCGCCGCGGCGTCGTCGCCGGCGATGACGGGCACCGCGCCCTGGGCCACGATCGGCCCGTGATCGAGCGCCGGTGTCACGAAATGCACGCTCGCGCCATGCACGCGCACGCCGGCGTCGAGCGCCCGCTGGTGCGTCTTCAGGCCCGCGAAGCAGGGCAGCAGCGACGGATGGATGTTCAGCATGCGCCCGGCGTAGCGGTGGACGAACCCGTCCGTCAGCACGCGCATGAAACCGGCGAGCACGACGAGATCGGGTGCAAACTGGTCGACAGCGGCGGCGAGCGCCGCATCGAACGCTTCACGGCTTGCGAAGCCGCGATGGTCGACCACCGCGGTTTCGATGCCATTCGCGGCCGCAAAGCCAAGCCCGGCGGCATCCGGCCGGTTTGAAACGACGGCGCGAACCTCGGCCGGCCAGCCTTCGCGAGCGCAGGCGCGCACGACGGCCTCCATGTTGGTTCCTCGCCCGGAAATCAGAATGACGATTTTTTTCATGCGCGGATTTTATCATTCGGCGGTGCGAAAACCGTGCCAAAAGCACCGCCGGCCGGCGGGCGGTCGTGCGAGCGTTTATAATTGAACGCTTTGCTGCACCAGCCCCAAGCATCAGGCGAAGCATCAGCCCAACCACCGACCATCCGCTATCGTGAGAGTCTTTCGCGGCCTACCCAATGCCGAGAGCCGGGCGCCCTGCGCACTGACCATCGGCAACTTCGACGGTGTCCACCGCGGCCACCAGGCGCTGCTCGCGCGCGTGCGGGCCGCCGCCGACGCCCGCGGCCTGCCGGTCTGCGTGATGACCTTCGAGCCGCATCCCCGCGAGTTCTTCAATCCGGCCGGCGCCCCGCCGCGCATCGCGATGCTGCGCGACAAGCTGGAGGCGCTGCGCACGAACGGCGTCGACCGCGTGGTGGTCGAGCATTTCAATCACACGTTCGCGAGCCAGTCGCCGGACACGTTCGTCGAGAACATCATCGTGAACGGGCTGCACGCGCGCTGGATCATGATCGGCGACGATTTCCGCTACGGCGCGAAGCGCGCGGGCGACTTCGCTTCGCTCAGGGCCGCGGGCGAGAAGCACGGCTTCGAGGTCGAGCAAATGGCGACCGTCGCGCATCCGAACGGCGCGCGCATTTCGTCGTCGTCGGTGCGGGCGTCGCTGGTGGCGGGCGACCTCGATGCCGCGCACGTCGCGCTCGGCCGCCCGTACGTGATCAGCGGACATGTCGTGCACGGCGCGAAGCTCGGCCGCGATCTCGGCTTTCCCACGCTCAACCTGCCGATCGCCCACAAGCGGCCGGCGCTCGCGGGCATCTTCGTCGTGCGCGTGCACGGCCTTGGGCCGGAGCCGCTGCCGGCGGTCGCGAGCCTCGGGCTGCGCCCGACCGTCGACGATTCGGGCCGCGTGCTGCTCGAAGTCTTCATACTCGACTGGCACGGCGACGCGTACGGCAAGCTCGTGCGCGTCGAATTCCTGAAAAAGCTGCGCGACGAGGAGAAGTTCGTCGATCTCGAAACCCTGACGGCCGCAATCGCCCGCGACGTCCAGAACGCACGCGAATACTTCGGCGCGAGCGCACGCACGCACGGCAGCGCGAGCGGCTTCGCCATTTCGGCGACCGATCGAATTAGGTAAGCGCGCGGCGCTTGTGATTGCGCGTCGCCCGCTGCCTCGCCCGTCGATTCATGGCACGCCGGAAAAGCGCCGCCCCACAGAATTCACACTGAATATTCCATGAGCAACAAGAAAGCCCCTTCGAAGCCTGACGCCAAGCCGCAGTCGAAATACCCGGTCAACCTGCTCGACACCCCGTTTCCGATGCGCGGCGACCTGCCCAAGCGCGAACCCGCGTGGGTGCGCGAGTGGCAGGAGAACAAGGTCTACGAGAAGATCCGCGCCGCGAGCCGCGGCCGCGCGAAGTTCATCCTGCACGACGGGCCGCCGTATGCGAACGGCGACATTCACCTCGGCCACGCGGTCAACAAGATCCTGAAGGACATGATCGTCAAGGCGCGCAATCTCGCGGGCTTCGACGCTGTCTACGTGCCCGGCTGGGACTGCCACGGCATGCCGATCGAGATCCAGATCGAAAAGCAGTTCGGCAAGTCGCTGCCGGCGGCCGAGGTGATGCAGAAGGCCCGCGCCTACGCGACCGAGCAGATCGAGAAGCAGAAGGCGGGCTTCCGGCGCCTGGGCGTGCTCGGCGACTGGGACAACCCGTACAAGACGATGAATTTCGTCAACGAGGCCGGCGAAATCCGCGCGCTCGCGAAGATTCTGGAAAAGGGCTATGTGTTTCGCGGGCTGAAGCCGGTGAACTGGTGTTTCGACTGCGGCTCGGCGCTCGCCGAGGCGGAAGTGGAATACAAGGACAAGACCGATCCGACCATCGACGTGATGTTCGCCTTCGCCGAGCCTGACAGAACCGCGCAGGCCTTCGGGCTCGCCGCGCTGCCGAAGGCGGAAGGCGGCATCGTCATCTGGACCACGACGCCCTGGACCATCCCGGCGAACCAGGCGCTCAACGTGCACCCGGAGATCGTGTACAGCCTCGTCGATACGGCGCGCGGCCTCCTGATCCTCGCCGAGGAGCGCGTCGAGGAGTGCCTGAAGAATTACGGCCTCACCGGCACGACGCTCGCAACGGCGAAGGGCGAAAAGCTCGCCAACCTGCGCTTTCACCATCCGCTCGCGGCGGCGCATCCCGGTTACAAGCGTACTGCGCCCGTGTATCTCGGCGACTACGTGACCACCGAAAGCGGCACCGGCATCGTGCATTCGTCGCCGGCGTACGGCGTGGAGGACTTCGTGTCGTGCAAGGCGCACAGCATGGCGGACTCCGACATCATCAACCCGGTGCTCGGCGACGGCCGCTATATCGAATCGCTGCCGCTCTTCGGCGGGTTGTCGATCTGGAAGGCGAATCCGCAGATCGTCGAGGCGCTCGCGGGCGCGAAGTCGCTGCTCAAGTCGGAAAAGTACACGCACAGTTACATGCACTGCTGGCGCCACAAGACGCCGATCATCTATCGCGCGACGTCGCAATGGTTCGCCGGCATGGACGTGAAGCCGCGCGACGCCGGCAAGACGCTGCGCGAGACCGCGCTGGAAGGCATCGAGGCGACGGCGTTCTATCCGTCGTGGGGCAAGCAGCGTCTTTACAGCATGATCGCGAACCGTCCCGACTGGACGCTCTCGCGCCAGCGCCAGTGGGGCGTGCCGATGGCGTTTTTCGTGCACAAGGAAACGGGCGAGCTGCATCCGCGCACGCTGGAGCTGCTGGAGGAAGTGGCGAAGCGCGTCGAGACGAGCGGCATCGAGGCGTGGCAGACGCTCGATGCAGAGGAGCTGATCGGCAACGATGCCAACATGTACGAGAAGAACCGCGACACGCTCGACGTCTGGTTCGACTCGGGCACGACGCACTGGCACGTGCTGCGCGGCTCGCACAAGGACTCGCTGCAGTTTCCCGCCGACCTGTATCTGGAAGGCTCGGATCAGCATCGCGGGTGGTTCCATTCGTCGCTGCTCACCGCATCGATGCTCGATGGCCGGCCGCCGTACAACGCGCTGCTCACGCACGGTTTCACCGTCGATGGCGAAGGCCGCAAGATGTCGAAGTCGCTCGGCAACGGCGTCGATCCGCATGAGGTGTCCAATCGCCTGGGCGCGGAAATCATCCGCCTCTGGATCGCGTCGACCGACTATTCGGGCGAACTCGCGATCTCCGAGGAAATCCTGAAGCGCGTGACCGAGACGTACCGGCGCATCCGCAACACGTTGCGTTTTCTGCTCGCGAACCTGTCGGACTTCGACTTCGAGAAGGACGCGGTGCCTGTCGGGGACTGGCTCGAACTCGACCGCTACGCGATCGCGCTCGCGCAGAACCTCCAGGACGACGTGCTCGCGCATTACGAAAAATACGAGTTCCATCCGGTCGTCTCGAAACTCGCGACGTTCTGCTCGGAAGACCTGGGCGGCTTCTACCTCGACGTGCTGAAGGACCGTCTCTACACGACGAAACCCGATTCGCGCGAGCGCCGCGCGGCGCAGACCGTGCTTCATCACATCGCGCATGGCCTGCTGCGGCTGATCGCGCCGTACCTGTCATTCACGGCCGAAGAAGCGTACAAGGTGCTCAAGCCGGGCCAGGACACGATCTTCACCGAGGTTTATCACACGTATCCGCAGATCCCCGATGCGGGCGAGCTGCTCGACAAGTGGACCCTCGTGCGCGCGGCCCGCGGCGACGTGACGAAGGCGCTGGAAGAAGCGCGCACGGCGAACGAGATCGGTTCGTCGCTGCAGGCCGAAGTCGAAGTGCGCGCGAGCGGCGCGCGCTACGACGCGCTCGCGAGCCTCGGCGCGGATCTGAAATTCGTGCTGATCACGTCGGCGGCCGGGCTGGTCAAGGTCGCGAGCGAAGCGGAGGAAGGGGTCGACGTGACCGCGTCGAAGTACCTGAAGTGCGAGCGCTGCTGGCACTATTGCGCGGATGTCGGCGCGAACGCCGAGCATCCCGGCCTGTGCGGCCGCTGCATCTCCAACCTCTTCGGCGCCGGCGAAACGCGGAGCGCAGCATAATGGCAAGGACGATGGCGAAACAAGGCAGTGGTTCTCTCGCGCCGTGGCTGGGCGTCGCGGCAATCGTGATTCTCTTCGACCAGTTGACGAAAATCGCCGTCGCGCGCGTGTTCGCCTATGGCGAGCCCCACGCGCTGACGCCGTTCTTCAACCTGCTGCTCGTCTACAACCGCGGCGCGGCGTTCAGCTTTCTCGCGGCCGCGGGCGGCTGGCAGCGCTGGGCGTTCACGGCGCTCGGCGTCGTCGCGGCGGTCGTGATCTGCTACCTGCTGAAAAAGCACGGCACGCAGCGGCTCTTCTGCACGGCGCTCGCGCTCATCATGGGCGGCGCGATCGGCAATGTGATCGACCGGCTCGCCTACGGCCACGTGATCGATTTTCTCGACTTCCACGTGAACAACTGGCACTGGCCGGCGTTCAATCTCGCTGACAGCGCGATCACGATCGGCGCGGTGCTGCTCGTGTTCGACGAACTTCGGCGCGTGCGCGGGTCGCGCTGAAGCCGCACCATACAGCGGTAACCCCACGCAGACAAACCGTATTCAGGCGCCGCGCGCTCGGACAACGCGAAGCAGTCAGCCCGCGAGCGGCGCAACCCAGCGGAGGCAAGTTGGACACGACTGCAGAACTCGCAGGAAAGCACCTGGTCCTCGGACTGACGGGCGGCATCGCCTGCTACAAGATCGCCGAGCTCACGCGCCTGCTCACCAAGGCGGGCGCGACCGTCCAGATCGTGATGACCGAGGCGGCGACCCAGTTCATCACGCCCGTCACGATGCAGGCGCTCTCCGGCCGGCCCGTCTACACGTCGCAGTGGGACGCGCGCGTGCCGAACAACATGCCGCACATCGATCTGTCGCGTGAAGCCGACGCGATCGTCATCGCGCCCGCCTCCACCGATTTCCTCGCCAAGCTCGCACACGGCATGTGCGACGACCTGCTCTCGACGCTGTGCATCGCCCGCGACTGCCCGCTGCTCGTCGTGCCCGCGATGAACCGCCAGATGTGGCAGAACCCGGCGACGCAACGCAACGTCGCGCAGCTTCGCGGCGACGGCGTCGAAGTGCTCGGGCCGGATTCGGGTGCGCAGGCGTGCGGGGAAGTCGGCGACGGGCGAATGCTCGAACCCTCCGCCACGTTCGAGGCGATCTGCGCATTCTTCCAGCCCAAGATCCTGCGCGGACGGCGCGTGCTGATCACGGCCGGCCCGACTTTCGAGCCGCTCGATCCGGTACGCGGCATCACGAACCGCTCGTCGGGGAAGATGGGCTTCTCGCTCGCGCGCGCAGCCGCGCAGGCCGGCGCCGACGTCCACCTGATCGCCGGCCCCGTTGCGCTGGAGACGCCGTGGGGCCTCTATCGCGAGGACGTGCAGACCGCGCAGCAGATGTACGACGCCGTCATGCGCGCCACGCCGGACGTCGACATCTTCATCGCGGTCGCCGCCGTGGCCGACTGGCGCGTCGATCACGTGAGCGATCACAAGATCAAGAAGGCAGAGGGCCAGCCGCTGCCGGCGTTCAGTTTCGTCGAGAATCCCGACATCCTCGCGTCGGTCGCGAAGCTCCCGAACCCGCCGTTTTGCGTGGGTTTCGCAGCGGAGAGCGGTGATCTCGACGTGCACGGCGAAGAAAAACGCGTGCGCAAGAACGTGCCGCTCCTGATCGGCAATCTCGGCCCGCTGACCTTCGGACTCGACGACAACGAGGTCGTGCTGTTCGAAGCATCGGGCAAGACGCGCCTGCCGCGCGCCGACAAGAAGCTGCTTGCTCGCACGCTGATCGGCGAGATCGCGAAACGCGCGCCGCGCGCCGGCGGCTCGCTCCTCACCTGACGCCATGACGCCATGACGAAGCTCTCGGTTCTCGATCAGACGCCGGTCATTCACGGCCACAGCACCGCCGACGCACTCGCCGCCACGCTCGATCTGGCGCAGCTCGCCGACGACCTCGGCTACACGCGCTACTGGTGCGCGGAACATCACGGCTTGCGCGGCGTCTCGAACCCGTGCCCCGAAGTGCTGCTCGCGCGCATCGGCAGCCTGACGAAGCGCATCCGCATCGGCTCGGGCGGCGTCATGCTGCCCTACTACAGCCCGTTCAAGGTGGCCGAGCAGTTCCTGATGCTCGAGGCGCTGTTTCCGAACCGCGTCGATCTGGGCGTCGGGCGCGCGCCGGGCGGCGACATGCGCACGGCGCAGGCCGTCGCGGCGGGCTCGTATAACCGCGGCGACATTTTTCCGCAGCAGGTCGCCGATCTGGTCGGTCTCTTCAACGGCAGGCTTGCCGACGACCATCTCGCGAACGGCGTGCTCCTTCAGCCGCAGATCGACACGCGGCCCGAGCTGTGGATGCTCGGATCGAGCGACTTCGGCGGGCTGCTCGCGGCGGAACTCGGCATCCGCTTCGCGTTTGCGCATTTCATCAATGCGCAGTACGGGCATCGCGTGGGCGAGTCGTATCGCGAGCGCTTCACGGCCGGCAACGAGACCACGCCGTATCTCGCCGCCGCCGTGTTCGTGATCTGCGCCGACACCGATGAAGAAGCCGCCGCCCTGGAAAAAGCCGTCGACTTGCGCCGCGTGCAGATGGCCTACGGTCTGAACATGCCAATTCCGTCCATCGAGCAAGCCGCCGCGCAGCACTACGGCGAGCGCGAACTCGCTGTGATTGCGCGGGAGAAAAGCCGCAGCATCATCGGCACACCCGAGCGCGTGACCGAAGCGCTTCACGCGCTGCAAGAGCGCTTCGACGCCGACGAACTGATCGTGCTGACCGTTGCCGGCAGCTACCAGGCGCGCACCCGTTCCTATCAACTACTGGCCGAAGCCTTCGATCTCGGCCGCTCCGACTGAACTCATGAAACTCGACGTCAAGATCCTCGATGCGCGCATGCGCGACTTCCTGCCCGCCTACGCCACGCCCGGCAGCGCCGGACTCGACCTGCGGGCGTGCATCGACGAACCGCTCGTCATCGCGCCGGGGCAGACGTCGCTCGTGCCGACCGGCCTCGCGATCCACCTGGGCGACCCGGGCTATGCCGCGGTGATCCTCCCGCGCTCGGGCCTCGGCCACAAGCACGGCGTCGTGCTCGGCAATCTCGTCGGGCTGATCGACTCGGATTACCAGGGCCAGTTGATGATCTCGACGTGGAATCGCGGCGACACGGCCTTCACGCTGAACCCGATGGAACGGCTCGCGCAGATGGTCATCGTGCCGGTCGTGCAGGCAGAGCTCAATATCGTCGACAATTTCGAGGAAAGCGAGCGCGGCGCAGGTGGCTTCGGGAGCACCGGCAAGCATTGAGCTGTGGCGGGACGGCCGCGTGCCGCCCGTTTCGTTTCACGAGACGCACATTCGAGCGCCTTTCACACCGATTGCCGCTCACAATCGCGATGATGCCGCGCATTGTTTCAGCGCGCGGCACGGCGAGCAGTTTCCTTTCGACCAATAAAAAAGCGAGGCGGCGCGGAAAAATCCGCCTCGCCTCGCTTTGCGTGACGCACCTCGACGGCGCGTCAGCCTGCCACGGTCAACCTTGAATCACTCCACTTCCACCGCTTCCGGATTCGGATTGCGCGGAACCGGGTTTTCATCGAACGTCAGCTGCACCTTGTCGTTCTCGTCCACATCGACGGTCACGCGGCCACCCGAAAGCAGCTTGCCGAACAGCAATTCGTCGGCGAGTGCGCGGCGAATCGTGTCCTGAATCAGGCGCTGCATCGGACGCGCACCCATCAGCGGATCGAAACCGTGCTTCGCGAGATGCTTGCGCAAAGCATCGGTGAAGAGCGCATCGACCTTCTTCTCGTGCAACTGATCTTCCAGCTGCATGAGGAACTTGTCGACCACACGCATGATGATTTCCTCATCGAGCGAGCGGAAGCTGATGATCGCATCCAGCCGGTTGCGGAACTCGGGCGTGAACATCCGCTTGATATCGACCATTTCGTCGCCGGTTTCGCGGCGGCTCGTGAAGCCGATCACCGACTTGCCCATCGCCTCGGCGCCCGCGTTCGTCGTCATGATGATGATGACGTTGCGGAAATCCGCCTTGCGACCGTTGTTGTCGGTCAGCGTGCCGTGGTCCATCACCTGCAGCAGCACGTTGTAGATGTCCGGATGCGCCTTTTCGATTTCGTCGAGCAACAGCACGCAATGCGGCTTCTTCGTGACGGCTTCGGTCAGCAAACCGCCCTGATCGAATCCGACGTATCCCGGCGGCGCGCCGATCAGCCGGCTCACCGCGTGACGTTCCATGTACTCGGACATGTCGAAACGCAGCAACTCGATGCCGAGCGTGAACGCCAGCTGTTTCGCGACTTCCGTCTTGCCGACGCCCGTCGGGCCCGAGAACAGGAACGCGCCGATCGGCTTGTCCAGCTTGCCGAGACCTGCGCGCGCCATCTTGATCGACGCCGACAGCGCGTCGATGGCCGGATCCTGCCCGAACACGACGCTCTTCAGGTCGCGGTCGAGCGTCTGCAGCTTGCTGCGGTCATCCTGCGACACGCTTTGCGGCGGCACGCGCGCGATCTTCGAGATGATCTCTTCGATCTCGTTCTTGCCGATAGTCTTCTTCTGCTTCGACTTCGGCAGGATGCGCTGCGCCGCGCCCGCTTCGTCGATCACGTCGATCGCCTTGTCGGGCAGATGACGGTCGGTAATGAACCGCGCCGACAGTTCAGCCGCCGCCGACAGCGCACCCGACGAATACTTCACGCCGTGGTGTTCCTCGAAACGCGACTTGAGCCCGCGCAAAATCGCAACCGTCTGCTCGATGGTCGGCTCCGTCACGTCCACCTTCTGGAAGCGCCGCGACAATGCCGCGTCTTTTTCGAAGATGCCGCGATACTCGGTGAACGTCGTGGCGCCGATGCACTTCAACTGCCCCGACGACAACGCCGGCTTCAGCAGGTTGGATGCATCGAGCGTTCCGCCCGAAGCCGCGCCCGCGCCGATCAGCGTGTGAATCTCGTCGATGAACAGAATGGCGTGCGGACGCTCCTTCAGTTCCTTCAGCACCGTTTTCAGGCGCTGCTCGAAATCGCCGCGATACTTCGTTCCGGCGAGCAGCGCACCCATGTCGAGCGAGTAGACCTGCGCATCGGCCAGAATGTCCGGCACTTCGCCGCGCGTGATGCGCCAGGCGAGACCTTCCGCGATTGCGGTCTTGCCCACGCCGGCTTCACCGACGAGCAGCGGATTGTTCTTGCGCCGGCGGCACAGCACCTGCACCACACGCTCCACTTCCGATTCGCGGCCGATCAGCGGATCGATCTTGCCATCCTTCGCGAGCTGGTTCAGGTTCTGCGTGAACTGGGCGAGCGGCGTTTCCTTTTGCGCGGCGGCGTCGTCCGATTCCGGATTCGCCTCGCTGCTCGCCTTCGCGGCGTCGCCGCTGTTCGTCTTCGCGATGCCGTGCGAAATGAAATTCACGACGTCGAGGCGCGTCACGCCCTGCTGCTGCAGGTAGTAGACGGCGTGCGAGTCCTTCTCGCCGAAGATCGCGACCAGCACGTTCGCGCCGGTCACTTCCTTCTTGCCATTCGACGTCGACTGCACGTGCATGATCGCGCGCTGAATCACACGCTGGAAACCAAGCGTCGGCTGGGTATCGACGTCGTCCGTGCCAGGCACGGTCGGCGTGTTGTCATGAATGAAATTGCGCAGGTTCTGACGCAAATCTTCGATGTTTGCTGCGCAGGCGCGCAACACTTCAGCCGCGGTCGGGTTGTCCAACAAGGCCAGTAAAAGATGCTCGACCGTAATGAACTCGTGCCGCGCCTGACGTGCTTCCATAAACGCCATGTGCAGACTGACTTCCAGTTCCTGGGCAATCATGCTTCCTCCATCACACACTGCAGCGGATGCCCCGCCTGCCGTGCATGGCTAACGACTTGCTCAACTTTGGTCGACGCAATGTCCCGCGTGTAGACCCCACAAACTCCCCTGCCCTCGCGATGAACCTTCAGCATGATTTGCGTCGCAGTCTCACGATCTTTGTTGAAATACTCCTGCACGACCATCACGACGAATTCCATCGGCGTGAAGTCGTCATTCAGCAGCACCACCTTGTACATGGCAGGCTTTTTCAGCTTTTGTTCCTGCCGCTCCAGTACAGTGCCATCCTGCTTGTTGGGATTGATCGCCATACACCCATTCTAAACAACTCGGACAGGCCCGCAATGCCGCCGAAACACCGACCGCCCGGTCGGAAAAACTGGCGCAAAGTACGCGGAGCAAGTGCCTGTCACCCCTGAATCCCGCCGCCACGCACTCGCGCGCCGGCCCGCTTGAACTTCCCTGAATCCAGTATCGCACAGCTTCAAAAAAAACAAACCGCACGCTGTCTCGGATGGGTCGCCGGTACAACTGATGTGAGTCGATTATGCGACTTTTCAAGATGCCTTGCTTGGGCGGCACCGCACACGGAAAGCAGGAATAACCCTACAAATGCGTTCTTTACAACGGCATATCTGCTGTCCCAAAAATTCCTTGACACTCGATTTAAGAGATTTAACAATCAAACTGGCACTTTTTTCCGAAGGCCATTCAGACGAAAAAAGGCCGAGGTGAGCTTGTTAGGAGGGGGCGGCACATGGTGTGATCCGCCGAACTTTTCGAGCGTGCTCGTGGTAGCGACGAGAGTTAGAGGGGATGTAGGTATGTCAACTGGTACGGTCAAATGGTTCAACGACGCGAAAGGCTACGGATTCATCACGCCCGATGAAGGCGGCGAGGATCTGTTCGCACATTTCTCGGCGATACAGATGAACGGTTTCAAGACGCTCAAGGAAGGCCAGAAGGTCAGCTTCGAGATCGTCCAGGGACCGAAGGGCAAACAGGCATCGAATATCCAGGACGCGGCCTGACCGTTCGATCGCATTTTTGCCTGTGGAGCCCGGCCTTGTGCCGGGTTTTTTGCTTTCTTGAGCGCCCCGCGGGCAGCGCGATCGCCGATGCACCGTCCGCGTGCGCGATAAAAAAAGCCCGGACCAGCGCCCGGGCTCTTTTTTCGGCGATGCCGCAGACTTTCCGCCTGCGGCAGCATCGTGCTTACATGTTTTCGATCAGCACCTGACCGAAACCGGAGCACGACACCTGTGTCGCGCCTTCCATCAGTCGCGCGAAGTCATACGTGACGCGCTTCTGCTGAATCGACTTTTCCATCGCGCTGATGATCACGTCGGCCGCTTCGGTCCAGCCAATGTGGCGCAGCATCATCTCGGCGGACAGAATCTCCGAGCCCGGGTTCACGTAGTCCTTGCCCGCGTACTTCGGCGCCGTGCCGTGCGTGGCTTCGAACATCGCGACCGAATCCGACATGTTCGCGCCCGGCGCGATGCCGATGCCGCCCACCTGCGCGGCGAGCGCGTCCGAAATGTAGTCGCCGTTCAGGTTGAGCGTCGCGATGACGTCATATTCCGCGGGGCGCAACAGGATCTGCTGCAGGAACGCGTCGGCGATCACGTCCTTCACGACGATCTCGCTGCCCGACTTCGGATTCTTGAACTTCATCCACGGGCCGCCGTCGACGAGTTCCGCGCCGAATTCCTTCTGCGCGAGTTCGTAGCCGTAGTCACGGAACGCACCTTCCGTGAACTTCATGATGTTGCCCTTGTGCACGAGCGTGACCGAGCGGCGGTCGTTGTCGATCGCGTACTGGATCGCCTTGCGCACGAGACGCTGCGTGCCTTCCTTCGAAACCGGCTTGATACCGATGCCCGACGTTTCCGGGAAGCGGATCTTCTTCACGCCCATCTCTTCCCGCAGGAACTTGATGACCTTCTTCGCTTCCGCCGACTCCGCCGCCCATTCGATGCCGGCGTAGATGTCTTCCGAGTTCTCGCGGAAGATGACCATGTTGGTCTTCTCCGGCTCGCGCACCGGCGAAGGCACGCCCTTGAAGTACTGCACCGGGCGCAGGCAGACGTACAGGTCGAGCTGCTGGCGCAGCGCCACGTTGAGCGAACGGATGCCGCCGCCGACCGGCGTCGTGAGCGGGCCCTTGATCGACACGACGTATTCCTTCAGCACGTCGAGCGATTCTTCCGGCAGCCACACGTCCGGGCCGTACACCTTCGTCGCCTTCTCGCCGGCGTAGATTTCCATCCAGTGGATCTTCTTCTTGCCTGCGTAAGCCTTTTCGACTGCCGCATCGACGACCTTGATCATCACCGGGGTGATGTCGAAGCCCGTGCCATCGCCTTCGATGTAGGGAATGATCGGCTGGTCGGAAACGTTGAGCGAGTAATCCGCATTAACGGTGATCTTGTCACCGCCCGTCGGAACCTTGATGTGCTGATACGGCATGGTCGACTCCAAAGAAGGCTGGGCTGGTTGAAAGCTAGCTGAAGCAGATTGCGACGATGGAAAGGACCACGGCCGGCGGAACCGGCGGTCGCCCCCGAGGCAGCCAGAAGGATATTCTAGCCCACAGGCGCCGGGAGGCGCGCCGGCATGCTCGCGCTGACAGACGCGGCTCGCGAGGCGAATCCGCCAGAGCGCACCGGGAACACCGTCCGATCGTTCCAAATCGTTTCAATCGTCTCTCAGGTCTTGTTCAGATCGGGTGCGGGTGCTGCACGTCTGGCGCAGGCCCGGTTCAGGTCTTATATAAGACAAAAGAGTTGCTGTTTCATATTATGCATTAATATCCCGTCATCCGCCATAGGGAAGACGCCCGCGAAAGCACGCGCCTCAAGGCGTTGCGCCCTACTCCACTTTTTTTCCGCGCCGCCATGCCGCTCATCGCATTGAACAAACCGTTCGGCACGATCTGTCAGTTTTCGCCGCACGAGACGCGCCCTTCGCTCGGCGACTGGGTGAAGACGCCGGGCGTCTACCCGGCCGGCCGCCTCGACGCGGACAGCGAGGGTCTCCTTCTTCTCACCGACGACGGCGCATTGCAGACGCGCATCGCCGAGCCGCGACACAAGCTCGTCAAGCGCTATTGGGCGCAGGTGGAGGGCGCGCCCGACGCGAGCGCGCTCGCGCGTCTCGCGAAGGGTGTCGATCTCGGCGACTACGTCACACGACCCTGCCGCACGAAGTTCGTCGAGCCCGAAGCGGCCAGCCTGCTCTGGCAGCGCAGTCCGCCGATCCGCTTTCGCGCCGCGATCCCGACGACCTGGATCGAGCTGTCGATCACCGAAGGCAAGAACCGGCAGGTGCGCCGCATGACGGCGGCGGTGGGCTATCCGACACTGCGTCTCGTACGCGTGGCAATCGGCGCACTCGACATCTTCGCGCTCGGGCTCGCACCCGGCGAGACGACGGAGCTGCCGCCGCGCGCGCCATGGAACGGCATGGCGTGATTCGTTTTGCTTGACCAGAATGTCACGAACACGCGTCAAGGCATTGGCGCGTGAAAAGAATGACGAGCGACGCATGAATATCGAATGAGATTTGCGTCAACCGACTCCCGGTACGCTGCGTTATTGGACGCAGATGCCTGCAAAGCTATCCGGCATTCGCGAATGACCCTGCATTGATAACCTGCGTTTCCACAGGCTGTTTGTAAGGTTTTAGCGCTCGCAGCGGTATCGCTTTTATTTGTCGATATCACTGTCAACCGAAAGGTGGATAGCTCGTTTACCGACATGACTCAAGACCGGGTCGTTTGGTTAAATTAACTCATGCTGAGGATTCACAGATGAACAAACTGATCGCTGCTCTCGTCGCTGGCCTGTTCGCATCGGCTGCTTTCGCACAAGCTTCGGACGCTACGGCTCCGGCAGCAGCTGCTTCGTCGGCTCACAAGTCGTCGGCACACAAGAAGACCTCCCACAAGACGTCGCACAAGAAGGCAGCAGCTGCACCGGCTGCCGCTACGGGCGCATCGCAGTAAGTTCGTTGTAAGAGGCTGTAAAGCGAAGTCAAGAATCAGCAGTGCCGCCATTCATTTGGCGTTGAAAGGCAGATTGCCGCGTGGCGATCTGCCTTTTTTCTTTTTGCGCACGCATCAAGTAACATGCGCCAGATCTTTTCGGCTTTTCATGGCAATCAGGTTTTCAGAGGAGTTTCGCCGTGCGTCTTTTGCTGCGCTCATTCAGCTCGCTTGATCCGTTTCATCGCGTAATGCGCCGCGGGCGCTTCCTTCGCGCCCTGCGCAATCTGGCGGTCGCGCTCGCTTTGCCGCTCGCGGTATTTTCCGCCGCCAGCGCGCAGCAAATGCCGCCGGGCGCGAAGCAGCCGACCGACTTTCCGCGCGCGAAGCTCACGGCCGGCATGTACGTGATCGACGCGGCCGTCGCGGCCAGCGACGCCGATCGCGAACAAGGCCTCATGTACCGCACGCAGCTCGCCCCGAACGAAGGCATGCTGTTCGTGTTCAACGAGAACGCGGTGCACTGCTTCTGGATGAAGAACACGCTGATCCCGCTGTCGATCGCGTTCATCCGCGCCGACGGCACGATCACCGACATCGACGAGATGCAGGCGGAGACGACCAACAATCACTGTCCGCGCAACAATGGCGTCTATGCGCTCGAAATGAGCAAGGGCTGGTTCGACGCGAAGGGCATCAAGCCGGGGATGAAGATCCAGGGCCTGCCCGCCCCGCGATAAGTCTGACGCTGATCGCGAGCCTCATCGAACAAGAAGCACTAAAAAGCACCAGAAGGCACCCTACCCTGAGCCGGCGCGTTCGCAAGACGCGCCGGTTTTTTTTGCGCCCGCCGCGGCTTTTTGCGCGCCGCACGAGCCGCGCGAGCGGCGTCTGCCGTGGCTGGCAAGATTCCTGCAAAGAGCCTGCCGAAGCGCTATCCTAATAGACCGGCGAGACGCTCGTCAGCGCTTGTTCCGGGTGCGAGCCGCGTGCGGCGCTTCCGCGAAAAGGCGTATTTCGCGAGGCGCCTTGCGCTGTTTCACCGGAACGCCGCCATCGGCTCTGCCTTATCCACAGGAGGTTCAAGTGCCCCGCAAGACTCCCATCGAGCGCTACCGCAACATTGGCATCAGCGCTCACATCGATGCCGGCAAGACCACCACCACCGAACGCATTCTTTTCTACACCGGCGTGACTCACAAGATCGGCGAGGTTCACGACGGCGCGGCGACGATGGACTGGATGGAGCAGGAGCAGGAGCGCGGCATCACGATCACGTCGGCGGCCACGACGGCCTTCTGGAAAGGCATGGCCGGCAATTATCCGGAGCACCGGATCAACATCATCGACACGCCCGGACACGTCGACTTCACGATCGAAGTCGAGCGCTCGATGCGGGTGCTCGACGGCGCGTGCATGGTCTACGACTCGGTCGGCGGCGTGCAGCCGCAGTCCGAAACCGTGTGGCGTCAGGCGAACAAATACAAGGTGCCGCGCATCGCGTTCGTCAACAAGATGGATCGCGTCGGCGCGGACTTCTTCCGCGTGCAGCGGCAGATCGCCGAGCGGCTGAAAGGCGTCGCGGTGCCGATCCAGATTCCGATCGGAGCGGAGGAGCATTTCCAGGGCGTCGTCGACCTGGTGAAGATGAAGGCGGTCCTCTGGGATGACGAAAGCCAGGGCATCAAGTTCGCCTACGAAGAGATTCCGGACAACCTGAAGGAACTCGCGCACGAGTGGCGCGGGAAGATGATCGAGGCCGCCGCCGAATCGAGCGAAGAGCTGCTCGAAAAGTACCTCGAGGATCACGAGAGCCTGACCGAAGACGACATCAAGGCGGGGCTGCGCAAGCGCACGATCGCCAACGAAATCGTGCCGATGCTGTGCGGCAGCGCGTTCAAGAACAAGGGCGTGCAGGCGATGCTCGACGCCGTGATCGACTACCTGCCCTCGCCGGTGGACGTTCCCGCCATCCTGGGTCACGACGAGGACGACAAGGAAGCGGAACGTCATCCGAGCGACGACGAGCCGTTCTCCGCGCTCGCGTTCAAGATCATGACGGACCCGTTCGTCGGCCAGCTGATCTTCTTTCGGGTGTATTCGGGCGTCGTGAATTCGGGCGACACGGTCTACAACCCGGTCAAGGAAAAGAAGGAACGGCTCGGCCGGATCCTGCAGATGCACGCGAACGAGCGCAAGGAAATCAAGGAAGTGCGCGCAGGCGACATCGCCGCCGCGGTCGGCCTGAAGGAAGCGACGACGGGCGACACGCTCTGCGACCCGAACCATGTGATCGTCCTCGAAAAGATGGTGTTCCCGGAGCCGGTGATCTCGCAGGCCGTCGAGCCGAAAACGAAGGCCGACCAGGAGAAGATGGGCATCGCGCTCAACCGGCTCGCGCAGGAAGATCCGTCGTTTCGCGTGCAGACCGACGAGGAGTCCGGCCAGACGATCATCTCCGGCATGGGCGAGCTGCACCTCGAAATTCTCGTCGACCGGATGAAGCGCGAATTCGGCGTGGAGGCGACGGTCGGCAAGCCGCAGGTGGCTTACCGCGAGACGATCCGCGTGCCGGTGGAAGACGTGGAAGGCAAGTTCGTCAAGCAGTCGGGCGGACGCGGCCAGTACGGTCACGTCGTGCTCAAGATGGAGCCGCAGAAGCCGGGCGGCGGCTATGAATTCGTCGATGCGATCAAGGGCGGCGTCGTGCCGCGCGAATACATTCCGGCCGTCGACAAGGGCATTCAGGAAACGCTGAAATCGGGCGTGCTGGCGGGCTATCCGGTCGTCGACGTGAAGGTGACGCTCACGTTCGGCTCCTACCACGACGTCGACTCGAACGAAAACGCGTTCCGCATGGCCGGATCGATGGCGTTCAAGGACGGCATGCGCCGCGCGAAACCGGTGCTGCTGGAGCCGATGATGGCCGTCGAGGTGGAAACACCGGAAGACTTCATGGGCAACGTGATGGGCGACCTGTCGGGCCGCCGCGGCATCGTGCAGGGCATGGAGGACATCGCGGGCGGCGGCGGCAAGCTCGTGCGCGCCGAGGTGCCGCTTGCGGAGATGTTCGGCTACTCGACCACGCTGCGCTCGCTGTCGCAAGGCCGCGCGACGTACACGATGGAGTTCAAGCATTACGCGGAAACGCCGACGAACGTCGCGGATGCGATCGTGAATGCGAAGGTGAAGTAAGCCGCCGAAGCACGCTGAAATTGCAGTTCGTCTGAACCGAGTCCGTTGCCGCCCGGGTACAAGCGTGGCGGCAATGGATTTTTTTATCCGCATGCCTGGCGGCTGAACCGGCCGCCACGGAGACCGCAATGAGCGATGAACAGAAGATTGACTGGCGCGAGCATGGCGTGAAGGTCATCAGGGGCGACCAGCTCGACACCAACACGCCGCAGACGCCCGGCATGAACCGCGCGGCGGCGATCAACGCAGCGCGCGTCGGCGCGCAGAAGATCTGGGCCGGCACGGTCACGATCCACCCGAACGCGAAGACCGGCGCGCACCACCATGGCGCGCTGGAGAGCGTGATCTACGTCGTGCGCGGACAGGCGCGCATGCGCTGGGGCGAGCATCTGGAATTCACCGCCGAGGCCGGTCCCGGCGACTTCATCTTCGTGCCGCCGTACGTGCCGCACCAGGAGATCAACGCGCGCACCGACGAGCCGCTCGAATGCGTGCTCGTGCGCAGCGACAACGAAGCGGTGGTCGTGAACCTGAATATCGACGCCGTCGAGACGCCGCAAGAGGTCTACTGGGTCGACCCGATCCACAAGCATCCGCACGAGCACTGATCCCGCCGCGATCGCTTTCACGGGGCCTGCCGCGCACCGCACGCCGCGGCATGGCGCTTGCATGCCCTCGCACCCGGCGCGGGCGAAAGCGTCGCATGGCGTCCACACACCGCACGAATAATCGCCGCTCCAGCACGCCGCGGCGGGTCCGATCGCTGCCGGCTCGGCTAAACTGGTCGCTCCGCCAGTCCTGGCGCGGCCGCCGTGATTCCGTGACCGCGCACGGACGTATCGCCGCTCGCGACAACTACAACTCACACGACATACGCAACGGAACGCCATCGATGAAGAACTCTCCGACCGACGAGGCACAGGCCGCCGAACGCGCCCTTGAACAGTCGCGCGCGAGCGCGGGCGAACTCGGTAATCACGCGATTGACGAGTTCAGGGCCGGCCGTCTTTCGCGCCGCGAGTTGCTGCGCCATGCGAGCGTGCTCGGCTTTTCGCTTGCGGCAACGGGTGTCGCGGGCCTCGCCGGCATGCGGCAAGCGCGCGCGCAAGGCGTGGCGGGCAAGCCGGGTGGAACCATTCGTGTCGCGCACCTCACGCCCGCGGGCGCTGTCGATCCGCTCACCGTCACCGATCCCGCGGGTCTCGTGCTCATCAACCAGACGGGCGAGTTCCTGATCGACGACGACGGCGAGAAGCTCGTGCTGCGCCCTGCCCTCGCATTGTCGTGGAAGTCGAACGACAAGGGCGACGTGTGGACCTTCAAGCTGCGCGACAACGTGAAGTTCCACGACGGCCAGAAGATGACCGCGAAGGACGTCGCCGCCACGTTCAACCGCCTCGCCGACCCCGGCAGCGGCTCGGCGGCGCTGTCAGTGCTGAAGGGCGTGCTCTCGAAGAATTCGGTGAAGGCGATCGACGATCTCACCGTCGAGTTCCACCTCGACGCGCCGAACGGCAACTTTCCGTATTACGTTTCCTCCGACAACTTCAATGGCGTGATCCTGCCCGCGAATTTTTCGGGTACGTACGAAAAGTCGTTCATGGGCACCGGGCCGTTCAAGTTCGAGAAGTACACGCCGAAGGTGGGCGCGTCGTTCGTGCGCAATCCGGACTACTGGGGCGAGAAGGCGCTGCCCGATCGCGTCACGTTCGCGTTCTACGCCGACCAGCAGGCGCAGCTGCTCGCGCTGCAGGGCCGCCAGGCCGACGTGATGGGGGACTTCACCGTGCAGGGCGGCGTAAGCGTGCTGAACAACCCGCAGTTCAAGGTGCTCGGGGTGAAGTCGAGCGCGCACCGGCAGCTGCACATGCGCAACGACACGGGCCCGTTCAGGGACAAGCGCGTGCGCCAGGCGCTCGCGCTCGCGGTCGATCGCGAGATCATCGTGAAGGGGCTGTTTCGCGGCCGCGCGTCGCTCGGCAACGACAGCCCGTTCGCGCCCGTGTTTCCGTCGAGCGACCTGTCCGTGCCGCAGCGCAAGCTCGATGTCGCGAAGGCGAAGCAGCTGCTCGCGCAGGCGGGCGTTCCGAACGGCTTCGACGTCACGCTCACGACCGAAAAGTACATGGAGATCCCCGATCTCGCCGTCGTGATCCAGAACGCGGCGAAGGCGGTCGGCATCCGCATCTCGCTGAAGGTCGAAAGCCAGGAGCTGTATTACGGCGCGGGCGTCTTCGGCAAGTCGGACTGGCTCGATTCGCCGCTCGGCATTACCGACTACGGACATCGCGGCGTGCCGAACGTGTTTCTCAACGCGCCGCTCACGAGCGGCGGCACGTGGAACGCGGCGCACTTCAGGGATCCGCAGTACGACAAGCTGGTGGCGGAATTCGTCGCCGCGCTCGACGTCGCATCGCAGAAGAAGCTGTCGGGGCAGATCCAGAATCTGCTGCTCGACGAAACGCCGGTCGTGATTCCGTATTTCTACGACCATTTGATCGTCACCCGGGCAAACGTGAGCGGCGTGCGCTTCAACGCGATCTCGCAGCTTTTCCTCGATCGCGCGACGATCGGCGCGTAGGCACCCGGGCGACTGCGCGCGGCGCGCCCCGGCACGCTTCGCATGAGGACTCTTCGACCATGAACACGGCCTCGCCACCCGCATCGCAAGGCACGCGGCCAGCACGCGGCGACGCCCGCGCGTGGCGCGTGGCGCGCTTCATCGGCACGCGGCTCGTGCTCGCGCTCATCACGCTGTGGCTGCTGTCGGTGATCGTGTTCGCGGGCGGCCAGCTGCTGCCGGGCGATGTCGGCCGGGCGATCCTCGGGCCGCTCGCCGACGCCCGCGCGGTCGCCGCGCTCAATCACCAGCTCGGCGTGGACCGGCCGTGGCTCACGCAGTACACCGGCTGGATCAGCCACTTCGTGCGTGGCGACATGGGCGAGTCGTATGCGTACCGCGCCCCCGTCGCGCCGTTCATCCTCGATGCGCTCGCCAACTCCGCGAAGCTCGGCGCGCTCGCGTTCATCGTCGTGGTGCCGGCGGGCATCGCGGGCGGCGTGTACGCGGCGCTGCACGCGGGGCGCTGGATCGACCGGGCGATCAGCATCACCGGCCTGTCGGCGACGGTCGTGCCCGAATTCGTGTCGTCGATCGTGCTGATTCTCGTGTTCGGCGTTTGGCTGCAATGGCTGCCGATCGAAGCCACCTTCGCCCCCGACGCCGGCCCGCTCGTGCAACTGAAGCACCTGATCCTGCCCGTGCTGCCGCTCGTCTTCGTGTTCTTCGGCTATATCGCGCGCATGGCGCGCGCGGGCACGGTCGAAGCGCTCGACGCCGACTACACGCGCACCGCGATCCTCAAGGGCCTGCCGCGGCGCACCGTGATCTGGCGGCACGTGCTGCGCAACGCGCTCCTGCCGACCGTGACCGTCGCCGCGACGCAGCTCGGCTACATGATCGGCGGGCTCGTCGTGGTCGAGACGCTGTTCCACTATCAGGGCATCGGCTCGCTGATCTACAACGCGGCGAAGGCGAAGGACTTTCCGATGCTCGAAGCCGGCGTGCTGACGGTCGGCGTGGTCTACACGGCGGCGAACCTGATCGCCGATGCGCTCTACGTCGTGCTCAATCCGCGCCTGCGCGTGAGGGAGTCGCAATGAGCAGCGTGCCCTCGCCGTCGATCAAGGCGCCGCGCTTCGAGCGCACGGCGGCACTCCTGCGCTCGCCCACGTTCGTCATCGGCGCGCTGATCCTGCTCTTCTGGGTCGCGTGCGCGCTCATCGGGCAGCACGTCGTGCCGCAGGACCCGTACGCCTCCGATCCGCTCAACTCGCTCGCGCCGCCCGGCGCCGCGCACTGGTTCGGCACCGACCAGCTCGGCCGCGACGTGTTCGCGCGCGTGATCGTGGGCGCGCGCGACATTCTCACGATCGCCCCGCTCGCAACCCTGCTCGGCACGCTCGCGGGAACCGCGGTGGGCCTGATCGTCGGCTATTTCGACGGCTGGGTCGACAACGTGGTCGGCCGCCTGATCGACGCGGTGCTCGCGCTGCCGCTCGTGATCGTCGCGCTGCTCGCGCTCGCGGCGGTCGGCGCGAGCAACACCACGGTGATCCTCGTGATCGGCATCACCTTCACGCCGATCACGGCACGCACCGTGCGCTCGGCCGTGTTCGCCGAGCGCAATCTCGACTACGTGCTCGCGGCCCAGCTGCGCGGCGAGAACGCGTTCTACATCATGTTCGCGGAGATCCTGCCGAACGTGCTGCAGCCGGTCATCGTCGAGGCGACGGTGCGGCTCGGCTATGCGATCTTCGCGGTCGCCACGCTGTCGTTTCTCGGCTTCGGCATCCAGCCGCCGTCCGCCGACTGGGGTCTCGCGCTCTCCGAGAGCTACACGCTGATGGCGGGCGGCGCATGGTGGACGGTGGTGTTCGACGCCGCCGCGATCGCGTCGCTCGTCGTCGCCGTGAATCTCGTGGCGGACGCCATTGAGGGAGTGCTCGACCGATGAACGGACCGCCGCCCGCCGCCTTCCCCGCGTTCGATGTTTCGAAGCGCGACCGCGCCGACGCGCTGACCATCGTCGGCCTGACGGTCGCGTACAGGACGCGCGGGCGCGAACGCGACGTGCTCCAGGACATCACGTTGCGCGTGCGGCGCGGCGAGGCGTACGGGCTCGTCGGCGAATCGGGCTGCGGCAAGTCGACAGCCGCGCTCGCGGTGCTGCGCTACCTGCCGCGCAATGGCCGCGTGAAGGCGGGCCGGATTTCGATCGGCGGGCAGGATATCGCCGCGCTGGACGCCGACGCGCTGCGCGAGATGCGGGCCAATGCGGTGTCGATGGTCTATCAGGACCCGGGCCGCGCGCTGAATCCGTCGCTCACCATCGCGCGCCAGGTGTCGGAAGCGTTCGAGGCATCCGGCGCATCGGCGGCTCACGCGCTCGAGCGCACCGCCGACATCCTGCGACGCGTGCGCATCGCCTCTCCCGCGCGGGTGATGGAAAGCTATCCGCATCAGCTTTCGGGCGGCATGCAGCAGCGCGTCGTGATCGCGATGGCGCTCGCGTGCAACCCCGAGCTCCTGATCCTCGACGAACCGACCACCGGGCTCGACGCGACCGTCGAGGCCGAAGTGCTCGACCTGATCGCGCAACTGCGCGCGGAGCTCGGCACCGCCGTGCTCTTCATCAGCCACAACCTGGCGGTGATCGGGCGGATGTGCGACCGCGTGGGCGTGCTGTATGCGGGCAAGCTCGTGGAGGAAGGCGCGACCCGCGACGTCTTCGCGCGCCCGCGCCATCCGTACACGGTCGGCCTGCTGCGCTGCCTGCCGAGCACGGGCCGCAGCAAGGACACCGGCCGTCTCGACACGATTCCCGGCTCCCTGCCGCTGCCGGGCACGGTGACGCAGGGCTGCATCTACGCGGAGCGCTGCAAGCTCGCCGACGAACGGTGCCTGCGCGACGCGCCGCCGCCGTATCGCGTGGCCTCGGCGAACGGCGACCAGATGGCGCGCTGTCACTATCACGAGCGCGCCATCGACCTGCCGCACGCGAGTTCCGAAGTGCCTGCGCAGCCCGCGCAGCCGGCGGATCTCGCGCGGGCACCCGTCGCACTGCGCGCGCAGAACGTATCGAAGACGTTTCATGTCGGGAATGAATTCGTGCGCGCGGTTCACGACGTATCGCTCGAACTCGCGCAGGGCGAGACGCTCGGGCTCGTCGGCGAATCGGGCAGCGGCAAGACGACGCTCGCGAAGCTGCTGCTCGGCCTTGTGTCGCCCGACGAGGGCGCGACGCTCGAGCTCGACGGCGCCAGCCTCGCGTCGCGCGTGACGAGGCGCAACGGCGCGCAGGTGAAGTCGCTGCAGATCGTGTTCCAGAATCCCGACTCGGCGCTCAATCGCGCGCATTCGGTGCGGCGGCTGATTGCGCGATCGCTGTCGAAGCTCGCCGCGCTGCGCGGCGCCGCGAAGGAAGCGCGGCTGCAGTCACTCGCGGAATCGGTGCGGCTGCCCGAGCGCTATCTCGCTTCGCGCACGCGGCAATTGTCGGGCGGGCTCAAGCAGCGCGTGGCGATCGCGCGCGCGTTCGCGGGCGATCCGCGCGTCGTCGTGTGCGACGAGCCGACGTCTGCGCTCGACGTATCGGTCCAGGCCGCGATCCTGAACCTGCTTGCCGATCTGCAGCGCGAGCGCGGCGTGAGCTACGTGTTCATCTCGCACGACCTGCATGTCGTGCGCTATCTGTCGGACCGCATCGCGGTGCTGTATCTCGGGCGCATCATGGAGATCGGCCGCGCGGCCGAGGTTTTCGGCGGTCCGCAGCATCCCTATACAGAGGCGCTTCTGTCGTCGGTGCCGTCGCTCGATGCGGCCAACGGCGGCGCCGCTGCGAGCGAGCGCATCCGCCTGTCGGGCGAATTGCCGAGCGCGGCGCATCCGCCTTCGGGATGCGTGTTCAACACGCGCTGTCCGCGCAAGCTCGGCGCGATCTGCGAGGAGCGGGAACCACCCTTCGCGGACGCCGGCGACGGCCATCGCATCCGCTGCCACATTCCGGTTCAGGAACTGCGCACGCTGCAACTCGTGCAAACCTAGCGGAACCAATCGACGAAACGCGCCCTCTGAATCGAATTCAATGTTCGACATGAGGAATACAACGATGAAGCGTAACGTCTCGATTGCCGCGGTCATTGCCGCTGCGTGCGCGCTGGGCGCGAGTGCCGCCGTCCTTGCCCAGCAGAGCCAGTCCGCCGCGGTCGATCCGAGCTTCTCGGCGTGGTCGCTTGCGCAGCAGTGCGCGCAGAAGACCGACAACACGGCGCAGGGGCAGTGCGTGGGCGCGGTTCGCGGGATCGTGCGCGGCTACCAGTACGGCGTGCTGTTCCTCGGGCAGCGGTCGTCGCTGCCGGCCAACGAGACGCAGCGCGTGTCGCTCTGCCTGGACAATACGAAGGTGTCGAGTATCGTCGACGATTTTCTCGCCGATGCGAAGCAGGTCAATGAGGATGCGCTCAAGCGCCCGCCCGCGGAAGTCGCCGTGCTGGGGTCGGTGCATTCGCACCATGCGTGTATGTGATCGGTTTTTTTGGCGCTGGCGCTTGGGGTTGGGTTGGTGGTTCGCGGTTCGCCGTTGGCCGTGTAGAACCGTTTGATGCGCTCGTGCCTTCACGAAACTTGCTTTGATATTGGTCTATTA
>NZ_JFHC01000001.1 GCF_000698595.1 Caballeronia glathei | reverse complement strand
ACGCAGCAGAACGCGGCGCTCGTCGAGCAGGCGGCGGCCGCCGCAGCGTCGCTCGAAGACCAGACGCGTCAACTGAAGGACGTGGTCAGCCAGTGGCAGATCGAGGGCGCAGCGCCCGCGCGCGGCGCGGCGAAGCCGAGCGCGGCCGTGGCGGCGGCGCGCCTGAACGGCGCCGCACCGCGCATCGAGCCGGCGCCGCTCAAAGCAGCCAGGCGGGACGATGCTGCGAAAGTTGCATCCGAGCCTAACGTCGCTGCGATTCGCGCCGTTAATCATGTAACAGGGCGGGTGACAGGGCAGGTGACAGGGGCGGCGAGCGCGAAGCCGCGCACGACGGCGGCATCCGCCGCCGCGGCGCCGGCCGCGGCAACCCGCACGGCGCGAGCCGCCATCGCCGCCGACGGCGACTGGGAAACCTTCTAAGGCAGTGTGACACGACCATGCAGGCTTTCGGCATCTCGTCCAGCAGCGGGCGATTCATCGAAGCGCGCGAACGCAACACGCATCGGGCCGCATGGCCGTTGAAAACCAGCATCGCGGCGGCAGTGCGCGATCGAGGACGAGGCAGCAACGAGGCATCATGATGGCAACGCGCCAGGCACGCATCGACACGAATGAGCGTCCGAGGACCTCGGATGTCGAACGCGATTTCGAATTCACAGCGGCGGACTTCGCCCGCATCCGCGAGCTGATTCACCGGCGCGCGGGCATCTCGCTGTCCGATCACAAGCGCGACATGGCGTACAGCCGCCTTGCGCGGCGCCTTCGCGCGTGCGGCATCGATACGTTCAGGCAGTATCTCGACCGGCTCGAAGCGCAGCAGGAGAGCGACGAATGGGAAGCCTTCGTCAACGCGCTGACCACCAACCTCACGGCGTTCTTTCGCGAGTCGCATCACTTTCCGATCCTCGCGGACTTCGTGAAAGGGCGTCAGCAGCCGGTGTCGGTGTGGTGCTCGGCGGCATCGACCGGAGAAGAGCCGTACTCGATCGCGATGACGCTGATCGAAGCGCTCGGCGATCACGCCGCACGCCAGTGCAGCGTGCTGTCCACGGATATCGACAGCCAGGTGCTCGCCAAGGCCGACGCGGGCGTGTATTCACTCGATCAGGTCAAGCACCTGAGCACGGAGCGCCTGAAGCGCTTCTTCCTGAAGGGCACGGGCGCGCACGCCGGGCTCGTGAAGGTGCGCCCGGAAGTGCGCGCGCTCGTGAAGTTCGAGCGCCTGAATCTCACCGAGGCGAACTACAACCTGAGGAGCCCGTTCGACGCGATCTTCTGCCGCAACGTGATGATCTATTTCGACAAGCCGACGCAGGCGCAAGTGCTCACGCGTTTCGAGCCGCTGATGAAGCCGGGCGCGCTGCTCTTTGCCGGGCACTCGGAGAACTTTACCTACGTGACGCAGGCGTTCAGGCTGCGCGGCCAGACCGTATACGAACTCGCGGGCGACGCGAAAGGTGCGGCCGCGCCGAGAAACGCGCGCGCGCTCGCCGGGGAAGTCGCATGAGCGGGCTGCCGATCGCGTCGAATCTCTACTTCGACACGCATTTCCAGAAACCCGGCGTGAAGCTCCTGCCGAACGAGTTCTACATGACGAGCGAGGACATGGTGCTCGTCACCGTGCTCGGCTCGTGCGTCGCGGCGTGCATCAACGACCGCACCGCGGGCATCGGCGGCATGAATCACTTCATGCTGCCCGACGACGGCTCGGACGCGTCGTACGCATCGTCGGATTCGATGCGCTATGGCGCCTACGCGATGGAAGTGCTCATCAACGAACTCATCAAGCGCGGCGGACGGCGCGAGCGCTTCGAGGCGAAGGTGTTCGGCGGCGGCGCGGTGCTCGCGGGCATGACGACTATCAACATCGGCGACCGGAACTCGGAGTTCGTGCGGCGCTATCTCGCGCTGGAAAAGATCCGCATCGTCGCGGAAGACCTGCAGGGCATGTATCCGCGCAAGGTCGCGTTCATGCCGCGCACCGGTCAGGTGATGGTCAAGAAGCTGAAGACGCAGCAGGACCCGAGCGTCGTCGAGCGCGAGCAGGCGCTCGCCACCCGCACGCCGGAAGAGCGGGCGGAACGGCTCGCGCGGGCGCGGGCGCGCGTGGAGTTGTTCAATCAGGCGGGCGTGGCCGCCGCGAAGGCGCGCATCGAACTGTCTGGCGCGCCGGCGCAGCGCGCGGAACCCGCCGGTACCGCAAAGGCGGCCGCGAAGCCGCGCATCGAATTGTTCGGGGCGGGCGCGAGCGTCATCGCGCGCAGCGAGCGCAGCACGAAGACGGCGGAGGAAGCATGACCACGACCCAGCATGCAGGGCACAAGATCAAGGTGCTGTGCGTCGACGATTCGGCGCTCGTGCGCAGCCTGATGACGGAGATCATCAATTCGCAACCCGACATGCACGTGTGCGCGACCGCGCCCGATCCGCTCGTCGCGCGCGAACTGATCAAGCAGCACAACCCGGACGTCCTGACGCTCGATGTCGAAATGCCGCGCATGGACGGCCTCGACTTTCTGGAAAAGCTGATGCGCCTGCGGCCGATGCCGGTCGTGATGGTGTCGTCGTTGACGGAGCGCGGCTCGGAAATCACGCTGCGCGCGCTCGAACTGGGCGCGGTGGATTTCGTGACGAAACCGCGCGTCGGCATCCGTGACGGCATGCTCGACTACGCGGAGAAGCTCGCCGACAAGGTGCGCGCGGCGTCGCGCGCGCGCGTGCGGCAGACGCCGCATGCCGCCCACGCGGCGGGCGGCGCGGCGGGCGTGCTGGCGAAGCCCGCGCCGCTCTTCAACAACCCGCTCGTGAGCACGGAGAAGCTGATCATCGTCGGCGCCTCGACGGGCGGCACCGAAGCGATCCGCGAACTGCTCGTGCCGTTGCCGCCCGACGCGCCCGCGGTCATGATCGCGCAGCACATGCCGCCCGGCTTCACGAAGTCGTTCGCGCAGCGCCTGAACGGCTTGTGCCGCATCGCGGTGAAGGAGGCCGAGCACGGCGAGCGCGTATTGCCGGGCCATGCGTATATCGCGCCGGGCCACGCTCACCTCGTGCTCGCGCGAAGCGGGGCGAACTATGTTGCGCACCTGTCGGATGCGCCGCCGGTGAACCGGCACCGGCCGTCGGTGGACGTGCTGTTTCGCTCGGCGGCGCAGCATGCGGGCAAGAACGCGCTCGGCGTGATCCTGACCGGCATGGGCCGCGACGGCGCCGCGGGCCTGCTCGACATGCAGCAGGCGGGCGCCTGGACGTTCGCGCAGGACGAGGCGAGCTGCGTGGTGTTCGGCATGCCGCGCGAGGCGATAGCAGCAGGCGGCGTGAGCGAGATCGCGCCGCTCGCGGAAATGAGCCGGCGCGTGATGGCGCGGCTCGCGTCGATGGGCGAACGCGTGCAGCGCGTCTGAGCGGCGGCGCAGGAATTCGAATGGAACGCGGCGAGAAGCCGTATTGAGAACACACTGGAGTGAGTGATGATGGACAAGAACATGAAGATCCTCGTCGTGGACGACTTCCCGACGATGCGCCGTATCGTGCGCAACCTGCTGAAGGAACTGGGCTATTCGAACGTCGATGAAGCCGAGGACGGCGCCGCCGGACTCGCCCGCCTGCGCGGCGGCGGCTTCGAATTCGTGATCTCCGACTGGAACATGCCGAACCTCGACGGCCTCGCGATGCTCCAGCAGATCCGCGCCGACGCGACGCTCGCGCATCTTCCGGTGTTGATGGTGACGGCGGAATCGAAGAAGGAAAACATCATCGCGGCGGCGCAGGCCGGCGCGAGCGGCTACGTGGTGAAGCCGTTCACGGCCGCCACGCTCGACGAGAAGCTCACCAAGATTCTCGAGAAGATGGCCAAAGCCGGGAGCTGATCGTGAACGATCTGACCAATCAAAGCGAACTCGCGGCCGCCACCGTCGAAAGCGACGGCGACACGTCGAGTGACCGCATCCTCGCGCGCATCGGCCAGCTGACGCGCACGCTGCGCGACTCGATGCGCGAACTCGGCCTTGACAAGCAGGTCGAGGCCGCCGCGCAAATGGTGCCCGACGCCCGCGACCGGCTGAAGTACGTCGCAACGATGACCGAGCAGGCCGCCGAGCGCGCGCTCACCGCGATCGAACTCGCCAAGCCGATGCAGGAAGCGATGCAGCGCGACGCGCAATCGCTCGACGCGCGCTGGGGGCAGTGGTACGAGGCGCCGCTCGGCCGCGCCGAGGCGGGCGCGCTGATCGCCGATACGCGCGGCTTTCTCCAGCAGGTGCCGGAAACCACGCAGGCGACCAACACGCAGTTGCTCGAGATCATGCTTGCGCAGGATTTCCAGGATCTGACGGGGCAGGTCATCAAGAAGATTACGGACGTCGTGTATCTGATCGAGCAGCAACTGCTCGGCGTGCTGCTCGAAAACATCGCGCCGGAGCGGCGCGAGCAGTTCGCGGCGTCGGCGGCGGCGCTGGTCTCGGCGAGCGGCAGTCCCGATACGCTGTTGAACGGCCCGCAGATCAATCCTGAAGGCCGCACCGATGTGGTCCAGGACCAGTCGCAGGTCGACGATCTGCTCGCGAGCCTCGGCTTCTAGCCCGCGCCTTCGTCTTGTCTCTGTCGCTTCGACGCATCGCGCGGGGCCGCACGGCAGTGCGGCTCCTCGTTTTTCCGGCTCGGCTTCTCCTCGCACGGCCCGCCTGACAAACCGCTCGGGCGGCGTGCGCTTCCAGACTCGGGACGGCCGGGCGGGGCTGGCATACTGCAATCTGTTACATCCTTCTGTCGCGATGATGGGGCATCATGGACGTTCGAGGGGTCATCCACTCCCCGGCCCCAGCCCATGGCCGGCGAAACACAGAGGAGACGAAGTGAAGCAAGCGATTCATTCCCGCAAGCGCCGCCTGGCCGCAGTGCTCGCCAGGCTGGCCGGTCTCGGCGCCGTGCTTGCCGCGGCGCCGGCGCACGCCGTGCTCGGCGGCGCTCCGATGGCGACGCCGCCCGGCGCCACGTCGAACCAGGCGGTCGCACGGGCGGCCGTGCAGGCGTCGGCACCGGCGTCCGGCACGTCGATGCCGGCTACGCCCGCGTCCTACACGGTGCGCAGCACGACGCTCGGCAATGGCACGGTGGTGAACGAATACGTATCGGCGGACGGCGTCGTGTTCGGCATCGCGTGGCAGGGGCGCCAGATGCCTGACATGCCGAGCCTGCTCGGCAGCTATTTCCCGCAGTACCTGCAGGGCCTGAACGCGCAGCGTGCGGCGCGCGGCAGCCGCGGGCCCGTGAGCGTGCAGGATTCCGGGCTCGTCGTGCATTCGGGCGGCCACATGGGTTCGTTCGTCGGCACGGCCTACCTGCCTGAAGCACTCCCCGCCGGCGTCAGCGGCAGCGACATCCAATAACGGACGGAGACCCGCACATGCGTCCGACGCCCTTCAGCATCGACCCATCCTCCCGCCGTTCCATGCGCTTCGTGCGCTGGCTGACCACGTTGTTCGTCGTGCTCGCGCTCGGGGCGTGCGGCGGTGGCGGCGGCGACAGTTCGAGCAGCAGTTCCGGCAGCGGATCGGGCGGTTCGGGTGGCTCCGGCGGCGGCTCGGGCGGCGGCTCGGCGAGCAACGCGAACAGCCAGCCGATCCCGGCGAACGGCTCGAACGCCGTGCCCATCACCGTCAACGCCGGGGCGGCGAAATTCGTGAATATCCCGAATGTCTCGGTCACGGTCTGCGCGCCCGGCACGACGACCTGCCAGACCATCGACAACATCCAGCTCGACACCGGCTCGTACGGCCTGCGGCTCGTAAGCGGCGCGGCGCAGCAGGTGCTCGGCAGCCTGCCGGTGAGCAGGGCGCAGGCGGGCGGCCAGCTCGCCGAATGCACGCAGTTCGCCGACGGCTTCACCTGGGGCACGGTGCGCCAGGCCGACGTGAAGATCGGCACCGAGGTAGCGAGCAACATTCCGATCCAGATCATCGGCGATCTCGCGACATCGACCGTGCCCGCCACCGGCTGCGTGAACGGCAGCAATGAGCGCACGACGGCCGACATCGGCGCGAACGGCATCCTCGGCGTGGGCACCGCGACCTTCGATTGCGGCACGTCCTGCCTCAACGCGGCGGACAGCATGTACTACTCGTGCCCGAACGGCGCGAACTGTACGCTGACGAGCGCGCCGCTCGCGCAGCAGGTCGTGAATCCGGTCACGCGCTTCGCCGTGAACAACAACGGCGTGATCGTGACGATGCCGCCGATTCCCGACAACGGCGCGGCGTCGGCGACCGGCACGCTCGTGTTCGGCATCGGCACGCAGAGCAACAACGCGCGCACCGGCGTGACCACCTTCGCAACCGACGGCTTCGGCAACCTGTTCGGCACCTACAAGAACACGTCGCCGACGACGTTCTTCGATTCCGGCTCGAACGGCAATTTCTTCGTCGACAGCACGATTGCCTTCTGCTCGTCGTCGAGGTTCTACTGCCCGGCTTCGGAACTCGCGCTGTCCACGGGAATCCGCGGACTCGACGGCACGACGGGCACCGTGAACTTCAGCGTGGTGAGCGCGCTCGCGCTCACGTCGGGCGGCGGGAAGTTCGCATTCGACAGCCTGGGCGGAAGTTTCGGCGACTCGCGCTTCTTCGACTTCGGCCTGCCGTTCTTCTACGGCAGGCACGTCTATTTCGGCTTCGACCTGCCGGGAACAAGCACGCCGTACGTGGCGTTCTGAAGGAAGCGGTCAGGACGAGACCCGGCCGATGCCGCCAGCATCGGCCGGGTTTTTCATTTCACGCGATGCTAGTGCGACGCGTCGCCTTTGCGCGGCTTGCGCGGCGCCTTTTCGAAGAGCATGTCGTAGAGCCAGCGCGGGGTCGCGTGCAGCAGCGCGCCCGCCACGCGCATCTGCCAGGGAAAGGTGGCGTAGCGCGCCTTGCGCTCGATCGCGTCGGCGGTCTTGCGCGCGAACGTGCTGGCGTCCATCAGGAACGGCATCCGGTACGGATTGTGCGCCGTCATTTCCGAGCGCACGTAGCCCGGCGCGATCGTCACCACCGATACGCCCAGCGGGCGCATCTCCACGCGCAGCGCTTCGAGATACCGCGCCGCCGCCGCCTTCGACGCGCTGTACGCGCCCGATCCCGGCAGCCCGCGCACGCCCGCCACGCTCGCGATGCCGACGAGCGTGCCGCGCCGCGCGGCGGTCATCGCCGGGACGAACGGCTCGAACGTCGCGACCATGCCGTAATAGTTGATGTTCATCACGTCGCGGAACGTGTCGAGATCGCCGTGGCCGGTCAGCGCGCCGCGGGAGATGCCCGCGTTCGCGATCACGACGTCCACCGGGCCATGCCCGGCGACGAAGCGCGCGGCGGCGTCGGCGAGCGTGGTGGCATCGCGCACGTCGGCGGGATAGATCGAAATGGGGGCGTGGGGAAAGCGTGCGGCGAACGCCGCGAGAGCGTCGGCGCGCCGGGCGACGAGGCCGACAGCGGCCCCGCGCCGGACATATTCCTCGGCGAGCGCGAGGCCGATGCCGCTGGACGCGCCGGTAATGAAAACCTTCAGCCGGGCGGCGTTCGCGCCGGCGTCCGTGGCGGCATTCGGGTTCACATCTTCTTTGCGCGAACCTGCTCGACCAGGAAGTCGAGCACCTGGATCGTGCCCGGCAGGCTGTTCGTCGCGGCCGGGCCGGTCTCGTACTTGCCCTGCACGGCGAGGGTCGGCACGCCGTCGATCTTGTAGTCCTGCAGGAGCTTCGCGTCGCGCTGCACCGCGCTTTGCGTCGAGAACGAGTTGTACGCGTCCATGAACTTCTTCTTGTCGACGCCCTGCGTCGCCAGGAAGTCGGCTTGCGCCTGCGGCGTCAGCAGGTAGTTCTTCTTCACGTGGATCTCGTTGAAGACGGCGGGCGTAAGCTTTTCCGCAAGACCGAGCGCGTCGAGCGCGTGGTAGAGCTTAGAGTGCGGGATGAAGTCGTCGCGGAAGGCGACCGGCACGCGCTTGAACACCACGTCCGGCCCCTGCTTCTTCGCCCATGCTTCGAGATACGGCTCGAATTCGTTGCAGTGCGGGCAGCCGTACCAGAAGAACTCGATGACTTCGACCTTGCCGGCGGCGGCATCGACGGGCTGGGCCGCCTGCAGCACCGTGTAGTCCTTTCCGGCGACCGGCGCGGCATGCGCCGCGTTCATGGCGCCCATCGCGCCGAATGCGATACCGAAGGAGATAGCGAGCGCACTAAGCAGTTTTTTCATGATGACGGAGAAGGTGCGTGAATTGGCGAAAATGGGATGGCGGAAGAACGTGGAAGGAACGTAAGTGGGACACAGGACCCTTAAGTCACACTTAAACGGCGCGTCGGACCCGCGCCGCGCCGCAATTTTCAGGGGCGCGGGTCCGCGATGCGCTGCTTATTGCTTCGAGAAACGGATCACGGCGGTATCGACGCCCGCGTCGGACAGGCGCTGGCGCACGTTGTTCATGTCCTCGAACTTCGTGAACGGGCCGATCCGCACGCGATAGTACGTGACGCCGCCCGCGTCGCGCTGCGTGACCTTCGATTCGAAGCCCTGGAAGCCGAGCCGCGCGCGCTGCTGCTCGGCGTCGGCCTGCGTCTTGTAGGCGCCGACCTGCAGGAAGTAGCCGGTATTCGCGTCGCCGGGCGCGGGCGGCGTGGCCTTCGCGGTGGCGGGCGCGGACGGGGTCTTCGGTGCCGCGGCGGTATCCGTGCCGTTTGCGCCAGGCGCGCTCGCCGGCGGCTTTTTCGCGATGGCCGGGCTCGCGCCCTGCGACGGCGAAGCTGCCTTCGGCGCATTGGCCGACGGCGGCACCTCGACGATCTGCGGCTCGTCGAGCATGCCCGACGACTGCGTCTGGTTGGTGGTCTGGCCCGGCGCGGTATTCGGCGGCGCGGGCTGGGCGGCCTGCGGCGGCACGGCTTGTCCCGGCGTCTTGCCCTGCAGCGGACGGTTAGGGTCGTAGGGCTGGCCCGTGGCCGGCGCGGCGCCGGACTCGGACGCGGGCGGCGCGACCTTCGCCACGAACGGCGTGGGCGCGCGCGTGATGTACAGCGCCACGATCACTGCGATTGCAAGGCCGACAATCAAGCCCAGCACGATACCGAGAAAGGTGCCTCCGGTCTGTTTCGACTGCTTCGACGTGCCGCGTGGTTTTGCCATCGTATGAATCACCTGCAAAAAGTCTTCTGAATGGCCGACGATTATAACGGCGGTCCGAAGCGGGGCAGAGCAAGGCCGTGCCGCCCGCGCGCGCCGAAAGCGGCTGATTGCGCGGCAGGCGGAGAGGCCGATGCACCGAGTGACAGTTACATCTTGACGGGAGCGGACACGCCGATCGTGGCCAGGCCGTTCGCGAGCACCTGACGCGTCGCCGCGAGCAGCGCAATGCGCGCGTTGCGCGGCGCTTCCTCGTCGACGAGAACGCGCTCCGCATTGTAGAACGAGTGGAATTCGCCCGCGAGGTCGCGCAGATAGAATGCGACCGCGTGCGGGGCCAGTTCGTCGGCGGCGTGAGCGAGCATGTCCGGATATTCGGCGAGCTTGTTGAGGAGCGCCATCGCGCGTTCGCTTTCGAGCGGCGCAAGACCGGCGTGCCCCGCCTGCGACAAGTCGCCGCCGTAGCGCGACTGCCAGTCGGCGAGGATCGTGCTGATGCGCGCATGCGCGTACTGCACGTAATACACCGGATTTTCGTCGTTCTGCTTGAGCGCGAGATCGATGTCGAACACGAACTCCGTATCCGCCTTGCGCGAGATCAGGAAGAAGCGCACGGCGTCGCGGCCGCGGCGGATCGTGTCTTCGTCGAGTTCGTCCGGTGCGGTTTCGCTGCCCGGCGCCATGCCGCCCGACCACTCGATCAGGTCGCGCACCGTCACGTAATTGCCCGCGCGCTTGGAAATCTTCACTTCCTGGCCGTCGCGCATCACCGTGACCATCTTGTGCAGCACGTAGTCGGGATAGCCTTTCGGAATGCCGACACCGAGGCCCTGCAGCCCGGCGCGCACCCGCGCGATCGTGCCGTGGTGGTCGGAGCCCTGCACGTTGATGACCTTCGTGAAGCCGCGCTCCCATTTGGCGACGTGATACGCGACGTCCGGCACGAAATAGGTGTACGAGCCGTCGGACTTGCGCATGACGCGGTCCTTGTCGTCGCCGTCGTCGGTGGTGCGCAGCCACAGCGCGCCGTCCTGCTCGTAGGTCTTGCCCGCGGCGACGAGCGCGTTCACGGTCGCTTCCACGCGGCCTTCCTTGTACAGCGACGACTCCAGATAGAACTGGTCGAATTTGACGCCGAACGCGGTCAGGTCCATGTCCTGCTCGTGGCGCAGATAGGCCACGGCGAACACGCGGATCGCTTCCAGATCCTCCACGTCGGCGCGGCCCTTGACCGGCTCGCCGTCCTTCGCCGCGACAGTCGCGCCAGCCAGGTAATCGCGGGCGATATCGGCGATGTACTCGCCGTTGTAGGCGGCCTCCGGCCAGCCATCGTCGCCCGGCTTCAGGCCACGGGCGCGCGCCTGCGTCGAGATCGCGAGATTGTTGATCTGCACGCCGGCGTCGTTGTAGTAGAACTCGCGGTGGACCGCGTAGCCCTGCGTCGCGAGCAGGTTGGAGAGGGCGTCGCCGAGCGTGGCCTGGCGGCCGTGGCCGACGTGCAGCGGCCCGGTCGGGTTGGCGGACACGAACTCGACCAGCACGCGCTTGCCGGCTTCACGCGACGAGCGGCCGTACGACACGCCTTCCGCGAGCACGGCCGGGACCACGGCTTGCTTGGCCGCTGCCGAGAGACGCAGGTTGATGAACCCGGGCCCGGCGACTTCGGCGCTCTCGACGAGGCCCTTCGCGAGCGGACTGGCGAGCACCGCATCGACGACCTGCTGCGCGAGCTGGCGCGGATTCGCGCGCAGCGGCTTGGCGAGCTGCATCGCGACATTCGACGCGACGTCGCCGTGCGCGGCGACCTTCGGGCGTTCGAGCACGATCGCCGGTTCGACGAAGGCGGCTTCGGTGGCGCCTTGAGTGGCGGCGGCGACCTGCCTGACGGCGTCGCCGAGCAGCGTTTCCAGGGTTTGTTTGTGTGCGGGCAGCATGCTGATTGTGATCCAGTGGAACGCGTCCGGTGTGGTGTGGCTCGACGTGGGCGCCGCGCGTCCCGGGCGTGCGCGCGAGCGTGAAATCGGGTTGTTGCCTGCGAGCGGCAATGCGCTTCAGGCACTCGCCAGATGCTTTTCAGGCGCGGCCCGGCGATTGTGATGCATCGAACACGTCGGCAAGTATGCGAATTGTCTTAGATACTAAAAGGGGATTTTAGCAGGTGCTAATATGTCGAATCAGGGTCGTAGTCAGGGAGACCGGCTCACCGCGGCGCTGCTGCGCGGCGTGTTTCGCTAACAACCCACTATAAGGAAGGACCTTGCCATGCTGATCACCTTCAAAACCAGCGCAGCACCGGACGTCATGATGCTGGAAAATCTGGCGGAATATCTGCTGGGCATCATCGGCAAGCATCTTGGCGAGCGCGGCGTCATCACTCACGACGAATTGCCCGCAGCGATCAAGAAGCTGGAACAGGCGGTCGTCGTCGACAAGAAAGAGCGTGAAGAACACGACGGCCATTTCCACGAAGGCGAAGAAGGCCACGAGCCGCACGAGATTCCGATCGGCCTCGCGCAGCGCGCCTATCCGTTCCTCGACATGCTGCGTCTCGCGCAAAAGGCGAATACCGATATTCTCTGGGGCGTATGACGCCCCGGGTGCGGCCGGCGTCGCTCAGGCGGCTGGCCCGCGGGGTTACCCGGTTCGGGGTTGCCCAGTTAAGCGGACGTTAAAAAAACCCGCATCGGCGACGATGCGGGTTTTTTTGCGGCGAAAGCGGGCAGGGACGCAACTGGCCGTGCGCGATTCACTGACTCTGGCCGTTGGTCGGCGCGACAGGCGCGCTCGCGCCCTTCTTCGCGGTCTTCTTCTTGGGCTTCTTCTTGTGCTCGGTCATCGGCGGCGAATACGACGACACGCTGCTGGCAGTCTGCTGCGCGAGGGCGACTGAGCCGCCGGAGGTGAACAGAATTGCGGCGGCAACGGCTACGGCGGGCGTCAGCTTCTTCATTCGGCATTCTCCGTGACAAGGCAAAGGGTGCGTGACCGTCGCCATGACGGACATGCGCAGCGCCAGTCTACGGAAATCAAAAATTCCTGACCGCGCCGTGCGGTGTTTTTCCCTATCACACGGCGCGTATGTTGGTCAGCGCAGCGGCGCGAGCGCCCGCTCGGCATCCGCCCGCGAAAGCGCCATGCGCTGCGCGAAGCTTTCCACCTGATCGTCGCCGATCTTGCCCACCGAAAAATACGTGCTGTCCGGATGCGCGAGATAGAAGCCCGAGACGCTCGCAGCCGGGAGCATCGCGAGCGATTCGGTCACGCTCATGCCGATCTCGCCCGCTTGCAGGATGTCGAACATGTCCTTTTTCACGAGGTGATCCGGACACGCCGGATAGCCCGGCGCCGGACGGATGCCGCGATACTTCTCCGCGATGAGCGCCGCGTTGTCGAGCGTCTCGCCTGCCGCGTAACCCCACAGCTCGCGGCGCACGCGCGCGTGCAGCGCCTCGGCGAACGCTTCGGCGAAGCGGTCAGCGAGCGCCTTCAGCATGATCGCGCTGTAGTCGTCGTGATCGGCTTCGAACTGCTGCTCTTTCTTGTCGACGCCGATTCCCGCCGTCACCGCGAAGAGGCCGATGTAGTCCGCAACGCCCGAGTCCTTCGGCGCGATGAAGTCCGCGAGCGACCGGTTCGGCCGCATCACGCCGTCTACGACGGGCCGCACGCTCTGCTGGCGCAGGTTGCGCCACGTCATCGCAACTGCGCTGCGGGATTCGTCGGTGTAGATCTCGATGTCGTCGTCGTTGACCGTGTTCGCGGGCAGCAGCATCAGGACGCCGTTCGCCGTCAGCCAGCGGCCCTGGATGATGCGCGAGAGCATAGACTTGCCGTCCGACAACACGCGCCGCGCCGATTCGCCGACGACCTCGTCGTTCAGGATCGCAGGATAGGGGCCGGCCAGATCCCAGGTCTGGAAGAAGGGCGCCCAGTCGATGTAGTTCGCCAGCTCCGCCAGATCGTAGTTCCTGAAGACGCGCCGGCCGATGAACGTCGGCTTCTTCGGCGTGTAGTTCGCCCAGTCGATCTTCGCCCTGTTCGCGCGCGCCTCGGCGTAGGTCACCATCGGCTGCGCCTTCTTGTTCGCGTGCTGCGTGCGGATGCGGTCGTAGTCCGACTTCAGTTCGTCCAGGTATTTCGCGGCGCCTTCGTCGGAGAGCAGACTCGACGCCACCGACACCGAGCGCGACGCATCCGGCACGTACACCACCGGCCCTTCGTAGTTGGGCGCGATCTTGACCGCCGTGTGCACGCGCGAGGTCGTCGCGCCGCCGATCAGAAGCGGCGTCTGCTTGCCGCGGAAATAGTCGTCGCGCTGCATTTCCGACGCGACGTAGGCCATTTCCTCGAGACTCGGCGTGATGAGCCCCGAGAGCCCGATGATGTCCGCGCCTTCCTCCTTCGCCTTCTGGAGGATGGTCGCGCACGGCACCATCACGCCCATGTTGACCACTTCGAAGTTGTTGCACTGGAGCACGACCGACACGATGTTCTTGCCGATGTCGTGCACGTCGCCCTTCACCGTGGCGATCACGATCTTGCCTTTGGGCCGCACGTCGGCGCCGGCGTCCGCCATGCGCTTCTTTTCTTCCTCGATGAAAGGGATCAGGTGCGCGACGGCCTGCTTCATTACGCGCGCCGACTTGACCACTTGCGGCAGGAACATCTTGCCCGCGCCGAACAGGTCGCCGACGACGTTCATGCCGTCCATCAGCGGCCCCTCGATCACGTTGATCGGGCGACCACCCGCCTTCTCGATCTTCGCGCGCACCTCCTCGGTGTCTTCGACGATGAAGTTCGTGATGCCGTGCACGAGCGCATGCGAGAGCCGCGCCTCGACCGGCTGGTTGCGCCATTCGAGGTTCTCTTCCTTCTTCGCGGCGCCGGTCTTGAACTTGTCGGCGATTTCGAGCAGCCGGTCCGTGCCGTCGTCGCGGCGGTTCAGCACCACGTCTTCGACGCGTTCGCGCAATTCGGGATCGAGGTCCTGATAGACGCCGAGTTGTCCGGCATTGACGATGCCCATGTCCATGCCGGCCTGAATCGCGTGATACAGGAACACCGTGTGGATCGCCTCGCGCACGGGATCGTTGCCGCGAAACGAGAACGACACGTTCGACACGCCGCCGCTCACCTTCGCGTAGGGCAGGTTCTGCTTGATCCAGCGCGTCGCGTTGATGAAATCGACGGCGTAGTTGTTGTGCTCCTCGATGCCCGTCGCGATCGCGAAGATGTTCGGATCGAAGATGATGTCTTCGGGCGGGAAGCCGACTTCGTTCACGAGGAAGTTGTAGGAGCGCTTGCAGATTTCGGTCTTGCGCTGGAAGGTGTCGGCCTGGCCCTGCTCGTCGAAGGCCATCACCACGGCGGCTGCGCCGTAGCGGCGGATCAGCGTTGCGTGATGGCGGAACGGCTCCTCGCCTTCCTTCAGCGAGATCGAATTCACAATCGCCTTGCCCTGCACGCACTTCAGGCCTGCCTCGATTACCTCGAACTTCGACGAGTCGATCATGATCGGCACGCGCGCGATATCCGGTTCGGACGCGATCAGATTCAGGAAGCGGACCATGGCCGCCTTCGAATCGAGCATCGCCTCGTCCATGTTGATATCGATCACCTGTGCGCCGTTTTCGACCTGCTGGCGCGCGACCGCGAGCGCTTCGTCGAACTGGCCGTTCAGGATCATGCGCGCGAACGCCTTCGACCCGGTCACGTTGGTGCGTTCGCCGACGTTGATGAAGAGGGAGCCGTCGGTGACGTTGAACGGCTCGAGGCCGGAGAGGCGCATCGTGTGATCGGTCATGGTGTGCTGTGGGTGGTTGTCGTGATCAGGCGGCATCGCGATAGTGTGACGGCCATTTGCGCGGCTTCACGTCGGCGAGGGCTTTGGCGATTTCCGCGATGTGCTCCGGCGTCGTCCCGCAGCACCCGCCCGCGAGATTCACGAGTCCCGCTTCGGCAAACTCCTTCAGCAAGCCCGAGGTTACGTCGGGCGTTTCGTCGAAGCCCGTGTCGCTCATCGGATTCGGCAGGCCCGCGTTCGGATAGCACGAGACGTACGTGTCGCAGAGCTTCGCCAGTTCGGCGATGTACGGGCGCATCAGCGCCGCGCCGAGCGCGCAGTTGAGCCCGAACGTCAGCGGCCGCGCATGGCGCAGCGAATTCCAGAACGCCTCGACCGTCTGTCCCGACAGAATCCGCCCCGACGCATCCGTCACCGTGCCCGAGATCATGATCGGCACGAGTTCGCCGGTGTCCTCGAACAGCTGGTCGAGCGCGAAGAGCGCAGCCTTTGCATTCAGCGTGTCGAAGATCGTCTCGACGAGAAACAGGTCGCAGCCGGCGTCGAGCAGCGCCTTCGCCTGCTCGTAGTATGCGTCGCGCAGTTCGTCGAAGGTCACGTTGCGCGCGCCAGGATCGTTCACGTCGGGCGAGATGCTCGCCGTTTTCGGCGTCGGCCCGATCGCGCCCGCGACAAAGCGCGGCTTTTCCGGTGTCGAATATTTGTCGCAGGCTTCGCGCGCGAGCTTCGCCGACGCCGCGTTCATCTCGGCGGCGAGATCCTCCATGCCGTAGTCGGCCTGCGCGACGCGCGTGGCGCCGAACGTGTTCGTTTCCACGATGTCCGCGCCCGCGGCGAGATACTGGTCGTGAATCTCGCGGATCACCTGCGGCTGCGTGATCGACAGCAGTTCGTTGTTGCCCTTGATGTCCCGCCCGTAATCCTTGAACCGCTCGCCGCGATAGGCGGCTTCGTCGAGCTTGTAGCGCTGGATCATCGTGCCCATCGCGCCATCGAGAATCAGGATGCGTTGTTGCAGCAGTGCGGGCAGCGTGGCGCCGCGCGTGTGCTCGCGACGGGGCGTGCGCGCCGCCGAGGGGGCGGTGGGAATGGCGGTCTGGGTCATGGCAGGCAAGGCTCGTACCGGTATCGGAATAGGCTGACATTGTAGACGCAGCGGCGCCGTGCCGCCGTGGGCGCGGGCACGTTCACGGCACGTATGCGCCCACGCCGGCCGTAAACGAAAAACCCCGCCGGTGCGGCGGGGTATCCTGGGGTGTCGCCTGGTACGGTGTCGACGCAGGGCTCTTCGCGGCTGTCAGTGAAGGGTCAGTGAAGGATCACCGGCTGGTTCATCAAGATGTCGAACTGGCCGAGGAACTCGTCGACGTCTTCTAGCGACTGTTCTTCCTCGATCAGTTTTTGAACATGCTCACGAAAGCTGGCCGCCAGTGCGCCGTCGATGAAAATTTCCCGCTGCATGTTCTTGTCTACGATCTCGTAGCCACCCGCCTTCATGGCGATGTGGTTGTCCTGCGGCGGAAATTCGACAACACAATAATTAGGGCTGTTGTAGATCATTTGCATGGCGACACTCCTTATTCCTGATTGCTCCTGGCATTCCTTCACCATATCTGGAGCGTTTGGGGTGGAATTCAAGGGGTGGCCTCGACGTGTTGCCAAAAGCCCATCGAGGCTTTCTTTTAGACAGAACTCCGCAAAAATGTTTCAAGAATCGCAGTAAATCGCTGAGAATCTTCGATCGGTGACAAATGTGCCGCGTCGAGTATTTCAAATCGCGCGCCGGGCACCGTGTCGGCGATCACCTTTGACGCAGCATTCGGCGTGCCCGAGTCATGTTTTCCCGCCACGACGAGCGTGGGCCTGGCGACGGACGCAAGCCTGCCGCGCACGTCGAAGTCGCGGACCGCTTCGGCCGCTCGCGCGAAGCCCTCCGCCGGCGTGCGCGCGATCGTTTCCGCGATCTGCTCGACGACCTCCGGATGGGCACGGCGAAACCCCGTCGTGAGCCATCGTTCGAGCGTCACTTCCACAATACTCGCAGTCCCGCTTTGGCGCACGGATGACGCGCGCTGCCCGAATGTGGGGCGCGCTTCCTCCGGCGTGAAGGCCGGGGCGCCGACCACTGTCAACGTATCGACGCGCGCCTGATGATCCGCCGCGAACTGCTGCGCGACCATCCCGCCGATCGACAGCCCGACCACGTGCGTGCTCGGCGCGCCCAGGCGGTCGAGGAGTTCGGCGAGGTCGTCGGCGAGTGTCGCGATGCTGAACGCGTCGGGCGAAACCGCCGTCTGGCCGTGCCCGCGCAGGTCGTAGCGCAGCACGGTGTAGTCGTTGCGGAAGTAGCCGGCCAGTTGGTCCCACACAGACAGGTCGCCCGCCAGTTGGTGAATGAACGTCAGCCAGGGGCCGCCGCCTTCGTTGCTAAGCACGTAACGCGTGTCGATGCCGTTGATCGTCACCTGCATGTTGGCTCCGGAAAGAATGCGGTTGGTCGGGGCGCGAGCGCCGCCCGTGCCAGGGTCAGGGCTTGTCGGGCTGCGCGGGCGCGGTTTCCCGGGACGCATCCGGCGTGCCCGGTGCAGCCGGTGCCGTGACGCCACCCGGAGCGGCGTCGTTCGACGCGCCCGGGCCGTTCAGGCCAGCCGGCGCATCGGGCGTCGGGATTCTGCCGCGCCAGAGCAGTTCGATCTGCATGCCGCTCGGCTCCGTCTGCACGATGCGCACGGGCAGCCAGCCGAGCGATTGCGCGAGCCAGATGTCGAGGCGCCGCCGGTCGCCCTCGCGGCGCGGCAGGCGCACGAAATGCCGCGCGGTCACGGGGCCGCCGCGCACCTGAACGGTTTCGTCGCCGACTGTCTGAATCGGCCACATTTCGCTGCTGTCGTTGTCCGCCACGCTGAACTGGCGCGTGACACCCGGTTTGTACGTGTCTGGCGCGCCGCGCACGAGGCTCGCAAGCTGCATCACGACGCTGAAGCGGTCCTGAGCGCCGTCCGCGAGCGGCTGGTTCGCCGGCGTGCGCGTGTAGACGAGCTGCTTCGTTTCGCGGTTGAAGATGGTCACGTCGGCGGCGCGGCGGCCGCGCTGCTCGGAATACTGCTCGGGCGCGATGCCGAAGCGGTCGATGTGGCCCTTGCTCGAATAGACGTACGGACCGACGAACGGCAGCGGGATCGACACGATCATCTCGTAGTGCTGGCCGTCGTTGGTCCAGTGAATCGTGCCGGTCTGGTTCATCATGCCGTTCACGAGCGTGTCGTAGCGCAATTCGCCGCTTGGCGGGACGTCGAATTTGTCGCCCGGCGCCGCCTGCGCCGCGGCGGCGGCCGAAGCTGCCGCGGCCTGAGCTGCAGCAGCCTGGGCCGCCGCGGCGGCCTCGGACGCGGCCTGGGCGGCGGCTGCCTCGCTTGCCGCGATCGCTGCCGCCTGCGCGTCCGCTTCGTGTCGCTCGACGCTCAAAACAGGCGCGGGCTTCGGCGCCGGCTTCGGTGCGGGTTTCGGCGCAGGCGCAGGGGGCGGCACGGGTTGAGGCGCAGGCTGTGGCGCCTGTTCGACCGGCTTCGGCGTCAGCAGCTCGACTTGCACCGGAATATCTCCGGCGGGCGGCGGATTCGACACGCTCTTGCCGCGCTCGATCCAGCGTGCCGCGCTCCAGTGCAGCGCGGCGACGGCTGCGAGCACGAGCACCCAGCGGCCCCAGCGGCGCGGGGGCGCGGAAAAGGGTGCATGGCGGGGCGGCTCCTCGGAAGCGGGGCGCGGGCGGCGAAACGGGGAAAACGGCATCGACTTGCTCGGGGACGCTCGTGGCGTGGGGGTGAAACGCGTATGACATGCGGCGTCGGAGCGATGTTCCGCGCGGGCTTCTGGCTCACCGAACGATCGGGATTGCATCGGTGCAGGCGCGAATCACATCGACGCAACGCGTGCGCGCCACATGATGCACGCTCAGCGCTCGCCGGGCTTGTACCCCAACTGATAGGACAGGTTCCCGGCGCATTCGCGCAGTTCGGTGTCGATTTCGCCGCCCCAGCGCGTATCGAACGCGCCTTCATGACCGAGCGCGATGAGCCCGAGCGCCAGTTCGCCGTTCGAATCGAACACGGGCGTGCAGAACGCGTGAATCGTCGGCAGCAGCATGCCTTCGACGCGCGCCGCGCCGTGTTCCCGCACCTCGGCGAGCAGCGGCTCGATGTCCGCCATCGACTGCCGCGTGGCGGCGAGTTCGCGTTGAAGCATCGCGTCTGTCTTGCTGCGGGGCAGATACGCGGCGAAAAGCAGCCCCGTCGCCGAGGAGAGGAGCGGCATCACGTCGCCCAGCTTGAGCGACGCCTTCGCCGGATAGCTCGACTCCATCCAGTGCACGACAGTCGGTCCCTGATTGCCCCACACCGCGATGCCGACGGTCTGATCGAGCCGGTCGCGCAGTTCGGTGAGCGCGATGCGCGCGAGCTTCACGCCATCGACGCGTGCAAGCCGCGCAAGCCCCATCTGCAGCGCGAAGCCGCCGAGTTCGTAGCGTCCCGACACCGGGTCCTGCGACGCGAGCCCGAGCCGCTGGAAACTCACGAGATAGCGGTGCGCCTTCGCCGGGCTCATGCCGGCGCGCTGCGCGAGGTCGCGCAGCATCATGGCGCGCGGCTCGTTGGTCAGCACGTCGAGCAGGCGAAATCCCACTTCGATCGACTGGATTCCCGAGCGCGACTTTTCCTCCGTGCCTTCAACGGCATCGGCCGCGTCATCGGTGTCCTGCGCTTCGTCGGCGTCGTCGGCCGGAGGGGAAAATTTGGCGGGCATCGCGTTTTGGGCCATCTTGGGGCCGTCCTGAACCATCGTTTGTGGCGGGCGGCGTATCCGCCCATGATTCATCATCGTAAAATAGATTTACTTTATCGTCACCCGACGTCAACCCACTACACCAGGCTTTATGAAACTTGCCACGCTGAAGGACGGCACGCGCGACGGACAACTGATCGCCGTTTCGCGCGACCTGCGCACCGGCGCGATCGCCGATGCGATCGTGCCGACACTGCAATGCGCGCTCGACGACTGGGCCTTCTACGCGCCGCAATTGCTCGATCTCTATGACGCGCTGAATCAGGGCCGCGCCCGCAACGCGTTCGCGTTCGACCCGAAATCGTGCATGGCGCCGCTGCCGCGCGCCTTCCAGTGGGCAGACGGCTCCGCGTATGTGAATCACGTCGAGCTCGTGCGGCGTGCGCGCGGCGCCGAGATGCCGCCCGAGTTCTGGACCGACCCGCTGATGTATCAGGGCGGCAGCGACGACTTTCTCGGCCCGGCCGACGACATCGTCTGTGCATCCGAGGCGTTCGGCATCGACTTCGAGGCGGAGATCGCCACGATCACGAGCGACGTGCCGATGGCGGCGACCCCCGACGCCGCGCTCAGGCAGGTGCGCCTGCTGATGCTCGTGAACGACGTGTCGCTGCGCAACCTGATTCCGGCCGAGCTGGCGAAGGGCTTCGGCTTCTTCCAGAGCAAGCCCGCGACGGCGTTCTCGCCGGTGGCCGTCACGCCCGACGAACTCGGCGGCGCGTGGCGCGAAGGGCGCGTGCATCGCCCGATGATCGTGCACTGGAACGGCAGCAAGGTCGGCCAGCCGGATTGCGGCACGGACATGGTGTTCCACTTCGGCCAGCTGATCGCGCATGCGGCGAAAACGCGCAACCTGCGCGCCGGGTCGATCGTCGGCTCGGGCACGATCTCGAACAAGGACGCGAAGCGCGGCTATTGCTGCATCGCCGAGAAGCGGTGCCTCGAAACCATCGAGCACGGCGCGCCGCAGACCGAATTCATGAAGTTCGGCGACAGCGTGAAGATCGAGATGTTCGATGAAGCCGGCAAGTCGATCTTCGGGGCGATCGATCAGGCGGTCGTCCCGCTGCACGGCTGAGCGTGCCGCGCGGCGCAACGGGTTTCGCCCGATGCGCCCGAAGCGCCCGCCGCCTTACACTTGCCGCAGCGCAAAACGCGCACAAGACAAGAACAAAACGAAAAGGAGCTTGCGATGGGTCAGTGGGGATCGATGGTGAGGCGCCTCGTGGCGGGCGTGTCGATGACGATATCGGCGGCGGCTTTCGCACAGGCGCCGCACGTGAAGATCGGCCTGGTGCTCTCGCTCACGGGGCCCGCCGCCTCGCTCGGCATTCCCGCACGCGACACCGTCGCGCTGCTGCCGAAGGAAATGGGGGGAAGGCCGGTCGACTACATCGTGCTCGACGACGCCTCCGACACGACCCAGGCCGTGCAGACCACGAAGAAGCTGATCTCGGAAGATCACGCTGACGCCGTCATCGGTTCCTCGATCACGCCGAACTCGCTCGCGATGATCGACGTGGTCGCCGAGGGCACGACGCCGATGATCTCGCTCGCGTCGTCGTCGAAGATCATCGAGCCCGTCGACGCCAAGCGCCACTGGGTATTCAAGACCCCGCAAACCGACGCGATGATGGCATCGGCCATCGCCGAGCACGCGAGCAATCACGGCGTGAAGACGATGGCCTACATCGGCCAGGCCGACGCGCTCGGCGAGACGTTCTACGTCGAGGTCGCGAAGTTCGCGCAGCTGCACAAGATCACGATGGTCGCGAACGAGCGCTTCAACCGCACCGATCCGAGCGTGACCGGCCAGATTCTCAAGATCCTGGCGGCGAAGCCGGATGCGGTCGTCGTCGGCGCGGCCGGGACGCCCGCTGCATTGCCGCCGAAGACGCTCGTCATGCGCGGCTACAAGGGCAAGATCTATCACAACCACGGCACCGGCAACCGCGACTTCCTGCGCGTGTGCGGCGCCGACTGCAACGGCACGTTCCTGCCGGCGAGCCCGGTGCTCGTCGCCGCGCAGCTGCCCGACGACCATCCCGCGAAACGCCTCGCGCTCGCCTACATCAAGCTGTACGAGGCGAAACAGGGGCCGGGGTCGGTGTCGGCGTTCGGCTCGTATGCGTGGGACGCGGGCATGCTGCTCAATCGCGCGGTGCCGGTCGCGCTGAAGGCGGGCGAGCCCGGCACGCCGGAATTCCGCCGCGCGCTGCGCGACGCGCTGGAAGGCACTCAGGGTTTCGCCGATACCAACGGCCTCGTCAACATGACGCCGACCGATCACATCGGCCTCGATCAGCGTGCGCGCGTGATGGTGGAAATCCGCGACGGAAAGTGGGTGTACCAGCCGCGCTGAAGGCCCTTTCCACGAGCGATGAGCGAGGAGGCAACCGACATGAGCGATTTATCTTTCTACGCGAACTACACGGCGCTGGAATTGCGGCGGCATCCGCACGGCGTGCTCGAAATCGTGATGAGCGGCGTGGGCACGAACAAGAGCGGACTCTCGACCGCCGATGCGTCGCTGCATCGCCAGCTGGCGGAAATCTGGCGCGACATCGACCGTGATCCGGATACGCGGGTCGCGCTGATCCGCGGCGAGGGCAAGGGCTTTTCGGCGGGCGGCGACCTCGGCCTCGTCGAGGAGATGGCGGCGGATTTCGACGTGCGCACGCGCGTCTGGCGCGAGGCGCGCGATCTCGTCTATAACGTGATCAACTGCAGCAAGCCGATCGTGTCCGCAATGCACGGGCCGGCGGTCGGCGCGGGGCTCGTGGCGGGGCTGCTCGCCGATATCTCGATTGCGTCGAAGTCGGCGCGCATCATCGACGGTCACACGCGGCTCGGCGTGGCCGCGGGCGATCATGCGGCGATCATCTGGCCGCTCCTGTGCGGCATGGCGAAGGCGAAGTACTACCTGCTGCTGTGCGAGCCGGTGAGCGGCGAGGAGGCGGAGCGCATCGGCCTCGTATCGCTTGCCGTCGAAGAGAACGAACTGATGCCGAAGGCGATCGAAGTGGCGAACCGGCTCGCGCAGGGTTCGCAGACCGCGATCCGCTGGACCAAGTACGCGCTGAACAACTGGCTGCGCTCGGCGGGCCCGGCGTTTGACGCATCGCTTGCGCTGGAGTTCATGGGCTTCGCCGGGCCCGACGTGCAGGAAGGCATACGTTCGCTGCGCGAGCGGCGCCCGCCGGATTTTCCGGGCGGATCGCCCTTCTGAAGCGGGCACGATCAAACATCCGCGGGACGCGCCTTGATCATCGGCGTCCCGCTTATCTGGAGCAGGAGAGCATGACCGATATCCCCGGCGGCACGCCGCCATTTGGAAGTTTCCCCGGCTTTCCCGGCTTTTCTCAACAGGACATGATGGAAAAAATGTGGGATCTGATGCGCCTCAATCCGTTTGCCGCCGCGGCGATTCCGGGCGGCGCGCAGGGCATGGGACCGTCGCTGTCGATGATGTCGGACATGCTTGCGCCGCTCGCGAGCATCGAGGAAATCGACAAGCGCGTGACCGACATGCGCGCCGTCGAGCAATGGCTCAAGCTCAACCTGAACATGCTGCAATCGGCAATCCAGGCGCTCGAGGTGCAGCGCGCGACGCTTGCCACGCTGCGCGCGTTCGGCGCGTATGCGCAGACATCGGTGGAGAAGGCGCAGGCGCCCGCCGAGAAGCCGAAGGCACCGCCCGGATGGCCGATGAACAAGCCGGAGCAGAAGGAAGCGCCGAAGGCGGCCGAGGAACCCGCGCGGGCTGCGGACAGGCCCGAGGAGCCGAAGACCTCGGGTGAGGCAAGCGGCAACGAGGTGACGTTCGATCCTTCGGGCTGGTGGAACGTGCTTCAGACGCAGTTCAACCAGCTTGCGAGCCTCGCCATGACGCAACCTGCCGGAATGGTCGCGCCCACGCCCGCTCAGGGGGCGGCCGGCGGTGCGAAGGAGGAAAAGGCGGGTGAACCCAAGCGCGCGGCGGTCGCGAAGAAGGCCCCTGCGAGAAAGCCGGCGGCGAAGAAAAAGCCCGAGTGAGCGGGCCTGGCGGTGGGTCTGCCACGGTGTCTGCCACCGTGTCCGCAGGTAGGTGAGGCGACCTCTGGAAAGCGCGGCGCGAGGCGCGCGCCGCGCTTTCCGAAGCCTTACTGCTTCATCGGCGACGATGCGGCGTGGTCCATGCTCATCGCGTCCTTCTTCATGCCGTCGTGCGGCTTTTTCATCGCGTCTTTCGACATGGCGTCTTTCGACATGGCGTCTTTCGACATCGAGTCCTTCGACATCGCGTCCTTCGACATCGAATCGTGGGACATCGCGCCGCTCTGCTGAGCGAACGCCAGCGAGCCAGTCAGAGCGAGCGTTGCAGCCATTGCTGCGGTCACAAAGAATTTCATTTCAACCTCGTTTTTGTATCAAAGCAATCCGGTCCAGCCGGGGCGAATCGAAGATCCGTCGCGTCGATCGAGTTCGGCGCGTCAGGAGCCTCCGAACCAGTTGTATCCCTGATCGACCCAATAGCCGCCGGGGAACGTGTTGGTGACAAAAATCTCCATGACGTGCTTCGGATTCTTGTAGCCGAGCTTGGTCGGCATCCGCAGCTTCATCGGATATCCGTATTTCACCGGCAGCGTTTCGCCGTCGTAGGTGAAGGTGAGGAGCGTCTGCGGATGCAGCGCCGTCGCCATGTCGATGCTTTCGTAATAGTCGTCCGCGCACTTGAAGCCGACGTACTTCGCGCTCGTATCCGCGCCCACGCGCTTCAGGAATTCCGAGAACGGCGTGCCGCCCCAGCGGCCGATCGCGCTCCAGCCTTCCACGCAGATGTGCCGCGTGATCTGCTCGGCGTGCGGCAGCGCGTAGAGCTCGGTCAGCGTCCAGGCCCGCCCGCTCGCGACCAGCCCGCTCACCTTCAGGCGAAAGTCGTCGCCGTCGACCACGGGGGCTTTGTCCACGCCGTAGAACGCGTTGAACGGAAACGGCCGTGTCATTTCGGCACGGGTGTAGGTCGGCGCGAGGCGGTTCGGGTCGAAAAGCCACCCCTGCACGCCGTCGTTCAGGCGCGATACGCGGGCAAGGAAGGTCTCGACCGACTTGTTGTCGGAAAGACTGCAGCCGGTCAGCATCGCAAGTCCGCCGAGCGATATCAGCTGCTTGCCGAAGAGCCGCCGCGAAGGCATCTTCAGTTCGCGCCGCGCGTCGATTAGGAGCAATTCGCGGTCGAGTTCCGGCGCGATCAGGCTGGCCTTGCGGCCGGGTTCGTCGAATTTCATGGTGAGGTCCTCGATGTACTGTCTTGTCGCGCGGGCGTGGCGTTCAGCGTCCGCGAATCATCGTGAGCAGCGAGCGCGGCACGAGCGCGACCATCGCCACATGCACGACGATGAAGCCGACGATCAGCGCCATCGCGCAGAAGTGGACGACGCGCGCTCTGTCGTAGCCGCCCATCAGCTCGCGCAGCAGCGGGAACTGCACGGATTTCCAGATCACGAGCCCGGACAGCACGAGCACGACGAGGTCCACGATTGCGACGAGATACGCGAGCTTCTGCACCGCGTTGTAGCGGCTGAGATCGTCGTGCGTCAGGTGGCCGGTGAGCGCGAGCCGCAGATCGTTCAGGACCGCGCGCGGCGACAGCGGCAGGAACTTGCGCGCGAAACGGCCGGTGACCGCGTTCATCACCAGATAGAAGATGCCGTTGAAGAACAGCAGCCACATGGCGGCGAAGTGCCATTGCAGCGCGCCGCCGAGCCAGCCGCCCATCGTGATGCCCACGGGAATCATGAAGCCCTTGAACACGGGCGACGCATCATAGATGCGCCATCCCGAGAGGATCATCACAACCACGGCCACCGCATTGAGCCAATGCGAAATCCGCAGCCAGATGGGCTGAATGGTGCGGGCGTGTCCGGGCGAGCCGTCGTGCGAATGTTGCGCGGTCATTTCCGTTTCCTTTAAGCTGTATCGTGCTGCAGCGTGATGGGTTGCTGTTTAGTCGCACGGCGGTCCGGCGCATTACATCGTCGGGAAAAGAATCTTATCGGCGGGCGGTTTCGGCCCCCACGGTCCTGTTACGAAACGTTGCGTTTGCCCGGGCGCTCTTTCAAATTGCTGACGTAAAGCAATCCTTGCTGTCTTCTCATGAGTGAACTCACTTCAATCGGCTTTAATCCCGATCTCGGGCGTCTGCGCGACATGCTGCTGCGTTTTGCGATCCTGCAACTGCGCGATCGCACCGAAGCCGAGGATGCGGTTCAGGAAGCGATGCTCGCGTCGGTGGCGCGCATCGGTGAATTTCGCGGCCAGGCACAGTTCAGTACCTGGGTTTTCGCGATTCTCAAGAACAAGATCATCGACACGTTTCGCTCACGAGCGCGCAATACCGCGGCACGCGTCTACGAGGACGAGCTCCCGGCGGATGCCTTCGATGCCCTTTTCACCGACCACGGCCACTGGAAGAAGGAAGATCGTCCGTCGCCGTGGGGCGACCCCGAGGCGACGCTCGCACAGAACCAGTTCTGGACCGTGTTCCAGGTGTGCCTCGACAACCTGCCGCCCGCGACCGCGCGCGTTTTCATGATGCGCGAGTTCCTCGACGTATCGGTCGACGACGTGTGCATCGAGCTCGCCATCACGAAATCCAATTGCGGCGTGATCCTGCATCGCGCGAAGATGGCGCTGAGGCTGTGCCTGCAGAACCGCTGGTTCGACGAAAAGGGTGAGTGATGCTCAACTGCAAGGAAGCGACCCGGCTGATGTCGGATGAAATGGACGAGCGGCCGACGCTGCACGAGCGCAATCGCCTGCGCCTGCATCTGATCACCTGCAGCGGCTGCCGCAACTACCGGCGCGATCTGCAGCTGCTGCGGCGCGCGTGCCGCTCGATGGTCCAGCGTACCATCGACGTCTCATCAGACGAATGACGAAAGTTTGTCTAACCCTTGGAAGAATCTCGTCTATGATGGAAACGTCCTGTACGGGCGCTTTTCCGTATTAAATAAGACGCATACCCGATTTGCCCGGCTGCACAACCTGGTCAATTTCGCGTTTTGTCCATGACAAACCCATCAGAGTCGAATCCCGGCACCGCCAGCCACGACGAGGCGTTTTCACCCGCGCTCTCGGGTATCGGCATTGGCGCGATCGCGCATGAAATCGGCCTCACGAAGGATACGCTGCGCGTGTGGGAGCGCCGCTACGGCTTTCCGCAGCCGTCACGCTCGGCGGGCGGCGAGCGTCTCTACCCGCAGGAGCAGGTGACCAAGCTCAGGCTCGTCAAGCGCCTGCTCGACGCCGGGCACCGGCCGAGCAAGGTGCTCGCCCAGTCGATCGAGGTGTTGCAGCAGCTGGCGGAGTCGTCGGGCGTGGGGCAGGATGCGCCGGATACCGAGCTGGATCACCTCGTCGCGCTCCTGCGCGCGGGCGCTTACGACGATTTCCGCTTCGAACTCCTCAAGCGCGCGACCCGCGACGGGCTCGAGCGCTTCGTGATCGATGTCGCGGCGCCGCTGTCCGCGCGGGTCGGCAACGCGTGGGCGGCGGGAACGCTGCAGGTCTACCACGAGCACCTGTTCAGCGAGGCGATGCAGGTGACGCTGCGCACGCTGCTGCGCCCGCTCTCCGACGCGCTGCGCGGGCGCGGCGGCAAGCCGCGCATGCTGCTCACCACGCTGAGCGGCGAGAGCCACGGGCTCGGCATCCTGATGGCAGAGGCGATGTTCTCGCTCGCGGAGTGCGAGTGCATCGGGCTCGGGCCGCAGACGCCGCTGCACGACATCGTCAACGCGGTGACCGCGCACGACGTGGATATTGTCGCGCTCTCATTCACTGCCGTGATGCCGGCGCAGGCCATTGCGAGCGGGCTTGGCGAACTGCGCCATCTGTTGCCGCCCGAGGTGCAGATCTGGGTGGGCGGCAGCAGTCCGGCGCTGCGCCGCAAGCTTCAGGACGGTGTCACGCACGTGCCCGGACTTACCCCGATCGACGATGCCGTCGCGCAATGGCGTCAGGCCGCCGTGCTATGATCGATAAGGCTTTCGCGCCGGCTGGCGGCGGTTTCTGACTCGCCACGCGGCGGCGCAAGGCGTACGCAAGCGGAATGCGGCGCAGGCGCAACAGCGGCACCGCGACACAACGCGACACACGAATGTCACTTATGTCACTTAAGGCGCGCGCCATGCGGATCGCACGGCTGTAATGCGCGGCAGGCATGCTGCGCATTCGGCGCGGATGCGCCATGCGTCGGCTTTGACTTCGTTCATACCTCAGGCACAGGTTTCGCTCCTCACCCACGGTTGAAAAAAACGCAACGTCGCACTGGAAGTGCGGTGTTCCTGCAACGGGCAAAATGTCGCAGGGCATCGCGGCAGGCGCTGATTGCGGTTTTATCGCGTTTGGGCGTCTGATTCCCGCGTAAAATTGAAAGCTTGGTTGCTCGGCGCGTGAGCCCTCGCGCGCCGGGCCGAAAGTAACTACAGACATAATGTCGCACTAAGTGGCAGATCAGGGGTGGACTATGAACACCATGCTTTATCCGGAACTTTATAAATCGCTGGAATCGGTCCGTTGGGATATGGAGAAGGACATCCCCTGGGACAAGTTCGATGCGTCCCTGCTCACCGACGAGCAGGCGAAGACCATCAAGATGAACGCGATCACCGAATGGTCCGCACTTCCCGCAACCGAGATGTTCCTGCGCGATAACCACCACGACAGCGATTTCTCCGCGTTCATGAGCGTGTGGTTCTTCGAGGAGCAGAAGCATTCGCTCGTGCTGATGGAGTACCTGCGGCGTTTCAAGCCGGATATGGTCCCGTCGGAGGAGGAACTGCACGCGGTCCGCTTCGAGTTCGATCCGGCGCCCCCGCTCGAAACGCTGATGCTGCACTTCTGTGGCGAGATTCGCCTGAACCACTGGTATCGCCGTGCCGCCGAGTGGCACACGGAGCCCGTGATCAAGCACATCTACGAGACCATCTCGCGCGATGAAGCCCGCCACGGCGGCGCGTATCTGCGCTACATGAAGAAGGCGATGGCGCAGGCGGGCGACACCGCGCGCGCGGCGTTCGCGAAGATCGGCGTGCTGATGGCGTCGGCGCGGCGCACCGAAAAGCCGTTGCACCCGACCAATCTGCACGTCAACCAGGCGCTCTTTCCGCGCGACACGATCCAGTCGCGCCTGCCGGACCCGGAATGGCTCGAGCGCTGGCTCGACGACCAGATCCGCTTCGACGACAGCTGGGAAAAGAAGGTGGTCGAGCGGATTCTGCACAACCTGTCGCTTTTGTTCGAACGCTCGTTCGTGACCGCGCAGGAACTGAACCGCTATCGCAAGGAAGTGGTGCAGCGCATCCAGGCTGCGCCGGGATCGGCCGGCCAGCAGCCGGCCTGAATCCGCATTTTTCGCAAGACTGCGGGACAGAAAAAACCCGCCGGACTGAGTCCGGCGGGTTTTTTTTAGCGCGCGTGTTCGGGGCGCTTGAGCCGCGCAAGCCGCGCGAGCCCGAGAACCTCCGCCGCGTCGGGAAAAGGGGCGTCCGTTCCCGGACGCCGGCCACGCGATTGCGCCAGCCGGCCCGGCCGCGCGAACGCTCGTGGCAAAATGCGCCCTGTTCCAATCCTTCAACGAGCGCCGCGATGCCCGCCATTTTCGAACGCAAGATCACCACACGCGACGCACTCGCAGCCCTTCGCCCGACGCTCTCCGGCCCGGTCGTGTTCACGAACGGCGTCTTCGACATCCTGCATCGCGGCCATGTCACGTATCTCGCCGACGCCAAGGCGCTCGGCGCGACGCTGATCGTCGGCGTGAACAGCGATGCGTCGGTGCGCACGCTCGGCAAGGGCGACGACCGCCCGATCAACCGGGAAGACGACCGCATGGCGCTGCTCGCGGCGCTGGAAAGCGTCGACTGGGTCGTGAAATTCGAGGAAACGACGCCCATCGAGCTGATCGGCGCACTGCGCCCCGACGTGCTCGTCAAGGGCGGCGACTACGACATGGACAAGCTCGCCGAATCGGCGCTCGTGCGCAGCTGGGGCGGCAAGGCGCTCGCCATCGCGTTCGAGCACGACCGGTCGACAACCGCGCTTCTGAAGAAAGTGCGAGCCGCGAACCAAGAGGCGGACTGAACGGCGAACCGGGACCGCTACTGCCCGAGCGGCGACGATGTCACCGGCGCCGCGGGCGCCGGGCCGCCCACCACCGGCTGGTCGGCTTCCTCGGCGCGCAGCGCACGGGTCGTCAGCCATTCGGGATGCACCTGCTGCAGCAGGTGATGCGGCTCGCGGGCTCCCGCCGACGGCAACGGCCCGAACCCGCCGTGCGCCACGGCGAACATCAGCAGATTGGCCAGTACCAGAAACGCGATCAGCCAGCGCAGCATGTCGGATGCTCCGTCAGGAAAGGGTGCACGCCGCCGGCTCCCGCGCGATCAGCGCGAGCCCGGACAGCACGAGTGAGTCATGGCGCGTGTGCGGCACGCGCAGCACGCCGGCAATCTCGCTTGCCGCGCCGCCGCCGAGGACGAGCCGCACGTCCGCTTGCCAGTCGGCGCGCAGGTCCTGCCACGCGCGCTCGATCAGCCCCGCCTGCGCGAGCAGGCATCCCGACGACAGCGCCGTGCGCGTATCGGTGGCGAATGCGCTGCGGGCTGTGTCGAGCGCGCGGCGGGCGGAATCGGCGTTGAGCGTCGGCAACTGCGCGGTGTGGGTGCCGAGCGAATGCATCATCAGCGACCAGCCCGGCGCGATCAGCCCGCCCGTGAACGTGCCGTCGGCGCAGAGCGCCTCGAGCGTCGTCGCGGTGCCGAAGGTCGCGATCAGCAGGTTTTCGCCGGGAAACGCGGCGCGGGCGCCGATGAGCCCGGCCCACCGGTCGCTGCCGAGCGCCGACGGTTCTTCATAGCAATTCGTCACGCCGCACTGGCGCGCCTGGGCGCGAATGGTCGTGCGCGGCAGGCCGGGCCAGCGGGCGTCGATCAGCCGGTCGATGCGCCGCGCCACCGCGTCCCCTGCGACGTTGGATATCCACGCGTCCAGCGGCTTCGGCAGGGCGGACCACTCGGGCACGGCCGTGTCGGTGGCGTCCGCCCGTTCGTGCTCGAACGCGCCGCCGGGCGCCGCGCCGTCGTCCGCGATCAGCGACCACTTGATCCGGCTGTTGCCCGCGTCGATCAGCAGACGCGCCGCCGCGTTCACGGACGCTGCTCCGCGAGCCGCAGCGTGACGTCGCCGGTCGCGGCGGTGCGCAAGCCAGCGGGCGTGTCGATCTGCAACTGGCCGTTGTCGTCGACGCCCGTCGCGACGCCGCGCGCCACTTCCACGCCCTGTTCGAGCAGCACGACTTCCTGGCCCGTGTAGGCGTGCGCCGCGAGCCACGGCTGGCGAAACGGCCGAAAACCCTCGGCTTCGAAGCGCTCGAGGGTCACATCGAGTGCGTTGAGGAGCGCGGCGAGCGTATCGGTGAGATTGGCGTTGGGCCAGGCCCGCGACAGCGCCGTCGGCGCATTGCCCGGCGCGAGGCTGCTCGCGTGGCGGTTCGCCTCGTCGACCTGCGCGGCGAGCTCGGCCGCGCCGTGCAGGTTGATGCCGATGCCGATCACGACGGCCGTCGCCTGCGGGGTGTTCCAGGCCGTCTCGATCAGGATGCCGGCGAGCTTGCCGTCGTCGATCAGGACGTCGTTCGGCCACTTGAGCGCGAGTCGCGCCGATGCCGAGAGCGGCAGGGTGGCGAGCGCATCGAGCACGGCGGTGCCCACCGCGAGGCTCAGGCCCGCGAGCCCCTCGATCGGCCGTTGCAACACGCACGCGGTCGAAAAAAGCAGCGCATTGCCCGGCTGCGCAACCCACGGACGCCCGCGCCGCCCGCGCCCCGCCGTCTGCGAGTACGCGACGCGCACGAGCGGCGCGGCCGGCGCACCGGCCGGCGCTGCCCGCGGCAGTTCTTTCATCCGCGCCATCAGGTCCGCATTGGTGGACCCGGTTTCATCGACGATTTCGACCGGCCAGCCGCGCACCGGGCGCGCGGCCAGCAGTGTTGCGAGCCGCTCGCGGTCGATGCGCCACGGGGCGTCGAGCGGAAAGGACGATTGAGCTGAGTTCATGACCCTATTGTAGCGGGATGCCGCCGAACGCCAATCCCAACGGCGCTTTCGACCGTATGTGCCCAATGCGCCGACCAACCTTCGCTACAATGTCTTCTCCCTTTCCCCCGAGCGATTTCCTTCCTTGAACTTCGACACTCCGCCCCGACTGCGAGTGGAAGCCGGTAAGCAGGGCAAGGTGGTCCGGCTCTCCGGCCAGTGGACGGCGCTCGCCCTCGCGCGTGACCGGGCGAAGAGCGGCGTCACGCGGCGCTTGCGCGCGATCGGCAGGGAAGCCATTCCAAACTGGGATCTGCTCGCGATCGAGCGGCTCGATCACGTCGGCGGCCAGGCGCTGTGGCGCATCTGGGGCCGGCGCATGCCGGCGGTCGTGGCGCTGTCGGATACGCAGCGCGAGATATTCGAGCGCGTCGCGCTCCTCGATGCCGAGCGCGAGGAGCCGGAACCCGTCGATCGCACGAATCCGGTCACGCGCTTCGGCCTGCTGCTGTTTTCGTTCTTCGAGCACCTGCACGGCGGCCTTGCGATGTTCGGCGGCTTCGTGCTCGACCTGATCGGCCTCGTGCGGCGCCCGAAGCGCGTTCCGTGGACGGAAATCTCGGCCAACATCTACAGCGCCGGCACCCAGGCGCTCGCGATCACGGCGCTCGTCGCGTTCCTGATCGGCATCGTGCTGAGCTACCTGTCCGCGCAGCAATTGCGCGTATTCGGCGCGAACCAGTACATCGTGAACATTCTCGGGTTGTCGGTGATTCGGGAACTCGGGCCCGTGCTGTCCGCGATTCTCGTCGCGGGCCGCTCGGGGTCGGCAATCACCGCGCAGATCGGCGTGATGCGCGTGACCGAGGAACTCGATGCGATGCAGGTCATGGGCATCCCCCACGGCCTGCGCCTCGTGCTGCCGCGCGTGATCGCGCTCGGCATCGCGATGCCGCTGCTGGTAATGTGGACCAACATCGTCGCGCTTTCCGGCGGCGCGCTCGCGGCGAAGCTCGTGCTTTCCATCGACGTGTCGTTCTTCGTGCGGTCGCTGCCGAGCGTCGTGCCGATCGCCAACCTGTGGATCGGGCTCGGCAAGGGCGTCGTGTTCGGCATGCTGATCGCGCTCGCCGCGTGCCACTTCGGCTTTCGCATCAAGGCGAATTCGCAGAGCCTCGGCGAAGGCACGACCACCTCGGTGGTCACCTCGATCACGATCGTGATCCTCGCGGACGCCGTGTTCGCGATCCTCTTCCAGAACGTGGGGCTCTGATGTCGACGACGCTTGCCACCGCAGTTCGCCACCAGCCGCCGCCCGTCATCGCGGAGCCGGTCATCGAAGTCGTGGACGTCACGAAGCGCTATGGCCGCACGGTGATCCACGAGCATCTGAACCTGCAGGTGCGGCGCGGCGAGATCGTGGCGCTGCTCGGCGGCTCCGGCTCCGGCAAGACGACGCTCGTGCGGCAGATTCTCGGGCTGGAATCGCCGAGTTCGGGCCGGATCCGCGTGCTCGGCGAGGAGTGGGCGAACATGGACACCGAGACCGCGCGCATCCTGCGCACGCGCTCCGGCATGATGTTCCAGCAGGGCGCTCTGTTTTCGTCGCTGTCGGTGTACGACAACATCGCGCAGCCGTTTCGCGAGCTCGGCAAGATTCCGGAGGACCTGATCCGCGAGTTTGTGATGCTGAAGTTGGAAATGGTCGGGCTGTCGTGCAAGCACGCGAGCAAGATGCCCGCGGCGCTCTCGGGCGGCATGATAAAGCGCGTGGGCATCGCGCGGGCGATTGCGCTCGAGCCCGAACTGCTCTTTCTCGACGAACCGACCGCCGGGCTCGACCCGAAGGCGTCCGATGAGTTCGTCGACCTGATCGCCACGCTGCATCGCGCGCTCGGCCTGACGGTCGTCATGGTGACGCACGATCTCGATACGATGGTCGCGCTCTCCACGCGCGTCGCGGTGCTGGCCGACCGGCGCGTGCTGGTCGCCGCGCCCGTGGAGGAGGCCGTGGCGGTCGATCATCCGTTCATCCGCGAATATTTCCTCGGCCGGCGCGGGCGGCGCGCGCTGCAGGCGCTGCCGTCCGAGCGGCGCGCGAGGCTGCCGGCCGTCGCGCTGGAAGAAGCGCCGCTCGATTGAAATGACGCGCGTGCGGGCGCATGCAAGCGCATAAAGAGCAAAGAAAGGGAACGAAGAGGAACCTGTCGATGGAAAACAAATCCCATGCGTTCTGGGCCGGGCTGTTCACTATTGCGCTCGCAACGGCGATCGGGCTGACGGTGTTCTTTTTCAACGTCGATCGCACGGTGCGCGTGCCGTATGACCTGATCGCGCGCACCAACGTGACGGGGCTCTTCACCGATGCCGCCGTGCGCTACCGCGGGCTCGGCGTGGGCAAGGTGGAGTCGATCCGGTTCGACCGGGCGCATCCGGGGCAGATCCGCATCCGGATCCTCGTCGACAAGAACGCGCCGATGACGCACTCCACCTTCGCCACGCTCGGCTTTCAGGGCGTGACGGGCATCGCGTTCGTGCAGCTCGACGACACCGGCCGCGACACGCGCGCGCTGCCGTCGTCGGCGAAGGACGTGGCCGAGGTGCCGATGCGCCCGGGCATCTTCGACCAGTTGCAGCAGCGCGGCGACGTGATCCTGCGCAAGTTCGAGCGCCTCGCCGACGACGCGGACAGGTTCCTGTCGGACGACGTGCGCGAGCAGCTGATGCAGACCACGAAGAGCCTGAAGGGCGCCGCCGACGGCATCGCGACGCTCGCGAGCCAGGTCGGACCGGCGACCGCGCGCTTGCCGCAGACGCTGACTCAACTGGACAAGGCGCTCGCGTCGACGAACGTGCTGATCCAGAGCCTGAACCGGCCGGACGGACCGTTCGTGATGAACCTGAACAAGGCGGGCACGGCGGCGGAGCAGGCGGGCACGGCGCTCGCCGACATCAATGACTCGCTGCGCGAGGTGACCGCGCGCGTCGGCTACGAGACGCTGCCGCGCGTCAATTCGTTCGCGGACGACGTCAGCAGCGCGGCACGCTCGATCGACCGCGCCGCCGACACGTTCAGCACGAATCCGCGCAGCGTGCTGTTCGGCGCGCCGGCGCAGGCGCCCGGGCCGGGCGAGCCGGGGTTCACCTGGCCCGCGAACCCGAAGCCCTGAGGCGCGGGGGCACTGCGGCACGGCCCGGAAAGGCCGTGCCATCCGTCTGGAAATCCGGCGGACCGGAGTTTGACGTTTCGACGCATTGAAGAAAGGAACTGTAATGCCACACACGATCTTGCAGGCGATGCGCGCGGCGCCGCGCCGCGGCCTTCCGGTGCTGATCCTCGCGCTGTCGGCGGCAGTGCTCGCCGGCTGCGCGTCGGGGCCGCCCGCGGCGGTGTCGAACATCCGCTACGATCTCGGCGCGCCCGCGCAGATCGGCACCCCCGGCAACCTGCCGCCGGTGAAGGTGCTCGCGGTGAGCGCGCCGCGCGCCCTCGATACCGACGCGTTCATCTACCGGCTCAAATACGCCGACGCGCAGCGCACCGGCAGCTATTCGAACAGCCACTGGACGATGCCGCCCGCGCAATTGCTCACGCAGCGCCTGCGCGAGGCGCTGTCGGCGCGCGGACCCGTGCTCACGGGCGCGGACCCGGTGCGCGCGCCGCTCCTGCAGGCCGAGCTGATCGGCTTCGAGCAGGTATTCGATGCGCCGGACCAGAGCCACGGCCTCGTGTCGGTGCGCGCGACGCTCTCGCAGCAGGGCCGCGTGGTGGGCCAGCGCACGTTCGTCGCGCGCGCGCCCGCCAGTACCGGCGACGCCGCCGGCGGCGCGCAGGCGCTTGCCGCCGCCTCTGACGACCTCATCGCGCAGATGACCGCCTGGCTCGGCGTGCAGCCGCTCGTCGCCTCGAAATGACGGGGCGCTTGGCCGCCGTGCCACGGCGCGCGGTGCGCACGGGCCGCGCATGATCCTCAAGCAGTGGCAGCGCCGCCCGTCGGCGTTTTCGCGGCAGGCGCTCGCCGCGTATGCGGCGCTCGTCGTGTATGGGTCGCTCTATCCGTTTTCCGGCTGGCGCTCGCTCGGCCTCGGGCCGTTCGCGTTTCTCACCGATCCGATCCCCCAGTACGTGACGGCATTCGATGTCGTCACGAACGTGCTCGGCTACGTTCCGCTCGGCGCGCTGATCGCGCTCGCGCTCCATCCGCGCTGGCGCGGCGCGCTCGCGGTGTGCCTCGCGTTCCTGGGCGGCGCGCTCCTGTCCGGCGCGATGGAGGCGATCCAGACCTATCTGCCGACGCGCGTCGCGTCGAACCTCGATCTCGCCGCGAACGCGCTCGGCGCGCTGATCGGCGGCGCGCTGACGGCGCCCGCGACGAGCATGCTGCTCGATCGCGGCCTGCTGCGGCGCATACGCTTCACGTGGTTCGAGCGCGACGCCACGTACGTGATCGGCCTCTCCGCGTTGTGGCCGTTCGCGATCATGTTTCCCACGCCGTTCCTGTTCGGCGTCGGCGACCTGCCGCATGTGCTGTGGGACGGGCTCGATCCCTCGATGCAGGATGCGATCCTCGCGTGGACGCCCGCCGCGTGGGACGTCCCGAGCTGGCCCGACGACTTCGGCGCGCTTCTGCCCGATGACTCGTGGGAAGCGCTGATCACGTCGTGCAGCCTGTTCACGGCGCTCGTGCTCGCGACGCTGCGCATGCGCGAGCGCGCGCCGCGCATGCGGCTGATGCTCGGGCTCGTCGCAGCGACGCTCGGCGCGAAGGCGGGCGCGTCGTTCCTGCAGTCCCGCGCGGGCCTGACCTTCGACTGGGCAACGGACGGCGCGCTCGAAGGCATCGCGATCGGCACGGTGGCGGGCATGCTCTCGCTGTCGCTGCCGCGCGCGCTGCGCGCCGCGTTTGCGGGCATCGCGCTCGTGATCTCGCTCGTGCTCGTGAACCTGCTGCCGGTGAATCCGTACTTCGACATCGTGCTCGCCGACTGGCGGCAGGGGCGCTATCTGCATTTCAACGGGCTTGCGCACTGGCTCGCGTGGGTCTGGCCGTATGCGGCGCTCGGCTGGCTCGCGTCGGCGGCGGAGCACGCGTGGCTCGCGCGGCGCCGCGGCGGCCACGGCGGTGACAGGCGTCGCTCGCTATAATCGACGGACACACCCATCACCGACGCTCATGGAACCCTTCTACAAGTATCACGTGTTCTTCTGCCTGAACCAGCGCGATGCCGATGCGCCGCGGCCTTGCTGCGCGAACTGCAACGCGCAGGCGATGCAGGAGCACGCCAAGAAACGCGTGAAGCAGCTCGGGCTCGCGGGCGACGGCAAGGTCCGCATCAATAAGGCGGGGTGCCTCGAGCGCTGCGAACTCGGGCCGGTGGTGGTCGTGTATCCGGAGGGCACGTGGTACACGTACGTGGATGAAAGCGATATCGACGAAATCGTGGACTCGCATCTTGTGAACGGCAAGATCGTCGAGCGGCTTCTGATCGACCAACCGGCGTCCGCCTGAGCGCGCCTCGTGAACGCATGAACGCACAAACCGAAAAATTCCTGATTGACGGCCCCGCGGGCAAGATCGAAGTGGCGCTCGACCGCGCGGACGGCACGCCGCGCGGCATCGCGCTCGTCGCGCATCCGCATCCGCTTTTCGGCGGCTCGATGGACAACAAGGTCGCGCAGACTCTGGCGCGCACCCTCGTGCAGCTCGGCTACACGACGTATCGCTCGAATTTTCGCGGCGTCGGCGCGACCGCGGGCGAGCACGACAAGGGCATCGGCGAGCGCGACGACCTGCGCGCGGTGATCGCGCACATGCAGGCGCAGCCCGGGCAGGCCGACGCGCCGCTCGTGCTGGCTGGCTTCTCGTTCGGCACGTTCGTGCTCTCGCACGTGGCGAAGCAGTTGCGCGAGGCCGGGCAGCCCATCGAGCGGATGGTGTTCGTCGGCACGGCGGTGAGCAACTGGGACGTGGCCGAGGTGCCGGAAAACACGCTCGTCATTCACGGCGAAGTCGACGACACGGTGCCGATCGCCTCGGTCTACGACTGGGCGCGGCCGCAGGAGCTGCCGGTCGTCGTAATTCCCGGCGGCGAGCATTTTTTTCACCGCAAGCTGCACATCCTGAAGCGCGTGATCGTCGACGCCTGGCGCTGACGCACGGGCGGGCCACGAAATGCGGCGCAGGCGATTCGCTCGCCCGCGCCGTTTTCGTTTGCGCGCGGGGAAAAACGCGAATCCGCGCCACAGTAGGCCGTTTTCGCGTCGAGGCGGTATCGGGCGGCGCGTATAATGTCGCAGACTTTTACGCTGCAACCTGACCGTTCAGCGATCGATCTGGCGCCCGGCGCGGCCTTCGCCCCGCCTCGGCGCCGCTTGAGAACCGATCGCGCGGCCATCTGTCCAACGAGCGCTTTTTCGGGGCACCCGCGGTACGTCCGCTGCCCGAGCGAAACAACGCGCCCGACCGGCCCGACGGTCCGCCTGTTCAACCCGCGCCTCGCCGATTACAAAAAGACGTCGACGAAGCGCCGAAGCCTTTTCTGCCAACCCGATCCTATGCGCTTTTCCCCTTCCGGCCTGTCCTTCTTCGTCCCCGAGTCACATCAACGCGCATTGCATCGCGCCGTCACCACGGCAATCGTGCTCCCCGCGACGCTCGCCGCGGCCAGCGCGTTCGGGCAGGTGCCGCCGCCCGAGGTGACCGCGCGCTCGTGGGTGCTCGTCGACGCCACCAGCAACCAGGTGCTTGCCTCCGGCAATCCGGACGAGCGCGTCGAACCGGCGTCCCTCACCAAGCTGATGACGGCGTATCTCGTCTTCGACGCGCTGAAGTCGAAGAAGATCAACATGGACCAGACGGTGATGCCGAGCGAGTCCGTGCGCCGCGTGCGCACCGACGAGTCGCGCATGTTCGTCGAGGCGAACAAGCCGGTGACGGTCCACGATCTCGTGTACGGCATGATCGTGCAGTCGGGCAACGACGCCGCGATCGCGCTCGCGGAACTGGTCGGCGGCAGCGAGTCGAACTTCGTCGCGCTGATGAACGCGGCCGCGAAGAACATCGGCATGAAGAACACGCACTACGCCGACGTGAACGGCATGCCCGATCCGCAGCACTACACCACGGCGGGCGATCTCTCGGTGCTCTCCACGCGCCTGATCCGCGACTTCCCCGAGTATTACGACATCTTCTCGGTGAAGGACTTCACCTACAACAAGATCCGCCAGCCGAACCGCAACCGCCTGCTGTGGCTCGATCCGACCGTTGACGGCCTGAAGACCGGCCACACCAAGGCGGCCGGCTACTGCCTCATCGCCACGGCGAAGCGTCCGCTCACGGGCGTGCCCGACGCGAACCGGCGCCTGGTGGCGGTGATGATGGGCGAGCCGAAAGAGCACAACCGCGTGCAGGACAGCCTGAAGATGCTGAACTACGGCTACACCGCCTACGATGCGCTGCGGCTCTACAAGGCAGATCAGGTGATCGAGTCGCCGCGCATCTACAAGGGCGCCGAGAACAACGTGAAGGCGGGCGTCGCGACCGATCAGTACATCACCGTGCCGAAGGGCATGGGCGACAAGGTCAAGCCGACCGTGACGCACAACCCGCTCATCGTCGCGCCGGTGAAGAAGGGCCAGCAGATCGGCACCGTCAAGATGATGGCGGACGGCAAGGAAGTCGCGCAGTTCCCGCTCGTCGCGCTGCAGGACGTGCCGGAGGCGGGCATCGTCGGGCGCCTGTGGGACTCGGCGCTCCTGATGTGGGAAAAGCGCAAGCAGTGAGCGCAAGCGAAGCGTCAAGCAACATGAGCAACAGGCAATGAGGAGCCGCCGCGATGAGCCAGCCAGGAAGCGTTGAAGCCGATCCCGTCGTCTATCTGAACGGCGAATGGGGGCCGTTGTCCGAAGCGCGCATTCCGGTGCTCGATCGCGGCTTCATTTTCGGCGACGGCGTCTATGAAGTCGTGCCGCTCTATGCCACGCCGGGCGGCCGCGCGCCGTTCAGGCTCGCCGCGCATCTCGCGCGGCTCTCGCGCAGCCTCGGCAAGATCCGTATCGACAATCCGCTCGACGACGCCGGATGGCGTTCGCTGATCGCGCGTGCGATCGACGCGAATCAGGGCGAAGGCGACGCGCTCGTCTACATTCAGGTGACGCGCGGTGTCGCAAAGAAGCGCGGCCACGCGTTTCCGGCCGGGCTCACGCCGACCGTCTTCATGATGGTCACGCCGCTCACGTTCCCGAGCGACGCGAGCCGCGCCAAGGGCGCGAGCGCCGTGACCGCCGAGGACAAGCGCTGGCTGCATTGCGATATCAAGTCGGTGTCGCTGCTCGGCAACGTGCTGATGGCGCAGCATGCCGTCGAACACGATGCGCTGGAAACGATCCAGTTGCGCGACGGCCTCCTGACCGAGGGGTCGTCGTCGAACGTGTGGGTCGTGAAGGACGGCCGGCTTGCCGGCGCGCCGCGCGGGCCGCGCATTCTGGAAGGCATTCGCTACCGGCTCGTCGAGGAACTGGCGGCGGAGTCGGGCGTTGCGTTCGAGGAGCGCGACATCACCGAAGCCGAACTGCGCGCCGCCGACGAAATCATGATCAGCTCGGCTACCAAGGAAGTCATGCCGATCACCCTGCTGGACGGCAAGCCAGTCGGGACCGGCCGCCCCGGCGCGGTCTATGCTGCACTGTATGAGGCCTACCAGCGGGCGAAGGCGCGCGAACTGCATGAATGGTCCGAGCGCGGTCCGGGCGCGCCCAAGTGAAGGAGAAAGCCATGACGACCCCCGACAAACCCGAAACCCCCGACGCCGACGCGCTGTTCAATTTTCCCTGCGACTTTCCGATCAAGGTGATGGGCAAGACGCACCCGGAATTTCAGGACACGATCGTCACGGTGATCCGCCAGTTCGACGGCGAATTCGACGTGACGCGCATCGAGACGCGGCCGTCGTCCGGCGGCAACTACACCGGCCTCACCGTTACCGTGCGCGCGCAGAGCCGCGCCCATCTCGACGACATCTATCGCGCGCTGACCGGCCATCCGATGGTCAAGATCGTACTTTGACCTGCGCGGCGGGCGCATCGCACGCGGCCGGCGTGCGCTCGTAGATCAGCCTGAACTGCTCGGACTCGCTGAAAATCCACGCGCGGAACGCCTGCACGCGCGCCGTTTGCAGGAGCGCCGGCGGACAGACGAAAAAATAGGTCCACGGGCTCGGCCCGTCGACGTTGAAAAGCCGCACGACCCGCCCCGCCACGATTTCGTGCATCGCGAGCGAGCGGCGCACGAGCGCGATCCCCTGGCGATCGATCGCGGCCTGCAGCAGATTCGACGAATCCTCATATAAAACACCCCTTTTCGGCTCGACCATGTCGGCGAGCCCGGCGGTGTCGAACCATGGCCGCCACAGTTCGTCGCTCGAACGCAGGAGCTGGAGGTTCGCGAGATCGGCGGGCGTGCGGGGCAGCTTGCCGTCGTTGTAGTCCGGTGCGCAGACGGGGAAAAACACCTCGTCGAGCAGCTTCTCCACGTGCAGCCCCGCATATTTCCCCTGGCCGAAGCGGATCGCGACATCGACGTCGTCGCGCGTGAAATCGGTGAGCGCGTTCGTCGACAGCAGCTCGAGGTCGATTTCCGGGTGCCTTTCGATAAACCCGCCGATGCGCGGCGTCACCCAGCGCGCCGAAAACGACGACTGCAGCGACACGACGAGCCGCCGGTCGCGGTCGCCCGAGCGCACCTGGCGCGTGGCTTCGGCGAGCGTGACGAGTGCCGCGCGCACGTCGGATGCGTACTGGCGGCCTCCGTCGGTCAGGCGCACGCGCTTGCCGTCGCGGGTGAAAAGCGCCACGCCGAGCTCGGCTTCGAGCGCGCGAATCTGGTGGCTCACGGCGCCATGGGTGACGAAGAGCTCGTCGGCGGCACGCGAGAAGCTCTCGTGGCGCGCGGCGGCTTCGAAGGCGCGCAGCGCGTTGAGGGCGGGGAGGTGGCGGAGGTCCATGAATGGGTCGGTCTGCGGTTTGACGTCGCTATTGGTGTGGACCAACGTGGATTAGGTCCACCTGGGAGCAACCATGAGAACCGTCAATATTCACGAGGCGAAAACGCTTTTTTCAAGGCTCGTCCTAGCCAGAGGTTCCGCTGGATCGCTTGCTAATATATCTCACATAGCCGTGAAAATTGCTCGTTTTGCCGGGAGCCATATGGGGCATACGATTGTAGCCATCGAAACCACTCCCTGGCGGAGCCGATCATGCGAGAAATTTCCACAAGCGTTACCTTCGAGGTCAAGCCCGGCGAAACCGTACCGATGAGGATCGTGCGCGGCACGCGGCTGACCGTGCACGGCGCGGCGGTCTGGGCAACCCGCAGCAACGACACCGAAGACTACTGGCTTGCCCCCGGCGACAAGCTCAAGCTGCGCGAGCGCGAGCGTCTCTGGCTGAGCGTGGAGGGGGATCGGCCGGCGCACGTCGTCTTCACGATCGTGCCGCGCTGCGACCAGCGCGCGATGACGTGGCTCGCGGCCAGCATGGAGCGGCTCGCCGCGCGCTTCCGCTCCGGCTGGCGGACGGTGTGACGCTGCGATGCGATGGCGGGCGAGCTTCGGCCGACGCCATCGTCGCGCCTGAACCCCCGGCGGGCGCCGCACGATTTCGGTAAACTACCGGGACAATGTCCGCCACGCCGCTCATCTCCCCGCTGAACCCCGATCCCGCCGCCGGGAGCGCTCCGCGCTCCGGCGCGCAGCCCGTCACGGTGCGCTGGCGCGGGCTCGAACCCTACACCGACAGCTTCGACGCGATGCGCGCGTTCACCGCCGCCCGCACGCCCGACACCCCCGATGAAATCTGGCTCGTCGAGCATCCGCGCGTGTTCACGCTCGGTCTCGCCGGCGATCCGGCGCACCTGCTGATCGCCGACAGCGGCATTCCGCTCGTCAAGGTCGATCGCGGGGGCCAGATCACGTATCACGGGCCGGGGCAGGTGGTTGCGTATCTGCTGCTCGACTTGCGCCGCCGAAGGCTGATGGTCCGCGAACTCGTCTCGCGGATCGAGGCGGCCGTGATCGACACGCTGGCGTCGTATAATCTCGCAACCGACCGTAAGGCTGGCGCCCCGGGAATCTACGTGGCGCACCCGCAGCAGGGCGGAGCCGATGCCCGGCTCCACGCGCTGCACGAAGGCGCGAAGATCGCCGCGCTGGGCCTCAAGATCCGCAACGGCTGCAGCTACCACGGCGTAAGTCTCAACGTGAAGATGGACCTGCAACCGTTTCTCGCGATCAATCCATGCGGCTACGCGGGACTCGAAACAGTCGACATGGCGACGCTCGGCGTCGCGGCCGGCTGGAACGAAGTGGCCGGGCGCCTTGCAGAACGTCTTACCCTCCACATCGACGGCATTTCCGCAGCCGCCGCTCAACCGCAGGACGGCCTGACCGTCTGAATGGATCGACCGAATGACTGACGCAACCGGAAATCTGGCTGGCGACCTCGCTGCCCCCGCTTCGGCGCCCAACGCCGCCGCCTACGACGCCACCGCCAAGCAGAAAGCGCAGGCCAAGACGGCGCGCATTCCGATCAAGATCGTCCCGATCGAGAAGCTGAAGAAACCCGACTGGATTCGCGTGAAAGCCGCAACCGGCAGCTCGCGCTTCTACGAGATCAAGCAGATTCTGCGCGAGCACAACCTGCATACGGTGTGTGAGGAAGCGAGCTGCCCGAACATCGGCGAATGTTTCGGCAAGGGCACCGCGACGTTCATGATCATGGGCGACAAGTGCACCCGCCGCTGCCCGTTCTGCGACGTGGGCCACGGCCGTCCCGATCCGCTGGACGCCGACGAGCCGCTGAATCTCGCGCGCACCATCGGCGCGCTCAAGCTGAAGTACGTGGTGATCACGAGCGTCGACCGCGACGACCTGCGCGACGGCGGCGCGGCGCACTTCGTCGAATGCATCCGGCAGGTGCGCGAGCATTCGCCGCAAACGCGCATCGAAATCCTGACGCCGGATTTCCGCGGGCGCCTCGATCGCGCGATCGGCATTCTCACCGCCGCGCCGCCCGACGTGATGAATCACAATCTCGAAACGGTGCCGCGTCTGTACAAGGAAGCGCGCCCCGGGTCGGATTATCACCACTCGCTCAAGCTGCTGAAGGACTTCAAGGCGCTGCATCCCGAAGTCGCGACGAAATCGGGCCTGATGGTCGGTCTCGGCGAGACCGAAGAGGAAATCCTTCAGGTGATGCGCGATCTGCGCGCGCACGACGTCGACATGCTGACGATCGGGCAGTATCTCCAGCCGTCGGAGCACCATCTGCCGGTGCGCGCCTACGTGCATCCCGATACGTTCAGGATGTACGAGGAAGAAGCGTACAAGATGGGTTTCACGCACGCGGCCGTCGGCGCGATGGTGCGCTCGAGCTACCACGCCGATCAGCAGGCGCACGACGCGGGCGTCGTCTGAGCGAATTCGTGATCATGCAATAAAAAAAACCACGGCGACGTGGGTTTTTTTTTGTTGCCCCTGCCGCCTGGCCGTTCAGCGGACGGCGGCCTGCAACTCGTCGAAGGCTCGCAGCACCCGCGACACCGGTAAAAAGCGCTGCCACAGCAGGTCCTTCGCGATTTTGCCGGGCAGGATCGGCAAGGGCAGCACGGCGCGGCTCGAAGTCCAGCCCGGCCGCCAGCGCCGGGCGATCTTGTTGCGCACCATCAGCGAGATCGCCGGCACGCCGACGTTCGACGCCAGGTGCGCGAGCCCCGAGTCGTTTCCGATGAACCACGCGGATTCGTGGATCCACGCCGCCACCTCGTTCAGCGAGCCGAACGTGCGCACCGGCAGGCCGTGCTGCTGCAGATGCGCCCAGTCCGCGCGCTCGGGCGGCGCGACGATCACCTCCGGCTCGAAGCCGCTCGCGCGCAGCTGCAGCGCCAGCGTGAGGAACCGCTCGGGCAGCCACATTTTCCGCTGCAGGCTCGCGGTCGGATGGATCACGACCCGCTTCGAGTGCGAGCGGTGCCGCAGATGAGCAGGCGCGGTCAGGCCGTTGTCGGGCACGACGTCAGTCAGGCCCAGATCCACGCGGCAGACCTCCACGTGAATGTCCACCATCGTCTTGACCTGCCGGAACGTCGGCCACTCGTCCATGACGAGTACATTGCGATGCCAGTCGCGCACGCCGTCGACGACATTGCGCGGATACGCGTGCAGAAGCACGTCGAAGCCGCCGAACAGGTCGCGGGCCTGTTCCGGCTTGACCGTCGGATGCACTTCGAACGCCGGAAACCAGTCCTTCAGCGCGTGGATGTAGTCGCCGAACACCACTACGCGGTGGCCGTTTCGAGCGAGATTGTTGACGACGATCATCGCGAGCAGCGAGTCGCCGAGACACTGCGACATCTGGAAAGCGACGGTCTGGCCAGGGATAAGGCGCATAGATGCTCCATAGGGAGGACGGTTTCGTCCGTTTGGTGAAGGCTCCCTATTTGTCCTTCGGCCCTCGATGAGGGCGGGCTCGATTATGTCAGTTGCGGGTCGCTCGTTCCACCGCCGCGATGCGGCGGGTCGTTGCAGGAACTCATGCGCACAACCGTTCGTTTTCCCGCAAAACCACGTCAGCAAAGGCTCTCAGGGAAAACCCGAGGCTCGTCCGGAACCTCGGACGGCACTTTTCGGGAATTCCGGAATCCCGGATCGCGGCCGGTCGAAGGGTCCCAAAAGGCCTTGTAAATCAAGGCTTCGGGCGTTTGTCGAGCTGGCATCGACCTTGCAATAAGAAAGCGTGGCCGAAAGGCCCTCATAAAAGTCAAGGAGACAAGCGATGCACACCATTCCCTCGCGGTGCTTTTGAATCCGTCGTCGTAGCGGCCTGGCTGCTGCTCGCGGCGCGTTCCTTCGTGCACCCGCACCGACGTCCTACGCGCCCCTCGCGCTTCTAGCGGCTCGCCACTGGCTTACCTTTCGCCAACAGCCTGAAATTTGCCTGGAACCATCGTGAAGAAACCATTCTATAAAGTCCTCTACGTGCAGGTGCTGATCGCCATTGCTGTCGGTATCGCGCTCGGACACTTCTATCCCGCCCTCGCCACCGACATGAAGCCCCTCGGCGACGGCTTCATCAAGCTCATCAAGATGGTGATCGGGCCGATCATCTTCTGTACTGTCGTGACCGGCATCGCCGGCATGGAAGACATGAAGAAGGTCGGGCGCGTCGGCGGCAAGGCGCTCCTCTATTTCGAGATCGTCTCGACGTTCGCGCTCGTGCTCGGCCTGGCGGCGACGCACATCCTGAAGCCGGGTGTCGGCTTCAACGTCGATCCCGCGACGCTCGACGGCAAGGCGGTCGCCTCCTACGCGGCGAAGGCGCACGGCCAGACGACGGTCGATTTCCTGATGCACATCATCCCGGACACGCTCGTGTCGGCGTTCGCGCAGGGTGAAATCCTGCAGATCCTGCTGATCGCGCTCCTGTTCGGCTCCGTGCTGGCGCACCTCGGCGACAAGGCACGCGTGGTGACGACGTTCATCGACGGCCTCTCGCACATCCTGTTCGGCATCGTGCGCATCATCACGAAGCTGGCGCCGATCGGCGCGTTCGGCGCGATGGCGTTCACCATCGGCAAGTACGGCATCGGCTCGCTCGTGCCGATGCTCAAGCTGATCGGCACGTTCTACCTCACGTCGATCGTGTTCGTGGTGGTGGTGCTCGGCCTGATCGCGCGCGCGGTCGGCTTCAACATCCTGCGCTTCATCGCTTACATCAAGGAAGAGATGCTGATCGTGCTCGGCACGAGCTCGTCGGAAGCGGCGCTCCCGCAACTGATGCAGAAGCTGGAAAAGCTCGGCTGCTCGCGCTCGGTGGTGGGTCTCGTGGTGCCGACCGGCTATTCGTTCAACCTCGACGGCACCAACATCTACATGACGATGGCGGTGCTCTTCATCGCGCAGGCGACCAACACCGACCTCACGTGGACGCAGCAGCTGACGCTGCTCGCGGTGACGATGCTGACCTCGAAGGGCGCAAGCGGCGTGACCGGCGCGGGCTTCATCACGCTCGCCGCGACGCTCGCCGTCGTGCCGACCATTCCGCTCTCGGGGATGGTGCTGATTCTCGGCATCGACCGCTTCATGAGCGAATGCCGCGCGCTGACGAACATCGTCGGTAACGGCGTGGCGACGGTGGTCGTGTCGGCGTGGGAGGGCGAACTCGATCGCGACAAGCTGCGCGAGGGGCTGCGTCACGGCGCGGTCGATACGGAAGCCGAGACGGTCAGCTAACCCGCTCACCGGACGATACGGCCATGAACGCGGCGAAGCATCGGGCAACGGATGCTTCGCCGCGGCCGTTCATGCGCGGCGCCTATGACACAATTGCGGATCCCAGCTCCCCGGAATCCGCCCACGTGACGCGACGCCTCCTCGTGATCCTTGCGCTCGCCGCCGCGCTTGCGGCCGCCTGCGCGCTCACGTGGAACATCGCGTGGCAGCGGGGTATCGACGACCTGCGGCGCAACGCCGCCGCGCGCGTCGACCGCACGACGAACACGCTGAAAAGCACGCTCGACCGCTACGAATACCTGCCGTACCTGCTTTCGCGCCATCCCTTCGTGCAGGAGGTGCTGGCCGATCCGAACAAGCGCAACGCCGACCGGGCGAACCGCTATCTGGACGACCTGAACCGCCACGCCCGCGCGACGGTCAGCTACATCATCCGCGCGAACGGCGTGTGCGTCGCCGCGAGCAACTGGCGCGCGACGGACAGCTTCGTCGGTTCGGAATACCGGTTCAGGCCATATTTCATCGATGCCGTGAAAGGCGGCACCGGACGTTTCTTCGGCCTCGGCACGGTCTCGCGCGAGCCGGGGTACTACATCTCGCAGCCGGTCTATCGCGAGGGCACGCGCGAGGTGATCGGCGTGGCGGTGGTGAAGCTCAACCTCGAATGGCTGCAGGCCGCGGACGCGGCCGAGCCGCTCATCGTCGCCGACGACCACGGCGTGATCTTCCTGTCGTCGGTGCCCGCCTGGAAATATCACACGGTGCGGCCGCTGCCACAGAACATCGAGGCGTCCGTTTTCGCGACGCGCCAGTACGCGCAGCAAACCATCACGCCGCTGCCGATGACCGTCGTCAAGACGCTCGAAGGCGACGCGCAGATCGTGCGCATCGGCGGCGGGCGCGATGCGCCGAGCTATCTGGCGACGCGCCGCTCGATCGGCGAGCCCGACTGGCAACTGATCACGATGGCGCCGCTCGATCCCGTGGAAAGCGCCGCGCGCACGGCGACAATCGTCACGGCGCTCGTGTTCGTGCTGCTGTGTCTCTTTGCGTTCTACTGGCGCATGCGCCGCTCGCGCGTGCGCGAGATGATCCGCGGCCGCGAGATGCTGCAAACCGCCTACGCCGAGCTGAACCAGCGGGTCGCCGAGCGCACGTCCGACCTGTCAGAGGCCAACGCGCAACTGACGAAGGAAGTCAGCGAGCGCACGCGCGCCGAGCAGGACCTGCGCGCCGCCCACGACGAACTCGTCCAGGCGAGCAAGCTCGCCGCGCTCGGCCAGATGGCGGCGGGCATCACACACGAGCTGAACCAGCCGCTCGCCGCGCTGCGCAGCTTCTCCGACAACACGCGCGTGCTGATCGAACGCGGCGATCAGACGGCCGCGCGGGAAAATCTCGAAGCGATCGCGTCGCTCACCGAGCGCATGGGCAAGATCACCAACCAGCTGAAACTGTTCGTCGCGAAGGCGCGCCCGCGCAACGCGCGCACCGACGTGTCGCGCGCGCTGCGCAACGTGCTCGCCATGCTGCGGCCGCGCATGCAGGACGTCGCGCTCGACGTGGCGCCCGAGCTCGCAAGCGAGACCTCGCCCGTGTACGTGCGCTGCGAGGACCTGCGGCTCGAACAGGTGCTGATCAACCTGATCGGCAATGCGCTCGACGCGGTTGTCGCGTGCGACGCGCCGCGCATCTCGATTCTGTTCGCCCCACGCGACGACCGCGTCGAGCTCGTCGTGCGCGACAACGGCCCGGGCATTCCCGCGGACGTCCTGCCGCGCCTCTTCGAGCCGTTTTTCACGACGAAGGAAATGGGGCACGGCCTGGGGCTCGGACTCGCGATCTCGTCGGCGATCGCGCGCGACTACGGCGGCACGCTCGTCGCGCGCAATCTGGCGGCGGCGCTCGAAGTCGACGGTCCCGAAGGCGGCACGCAGGCCGACGCGGATCGCTCGCACGGTGCAGAATTCGTGTTGACGCTGCCGCGCGCGTGAACGATTTGTGAGGAAGCACCGGAATGACTAATGGCCTGCAGGTCATCTTTATCGAAGACGACGAGCTCGTGCGGCGCGCGAGCGTCCAGAGCCTGCAACTCGCGGGTTTCGAGGTGGCCGGGCACGGCAGCGTCGAAACGGCGGCTCGCGCGATCGACGCGGGCTTTCCCGGCGTGATCGTGAGCGACATCCGGCTGCCGGGCGCGAGCGGCCTCGACCTGCTCGCCCAGTGCCGCGAACGGGCGCCCGAGGTGCCGGTCATCCTCGTCACCGGTCACGGCGACATTTCGATGGCCGTGCAGGCGATGCGCGACGGCGCCTACGATTTCATCGAAAAGCCGTTCGCCTCCGAGCGGCTGATCGAGGCGGTGCGCCGGGCGCTCGAGCGCCGCAAGCTCGTGCTCGAAAACCAGGCGCTGCGGCGCGAACTCGCGGGGCAGAGCAGCGTCGCGCCGCGCATCATCGGGCGCAGTCCGGCGATCGAGCAGGTGCGCCGGCTGATCGCGAACGTGGCGCCGACCGACGCGTCCGTGCTCATCAACGGCGACACCGGCGCCGGCAAGGAACTGATCGCGCGCAGTCTGCACGACCTGTCGCCGCGGCGGGACAAGCCGTTCATCGCGGTGAACTGCGGCGCGCTGCCGGAGCAGATGTTCGAATCCGAAATGTTCGGCTACGAGGCCGGCGCGTTCACCGGCGCGCAGAAGCGGCGGGTGGGCAAGCTCGAACACGCGTCGGGCGGAACGCTCTTTCTCGATGAAATCGAGAGCATGCCGCTTTCGCTGCAGGTGAAACTGCTGCGCGTGCTTCAGGACGGCGTTCTGGAGCGGCTCGGCTCGAACCAGCCGATTCGCGCGAATTGCCGCGTCGTCGCGGCGGCGAAGGGCGACATGGCGGAACACGTCGCGGACGGCACATTCCGGCGCGACCTGCTCTACCGGCTGAACGTCGTGACGATCACGCTGCCGCCTCTCGCCGAGCGCCGCGAGGACATCGTGCCCCTTTTCGAGCATTTCCTGCTCGATGCCGCCGTGCGCTACGAGCGCCCCGCGCCGATGCTGACCGACCGCCAGCGGGCCGAGCTCATGCAGCGTGACTGGCCCGGCAACGTGCGCGAATTGCGCAACGCGGCCGACCGGATGGTGCTCGGCGTGATCGACGACGCGGCCGTCCCGCTCGACGCCGCGACACTGTCGCTGAAGGAGCGCACCGAGCAGTTCGAGCGCGCGGTGATCGCGGAGGCGCTGGAGCAGTCGGGCGGCGTGGTGGCGGCGGCGGCCGACCGGCTGCAGCTCGGCAAGGCGACGCTCTACGAGAAGATCAAGCGGTACGGGATCGCCGTAAAAGGCGAGGGGGACAAATGAGGGCGGCTTGCCATGCGCCAAATGAAAAACCCGCCGGACGTCGTCGCGGCGGGTTTTTTTATCGGTACGCGGTGCGCTTTCAGGCCGCGTTCAGCGCCTTCTCGAGCAGCGCATCGAGTTCCGAGAAGCTCGGCTCGCCGACATAGCGCTTGAGAATCTTCCCGTTCCTGTCGATGACGAACGTGGTCGGCGTCAGCTGGACGTTGCCGAACTGCTTGGCGGCGCTGCCGTCGTCCATCGCGACCTTGAACGGCAGATTGCGCGTCTGCGCGTAGTTGGTGACGTACATCGGTGCGTCGTAGCTCATCGCCACCGCGACGAACTCGAGGCCGCGGCCCTTGAAGCGGTTGTACGTGTTGATCATCTCCGGCATTTCCTTCATGCAGGTTTCGCAGTTCGTCGCCCAGAAATTGACGAGGTACACCTTGCCTTTCAGGTCGCCGGACGTGGAAATCTTCTGCCCGGAGAGCAGCGTGAACGTGGCGTCGGGCGCGCGTTGCTGGCCGCCGAACGCAAAGTAGCCGGTGCAGGCGATCACGGCCGCAATGACCGCCATCACGATGTAACGCAACGGGCTCTTGCCTCGCGACGGCGAGTCTTGAGTGGCTTGGGACATGAGAAACCTCTTGGAACCGGGAGCGTGCGCGCGTGCCTGCACGGATGGCAACAGAATAGACTCGTATTCTAGCGCCAATCGGAAAACGCAGTCGTGCTGCGGGTTAAGCTCAGTATGCCCTGCGATAATGACGGTTTCAGCCGTCATTTCCGTCATGAATCGCGCTTTTTCCCGCTTCACCATCCGCACTCGGCGCACCGCCCGTCACACGAAACCCTTTCGAACGATGCTTTGCGCCCTCGCCGCGGGCGCGTCGCTTCTCGCGTGCACGCCGGCCTACGACTGGCGCACGATCATGAACAATGACGACGGCTACGAGGTCACGCTGCCCGCCAAGCCGCGCTCGGACGAACGCGAAATCCAGATCGCCGGCCAGCCGATGAAGATGAAAATGCAGATCGCCGAAGCCGGCGACGCCGTTTTCGCGGTGGGGACCGTCGTTTTGCCGAGCGCCGATCCGGCCCTGCAACGCGCCGCGCTCGACTTTCTGGAAGAGGGGCTCGCGCGGAACGTGAATGCGCCGCTTGCCCCGCGCGCGACCCAGATCGACCTCGCCGCCGGCGGGCGCGTGCCGGGCAGCGAAATCAACGTGAACGGCGCGAGCGGCGAAAAACACGAGACGCGCAGCATTCATGCGCGCTTCGTCGCGCAAGGCGTCCACGTCTATCAACTCGCGATCGTCGCGAGCAAGGCGCCCCCGCAAGAACAGGCCGACCAGTTCTTTACGTCCTTCAAACTTTATTAGAGCAACCCGTCGAATTTCTGAGGAACTTCGGCGGGAATGCGCTCAGACCGCCGCTCCAAACTGAAAGTTCCGCCGCAGCTTTCGGTGCTAATCCTCGGATTTAACGGGCTTTTTTTGTCTGTCCACAGAGCCTGTGGATAACTTTGTGGAAAAGAGTGTGCGCTACCGCGCAAATGACCGGCTGGTGCGGCCCCTCTTACTTTGCACGTAATCTCGGCAATTTAAATATTTCAATAAAATCAATGGCGTGGAGAAACGTGTGAAATTTGGTCTTTGATCGTACGAAAACGCGGCCAAAAGCGCCTGAATGTGCATAAGTCAAGTCTTGACAAGCGTATTTTGCACTTGTCTTACCATCAGGTGACCGCCAGGGCACGCCGGTACTGCACGGCCTCGGCAACGTGCGCGGCGCCCGGAATCTCGGCGCCGTCGAGGTCGGCGACCGTGCGCGTCACCTTGAGCACGCGATAGTACGCACGCGCGGACCAGCCGAACCGCTCGCCGGCCTCGCGCAGCAGTGTTTCGCCGGCGGCGTCCGGGCGGCAGACGGCGTCGGCTTCCCTGCCGTCCAGTTCGCGGTTGGTCTTGCCCTGTCGCTGCAACTGCCGCTCGCGTGCGTCGGCCACACGGCGCGCCACCGGCGCGCTCGCCTCGCCCCGCGTCGCGCTTCGCGCCGACAGTTCCGCAGGCGAGAGCGCGGGCAACTCGATCTGAATGTCGATGCGATCGACGAGCGGCCCGGAAAGCTTGCGCAGATAGCGCGCCGCGATCTCCGGCGTGCAGCGGCAGCGGCCGCCCGGATCGCCGCGCCATCCGCAGGGGCAGGGGTTCATCGCGGCGACCAGCTGGCACGCCGCAGGAAAATCCGCCTGCTGGGCGGCGCGCGAAATCGTGATGCGGCCCGCTTCGAGCGGCTCGCGCAGCGTTTCCAGCACCTTGCGGTCGAACTCAGGCAGTTCGTCCAGAAAGAGCACGCCCAGGTGGGCGAGCGTAATTTCGCCGGGCTGCGGCGGATTGCGTCCGCCCACGAGCGCAACCGAACTCGACGAATGATGCGGCGCCCGAAACGGCCGCTGGCGCCACTGTCCGGGCGAGAAACCGAGCGAACTCGCCGACAGGATCGCGGCCGACGTGAGCGCTTCGTCGTCGGTCATGGGCGGGAGGAGCCCCGGCAGGCGCGCGGCGAGCATCGACTTGCCCGCGCCCGGCGGCCCGACCATCAGGAGGTGATGCCCGCCCGCCGCCGCGACTTCGAGCGCGCGGCGCGCGCCCGGATGGCCGATAACATCGGCCAGGTCGGGAAGCGGCGCGAGCGCGGCGGCGTCCGGCAGCGCCGGCGCCCGCACCGGCGCGAGGTGGCCGTCAGCGGAGCCGGCGAGGTGAGCGCAGAGCGCTGGCAGATCGGCGGCGCCGAACACGTCGACGCCCGGGACCAGCGCCGCCTCGGCCGCGCTCGCGAGCGGAAGGTAGATCTCGGGCGGGCGGCGCCCGTGCGCCGGCGCCGACGCGAACTGCCGCGCGGCGCCGCATACCATCGCGAACGCGCCGCGCATCGGCCGCAGCGCGCCCGTGAGCGACAACTCGCCCGCGAATTCGCGGTCATTCAGCGAGTCGGCGGGAATCTGGCCGCTTGCCGCGAGGATGCCGAGTGCAATGGGCAGGTCGAAGCGGCCGGACTCCTTCGGGAGATCGGCGGGTGCGAGATTGACGGTAATTCTGCGAACGGGAAAGTCGAAACCGCAGTTCTGAAGCGCGGCGCGTACGCGCTCGCGGCTTTCGCGGACTTCGAGGTCGGGCAGGCCGACGATGGAAAAGGAGGGCAATCCATTGGCGAGGTGGACTTCCGCCACCACCTCGGGCGCGCGCCCAGGCGCGGGCGCGCGGCTGCGTACCACGGCAAGCGACATGATTTCCCCTCATTGCCGCGCCTTTCTGATCCGGCGCGGGCTTGTTCGACTAAGACTTCACGGCTCGCCTGGCCGAGGTTCGCTCCGGGCTCTACTCAATTCATGGCAATCAGTCCTGCGACGCTCCTCCAGCCGTGAGCCGCGCTTCGAGCTGCGCGACGCGCTGCTCGAGCTCTTCCAGGCGTGCGCGGGTGCGCACGAGAACCTGGGTCTGCGTGTCGAATTCCTCGCGCGTGACGAGATCGAGCTTGGAAAAACCCTGCGACAGCATCGCCTTCATGTTGCGCTCGACGTCTTTCGCCGGCGAGTTCTTGAGCAGTTCGCTCATCTTGTGCTGCAAATCGTTGAATACATCGTTCGGCTGTTTCATGATTTCTTCCTTGATGCACAAAAAAAGTGCATTCGTTGTTAGGTCAGTGCCCCGGTTCGATGAATGACCGAACTTGGTGCATGGACGAACCGCCTCGAATCAGCCGATCGCGACCGCGCGCCGCGCTCCCTCCGAGCCCCCTTTCGCCAGACCTTGCGAGCACTCTAGCAACGAACCACGCAGCGCGCCAGCACGTCACGGCCGCGTTGGCCATCCGGCCGATCCCTTTGCCCGCCGTTACCCGAAATCTCGCTTTGCCCTGTAAACACTCGCATGGCATACGAGTTGCATAAGTGGCGCGGGCCTTTCCTGCGCGCTTCTTTGGGCGGCTTGGCAGGGCGGGGCGACGCGGCGCGCGGACATCCAGAAAGACGCCGCCCGCGAAGGCATCGAGGGATCAGGGCACACCACAGCGAGGCACACATGAAGCTCATTACCGCAATCATCAAGCCGTTCAAGCTAGACGAGGCGCGCGAAGCGCTGTCGGCGATCGGCGTCTCGGGCATCACCGTGACCGAGGTGAAAGGTTTCGGCCGTCAGAAAGGACACACCGAGCTGTACCGCGGCGCGGAATACGTGGTCGATTTTCTGCCGAAGGTAAAGATCGAGGCGGCCGTCTCCGACGATATCGTCGACCAGGCGATCGAAGCGGTCGAACGCGCGGCCCGCACGGGCAAGATCGGTGACGGCAAGATTTTCGTCACTCCCATTGAACAGGTCGTCCGTATCCGCACCGGCGAGACCGGCGCAGACGCTCTCTAAGAAGAAACAGGCGATAAGAGGAAACACAAGAATGCGCAAATTATTCATGTCCTTGTTGATGGCGGGGTCGCTGATGGGCGTCAGTGTCGGCGCCGCTCTGGCCCAGGACGCGTCCGCACCGGCCGCTGCTTCGGCCCCCGCGTCCGATGCCACGGCAGCCGCAAGCGCACCCGACACCGCGTCTCCCGTCAGCGCGACCACGGCGGCCGACGCTGCGTCGGCCGCTCCGGCCGCGTCCGGCGCCGACGCCGCCTCCGATGCCGCGCCCGCCGCACCCACCGCGCCGTTCTCGATCGACTCGTCGAAGATCAGCTCCGGCGACACCGCCTGGATGCTCACCTCCACCGCACTCGTGCTGTTCATGACGATCCCGGGCCTCGCGCTCTTCTACGCGGGCATGGTGCGCAAGAAGAACGTGCTCGCCACCGCGATGCAGAGCTTCGCGATCTGCTGCCTCGTCACGATCATCTGGACGGTCGTCGGCTACAGCATCTCGTTCACGCCCGGCGGTTCGTTCATCGGCGGCTTCTCGCGCGTGTTCCTGCACGGCATGGACTACGTCAAGGGCGACAAGGCCACGACGCTGACCGTCAGCCACCTCGCGCAGACGATTCCGGAATCGGTCTACTTCGTCTACCAGATGACGTTCGCGATCATCACCCCGGCGCTCATTACCGGTGCATTCGCCGACCGGATGAAGTTTTCGGCGATGCTCGTGTTCATGACGCTGTGGTCGCTGATCGTCTACTCGCCGATCGCGCACATGGTCTGGGAACCGACCGGCTGGCTGGCGTCGGCAGGCGTGCTCGACTTCGCGGGCGGCACGGTGGTGCACATCAACGCCGGTATCGCGGGTCTCGTGTGCTGTCTGGTGCTCGGCAAGCGCGTCGGCTACGGCCGTGAAGTGATGGCGCCGCACAACCTCGTGCTCTCGCTGATCGGTGCCGCGATGCTGTGGGTGGGCTGGTTCGGCTTCAACGCGGGTTCCGCGCTGGCCGCCGACGGCCGTGCCGGCTTCGCGATGATGACTACGCAGATCGCCACCGCATTCGCCGCGTTCGGCTGGATGTTCGCGGAGTGGATTGCGAAGGGCAAGCCTTCGGTGCTCGGCATCATTTCGGGCGCGGTCGCGGGTCTCGTGGCGATCACGCCGGCGGCGGGCTTCGTCGGCGTGACGGGCGCGATCGTGATCGGCATCGTGGCGGGCGTGGTCTGCTTCTGGTCGGCGACCTGGCTCAAGCACAAGTTCAACTACGACGACTCGCTCGACGCGTTCGGCGTGCACGGCATCGGCGGGATCGTCGGTGCGCTCCTGACCGGCGTGTTCGCGGTGAAGGACATCGGCGGCTTCGACGGCAGCGTTCTGCTGCAGGCGAAGGGCGTGCTCGTCACGCTGGTCTACAGCGGCGTCGTGAGCTTCATCCTGCTCAAGGTCATCGACATGGTCATGGGTCTGCGTGTCTCTGAAGAAGACGAACGCGAAGGGCTCGACGTCACGCTGCATGGCGAACACGTCGAATAAGGTCTTGCCGGGAACCGGGGCGGCGCGGGAGGCCGTCCCTTTTCCGGGAAAGCGCAAGCAACCGGTAAGCATGGAAAGCAGCAGCGGCTCGACATGAGCGCAGCGACTTTGCCCGCCTGAGACCCAGGCGGGCATTTTTTTCACCTTTTTTCGATTTGACGAAGACCGGACTATCGCGGCCATAGCAAAATTTGAGGGCGCGAACCTGCGGCGACGGCCCGGGAAACCTTGGGAAACGGCGGTTGATCCCCAAGTAGGCAAAGCATTTGCTCTACAATCTTTCCTCTCAAGTCCGCGAGAAATCAATGGTTCCGCATTTAGTCACGGCGTTAAACGGCCCGCTGCTCGACCTGGAGCGGAAGATCCTCGACGCCACGCCGGCCATCGAACGCTGGTTCCGCCTGGAATGGCAGGAACACACGCCGCCCTTCTATTGCTCGGTGGATCTGCGCAATGCGGGGTTCAAACTCGCGCCCGTCGATACGAACCTGTTTCCCGGCGGCTTCAACAATCTGCCGCAGGAAGTGCTGCCGCTCGCCGTGCAGGCTGCGATGGCGTCGATCGAAAAGATCTGCCCGGACGCGAAAAACCTGCTCGTGATCCCGGAGCGCCACACCCGCAATGCGTTCTACCTCGAAAACGTCGCGCGGCTCGCCACGATCATGCGTCAGGCGGGCCTGCACGTGCGTTTCGGCACGCTCGACGAGAACATCCACGGCCCGGTGACGATTGCGCTCGCGGACGGCCAGAAAATCGTGCTGGAGCCGCTCGAGCGCACGCCGCGCCGTCTCGGACTGAAGAATTTCGATCCCTGCTCGATCCTGCTGAACAACGATCTGTCGGCGGGCATCCCGCCCGTGCTGGAGAACCTGCACGAGCAGTACGTGCTGCCGCCGCTGCACGCCGGCTGGGCCGTGCGCCGCAAGTCGACGCACTTTTCCTGCTACGACGACGTCGCGAAGAAGTTCTCGAAGCTCGTCGAAATCGATCCGTGGATGATCAATCCGTACTTCGCGCACGTGGAGGGCGTCGATTACGAGGCGCGCACCGGCGAGGAGGCGCTCACCGAGGCGATCGACGGCGTGCTGAAGAAAATTGCGAAGAAGTATCGCGAGTACGGCATCAGCGAGCGGCCGTACGTGGTCATCAAGGCCGACGCCGGCACCTACGGCAAGGGCGTGATGACGCTGCACGACGCGTCGGAACTCGCCACGCTCACGAAGCGCGAGCGCGCGAAGATGAACGACGCCAAGGACGGCCTGCAGGTTCACGACGTGATCGTGCAGGAAGGCGTGCATACGTTCGAGCGCATCGAAAACAGCGTGGCCGAGCCGGTCGTGTACATGATCGACCGGTATGTGGTCGGCGGCTTCTATCGCGTGCACGATTCGCGCGAGCGGGACCAGAACCTCAACGCGCCCGGCATGCATTTCGTGCCGCTCGGTTTCGAGCACACGGCGCTGCCCGATACCCACGCGAAGCCCGGGGCGGCGCCGCCGAACCGCTTCTATATGTACGGCGTGGTGGCGCGGCTCGGATTGCTCGCGGCGTCGGTGGAACTCGAACGGACCGATCCCGAAGCGATCCAGGTGTGAATTTGCGCGCCCGCGAGCGCCCCGCCCGTGCGGGTGCGCGCCGCCCCGGCACCGACCAACCAAGGCCGCACGGCCACTGTGAAACCCTATGGATATCCTTTTTATCGCCGATCCGCTCGATCGCTTCAAGATCTACAAGGACACGACCTACGCGATGATGGCCGAAGCCGCGCGCCGCGGCCACGTGCTCTACGCCTGCGAGCCGCAGCATCTCGCGTGGGCCGGCAGCGCGGTCGAGGCGAGCGTGCGGCGCATTACGATCGTCGGCGACGAGTCGAACAGCGACCGCTCGCCGTGGTACGCGGCCGAGCAGCCGGAACACCTGCCGCTCACGTTCTTCGGCGCCGTGCTGATGCGCAAGGACCCGCCGTTCGACCTGGAATACGTGAATTCGACGTGGCTTCTGGAAATGGCCGAGCGCGCGGGCGCGCGCGTCTTCAACAAGCCGCAGGCCATCCGCGATCACTCGGAGAAGCTGGCGATCGCCGAATGGCCGCAATACGTCGCGTCGACGCTCGTCACGCGGGACGCGGCGCGTCTGCGCGCGTTCCACGCGGAGCACGGCGACGTGATCCTGAAGCCGCTCGACGGCATGGGCGGCATGGGCGTGTTCCGCGTGAAGGCAGACGGCATGAACCTCGGTTCGATCGTCGAAATGCTGAGCGAGAACGGCGCGCGCTCGGTGATGGCGCAGAAGTTCATCCCGCAGATCACCGACGGCGACAAGCGCATTCTGCTGATCGGCGGCCAGCCGGTGCCGTATTCGCTCGCGCGGATTCCGCAGGGCAACGAAGTGCGCGGCAACCTGGCGGCGGGCGGTCTCGGCCGCGCGCAGCCGCTGTCGGCGCGCGATCGCGAGATCGCGGAAACGCTCGGGCCCGAACTGTTCTCGCGCGGGCTGCTGCTGGTCGGGCTGGACGCCATCGGCGACTATCTCACCGAGGTCAACGTGACGAGCCCGACGTGCTTCCGCGAGATCATGGATCAGACCGGTTTCGATGTCGCCGGCATGTTCATCGACGCGCTGGAGCGCGCGGCGTCGTGAGTGGCGCGCGCGCGACGGCCGCGCCGGACCGGACTGTTACAATCTGCCCGTCAACGGGATTACGTTTTGGGGCTCGATCACCGGCATCCCACCGGGAGCTTAAAGCCACGATTAAGGATCGTGGCGCAACCTGCCGTTAAGGACGCCGTAAGCGGCTTTCACGGAAGGCGACTAAGCTTGAGGGTATGCACCCGTGCGCCACCGAATCGATGTCCCGGTCGCCGTTTTTCAGGCGTATTTCGATGTTCTCCGACGGTTTTCGTCGTTTTGGGGCAGCAACTCTGACATGGCTGGCATTCTGATCATTGCGCACGCACCGTTCGCTTCGGCTCTACGCGAGTGCGTCGCTCACATTTACGGCGGCTTGCCCGCCAGGATCGGCGTCATCGACGTGATGCCGGATTGCGATCCCGTCGAAGTCCGCGCGTTCGCGCGCTCGGAAATCGACCGTCTGAAGGAAGACAACGGCGCGATCGTGCTCACCGACGTGTTCGGCGCCACGCCGGCGAACATCGCGGCAAGTCTCGCGGACGACCACGTGCGCGTGCTCGCGGGCGTCAACCTGCCGATGCTCGTGCGCGCCGTCTGCTACCGCGCGACGCCGCTCACCACGCTCACCGAAAAGATCCTGCAGGGCGGATCGAAAGGCATTCAGGAACTCGATTCGTCCACGCCGATGAACCCGTGCGCGCTGTCCACGTCCGCGCCGGGCACGGCGGACCCGGCCTCGGCCGCGAGTGCGGATCTCGTTTCGGCGAAGGCGGCGAGCCACTGACGGCGACCCATTTCATTCACATTGCGCTCGCGGAGCATCATGCTGCAACAGGAAACAACAATCGTGAACAAGCTGGGGCTGCATGCGCGCGCTTCGGCCAAGCTCACACAACTGGCGGGAAACTATCAGTGCGAGATCTGGATGAGCCGCAACGGCCGCCGGATCAACGCGAAAAGCATCATGGGGGTGATGATGCTCGCGGCGGGCATCGGCAGCACGGTGACGATCGAAACCGAAGGCTCCGACGAAGCCGAAGCCATGCAGGCCATTCTCGCGATGATTGCGGACAAATTTGGCGAAGGACAATGAGGGGATCGTCGTCCGAGCAGAAGCAATGAAAGCCGCGCACGACGCGGCTTTTTGTTTGCCTTGCGCCCGGCCTTGATATGGCCGTCACGGGGACGTGGTCTGATCGGGGGCAAGCGGGATCGTGCTTGCTGCGCCGCACCGGGCTTCGGCAGACAATCGAATTTATAATGATCGGCGCGGTACGAGCGCCGGCCGCGGGCTTGAGAGACCGCGGGACCATCACAACTAGAGGAGGTGCGCGTGTCCTTCACGCTGCATGGAATTCCCGTCTCACGCGGTATCGCCATCGGGCGTGCTTACCTGATCGCGCCCGCTGCACTCGACGTAGACCACTACCTGATCGAACCTGACCGGATCGACGCGGAAATCGATCGCTTTCACGCGGCGCAGGAGGCCGTGCACGCCGAGCTCGACGCCCTGCGCGACGACCTCGCCGCCGACGCCCCGAGCGAAATGGGCGCGTTCATCAACGTCCATTCCATGATCCTGAACGACGCGATGCTCGTGCAGGAGACCATCGACCTCGTCCGCACGCGCCGCTACAACGTGGAGTGGGCGCTCACGGAGCAGCTCGAAATCCTGAGCCGCCATTTCGACGACATCGAGGACGAATATCTGCGCGAGCGCAAGGCGGACATCGAGCAGGTCGTCGAGCGGGTGCTGAAGGCGCTGGCGGGGGCGCCGTCGACGGCGACGCTCGTCGTGCACAGCGCGGCCACCAACGGCCACAACGAGATGATCGTCGTCGCGCACGACATCGCGCCCGCCGACATGCTCCAGTTCAAGACGCAGGCGTTCAAGGGCTTCGTGACGGACCTCGGCGGGCGCACGTCGCATACGGCGATCGTCGCGCGCAGCCTCGGCATTCCGGCGTCGGTGGGCGTGCAGCAGGCGAGCGCGCTGATCCGGCAGAACGATCTGATCATTGTCGACGGCGATCACGGCATCGTGATCGTCGATCCGGCGCCGATCGTGCTGGAGGAATATTCGTACCGGCAGAGCGAAAAGGTCCTGGAGCAGCGCAAGCTCCAGCGCCTCAAGTTCTCTCCCACGCAGACGCTCGACGGCACGAAGATCGAGTTGTGCGCAAACATCGAGCTGCCGGATGACGCGCAGGTTGCGGTCGAGGCGGGCGCGATGGGCGTCGGGCTCTTTCGCACCGAATTTCTCTTCATGAACCACAAGCATCAGCTGCCCGAGGAGGAGGAGCAGTTCGAGGCCTACCGGCGCGCGATCGAGCTGATGAACGGCAAGCCGGTGACGATCCGCACGATCGACGTCGGCGCGGACAAGCCGCTCGAATCGATGAGCGGCGGCGACGGCTACGAGACCGCGCCGAATCCCGCGCTCGGCCTGCGCGCGATCCGCTGGAGCCTGTCCGAGCCGCAGATGTTCATGACGCAGCTGCGCGCGATTCTGCGGGCGTCGGCGTTCGGCCCGACCAAGATCCTGATTCCGATGCTCGCGCACGCGCAGGAGATCGACCAGACGCTCGACCTGATCCAGGAAGCGAAGCGCCAGCTCGACGACGCGGGCATCGCCTACGATCCGAACGTGCAGATCGGCGCGATGATCGAGATTCCGGCGGCGGCGATCGCCGTGCGCCTGTTCCTCAAGCGGCTCGACTTCCTGTCGATCGGAACGAACGACCTGATCCAGTACACGCTCGCCATCGATCGCGCGGATAACGCCGTCGCGCATCTGTACGATCCGCTGCATCCGGCGGTGCTGAACCTGATCGCCTTCACGCTGCGCGAGGCGAAGCGGGCGGGCGTGCCGGTGTCGGTGTGCGGGGAAATGGCCGGCGACCCGACCGTCACGCGGCTGCTGCTCGGGCTCGGCCTCACCGAGTTCTCGATGCACCCGAGCCAGTTGCTCGTCGTGAAGCAGGAAATTCTGCGCTCGAATCTGAAGGCGTTCGAGCGGCCCGTCGCGGACGTGCTTGCTGCCTACGAGCCCGCGGAGTTGTCGGCGGCGCTCGCGCTGCTGCAGAAGGCGTAGGGAGCCAGGCGGTTTCGGCGAGCCCAGCGCTCGTCGATCAGCCGGTGCACGTTCGCGATCACGTGCTCCGGCGAAATCGCCCACGTGCACTGGAAGCGCTGCGGCTGGTCGTGGCGGCGCGGGCACCACAGGAAATCGCGGGCGTCGAATTGCGTCGTGGTGTCGTTGAAACAGCTGTTGCACGCGTGAAAATTGATCACCCGGTAGGGCGTCCTGAATTCCGTCTGCGGATGCGAAAAGCCGCTGATCATCACGACCGGCGTTCCGACCGCCCAGGCGAGCCACGACAGGCCGCTCCCGAGACCGATGAAGAAATCCGCGTGCAGGAGCAGGCTCGCGCGCGCCTGAAGCGGATGGTCGCCGGTGAAGTCCTCGCAGCCTGGCGGCATCGTGTTGATGTGATCGCCCAGGCCGTATTCGCGGTGACGGTCGATGCAGAGCACGCGATAGCCCAGTTCCTTCAGATGCGCGATCAGCGTCGGCCAGCCGCGCGGATTGTTCCAGTATTTGCATTGCGCGGTCGCCTGCGTCGCGATGCAGACGTAGCGCTCGCGGATGCGGCGCTCCGTATCCGCGACGACGAGTTTCGGGCGCCGCTCCGCGCACGGCACGCCGAGCATGTACGACACGCTGTCCTGCATGCTGCTCACGCGCGGGTCGGTCGGCTGATGGTCGCGGTCGGTGTAGGGCGAAAACAGGCCGAGGTAGTAGGTGGCGTAGAACGGTTCTTCGAGTGGCTCGGCCGTTTCCTGCGTCACGAAGCGGATATGCGGGTAGCCGGCCGCGAAAAGCGGCTGCAGATGCTCCGCGAGGTACAGATACAGCTCGCAGCCGTGCTGCGCCCTGAACGCATCGACGACCGGCACCCACGCGAGCGAATCCCCGAGAGCCATCGTGGACGGGCGCACGAGGATGGGCTTGTTGCGGGCGTTGTAGGCGTGGGAGAACACGAGCCGGTCGCCGTCCAGGACATCCAGCTGGAAGCGAACGAAATACTTGCGGCGGCTCGTGACGACGACGCCCGCTTCCACCGGCTCGTCGAAGAGCAGGCTGTGCGTATCGAGATCGACCATCCGCACCCGCCAGCCGTCGACGGGAACGCGCACGCGGCAGCCGTAGTTGAAGTCGTAAAGAATGCCTTCGGGGCCGGTGAACACCGGCAGGCCCGGCCGCGCGAACGCGCTTTCGGTCAGGCCGCGCTGCGCTCTGGTGGGAGTGATGCCGCTCATTTGAATTCCGGTTCGATGGCGCCCGCGCTGAAACTGCAGGCCGCCGAGGTGGGGCGCAAACTGAAGCGCCCACCTTAATGCGACGCCCGGCTCATCGAAATGAGAGAACTCTTAAATTTGAGATGACTTCTTCGTGTTCAGGCAGCGTGCCGTGAACCGCATACCGGACACGCCGGCTGGCGCGCGATGCGCATCGTGTTCCACTCCATGCGCAGCGAATCGAGCATCATCAGCCGGCCTTCGAGCGTCTGCCCGAAGCCGCCGATCACGCGCAGCGCCTCGGCGGCCTGCATTGCGCCGATGATGCCGACGGTCGGCGCGAAAACGCCCATCGTCGAGCACGCGACTTCCTCGAACGGCTGATCCGGCGGGAACACGCACGCGTAGCAGGGCGATTGCGGCGAGCGGAAATCGAACGTGCTGATCTGCCCGTCGAAGCGCAGTGCGGCGCCGGACACGAGCGGCACGCCGTGCGCGACGCAGGCCGTGTTGATCATGTGGCGCGTGGCGAAATTGTCGGTGCAGTCGAGCACGACGGTCATGCGCGGCACGTTTTCGTCGAGCCATGCGCCGTCGACGCGCTGTTCCACCGCGTGGACCCTGACGCCCGGATTGAGGGCGCCGAGCGCATCACGTCCCGATTCGACCTTCGGCCTGCCGACCGACGCAGTCACGTGGAGGAGCTGGCGCTGAAGATTGGTGAGATCGACGGTATCGGCGTCGACCAGCGTGATTTCCCCGACGCCCGACGCCGCCAGATACATCGCCGCCGGCGAGCCGAGCCCGCCCGCGCCGACGACGAGCACATGCGCGTCGAGAAAGCGCTGCTGCGCCTCGATGCCGATTTCGTCGACGAGAATGTGGCGGGAATAGCGGAGGAGTTGTTCGTCGTTCATCGAGCGGTGCTTCAACGTGGCTTCGACGGGAACGCCGGCGTGCGGCGCGATTGAAAGGGTTATTTTAATCGCGCGCCGCTCGAGGGGGCGCAAAGAAGCGCACAGGGGCGCAAGGCGGGCTTCGCGGCGCGTGGCCGCGAAGCCGTTTCGGCGGAAGTTACTTCGTTTGCGCCGTCGGCGACGAAGCGGGCGCCGCACCGGAGGCCGGCGTGGAGCCCGGCAGCGCCGGCTTGACCGCGACCGGCGCCGACGCCGAACGCGGCGGCTTGTTCAGCGCCAGCTTGCGCTCGCTGATCGACTTCGATTCCACGACCGGCTTGCCTTCCAGCTGGTTCAGTGCCTGCTGGAGCATGAAGTCGTCGGAGCTGCCGAACTCCACCGGCTTGCGTTCGCGGTCCTTGCGGCGCTGCTCCGGCGTCTTCTTGTCGTTCTGCTCTTCGAGCAGGCGCAACTGTTCGAGACGGTCGGACTCACGCTGCTCCTGTTCCTTCTTCTCGTTCGGATCCTGCGTGTTCGCGAGGTGGTTCGAGTAGTCGACTTCACGCGTGACGAGCGCGTCGTCCGGATCGCCGTCCGCGTACTGGTCGACCGGCACGTCGGGGCGCACGCCCTGATTCTGGATCGACTTGCCGCTGGGCGTGTAGTAATAGGCCGTCGTCAGGCGCAGCGCGGTATCGGCCGTCATCGGACGGACGGTCTGCACCGAGCCCTTGCCGAACGTCGTCTTGCCGACGATCAGCGCGCGGTGATGATCCTGCAGCGCACCCGCCACGATCTCCGACGCCGACGCCGAGTAGGCGTTCGTCAGCACGACGATCGGCACCTTCTTGAAGATTTCCGGGACGTTCTTCAGCGGATCCTGGTCGAAGGACGGCAGGCGGTAGTTGTCGTAGGTGTCGCGGAAAGTCTGCTTCGCGTCCGCGATTTGCCCGTTCGTCGACACGACCACCGAATTTTCCGGCAGGAACGCGCCCGCGACGCCGACCGCGCTTTGCAGCAGGCCGCCGCCGTTATTGCGCAGATCGAGCACGAGGCCCTTCAGGTCGGGCTGCTGGCGCGCCAGATCCTGCAGTTTCGCGGCGAGATCGGGAACGGTGCGTTCCTGGAAGCTCGTAATGCGGACGTAGCCGTAGCCGGGCTCAGGCACCTTCATCTTCACCGACTGCACGCGGATCAGCGCGCGCGTGACGGTGATCGGGAACGTGCGGTCGTCGGTCTTGCGGAAAATGGTGAGCGTCACCTTCGTGCCCGGCTCGCCGCGCATTTGCTTGACGGCCTTGTCGAGCGTCATGCCGCGCACCGGCTTGTCGTTGATGCGCGTAATCAGGTCGCCCGGACGGATGCCGGCGCGAAACGCGGGCGTGTCCTCGATCGGGGAAATCACTTTGATCAGCCCGTCTTCCGACGAAATTTCGATACCCAGGCCCGCAAAACGGCCTTTGGTCTGCTCCTGGAGCTCGTCGTAATCGGTCTTGTCGAGGTAGGACGAGTGCGGGTCGAGGCTCGAAACCATGCCCTTGATGGCGGCGGTAAGGAGTTTCTTGTCGTCGACTGGTTCAACGTATTCGTGTTTGATTTGCCCGAAGACTTCTGCGAATAACCGCAATTGATCGAGCGGCAGAGGCGCGGTGGCGGCTTGCTGGGCGGACGCGGAGAGCTGCAGGGTTGCAAGTGCGCCGGTAGCAAGGCCCGCGGCGATCAGGCCGATGTTTTTCAGGTTCTTTCGCATAGAGTGTTGCGGTCGGAAGCCGATTAGGCTGGATCGTGGTTGACAAACCAGTATACCTGCTCGATCCCGGCCGCGACTTAAACACGACTTAAAGGGGTGAGGGATCGCGCACACGGGCGCGTTTTTCAGGCGGGGCGATTCGTGCGCGCCGCCGCGTCGCCGTGGATCACCGGGTGCGGATTCGCGCGGGTTCCCGCGGGGAAGCGGCTGATCGGGCCGGTCGGGGGCTGTCCGCGGTCAGTCGGGGCGGCGAGCGCGGGTCGTGCGCGTGCGGAACGCCTTAGCAGCGGGCTTGTGCGCGGTGCCGGACCCGCGTCGGGCGGGGCCTGTCGCCAGGCGCGTCAGCCGCAAGCGCGGGCCTTCGACGAGCGTTCCAGGCGGCCGGAAACACCGTGCGGAAATTCTTTCCGGCCGCCTGGCGCGGGCTTCAGCCCGCCTTGCCCTGGCTCGCCACGGCGGCCTGCGCAGCCGCGATCGCTTCCTGGTCGCCGAGGTAGTAGTGCTTGATCGGCTTCAGGTCCTGGTCGAGTTCATAGACGAGCGGCACGCCGTTCGGAATGTTCAGGCCGACGATGTCGCTGTCCGAAATATTGTCCAGATACTTGACGAGCGCGCGCATCGAGTTGCCGTGCGCCGAGATCAGCACGCGCTTGCCCGACTTGATGGCGGGCGCAATCGATTCGTTCCAGATCGGCATGACGCGCGCGACGGTGTCCTTCAGGCACTCGGTGAGCGGCAACTGCTCGCGCGGCACCCTCGCGTAGCGCGGATCGTCGAACGACGTGCGCTCGTCGTCCGGATCGAGGGCGGGCGGCGGCACGTCGTAGCTGCGGCGCCAGACGAGCACCTGCTCGTCGCCGTATTTCCTGGCCGTTTCGGCCTTGTTCAGCCCGGCGAGCGCGCCGTAGTGACGCTCGTTCAGCCGCCACGAATGCACGACGGGCAGATACATCTCGTCCATTTCGTCCTGCACGTGCCACAGCGTGCGGATTGCGCGCTTGAGCACGGACGTGTAGGCGATGTCGAAGGCGAAACCGGCTTCCTTCAGCAGCACGCCGGCCTGGCGCGCTTCGCGGTTGCCCTGTTCGGTCAGATCGACATCGACCCAGCCCGTGAACCGGTTTTCCTTGTTCCACGTCGATTCGCCGTGGCGGATGAGCACTAGCTTGTACATGATTGATAGGTCGGTTAGTTGGGAAGCGGGGAAAGCGGGAAAGCTCGATTCTGCTCGAAATGGGGTGGCGCGCGCCATCGTCCGAACAGCCGGGGCCATCGCGGCAAATGGTTATTTTATAATGGCCGGATTGTCCTGATTTTTCTTTCTTCCTTTCTCCACTTTCGGCGGCCCTCGACGTGAAGTTTTTCACCGATTACACGAACCTTGTACTCATCGCGACCGCCCTCATCTCCGGTGGGTTGCTCCTCTGGCCGGCGATCACCCGCCGTGGACGCGGCGGCGTGTCGGCCGCCGAGGCCACCACGCTGATCAACCGGCGCAACGCCGTGGTCATCGACCTGCGTCCCGCTGCGGACTATGCGAAAGGTCATCTTCCGTCGGCGCGAAATCTCGAAATGGCCGACCTTCAAGCAAAGATTGGCCAGATCGCGAAGAATAAGGGCAATCCGGTCATTCTCGTGTGCCAGACCGGACAGCAATCGCAGAAGGCGAGCCGCGCCGTGTCCGACGCCGGCTACACCGAAGTCCATGTTCTGCAAGGCGGCTTGGACGCCTGGCAGAAGGCCGGCATGCCGGTCGTGAAACAAGGAGCAGTCAAGTGAACAAGGTAGTCATGTACAGCACGCAAGTGTGCCCGTATTGCCAGATGGCCGAACGTCTTTTAAAGTCGCGCGGGGTCGAGCACATCGAAAAAGTGCTGATCGATCGCGATCCGGCGCGGCGTGAAGAAATGATGACACGCACCGGGCGCCGCACCGTGCCGCAGGTCTATATCGGCGACACGCACGTGGGTGGCTACGACGATCTTTCCGCGCTCGATCGCAAGGGCGGCCTCACGCCGCTCCTCGAAGCGGCGGCCTGAGCAAGTGCGTCCGGCAGCCGTGCCGGACGGGCGGCGCCACAGCCCAACCAACAAGATTGCGGCGCCGTATACCGAAAAATCCAAGGGAATCAACCATGTCTGACGACAACAACCAGCCGTTCTTCAACATCCAGCGCATTTACCTGAAGGACATGTCGCTCGAGCAGCCCAACTCGCCGGCGATCTTTCTCGAACAGGAAATGCCGTCGGTGGAAGTCGAAGTCGACGTGAAGGCCGAGCGCCTCGCGGAAACCGTCTTCGAAGTGCTGGTCACGGGCACGGTCACCGCGAAGGTCGCCGACAAGGTCGCGTTCCTGATCGAAGCCAAGCAGGCAGGCATCTTCGACATCCGCAACATTCCGGCCGAACAGATCGATCCGCTCGTCGGCATCGCCTGCCCGACGATCCTGTTCCCGTACCTGCGCTCGAACATCGCCGACGCGATCACCCGCGCCGGCTTCCCGCCGATCCATCTCGCGGAAATCAACTTCCAGGCGCTCTACGAGCAGCGCCTTTCGCAGCTCGCCGGCGCGCAGGAAGGCGCGGCGAACGGCGCGACGCACTGATTGCGTCGCGCAAAACCAGCCGGAGCCGAGCATGAACGTAGCCATCCTCGGCGCCGGTGCATGGGGCACCGCACTCGCCGGCCATCTGGCCGTGCGGCACGATGCGGTGCTCTGGGCGCGCGACGGCGCGCTCGTCGAATCCCTTTCCAGATCGCTTGAAAACGACCGCTATCTGCCCGGCGTGAAGTTGCCCGCGCAGCTTCGCTTCGACGCGGATCTCGCCGCGGCCTTGCGGCACGCGGCGGCGGACGACGCGCTCTGTGTCGTCGCGACGCCGGTCGCGGGCCTGCGTGCGCTGTGCCGGACCATGCGCGACATCGGTATCGTTCCCGCGAACGTCGTCTGGCTGTGCAAGGGCTTCGAAGCCGACACGCAATGCCTGCCGAACGAGGTGGTCGCGGCCGAACTGCCGCTGCACGCGAGCAACGGAACGCTGTCGGGCCCGAGCTTCGCGCGCGAGGTCGCGCTCGGCTTGCCGGTTGCGCTGACGGTGGCGAGCGGCTCGGCCGTGCTCCTCGAGCGCACGGTCGCGGCCTTTCACCACGGCGCGATGCGCATCTATACCGGCGACGACGTGATCGGCGTCGAAGTGGGCGGCGCGGTGAAGAACGTGCTCGCGATCGCCACCGGCATCTCCGATGGCCTCGGGCTCGGGCTGAACGCGCGTGCCGCGCTGATCACGCGCGGACTCGCGGAAATGTCGCGGCTCGGCGTGGCTTTGGGCGGCCGTGCCGAAACATTTACCGGGCTGACCGGCCTGGGCGACCTGATTCTGACCGCGACGGGCGACCTGTCGCGCAATCGCACGGTCGGCATGCAACTCGCGACTGGCCGTACGCTCAACGACATTCTTTCGGCGCTCGGCCACGTGGCCGAGGGCGTGCGGTGCGCGCGTGCCGTGCTGGCGCTCGCGCAGTCACGCAACATCGACATGCCCATCACGCACGCGGTCTGCCGGGTGCTGTTCGAAGACGTCACGCCGCGCGACGCGGTCCAGGCGCTCCTCAGCCGCGACGCCAAGGCGGAATAGCACGGAGCGCCGTTGCCCGATCAACGCCGGGCCGGGAGGTTTCGCCATGTTCGCCATCGGTCATTGCACGCTCGACGCACAGGTCGCCGATATCACGACGCTCGCCGTCGATGCCATCGTCAACGCGGCGAATACGTCGCTTTTGGGCGGCGGCGGCGTGGATGGCGCGATCCACCGGGCGGCGGGGCGCGGCCTGTTGCGCGAATGCGAGACGCTGCACGGCTGCGCGACCGGCGACGCGAAAATCACCGGCGGCCACGATCTCGCGGCGAGGCATGTGATCCACGCAGTCGGGCCGCGGTGGAGTGGCGGAACGCGCAACGAATCCGCGCTGCTCGCAAGCTGCTACCGGCGCTCGCTCGAACTGGCGCGGGAGGCGGGCTGCAAGTCGATTGCGTTCCCGGCGATCAGTTGCGGCGTCTATCGCTTTCCGCCCGAGGATGCGGTGCGGATCGCGGTCGGCACCGTCATCGGAACGCTTCCCTCGGTGCCCGCGCTCGAACGCGTGATCTTCGCGTGCTTCCAGCAGGACATGCTCGCGCTCTATCTGAAGGAGCTTGCCGCTCAGGTGCCGCCTTCGAAACCCGCCTGACGCCACGCCTCGAACGTCACCACCGCCACCGTATTCGACAGATTCAGGCTCCGGTTGCCCGGCCGCATCGGCAGGCGCACGCGCTGCTCGGCGGGAACGCGGGCGAGTACGTCATCCGGCAGGCCGCGCGTCTCGGCGCCGAAGACGAACCAGTCGCCGGGCCTGAACGCGTGCCCGAAGAACGGCGACGCGCCGCGGGTCGTGAACGCGAACATGCGCGTCGCGTCGGGCGCTTCCTTTGCGACGAACGCGTCCCAGCTGGCGTGCACGTGCATCTGCGCGTACTCGTGATAATCGAGCCCGGCGCGGCGCATTTTGGCGTCGTCGAGCGGGAAGCCGAGCGGCTCGATCAGATGCAGCCGTGCGCCGGTGTTGGCGCAGAGGCGGATCACGTTGCCGGTGTTCGGCGGAATTTCGGGCTCGACTAGAACGACGTTGAACATGGGCTTGAAGCGGAAAAGAGTGGGTTAGTCTTTCGGCGTGCGCAACGCGACGAAATTCGTCACGCGACGCGCGCCCGCGGCCTTGAGGGTGCGGGCGAGGGCGTCGAGCGTCGCGCCGGAGGTCATCACGTCGTCGACGATCGCCACGTGCCGGCCGCGCACGTCGCGTGTCACGGCGAACGCATTGGCGACATTGCGGCGGCGCGTGTCGAGGTCGAGCTTCGACTGCGGCAGCGTGTTCGTGGTGCGCACGGCGAGCATCGCGTCGGCTTCGACGCCGAGCCGCCGTGCGAGCGGCCTCGCGACCGCCCACGCCTGGTTGTAGCCGCGCCCGGTCAGGCGCTTCTTCGACAACGGCACCGGTGCCACGACATCGGGCAGCGGCAGATCGCTGTTCTCGAAGGCGGCGTGCAGAAGGCGGGCGAACGCGTGGGCCGTTGCGAGGCTCGCGCGGAACTTGAGGTCGAGCGCGAGCGTGTCGAGCGGCGCGCGATAGTCGGCAAGCGCGAGCGTCGCATCGAAATGCGGCGGATCGGCGATGCACGATGCGCATTGCCGATCCAACTCGCGTCTTCCCGCGCTTCGTGCGTTTCGAGGGGCGGCGCACGCAAGCCGAAGCGCTGGCAACGGCAGCGCACATCGCAGGCACCGCGCGCGCGGCTCGTTCCAGTAGGTTTCGTCGCATCCCCGACACAGTGTTCTCTGCGACAAATTGCCACATAACGCGCACTGATTCGGCAAGGCGAGCTCGAGAAGCCGCTCGAACATCTGCCGTGCGCGCCGACAAAACGGCGCACGGGCCAGGTTTCCGAACGGCAGGACGAGATTGCCGGCATTCATGCGCGCGACTCCGGGAAAAGCAGACAAATCCACGCGCTGCGTGGCGTGAGGGCGGCCTTTCGCAGGCCGATTCCGGGACGACCGAGTATACTTCGCACTCTTCGCGAGCAGACCGCCATGTCCCCAACTCCCGCCAAATCTGGCCGACCGGCCTATGATCCGCGCCGTCTGCGCGAGATTTTCGACCTTCGCGCCGCCGCCTTCGACGAGGTCGCGTTCCTTCCGCGCGAAATTGCGCAGCGCATGCGCGAGCGCCTTGAATACATCAAGGTCGCGCCGACGCGCGTGCTCGACGCCGCATGCGGCACGGGCGCCGATCTGCCGGGCCTGCGCGAGCGGTTCGCGGATGCGTCGGTGCTCGGCGTCGATATCTCGTCGGCGATGCTCGCGCGCGCAACGCTCGCCGAAACGGCCGACTCGGAAGCGGGCGCCGGCTGGCGGCGCTTCCTCCCCGCGACGCTCAGCAAGGCGTTCGGCGCGCGCGGCCCGCAACTCGCACAGGCCGACTTCGCGGCGCTGCCGTTCGCCGCAGGGGCGTTCGAGCTGCTCTGGTCCAATCTCGCGCTGCACTGGCACGCGCGCCCCGACCTCGTGTTTCCCGAGTGGCAGCGCGTGCTCAAGGTCAATGGCCTCCTGATGTTCAGCACATTCGGCCCCGACACGTTGCGCGAGCTGAGCGGCGCGTATCGCGACGCGGAAGCTTCGTTGGGCATCGCGCCGCGGCCTCACACAATCGACTTCGTCGACATGCATGATCTCGGTGACATGCTGGTCGAAAGCGGCTTCGAGATTCCGGTGATGGACCAGGAGGTCCTGACCATTACGTATCGATCGCCCGAGTCGCTGCTGAACGACGTGCGGCGCTGGGGCGCCTATCCGTTCGAGCGTGCCGGAGGAGCGGACATCGACGGCCGGGCCTTGCGCGACGCGCTTCACAAGGCGCTCGACGGGCGCCGGCGCGAGGACGGCACGATCCCGCTCACGTTCGAGGTGATCTATGGTCACGCGTGGAAGGCGGTACCCCGGATGACACCGGAAGGACATGGAATCGTGAGGCTCGAGGATATCGGGCGAGGGTCGAGGAAGGATCGGTGATGCGGTAAAGAGGGCATCCGTTATGTCTGAAATTTGCGTGCCCGGCAATGCGTAAAAACCTGCGTCAATTGGGCGCAGAGGCTTGTCGCGCTTGGCTTTGCGGTGTTCCGCCCCTTGCTTGTGGATGCACGGTAACGCGCCTATAATGCGTCAGTTTGTCGCCCGGCTGGCACGTTTCTGGGCGAAATCCGATTGGCACGAGCGGATTGACGGGAGGCGGCGATGGACCAGAGCGCATTGCTGACGGACACCGAGCCGGTTGTGAAGGACTGGCTGATGAAGCGCAACTGCTCCGTGTCGCCGCGCCAGTTCGTGGGCTTTTACGTGTCGCTCGCGCTGGTTTCGCTGGGTATCGCGATGATGCTTGTTCTGAACGGCGCCTGGCTGGTGTTGCCGTTCACCGGAATCGAGTTGCTGGCGGTGGGCATCGCGTTCGCAGTCTACGCGCGCCATGCCGTCGACTACGAGCGGATCCGGCTGTTTCAGAACCGGTTGTTGATCGAGCAGATGAACGCCGAAGAATTGACGCAGTTCGAGTTCAACCCGCGCTGGGTACGGGTCGAAGCGGGCGCGGCGCCGAGGGAGCCGCTCACGATCGTATCGCGCGGGCAGTCGGTGAAAATCGGGCTACACCTTGCACAGCATCGTCGCAAACAGTTTGCCGCCGAGTTGCAGACCTGGCTCAGGCGCTGCGCCTGACCGGGAACGGGCACTGTCGACGGGGGCGAGACGCGGTGCACACGGGGTCGAGGGTTTGAATGGAAATTTTGGGTAAGGAAGCTATGAAAACAATCAAGCGAGCCCTCTCGGGCGTGCTGGCGGCAGGCGGACTGCTCGCTGCCGGCGCAGCCCTGGCGGTCGACGACGCTCCTGGCGGTCCTCGTGTCAACGAGCTCAACTTCCAGCAGCCTGTGACGAAGATCGCCGAGGAGCTCTTCAGCCTCCACACGTTCATGCTGATCATCTGCTTCGTGATCTTCCTCGGCGTGTTCGGCGTGATGTTCTATTCGCTCTTCGCGCACCGCAAGTCGAGAGGCCACAAGGCGGCCAACTTCCACGAAAGCACCACCGTCGAAATCATCTGGACGATCGTGCCGTTCATCATCGTCGTGCTGATGGCGCTGCCGGCCACGAAGGCCGTCGTCGCGATGAAGGACACGAGCAACGCTGACCTCACCGTCAAGGTCACCGGCTATCAGTGGAAGTGGGGCTACGACTACGTGAAGGGTCCGGGCGAGGGCATCAGCTTCCTGTCCACGCTGAGCACGCCGCGCAGCGAAGTGAACGGCCAGAAGCCGATCTCCAATCTCTATCTGCAGGAAGTCGACAACCCGCTCGTGGTTCCGGTCGACAAGAAGATCCGCATCATCACCACCGCCAACGACGTCGTGCACTCGTGGTACGTCCCCGCGTTCGGCGTGAAGCAGGACGCGATTCCGGGCTTCGTGCGCGACACGTGGTTCAAGGCCGATAAGGTCGGCACGTTCCGCGGCTTCTGTACCGAGCTGTGCGGCAAGGAGCACGCGTACATGCCGGTGGTGGTCGAAGTGCTGTCCGCCGACGACTACGCGAAGTGGGTCGACAACCAGAAAAAGAAGCTCGCGGCCGCCGCGGACGATCCGAACAAGACGTATACGATGGACGAACTGAAGGCGCGCGGCGAGAAGGTCTATGCGTCGAACTGCGCGGTCTGCCACCAGCCGAACGGCAAGGGCGCGGGCGTGTTCCCGGCGCTCGACGGCAGCAAGATCGCGAACGGACCGATCGCCGAGCACGTGAACATCGTGCTGCACGGCAAGGGCGCGATGCCGCCGTGGAACACGGCGCTGAACGACGTCGAAATCGCGTCGGTCGTCACGTTCGAGCGCAATTCGTGGGGCAATCACACGGCCGACATCCTCCAGCCGATGCAGGTCGCGGATGCGCGCAACGGCAAGATGCCGGAAGGCGGCGATCATCTCGCGGCGGCAGGCGGCGATGCGGCATCGGCTCCGGCCGCAGCCGCTTCCGAGGCGGCGAGCGCCGCGCCGGCGGCCGCATCCGACGCGTCGGCCCCGCAGGCTGCCGGACTGCCGGCAAGCATCTACTTCGAAACCGGCAAGAGCACGCTGCCCTCCGATGCCGCCGCCGCCGTGCAGGCCGCGGCCGCTTATGCGAAGGCGCATCCGGACGCGAAGCTCGTGCTGTCTGGCTTCACCGACGCAACCGGTTCCGCCGAGAAGAACGCCGAACTCGCCAAGACGCGTGCTCAGGCCGTGCGCGACGCGCTGAAGGCCGCGGGCGTCGCCGAGGATCGCATCGTCTTGAAGAAGCCGGAATCCATCACGGGCGGCGCGGATGCGAAGGAAGCCCGTCGCGTAGAGATCAGTCCGGCTGCTTGACGTGTCGCGCGCGACTTCCTGCCGGAAAGCACGCGTGAAAAGCCAAGTGCCGCAGTATTCGCTTTAGGAGATTGTCATGTCTAGCATCGGACACGATGTTGCCGCGGGTCACGACCATGCGCACGAATTGCCGCATGGCTGGCGCCGGTGGCTCTTTGCCACCAACCACAAGGACATCGGTACGCTGTACCTGTTGTTCTCGTTCATCATGTTCCTCTCCGGGGGCGTGATGGCGCTGATGATCCGCGCCGAGCTCTTCGAGCCCGGCCTGCAGATCATGCGGCCCGAGTTCTTCAATCAGCTGACCACCATGCACGGCCTCATCATGGTGTTCGGCGCGATCATGCCGGCGTTCGTCGGCTTCGCGAACTGGATGATTCCGCTGCAGATCGGCGCATCGGACATGGCCTTCGCGCGGATGAACAACTTCAGCTTCTGGCTGCTGCCGGTCGCGGCCGTGCTGCTCGTGGGCTCGTTCTTTGCACCGGGCGGCGCCACCGCCGCCGGCTGGACGCTTTACGCTCCGCTGTCCACCCAGATGGGCCCGGGCATGGACTTCGCCATTTTCGCGGTCCACCTGATGGGTGCGTCGTCGATCATGGGCGGCATCAACATCGTCGTGACGATCCTGAACATGCGCGCGCCCGGCATGACGCTCATGAAGATGCCGATGTTCGCGTGGACCTGGCTCATCACCGCCTACCTGCTGATCGCGGTCATGCCGGTTCTGGCCGGCGCGATCACGATGGTGCTGTTCGACCGCCACTTCGGCACGTCGTTCTTCAACGCGGCAGGCGGCGGCGACCCGGTGATGTACCAGCACATCTTCTGGTTCTTCGGGCACCCCGAGGTGTACATCATGATCTTGCCGGCGTTCGGAATCGTGTCGCAGGTGATTCCGGCGTTCTCGCGCAAGCCGCTCTTCGGCTATAGCTCGATGGTGTATGCCACGGCGTCGATCGCGATTCTCTCGTTCATGGTCTGGGCGCACCACATGTTCGCCACCGGAATGCCGGTGACGGGCCAGCTGTTCTTCATGTACGCGACGATGCTGATCGCCGTGCCGACGGGCGTGAAGGTGTTCAACTGGGTCGCGACGATGTGGCGCGGTTCGCTCACGTTCGAAACGCCGATGATCTTTGCAATCGGCTTCCTGTTCGTGTTCACGATGGGCGGCTTCACCGGACTGATCCTGTCGATGGCGCCGCTCGACATCCAGATGCACGGTACCTACTACGTGGTGGCCCACTTCCACTACGTGCTGGTGGCGGGATCGCTCTTCGCGCTCTTTTCCGGCTGGTACTACTGGGCGCCGAAGTGGACGGGCTGGATGTACAACGAAACGCGCGGGAAGATCCACTTCTGGGCGTCGATGATCTTCTTCAACATCACGTTCTTCCCGATGCACTTCCTCGGCCTCGCGGGCATGCCGCGCCGCTATGCCGACTACCCGGCGCAGTTCACGGACTTCAACCAGGTCGCGACCATCGGCGCGTTCGGTTTCGGTCTCGCGCAGGTGTACTTCCTGTTCGCTGTCGCGCTGCCGGCCTACCGCGGCGGCGGCGAACTGGAAAAGGCGAGCGACAAGCCGTGGGACGGCGCGGAAGGCCTCGAATGGACCGTGCCGAGCCCGGCGCCGTTCCATACGTTCGAAAACCCGCCGACGGTCGAGTAAGACACGCACTGTCGACATGCTGCAAGGTTCCGTCCCGGAGCCTTGCAGCGAATAACGGAACAAGAAGTGCAACGCATGACCCGGAATCCACAAGAAAGGCGAACGCCCGAGCAAATCCGCGCGGGCAACAAGCGGATCGGTCTGGTATTGCTTGTCATCGCCGCCGCTTTTTTTGTGGCTGTCGTCGTCAATCAGTATCTGCTGTCCCGAGGGTGAGCAAGATCGTGTCCAGTCAGCAAGAGGCGCAAGCCGATCGCTCGTTTAACCGCTCGATGCTGGTGAAGCTGGTCGTCGTGGCGTTGCTGATGTTCGGATTCGGCTTCGCACTGGTGCCGATGTACCGGGCGATCTGCGCGATTACCGGCATCAACAATCTCGTGCAGCGCGACGTCGGCGCGCGCGAGGCGAAAAATACGCAGGTCGATGCGAGCCGCACGATTTCGATCGAATTCGATGCCAACGCGCGCGGCCCGCTGCAGTTCAAGCCAGAGCAGAGCAGTCTTGACGTGCATCCCGGCGAAGTAATGACGGTGATGTATCAGGTGACCAACGAGCAGGGGCGCACGGTTCAGGCGCAAGCCATTCCGAGCTATGCGCCGAAGCAGGCCACCGAGTATTTCAAGAAGATCGAATGCTTTTGCTTTACCCAGCAGACGCTCGCCGCCAACGAGACGAAGCGCATGCCGGTGGTGTTTGTGGTGGATCCGAAGCTGCCGAAGGACGTGAAGACGATCACGCTGTCCTACACGTTCTTCGAGCTGAGCGCCCCGAAGTCGGTGGCCAAGGGCGGTAACGGGGCGTAAGCCGCGAACCCAGGCAGGGGACGAACGATGGTCGAAGTGGAGAAACCGGGAAAGCCCGCGCAGAAGATGAGCTTCCTGCGCTTGCTCAAAGCGGTTTTCTGGTCGTTTTTCGGTGTTCGCCGCCGGGCCGACCTGGAAAGCGACGCGGCTCAGCTGAACCCGCTGCATGTGGTTGCGGCGGCTGTGCTCGGAGCGGTGCTGTTCATCATCGTGCTGCTCGTGGTCGTGCGGGCGGTGGTGGGCTGAAGAATCGAGTGGCCGGGCCGGCAGAGCGCGAGTGGATGAACGCGCGCGGCCGTGGCGGAAAGAAATCAAGAAACTGGATCGAAGTGGAGAATCAAAAATGAGCGGTCAAAACGATAGCCCGTACTATTTCGTGCCGCATCCGTCACGGCATCCGATCATGGCGGCCTCGGGCCTCCTGGTCGCGCTCGGCTCGCTGGCACAGTGGATCAACGGCCACTCGTGGGCGCCGTACACGACGTTCCTCGGCATCCTCTTCGTGCTGTTCGTGCTGTGGCACTGGTTCGGCGACGCGATCTCGGAATCCGAAAGCGGCATGTATGGCAAGCGGGTGGACGTGTCGTACCGCTGGAGCATGAGCTGGTTCATCTTCTCCGAAGTGATGTTCTTCGCGGCGTTCTTCGGCGCATTGTTCTACGCGCGCGCCATCGCGATGCACGAACTCGGCAGCCTCGATTACAAGCTGATCTGGCCGGACTTCAGCGCCGTGTGGCCGAACGTCGGGCCGGCTGCGCTCGCCGGACATTTCCGCGCAATGACCCCCTGGCCGCTGCCGACGATCAACACCGCGCTGCTCTTGAGCTCCGGGGCGACGCTGACCGTGGCTCACCACGCGTTGCGGGAGGATCACCGCAGAAAGGCGATCATCTGGCTCGCGGCGACCGTCCTGCTCGGTGTCATCTTCCTGTTCTGCCAGGGCTACGAGTATTTCCACGCGTATAACGAACTGAACCTGACGCTCGCGTCGGGCGTCTACGGCTCGACGTTCTTCCTGCTGACCGGTTTTCACGGCTTTCACGTGTTCCTCGGCGGCACGATGCTGACGGTGGTGATGGTGCGATTGATCCGCGGACACTTCACGGCGGAGCATCACTTCGCGTTCGAAGGCGCCGCATGGTACTGGCACTTCGTCGACGTCGTGTGGCTCGGGCTGTACGTCGTCGTGTACTGGCTGTAAGGATTTGCGTCGGACGGGCGATGCGTCGTGAAACGAGCCGTCCGGGAAGTTGAGTCAAGAAGAAGCCACGCTTTGAGCGCCGCCCTCGACATTCCCGGGGCGGCGTTTTGCTTTTCGGAACTGGGAACGATGCTGCGCGCTTATGTCGCAGCAAGCGCGTGGCGGATCGAAGCCGGCGACGCCCGAACGGAGCGAAACTGCACGATTCGGGGTGAACCGCTCAGCGCCGCACGAACCTTTGCGCTGCGTCAGCGTCCGAGCGGGATACCGGTCGACTGGATCCAGCCCATCCAGTGCGCGAACAGGATGAACAGGAAGAGCGTGATGGAAAGCCCGACGCGCGTTGCAAGCGACCACACCATGCGCTTGGTTCGGCCCTTGTCGGTCATCATGAAATACAGCGCCGACCCGAGGCTGCCGATGATGAGGATGAAAGCGATGGCTACGATGATATGCATGAAACCAGCCGGCAATTGGCGTAAGAAAGTGAACCCTTCAATTATCGCACCGCATGCAACGTGCCGCGTCGCGGCTGGCGGATGTCCGGCATGAAGATCCGATTCTGGCCGGCGCTCCTGATCCTGATCGTCGTGGCCGTCACCTTGCGGCTCGGCTTCTGGCAGCGTGACCGCGCCCATCAGAAGGAAGCGCTCAATGCGCAGATCGTCGCGTTCGAAAACGCGCCCGCCAGGCGCGTCGGCGCAGCGCCCGTACCGCTCAAGGACATCGAATTCCATCGCGTGCTCGCGCGGGGCGAATTTTTGCCGGATCGGGTGGTTTATCTCGATAATCGGCCTTATAACGATCAGCCGGGTTTTTACGTCGTGATGCCGTTTAAACTCGCCGATGGCGGCTACGTCCTCGTGAATCGCGGGTGGCTGCCGCGCAATCTTGCGGATCGCACGGGCATCGAGCCTTACGAGACGCCGAAGGGCGAGATCGAGATTGAAGGAATTGCCCGCGCCAATGCGTCGCAGGCGTTCGAACTGGGAAGCGGCGGCTCGGCGGCGCATCAGAAGATTCGGCAGAATCTCGACGTGAGTGCCTACGCCGCGGAAACCGGTTTGCCGTTGCAGCCATTCGTGATCCAGCAACTGAGCGCCACCGGCGACAAGCTGGTGCGCGACTGGCCGGCGCCGACGCTCGGCGTCGAGCGCAACTACGGCTACATGTTCCAGTGGTGGGGCATGGCGGCCGCGGCGCTCGCGTTCGGCCTGTATGCGGCGCGCCGGGCCGCGAAGAAGGACCCAGCGGCCGACGAACCGGACAACGACCCGCGCCACGCCTGAAGCCTGACGCATGAATACCGAGCAGCGCCCTTTTCCGAACGAACGCGCTGCGTTATCAAATAGAGGCCACGTTTTGTCGATGCAATCCCCACGCCCCTCGCCGTCCGCCATCAACAAGGCGCGCGCGCAGCACCAGCAGGCCACGAAGGGCTCGTGGAACAAGGGCCGCTGGATGCTGCTCCTGCTCGCGCTCGTCTGCGCGGCGCCGGTCATCGCGTCGTATCTGATGTATTACGTGTTCAAGCCGACAGGCGGCACGACGAGCTACGGCGCGCTCATCGAACCGCAGCGCCCGATCCCCGGAGAACTGATGGTCACCGACGAGAAGGGCCAGCCGATGCCGCTCACGTCGCTGCGCGGCAAATGGCTGATGATCACCGTGAACGGCAGCGACTGTAACGAGCAGTGCGCAACGCGCCTCTACTTCATGCGCCAGGTGCGCGTGCTGCAGTCGGCCGAGCGCGAGCGCGTGGTGAACGTCTGGCTGCGCACGGACGACAAGCCGGTGTCCGAGGTGATCAGAACCGCGTACCCGCAGCCCGACACGCGGATGCTGGTGGCCGACCAGCGCGCGGTCGCGCAATGGTTGCCGACGTCCGCTGACACCCGGCTCACCGATCACATCTTTCTCGTCGATCCGAACGGCAACCTGATGATGCGTTTCCCGAAAGATCCGGACCCGGCGAAGATCAAGGGCGACCTGGCGAAGCTGCTGAAGTGGTCGCGCATCGGTTGAGGATTGAGAAGAATGTTCGTTCTGCAACTGGGCCTGATCGGCCTGTGTATCGCGCTGCTGCCGCTTTCATACGTGTGGGTCAAAGCCGACGACAACAAGTTCAGGAAGCTTGTCTGGCTGACGACCTTTCTGACGCTCGATCTCATCATGTTCGGCGGCTTCACCCGGCTGACCGATTCCGGGCTGGGCTGTCCCGACTGGCCGGGCTGCTATGGCACGGCATCGCCGTTCACCGCGCATGCCGCGATCACGGCGGCGCACCAGGCGATGCCGACCGGCCCCGTCAGCCTGGCGAAGGCATGGATCGAGATGCTGCACCGCTATTTCGCGATGGCGATCGGCGTGCTGATCATCGCGCAGGTGGTGATCGCGTGGACGGCGCGCGTGAAGCGCCGCCCTCTGCACGTCTCGCCGTGGTGGCCCACCGGGATACTGCTGCTGATCTGCGTGCAGGGCGCGTTCGGCGCGTGGACGGTCACGATGAAGCTGCAGCCGGTGATCGTGACGCTCCATCTGCTGCTCGGCCTCGCGCTGCTGGGCGCGCTCGGCTGGCTCGCGGCGCGCCAGACGCCGATTCCCGTGCACGAACCCGAGGCCGCGCGCTGGCTTGCCGCCGCCCTGTTCGGGCTGGCGCTGCTCGTCGTGCAGATCGCGCTCGGCGGCTGGGTGAGCACGAATTACGCCGTGCTCGCGTGTACGGATTTTCCGCTCTGCAACGGCCAGTGGGTGCCGCCGATGAACTTCGAGCACGGTTTTCACCTCTGGCGCGCGCTCGGCATGACGGGTGACGGCGAAGTGATCTCGCAGGACGCGCTGGTCGCGATTCACTGGACGCACCGGACCTTCGCGGTCGTCGTCGTGCTTTACATGGCGTGGCTCGCCATGAAGCTGCGCCGCTTCGAGTCGCTGCGCAAGCCCGCGAACGGCGTTTTGCTGCTGATCGTCGTGCAGTTCCTGACGGGCCTGTCGAACGTCGTCCTGCAATGGCCGCTGCCGATCGCCGTGGCCCACAATGGCGGCGCGGCCGTCCTGATCCTGCTGCTCGTTATGCTAAACTTTCGAATCTCTTCCAGCCGTCCCGGCCGCGCCGTGCTTCCTGCGCGCGACGTCGTTTCAGCGTGAATCCAAATCCCCATGGACAGCACGACACTCACTTCCCCCTCCGGTAACCGCGTCTCGCAATACCTTGCGCTGACCAAGCCGCGCGTGACGCAACTCGCCGTGTTCTGCGCGGTGATCGGCATGTTCCTTTCCACGCCCGGCATGGTGCCGTGGTCGGTGCTGATCGGCGGCACCATCGGCATCTGGCTGCTGGCAGGCGCGGCGTTTGCGATCAACTGCCTCGTCGAGCAGAAGGTCGATGCGTTGATGCGGCGCACGTCGTGGCGCCCGTCGGCGCGCGGCGAGATCACGCCGGTGCAGATCCTGCTGTTCTCGGCGGTGCTCGGCGGCGCCGGCATGGCGACGCTGTACACGTTCACCAACCCGTTGACGATGTGGCTCACGCTCGCCACGTTCGTCGGCTACGCCGTCGTCTATACGCTGCTGCTCAAGCCGTACACGCCGCAGAACATCGTGATCGGCGGGGCGTCGGGCGCGATGCCGCCGGCGCTCGGATGGGCCGCCGTAACCGGCGCCGTCCCGGGCGACGCGTGGATTCTCGTCCTCATCATCTTCGTCTGGACGCCGCCGCATTTCTGGGCGCTCGCGCTCTACCGGCGCAAGGACTACGAAAACGCCGGCCTGCCGATGCTGCCGAACACTCACGGAGAGCAATACACGCGGCTGCACATCTTTCTCTACACGGTGATCCTCTTCGCCGTGACGATGATGCCGTTCATCTCCGGCATGAGCGGCGTGATCTATCTGGCGTCGGCGGTGGTGCTCGGCGGGGTGTTCCTCGGCTACGCGTGGAAGATCTATCGCGACTACTCCGACATGCTCGCCCGCAAGACGTTTCGCTATTCGATCGTGTATCTGTCGCTGCTGTTCGGGGCGCTGCTCGTCGATCATTACGTGCGCACGGTGATCGGCGCATGACCGCTCTGATTCGCAGGACATTCGCGCGATTCATCATCGTGCTGGCCGGCGCCGCGCTGCTCGCCGGTTGCGAGAAGGCGCCCGCCTTCAAGAATCTCGACATTACCGGCAACACGCAGTTCGGCAGCAATTTCTCACTGCCCGACACGACGGGTAAAGCCCGCACGCTCGGCGACTTCAAGGACAAGGCCGTCGTCCTGTTCTTCGGCTACACGCATTGTCCCGACGTCTGCCCGACTACGCTCGCGGAGCTGTCGCAGGCATTGCAGCAACTCGGCCCCGACGCAAAGCGCGTTCAGGTGCTGATGGTCACGGTCGATCCGGCGCGCGATACGCCGGACCTGCTCGGCCAGTATGTGTCGGCGTTCAATCCGTCGTATATCGGCTTGCGGCCTGCCGACGATGCGCAACTCGTGAAGGTCGCCAAGGACTTCCGGGTGTACTACGCGAAGGCGCAGGGCAAGACGCCCGGCGATTACACGATGGACCACACGGCTGCGAGCTACGTGTTCGATCCGCAAGGCAAGCTGAGGCTCTTTGCACGCGACGGGCAGGGCGTCGAAACGTGGGTTCACGATTTGAAGCTGTTGCTCGACTGAGCGCATCAGCCTCTCGCTTCGACAGAAACGGCACGCCAGTTTGGCGTGCCGTTTGCATTTGAGCAGTAGCACACCGCCTGTTCAGGCCCAGGCGCCTCGCCACGATCTTTGACGTGTGGCAATACTCTGTGACGCTTGCCTCGCGCAAGACCGGACTTTGCTCGGGGAGTTCGCATGCACCTGAATCCGCGGCTCGTTCCGTTGATCGCTGTCAACTTCTTCGCCTGCCCGCCTGAATAGAATCTTCCCCCGCATGGTTCCTTTTTAGCGCCCATGTTTGTTGCGAGCGCGACCATGCCCCATCCGGAAAGATTCAATGACGACCAGGCAAATCAAATGAACGGAATAACTCGAAAGGGGATGCGTCTCCTCCTCATGGCAGGTCTGATTGCGTGTCTATCCGGATGCAATTTCGACCTGCTCAATCCGAAGGGAAGCATCGGTGCCGCCGAAAAATCGCTGATCATCACCTCGACCATTGCGATGCTGATCGTAGTCGTTCCGGTCATCATCCTGACGCTGGTCTTCGCATGGCGCTACCGCGCGTCGAATCGCGATGCCTGCTACGAGCCGAAGTGGGCGCACTCCACGAAAATCGAAGTCGTCGTCTGGACCATTCCTACGCTGATCATCCTGTTCCTCGGCGTTCTGACGTGGAAAACCACCCACGAACTCGATCCGTATCGCCCGCTCGAATCGTCGGTCAGGCCGATCAACGTGCAGGTCGTCGCGCTCGACTGGAAGTGACTTTTCATCTACCCGGATCTCGGCATTGCCACGGTCAATCAACTGGCCTTTCCGGTCGGCACCCCGGTGAATTTCCGGATCACGTCCGACTCCGTGATGAACTCGTTCTTCATCCCGCAGCTCGGCAGCCAGATCTACGCGATGGCGGGCATGCAGACGCGCCTGCATCTCATCGCCGACGAAACCGGCGACTTCGCCGGGCTCTCTGCCAACTACAGCGGCCGGGGGTATTCGGACATGAAGTTCAGGGCGCTCGCGCAGACCCCCGCGGAGTTCGACGAATGGGTCGCGAAGGTCAGGGCGGCTCCCGAGCGGCTCGACATGAACGTCTACGGCGCGGTGACGCAGCCGGCCGAGAACCAGCCGGTCAGGTACTTCTCGACTGTCGACTCGAAGCTCTTTCGCAACATCATCGCAAAGTACAACAACGGTAACGTCCTCGATAAGGATGCTGCCTGCGCAACGCAGGGATAACGCATGTTCGGAAAACTCACCCTTTCGGCGATCCCGACGGATCAGCCGATCATCATGGCGGCAGCCGCCTTCATGGCAATCCTCGTGCTCGGCGTGGCGGCCGTTCTCACGCGGCTCGGAAAATGGAAATGGCTCTGGACCGAGTGGTTGACGAGCGTCGATCACAAGCGCATCGGTGTCATGTATATCGTGGTCGCGGTGCTGATGCTGGTGCGCGGCTTCATCGACGCTCTCCTGATGCGCGCGCAGCTCGCACTTTCGTACCTCTCACCCGGCTTCCTGCCGCCGCATCACTACGACCAGATCTTCACCGCACACGGCGTCATCATGATCTTCTTCATGGCAATGGCGCTGATGGTCGGCTTCTTCAACCTCGTCGTGCCGCTGCAGATCGGTGCACGCGACGTCGCGTTCCCGTTTCTCAACTCGCTGAGCTTCTGGATGACCGCCATCAGCGCGATCCTGATGAACGTGTCGCTCGTGGTCGGCGAGTTTGCACAGACCGGATGGCTCGCGTATCCGCCGCTGTCGGAGCTGGAGTTCAGTCCGGGCGTGGGCGTCGACTATTACATATGGAGCCTGCAGTTGTCCGGAGTCGGCACGCTCATTACGGCGATCAACTTCTTCGTGACGATCGTCAAGATGCGCGCGCCCGGCATGACGCTCATGAAGATGCCGGTGTTCACGTGGACCGCGCTGTGCTCGAACGTGCTCATCATGGCGACGTTCCCGATCCTGACGGTCGCCTTGGCGCTGCTCGGACTCGACCGCTATCTCGACATGCACTTCTTCACGAACGACCGGGGCGGCAACGCGATGGTCTATCTGAACCTGATCTGGGCATGGGGACACCCCGAGGTCTATATTCTGGTGCTGCCCGCGTTCGGCATCTATTCGGAGGTGGTCGCGACGTTCGCGAAGAAGACGCTGTTCGGTTACCGCATGATGGTGTACGCATCGTGCGTGATCATGGTGCTCGCGTTCCTGGTGTGGCTGCATCACTTCTTCACGATGGGCTCGGGCGCGAACGTCAATGCGTTCTTTGGCATCATGACCATGATCATCGCCATCCCGACGGGCGTGAAGATATTCAACTGGCTCTTCACGATCTATCGCGGTCGCCTCGAATTCACGACGCCCGTGCTGTGGACCATCGGCTTCATGATCACGTTCACGATAGGCGGAATGACGGGCGTCATGCTGGCGATCCCCGGCGCGGACTTCCTGCTTCACAACACGCTGTTCCTGGTGGCCCACTTTCACAACACGATCATCGGCGGCGTGGTGTTCGGGTATCTCGCCGGCGTTCACTACTGGTTCCCGAAGGCGTTCGGATTCAAGCTCAACGAGAAACTCGGCAAGCGCGCGTTCTGGTTCTGGTTCGTCGGCTTCTTCGTCGCATTCACGCCGCTTTATGTGCTCGGCTTCATGGGCATGATGCGGCGCATGAATCATTACGACAATCCCGCATGGCAGCCGTGGCTGATGGTCGCGGCCTTCGGCGCGGTGCTGATCGCGATCGGCGTGGCGCATCAGGTGGCGCAGGTGTGGGTGAGCGTGCGCGACCGCAATCTGCCGCAATATCGCGATACGACGGGCGACCCGTGGGGCGGCCGCACGCTCGAATGGGCGACGTCATCGCCGCCGCCCGTGTACAACTTCGCGACCCTTCCAGTGGTGCATGAACTCGACGCATTCGCCCACATGAAGGAGACGGGGCACGGCCTCGGCGCTCAGGCGTCTTATCGCGACATTCACATGCCGTCCAACACGAGCGCCGGATTGTTCGTGGGAATGTTCAGCCTCGTGCTGGGCTTCGCCGGGGTGTGGCATATCTGGTGGCTTGCCATCGCGGCGCTCGTTGCGATCGCGGTGACGGTGATCGGCTACAGCTTCCGCAACAACGACGGCCACTATATCGATGCATCGGCGGTCAGGAAGATCGAAGACAAACGCGCTCACGCGCTTGCGGCAGTGGAGGCCAGCTAATGTTGCAGAAAACCCTCGTCATGGAGCCGGACTATCCGGACGACGATCACGCTCCATCTCATTCGGTGTTCGGTTTCTGGCTGTACCTGATGACCGATTGCATCCTCTTCGCGTCGTTGTTCGCTGTGTTCGGCGTGTTGGGGCATCAGTACGCGGGGGGGCCGAGCGGCAAGGATCTGTTCGACATTCCGGGCGTCGCGCTGGAAACGGCCGTCCTGCTCCTCAGCGGCATCACGTTCGGCTTCGCGATGCTCGGCGCAGAGCGCCGCAGCGGCGGAACGATACTCGCATGGCTCGCCGTGACCTTTCTGCTCGGCCTTGGATTTCTCTGGCTCGAGCTTCGCGAGTTCGGGCATCTGATCGGGGAAGGCTTTGGCCCGAATCGCAGCGCGTTTCTGTCGTCGTTCTTTGCGCTCGTCGGTACGCACGGCCTGCACGTTGCGCTCGGACTCGTATGGATGGCCGTCCTCGCGGCCCAGATCATCTGCAACCCCGACCTTTCGGAGCGGGAAATCCGCAGGCTGACGTGCCTCAGCCTCTTCTGGCACTTTCTCGACATCGTGTGGATCTGTGTCTTTTCCTTTGTCTACCTGGCGGGCGTGATCTAAATGGCTCATTCGCATTCAACCCGGATGAAACACGGACATGGCAGCCTGGGCGGCTATGTCGTCGGATTCGTGCTTTCGGTGCTCCTGACCGGGGCGGCCTTCGCCCTTGTGATCGGGCGCGTGCTGCCTGCGCAGACGGCGATCATCGCGCTCGCTGTGCTGGCTTTCGTGCAGATCGTCGTGCATCTGGTGTACTTCCTGCACATGAACCTGTCGCGGGATCAGCGCTGGAATGTGGTCGCGTTCGGCTATACCGTGCTGACAGCGCTTCTTCTGATCATTGGCACGGTGTGGGTCATGCACAACGTATCGATGCACATGATGTCGCGCTAGGGCGTCGCGAAGGCGGGCGGCGATTCGCCCGAGCGCCTGCATGCCATCAAGCGGCCTCCCGGGCCGCTTTTTCGTTCACGCTTCGGATGGCATGGGCAGGTTCAGTCCCGGCGCGAGGCGTGTCGCCTTGAATTCGATCACGTCGTAGTGCGCGAGGTTTTGCTGCGCGAAAGGGTCTTCGGCGAGGATCGCATCGAGCCGGTCGCGATCGATTGCCGATGCCAGGATGATCCCCCCATCGCGCGGCACCTTGGGGCCGGCGGCAATGAAAATGCCCGCTGCGAACTGGCGTTCGAGGAAGACGCGATGCGCGTCGAGCGCATCGTCGATTTCGGCCAGCGCGCCGGTGTAGCGCAGATTGATCACATACATGGCGTGCCTCGCTCGATACGTGGATGAACCGCCGATTCTAAGCCACGCGGGCTCTGCGCGGATTCGGCGCCCGAATATCGAAATAAAAAATGAGTATTTCAGTTCGCACCATGCGTGTGCGAACATCCGGACCACTTTTTCAGCAGTGGCCATCCGAAGCCGGAGCGAGAACACCATGCAGCGCAGACATATCTTCAGGATCCTTTCCGCCGTGGCCGCGTCGGCCGCGCTTCTTTCGAGCATCGGCGCTCATGCCGACGACAAGGTCATCAAGGTCGGCACGATCAGCGGGCCAGACGCGCAAATCTGGCAGGTCGTCCAGAAAGTCGCGAAGCGCAACGGGCTTGAGGTGAAGGTGATCGAATTCAACGATTACGTGCAGCCGAACGCGGCCCTCGACGCCGGCGATCTCGACGCGAACAGCTTCCAGCATCAGCCGTATCTGGACGGCCAGATCAAGCAGCGCGGGTACAAGATCGTCAACGCGGGGCTCACCTATATCTCGCCGCTCGGCGTGTATTCGAAGAAGCTGAAATCGCTCAAGGCGCTGCCGCAGGGCGCGAAGGTCGCGGTGCCGAACGATCCGTCGAATGAGAACCGCGCGTTGCTGCTGTTGCAGGCGCAGGGCGTGATCAAGCTCAAGCCGGGCGCGGGCGCCGACGGCAACAACGCGACGCCGCTCGACATCGCGGACAATCCGAAGAAGATCAGGATTGTCGAACTCGACGCCGCGCAACTGCCGCGGACGCTGTCGGACGTCGATGCCGCGGCGATCAACACGAACTTCGCGCTGGCCGCGGGCCTGCAGCCGACCCGCGACGCGATCGCGCTCGAGGACGTGCACAGTCCCTACGCGAACCTGATCGCGGTGCGCGCGAAGGACAAGGACCAGCCGTGGGTGAAGAAACTGGTCGCGGCGTATCAGTCGGACGACGTGCGACAGTTCCTCAAGAGCGAGTTCAAGGGCTCGGTCGTGCCTTCATTCTGAAGCGCTATTCGCGAAGACCAACGGCGCCTGTCAGGGCGCCGTTTTTCTTGGTCACGCGTAAAGCGATTGCAGCGGGCGTTGCCAGACGACGCCCGGCGCCGCACCGCCGTACGGCCTGAACCCCGCCCGGGCGAAAAGCGCGCTGAGGTCGGTGTGCGATTCGTCGAAAGCGCAGGACACGCTCTCGTAGCCCGCTTCCGATGCGAACCCCGTGCACGCGGCGACCAGCTGCGCTCCGAGTCCGAGCCGGCGCGCGCCCGGCTCGACGAACAGCAGTTCGATGCGCGCCTCCGATTCCGACCCCGCCGAAAGCAACGCGGCCCCGATCCTCGCGCCGTCGTTGTGCTCCGCGATCCAGCACGCGATGCGTCGCGCATCCGACTCCATCGCCCCCAGATAGCGTGCGACGACGCCAGCCGCGCGCGCCTCGTTTCGCGGCGCGCCGGCGTCGTCGAACTGTGAATGGCGCTCCACCATCCAGCCGAAGTCGCCGCGCTGCGGCCTTCGCAGATGCAAAGGCTTGCGCTCTCCGCGAGACGAGAGCAGGCGCTCGATATCCGCCATCGACGTGACCAGTTGCGCCCGCTCGGGCGGCGCAAGCTCACCGAGCGCCGCCGACACTTCATGCAGGCCGCCGGAATCGATCGTCTCGATAATCGCGTGACCCATCGGCGTGAGCGAGAGCAGATGCTGACGCGCATCGCTTTGGTTCGGCCGGCGCGTCATGAAACCCCGCCGCTCGAAGCTGCTCAGCAGCCGGCTGAGATAGCCGGTATCCAGCCCGAGATTGCGCGCGACATCGGCCGCGGTGCGCGCTCGATCGTGGATGAGTTCGTGAAAGACACGCACTTCCGTGAGCGAAAAATCGCTCTTGTGGAGGCGTTCGTGAAGCGCGCCGCAATGGCGTGCATAGAAACGGTTGAAGCGGCGTACCGCCTCGGCCGTTCGAAGGAGATCTGGACCCATCATCATTCCCTCGTTCTCTCGTTTGTATAGGTTCGGCTGATATTTCCGAATCCGAAATAACCGGGCGTATTTTGCCAAAAATGTACGAGCGTGCGGGTTTTGTTTTGAAGAATAGGGTGGAACATATCGATGCCAGACCACTTGGCATGGAGTGGGCTGCCGATAGGGTAAATACCGACCCCATTCGACCTCCCATGATGCACGCTTTTAATAAAGTAAGTTATTGATTTATCAATAAAAATAAGAATATTTCGAGCAACGGACCAGAAAATTGACTGGTATTATTTTGGTTATATAATGGGCTCGCCAAACGGGATGGATTGCGAGCTTTCTTATGGACAAACGCTGGCGCGAGTTGGTATCTGACGCGCAAAACGACACGCCGCTGTATCTGCAGCTTGCAGCGAAACTCGCGACGGCCATTCACGCGGGCGCATGGTCTGCCGGTGAGGCGTTGCCGTCGGAGCGCACGTTGTCGGAGGGCGTCGGCGTTTCGCGGATCACCGCGCGCAACGCCATCGCGCTGCTCGTCGAGCAGGGGCTGATCCGGCGTGTGCGCGGCGCGGGCAGTTTCATCACGCCGCGCGTCGAAGATCCGCTTTCCCGGCTCACGGGATTCACGAAGAAGATGGAGCAGCGCGGGTTCAGGCCCGATTCGATCTGGCTTGCGCGCGAAATGCGCACCGCGAGCCGCGACGAAACCGTTCAGCTCAGTTTGTCGCCGGGTGCGGGCGTCGCGAGCCTGAGGCGCTTGCGGCGAGCCGACGGGATCGTGATGGCGGTCGAGCATTCCACGCTGCCCGCGTCGGTCGTGCCCGAGCCGCTCGCGATCGGCGCGTCGCTCTATCGGTACCTCGAGGACCGCGGCATGTCGGTGGTCCGCGCGCTGCAACACTTTCGCGCGGTGAACGCGGGCGCGGAGATTGCGCGCCTGATGGGCGTCGCGCCGCGCGCCGCGCTGCTCGTCATCACGCGCATCGGCTACGCGTCGGACCAGCGCGCGATCGAACTGACGGACACGTATTGCCGCGACGATTACTACGACTTCGTCGCGGAGCTGCACCGATAGCGCCGGCACAGGCGCGCTGAATCAGAAAAACGAGAGGACCCGAGACGCCGGACGCACGTTGAACCTGCTCGCAGCATGGAGCGGCCGGTTTTCCGCCTCACTACGCATTGCGTAACAACAGAGAACTTCATGCTGAAAGGAAACATACTCACGACCGACGGCTGGATCCACGGCTCGATTCGCTTCGAGAACGGGCGCGTGACGGCGCTCGAAGGCGAGCGCGTCGATCCGTCGACGAACGACGCGCCGTATATCCTGCCCGGCTTCATCGATCTGCACGTGCACGGCGGCGGCGGCGCGGACATCATGGAAGGCGGCGACGCCGCGCAGACCATCGCGCGCCTGCACGCGCAGCATGGCACGACAAGCCTGCTCGCCACCACGATGACCGCCCCGCGCAACGAGCTGATGCGCGTGGTCGCCGGTCTCGGCGAGCATGCGAAATACCGCGCCGCGGGCGGCGCACGCGTGCTCGGCGTGCATCTCGAAGGTCCGTACATCAATCCCGGCAAGCTCGGCGCGCAGCCCGACGCGGCGGCGGTCGCCGTGCGCGACGAAGTCCTGAAATACCTGGCGCTCGCGCCGATCCGCGTGGTCACGATCGCGCCCGAAATCTCCGGCCATCTCGACGTGATCGCCGAATTGGCGGCGCGCGGCGTGCGGGTGCAACTGGGCCATTCGCTCGGTACCTACGACGACGCCGTCAACGCGCTCAAGCACGGCGCGCGCGGCTTCACGCACCTCTTCAACGCAATGTCGCCGCTGCATCACCGCGATCCCGGCATGGTCGGCGCGGCCCTCGCGCACGCCGAATATGCCGAGCTGATTCCGGATCTGCTGCACGTTCATCCGGGCGCGATCCGCGCCGCGCTGCGCGCGATTCCGCGCCTCTACGTCGTCACCGACAGCACCTCGGCCTCGGGCATGCCCGACGGCGAGTACCGGCTCGGCAGCCAGCACGTCACGAAATGCATGGGCGGCGTGCGCCTTGCGGACGGCACGCTCGCCGGCAGCACGCTGACGATGGATCAGGCGCTGCGCAATCTGGTCTCGCTCGGACTGCCGATCGCGGACGTATCCAGCCGCATGTCGCGCTACGCCGCCGATTACCTGGGCCTCGAAGACCGCGGCCGCATCGCCCGCGGCGCGTGGGCGGACCTGGTCGTCTTCGACCGCGAACTCGCGCTGACGGCCACTTATGTCGAAGGAGAATCCATTGTCGAATATGCTTAAAGAGGCGCTGGCGTCCGCCGATGTGGTCGCCGCCCAGCTCGCCGACACCTCGGACATCGAGGCGCTCGCCGTCAAGCTCGCGGAAGCGCCGCGCCACGTGGCGCTCACGGTCGCGCGCGGCAGTTCTGATCACGCAGCAAGCTACTTCGCGAGCCTCACGATGAGCCGCGTCGGCGTACCGGTCGCGTCGCTGCCGATGTCGGTCGCCACGCTGCAGCAGGCGCCGTTGCGCGTCGCGGGACAGCTGGCGGTGGCGTTCTCGCAGTCGGGCAAGAGCCCGGACCTCGTCGGCACGATGCAGGCGCTGCGAGCAGCGGGCGCGTTCACCGTCGCCGCGGTCAACGCGCCGGATTCGCCGCTCGCCGACGCCTGCGAATGGCACCTGCCGCTGCGCGCCGGCGCCGAACTGAGCGTCGCCGCGACGAAGAGCTACATCGCGATGCTCTCGCTCTCCGCGATCGTCATCGCCCACGTTCAGCGCGACACCGAACTCCTGAACGCGCTGAACACGCTGCCGGACGCGCTGCGCGTGGCGGGCCAGCTCGACTGGACGAAAGCCGTGAACGAGCTGCGCGACGTCGACCGCATGATCGTGATCGGACGCGGGCTCGGACTGGCGATCGCGCAGGAAGCGGCGCTGAAACTCAAGGAGACGTCGGGCATCCAGGCGGAGGCGTTTTCCAGCGCCGAAGTGCGGCACGGCCCGATGGAACTGATCGACCGCGACTATCCGCTCCTCGTATTCGCGCCGCGCGGGCCGGAGCAGGCGGGCCTGATCCAGCTCGCGCGCGACATGCGTGCGCGCGGCGCACGCGTGCTGCTCGCGGCTCCGGACGACGTCGCGGAGGCCGATCTGCCGCTTGCCACGACCGGCCACCCGGCGCTCGACCCGATCGCCGCGATTCTTACTTTCTATGTGATGGCAGCGGGTCTCGCCGCCGCGCGCGGGCGTAATCCCGACGCGCCGCGCCACCTGAACAAAGTCACCGAAACTCATTGAGCGAGAAACCCGATGCGTCGTGCCGAGGAGTCCCTGTTGAACCATTCCACTGATAACCCGAGCGACTTCGTTCTGCTCGCGCCGCTGACCGGCCCCGTGGTGCCGCTCGCCCACGTTCCCGATCCGGTCTTCGCCGAAGGCATGTTCGGCGACGGCATCGGCATCGATCCACTCGAAGGCGTGCTCGTCGCGCCGTGCGAAGGCACGATCACGCATCTCGCGCGCACGCACCATGCGCTCACGATGCGCACGCCGCAGGGCGCGGAGATTCTCCTGCACATCGGCATCGATACGGTGGAGCTGGGCGGCAAGGGCTTCACGCCGAAGGTCGAGCAGGGCGCGACGGTGCGCGCCGGCCAGCCGCTGATCGAGTTCGACGCCGACTATGTCGCGCAGCACGCACCGAGCCTGGTCTCGGTGATCGCGGTCGCGAACAGCGATGCGTTCGACGTCGTCGAACGCGCGGGGCGCGGCGTGCTCAAGGCCGGCGTCGGGCGGCTCCTCGTGCTGCGCGTCAAGGACGGCGACAAAGCCGACGCCGCCCGCAGCGATGCCAACTTCACCGACGAAGCCCGCCGCAACGTGACGCTCGTGCACGCGGGCGGCCTGCACGCGCGGCCGGCGGCGCGCGCCCGGGAAGCGGCGCGCGGCTTCGACGCGAAAGTGGAAGTGCGCTTCGACGGCCGCAAGGCGCCGGTCGAAAGCGTCGTCGGATTGCTCGGGCTCGGCGCGGGCGAAGGCGCGACGATCGAGCTGCTCGGCATCGGGCGCGAGGCGTCGAAAGCCATCGAAGCAGTCGCTGCCGAGCTGTTGCGCGAGGCGCACGGCGAAGTCGAGGAGACGCCTGCGCGCGCCATGTCGCCCGCGCCGCACACGGCTTCTCGCGCGCCCGGCGAGCCGCTCGCCCCGAACACGCTCGCGGGCGTGTGCGCGGCGCCCGGCATCGCGGTCGGCAAGCTCGTGCGCTGGGACGACCAGGACATCGCGCCGCCCGAGCAGGCAAGCGGCACGTCGCCATCGGAAAGCCGCGCGCTCGACCGCGCGATCGCATCGGTGGATGCCGAACTCGACGAAACCGTGCGCACCGCGTCGCAGCGCGGCGCGGTCGGCGAGGCGGGGATCTTCGCGGTGCATCGCGTGCTGCTGGAAGACCCGACATTCGTCGATGCCGCGCGCGACCTGATCAGCCTCGGCAAGAGCGCTGGATTCGCGTGGCGCGAAGCGATTCGTGCGCAGATCGTGCTGCTCTCGAAGATCGACGACCCGCTGCTCGCCGAGCGCGCAGCCGATCTGCGCGACATCGAAAAGCGCGTGCTGCGCGCGCTCGGCTACACGAGCACGGCGGCCCGCGAATTGCCCGACGAAGCGGTGCTCGCCGCCGACGAATTCACGCCGTCCGACCTGGCGTCGCTCGACCGCGGGCGCGTGACGGCGCTCGTGATGGCGCGTGGCGGCGCAACGTCGCACGCGGCGATCATCGCGCGCCAGATCGGCATTCCGGCGCTCGTCGCCGTCGGCGACGCGCTGCACGCCGTGCCGGAAGGCACGCAGGTTGTCGTCGATGCATCGGCGGGACGCCTCGAACATGCGCCGACCGCGCTCGACGTCGAACGCGCGCGGCTCGAACGCCAGCGCCTCGCGGGCGTGCGCGAAGCGAACCGGCGCACGTCGCAGCAGGCGGCGACCACGAGCGACGGGCGCGCGATCGAAGTCGCCGCCAACATCGCGACGCTCGACGACGCGCAAACCGCCGTCGAGAACGGGGCCGATTCGGTGGGCCTCCTGCGCACCGAGCTGCTCTTCATCCACCGCGCGGCCGCGCCGTCGAAGGACGAGCACCGGGACAGCTACCAGGGCATCGTCGACGCCCTGAAGGGCCGCACCGCGATCATCCGCACGCTCGATGTCGGCGCGGACAAGGAAGTCGATTACCTGACGCTGCCGCCCGAAACGAACCCGGCGCTCGGGCTGCGCGGCATTCGCCTCGCGCAGGTGCGACCCGACCTGCTCGACGACCAGTTGCGCGGCCTGATCGCCGTGAAGCCGTTCGGCGCGGTGCGCATCCTTCTGCCGATGGTCACCGATTCCGGCGAAATCGTGCGTCTCAGAAAGCGCATCGACGAACTCGCGCGCGAGGCCGGCCGGACCGATCCTATCGAAGTGGGCGTGATGATCGAAGTGCCGTCGGCGGCGCTGCTCGCGGACCAGCTCGCGCAGCACGCGGACTTCCTCTCGATCGGCACCAACGACCTCACGCAGTACACGCTCGCGATGGACCGCTGCCAGCCCGATCTCGCCGCCCAGGCCGACGGCCTGCACCCGGCCGTGCTGCGCCTCATCAAGGCGGCGACGCAAGGCGCGGCGAAGCACGGCAAGTGGGTCGGCGTGTGCGGCGCGCTCGGCGGCGATCCGGTGGCGGTGCCGCTTCTGGTCGGCCTCGGCGTGACCGAGCTGTCCGTCGATCCGGTGTCCGTGCCCGGCATCAAGGCGCGCGTGCGCAAACTCGATTACCAGCTTTGCCGTCAGCGCGCCGAGGATGCCCTCGCGCTCGAATCGGCGCAGGCAGTAAGAGCAGCAAGCCGCGAAATCTGGCCGCTGGACTGACCGTCCGTCCCGCGGCCGGGCTTCGCGGCCCGACCTTCAACCCAGCAACGACAAGACCTATATATTTTTTGGAGAACCCGATGGACGCCAACCCGTTTGCAAGGATGCAGCGCCTAGGCCGCGCGCTGATGCTGCCGATTGCAGTATTGCCCGTGGCCGGGCTTTTGTTGAGACTCGGCCAGCCCGACGTTTTCAACATCAAGATGATCGCCGACGCAGGCGACGCGATCTTCTCGAATCTGCCGCTGCTCTTCGCCATCGGCGTGGCCGTGGGTTTCGCGAAGGACAACAACGGCACGGCGGGTCTCGCGGGCGCGATCGGCTATCTGATCGAAATCGCGGTGATGAAGGACATCGACCCGAAGCTCAACATGGGCGTGCTGTCGGGGATCGTCGCGGGCGCCGTCGCCGGGTATCTCTATAACCGGTACAAGGACATCAAGCTGCCCGAGTACCTCGCATTCTTCGGAGGGAAACGCTTCGTGCCGATTGTCACGGGCGTGGCCTGTCTGATACTCGGGATCGTGTTCGGCTACGTCTGGCAGCCGGTGCAGCATGCCATCGACGTGGCGGGCCTCTGGCTCACCACGGCCGGCGCACTCGGCACGTTCGTGTTCGGTCTGCTCAACCGCACCCTGCTCGTGACGGGCCTGCACCACATCATCAACTCGCTCGCGTGGTTCGTGTTCGGCACGTTCACGCCGCCGGGCGGCGGCGCGCCGGTGACGGGCGACCTGCATCGCTTCTTCGCGGGCGACCCCACCGCGGGCGGCTTCATGACGGGTTTCTTCCCGATCATGATGTTCGGCCTGCCGGCGGCCTGTCTCGCGATGTTCCACGAAGCGCCGAAGCACCGTCGCGCGATCGTCGGCGGTCTGCTGTTCTCGATGGCGCTCACCTCGTTCCTGACGGGCGTGACCGAGCCGATCGAATACAGCTTCATGTTCCTCGCACCGGTGCTCTACGCAATCCACGCCGTCCTGACGGGCCTGTCGCTCGCGATCTGCTCGGCGCTCGGCATCCATCTGGGCTTCACGTTCTCGGCGGGCGCGATCGACTACGCGCTGAACTACGGCCTCTCGACGCGCGGCTGGTGGGCGATTCCGATCGGCATCGCGTACGGCTTCGTGTACTACGGCCTGTTCCGCTTCTTCATCCGCAAGTTCAACATGGCGACGCCGGGCCGCGAACCCGAGACGGCCGACGCGCAAGCCGAATCGTCCGAGAGCGCCGGCGGCTTCACTCCGGTGCCGGGTGCGGCCGCGTCGCGGGCGAGCCGCTACATCGCGGCGCTGGGCGGCGCGTCGAACCTGACGCTCGTCGATGCATGCACGACGCGCCTGCGCCTGTCGGTGGCGGATTCGGAAAAAGTGTCGGAAGCGCAGTTGAAGACGATCGGCGCGCGGGGCGTGTTGAAGCGCGGCGCGACCAACGTGCAGGTGATCATCGGACCGGAAGCAGACCTGATCGCCGATGAAATCCGTTCGGAACTCCAGCATTCGACGACCGTCGGCGCCACGCCGGCCTCATCGGCGCCCGCGGCGGCAACTGTTGCGAACCCGGCACCGGCCCCGGTTTCCGAGCCGGGACCGCTCGATCCGGACCCGGTGCGCTGGCTCGCCGTGTTCGGCGGCGCGACGAACGTCGCTTCGCTCGACGCCGTCGCGGCGACGCGCCTGCGCGTGGTCGTGCGCGATCCGTCGGCGGTGGATCGCCAGCGGCTCTCGACGCTCGACGTCGCGTGGGTGTCGGCCGACACGTTCCACATCGTCGTGGGTTCGGCGGCGGAGCGCTATGCGCAACAAATGTCGATGCGCCTGTCGGCGAACGGCGGCGGCGCCGCGCCCATGCCGGCGTAAGCCTTCGCGCGGGACACGCATGGGAAACGGCGCCTTCGTGGCGCCGTTTTTTGGAGGGCGCGCCAGAACAAAAAAAAGCCCGCCGTCTTCCGACGGCGGGCTTCCAATTGCTGCTTACCTTAAACCTGGCGCGTTACGCGTACTCGTTCAACGCGGAGCGCATCTTCTTCATCGCGCTCGCTTCGATCTGGCGGATGCGTTCCGCCGACACGCCGAACTCGTCAGCCAGCTCGTGCAGCGTCTTGCCGCCCGAACCGTCGTCCTGCACTTCGAGCCAGCGCGCCTGGATGATGCGGCGGCTGCGCTCGTCGAGCGATTCGAGCGCGGTGGACAGACCGTCGCTTTGCAGCTTGTCGAACTGGCGCGCGGCGATCACGTTGGTCGGCTCGTTATGCGAGTCGGCGAGGTACGCGATCGGCGCGAAGCTTTCTTCGCCGTCGTCGATCTGGCCTTCGAGCGCGATATCTCCGCCCGACAGACGCGTTTCCATTTCCGCCACTTCCTCGCGCTTCACGTTCAGCTCTTTCGCGAGACCTTCGATCTCGTCCGGCGTGAACGCGGCGGCGCTGTTCTTGTGGCTGCGAAGATTGAAGAACAGCTTGCGCTGCGCCTTCGTGGTCGCAACCTTCACCGTGCGCCAGTTGCGCAGGATGTATTCGTGAATCTCGGCCTTGATCCAGTGCATCGCATAGGACACGAGGCGCACGTTCTGCGCCGGGTCGAAGCGCTTCACGGCCTTCATCAGGCCGATGTTGCCTTCCTGGATCAGGTCGGCGTGCGGCAGGCCGTAGCCGAGGTAATTGCGAGCAATCGACACGACGAGCCGCAGGTGCGACAGCACGAGCTGGCGCGCCGCATCCAGGTTGCCGTGGTCGCGGAATTCGGTGGCGTACTGGCGTTCCTCCGACGGCGACAGCATCGGAATCCGGTTCACAGCCGAAATGTAGGCGTCGATGTTGCCGATCTGGCCGGTCAGCATGGACGACTGTGCGTACGTCAGCGCGCCTGCCGAAGCGGCCTTGGCCGACGCCGAGCTCACAATATTCGGAAGGGTCATCGCATTGGTCACGCTCATAAGCTCCTTGTCAAAAAAAACCCGTTGCGAACGAATCGCAGCGAGTCAGCCACGATACTAGCACTCCAGTCCAGTGAGTGCTAAGGATTAGAGCATCCGCTTATGTGGGAGTTCCCACAAAACCTATCAAACCGTCTGTTTCAATAGTCCATATATTACATATAGTTAATTACGTCACATTTACCGCGCGAGCAAGCGAGGGTTCGCACGAATTACCTTGTCAACCGCATTGTGCGAAAGAAAATTCCGACAATTCCCGGAAATGGAACACAATCCGAGCAATTTTTCGAGACCATCTCTAAAATGACGCCGTGACCGCGCATGCGGCAAGACGATTTGGTCAACCAGAGTCGGGGTGTTCATGCAGAAGAAAAACAGCGCCTGCCGAAACCAAGTTCTCAAATGCGCACTGACCGGGGCGCTAGGCCTCGCGTCGGCGAGTGCGAGTGCCGACCAGTTCGGACTTCAGATAGCGGGCGGTGTCGCCAATCACGATATCAAGAAGGTCGACCTTGGGTTCGTCTGGGACCCCAAGTGGACCTGGTGGGAAATCGGCGGATTTCACTTCACCGTGGTCGGCGAAGCCCACGTCTCGTACTGGCACACGACCGAGGACAACGCGGTCCACCCGAACATCTTCGAATTCGGCGTAACGCCGATGTTCCGGTTCATCAGGAGTTCAGGCGACATCCGCCCGTTCATCGAGGCGGGCGTGGGCGTGCGCATGCTGTCCCACACGCGCATTACGGACAATTTCTCCGTGGGTTCGGCGTTCCAGTTCGCCGACGTCGTCGGTGTCGGCGCGACGTTCGGCGCACGTCAGAACTACCAGGCGGGATTCCGGTTTCAGCATTTGTCGAACGGCGGTATCAAAGAGCCGAATCCTGGTATAAATTTCAGCCAGCTATATCTGCAGTACAACTTCTGACGAGGGCCGCATGAACCGGTTCCTCATGCAAGAGGAACAGACAGATGCCGGCAAAAACTATTGAGGCGATCCGTGGCCTCGAGCGCGATCGTTTCCGGGCGATGGTCGAAGGCGACGGAATTCTGCTTGACGCGCTGCTGGCCGAAAACGTGAGCTACGTGCACACGAATGGCAAGCGCGAGACGAAGCGCCAGTTCATCGATGCGATCACGGCCGGCCGGCGCCGTTACCGGCAAATCGAGATCCAGTCGCAGGACGTGATTCCCGCGGGCCGCGATACGTGCGTGGTCTCGGGCCGGGCACTGGTCGAGATGGAGTCGAAGAACGGCGCGCTGCTCTTTCCGATCGCCTACACCGCGATCCACATCCAGCTCGACGGACAATGGCAACTGCTCGCGCTGCAGGCGACGCGCGTCGCGCTGGAGTAGGGCATTGGCACGCGCGCCGGTGCGGTGAAGCGCCGGCGCGCCGTTCCTCGAAAGCGATCACGCATCGTTCCTGAAAACCCGCGATTTGCGGACATGAACGCCCGCACCCGCACCCGCACCGCATCGGGCGTGGCCGCCGCCGCAAGTCTCTTCAGGCCGCCACCGCTTCCTTTTCGGCCTCGGCTTCGGCGCCTGCGGGCCACTGTGCGCGATTCACTGCGCTCACGACCGCATCCACGACCGCCTGCGCCGCGTTCTCGCTCACCGCGACGCCAAACCGCACGGCCTGCTCGCCGACGCGGCAGCCGACGAACACCGCCGTCTCGCCGCCTGCGGTATTCGTGCTTTCGAACCACGCCACTTCAGCCGATACGCCGAGTGCCTTCGCCACCGCTTCGGCATACGCGTCGCCCGGTGCTTCGGCCGACGCGGGCGGCACCTTCACGTCGCGGCCGGCCACGCGCAATGCCGCCGGCGCGACGCGCGCAACGGGCCCTTGCGCGTCGAAATACTCGCGCCGGAACAATGCGCAGATCGCGTCGCCCGAGACCTCCTCGCCCGACGCGTCCGCCACCGCCTGCACCGCGTGGCTGAACTCGATCTGCACGCGCCGCGGCGGCGTGAAGCCGAGGCCGCGCTCGAGCAGATACGTCGCGCCGCCCTTGCCCGACTGGCTGTTCACGCGGATCACGGCGTCGTAGCTGCGCCCGAGGTCGGCGGGGTCGATCGGCAGATACGGCACGTCCCACACCGTGCCCGGCTCGCGCTGCGCAAGCCCCTTCCTGATCGCGTCCTGATGCGAACCCGAAAACGCCGTGAACACGAGGTCGCCCGCATACGGATGGCGCGGATGGACCGGGATCTGGTTGCAGCGCTCCACCACGCGGCGCACGCCGTCGATATCGGAGAAATCGAGGCCCGGGTCGATGCCTTGCGTGTAGAGGTTCATCGCGAGCGTGACGAGGTCCACGTTGCCGGTGCGCTCGCCGTTGCCGAAGAGGCAGCCCTCGACGCGTTCCGCGCCCGCCAGCATCGCCAGTTCGGCGGCGGCGACCGCCGTGCCGCGATCGTTGTGCGGGTGCACCGACAGGATGATGCTGTCGCGATAGCCGAGATTGCGGTCCATCCACTCGATCTGGTCCGCGAACACGTTCGGCATTGCGGCTTCGACCGTCGCGGGCAGGTTCAGGATCATCTTGTGAGCGGGCGTCGGGTGCCAGGTCTGCGCGACCGCGTCGCAGACCTCGCGCGCGAACGACAGCTCCGTCATGCTGAATGTTTCCGGCGAGTACTGGTAGGTCCAGTGCGTGCCGGGACGAGCGGCAGCGCATGCCTTGATGATGCGCGTGCCTTCGACGGCCAGCGCCTTCACCTCTTCCTTCGACTGGTTGAAGACGATGCGCCGGAACGAGGGCGCGATCGCGTTGTAGAGGTGCACGATCACTCTCGGCGCGCCTTCGACCGCCTCGAACGTGCGCTCGATCAGCTCGCGGCGCGACTGCACGAGCACTTCGACGGTGACGTCCTCAGGAATACGGTTTTCGACAATCAGCTTGCGCACGAAGTCGAAATCCGTCTGCGATGCGGACGGAAAGCCCACCTCGATTTCCTTGAAACCCGTCCTCACCAGCATCTCGAAGAATTCGAGCTTCGCGTCGATGCTCATCGGCTCGATCAGCGCCTGGTTGCCGTCGCGCAGGTCGGTGCTCATCCAGATCGGCGCGCGTTCGATGGTGCGCGTCGGCCAGCGGCGGCCAGTCAGGCGGACTTGCGGAAACGGACGGTATTTCTCGGAAGGGGCGGGCATCATGGTCGTCGACCTCGTTTGTCGCTGGTTGCGTAGCGTCTGCGAGAGAGGTCGCGGCCGGCGGCTGGCCGGCTGCTGCCCGATGCGCGTCGCGTATGCCGGTGCGCGCGGCCACGTTGCGTCACGGCGATGGTGACGCCTCCGACCCACGTGAACGTGCGCGATGCAACGTGCATTTGACCCTCGCGTTTCCGTTTCGCGGGATGAGCGAACGAAAAGCTGACGACTACAGGTGGTGAAAAAGAGAGAACTACGAGAACTGCTGGCAGGACCGCGCGCAAAACGGACAGCGCGCGGCGCTACGCCTGGCGACTTACGCTAGACGTAGCGATAGGGGCCGCGCTAGGCGGCCCGAAATAATTCGGAGGGAGGAGAACTGGGTAAAGCGCATTGGGCTACTTTAGCCAGCGAAGGATGATGTGTCAACTAATGGCGCAATCGGCGGCAATCAAGGCAATCGGACGATTCCGGTTCAGACCGGCCGGCGCACCACGTCGGCGATCACTTCGACCTGTCGGGCGAGGGCGGGCGGCACGGCAATCTCGCCGCGCAGCACGCTCTCGATCCAGCGCGCGGTGGTGGCCGCATCGAGCGATTCGGGCAGATCGACGGGCGGCGCGTCGGCCGAGGAGCGTTCCGCCGACACGAGCGTCTCCGAATGCCCGTGATGGAACCAGTCGACCTGCACCTGCCGCCGCGTGTCCGCCACCGCCTCGCCTTCCGTGCCGCGCGCGAGCAGGGCGCCGCCCTGGGCCGCGTCGGGATGCTGCGTGAAAAGTCCCGTCAGGCTTTCGCGGTACTCCGGATGCGTGTAGTTCACGAGCCTCAAGCCCGGCTGCGCGAATGGCTGGAGAATCTTGACGAGCGTGTGCGTCGAGTTGCGCACGCCCATGATCCGCCGCAGCGACAGCAGGCGCGCGAGCTTCGGCGCGAGCGACGCGATCGGCGCGAACGCGAGTCGGCGCGACGCGAGACTGTCCTCGATTTCATCGTGCGACGCGGCCGCCTTGACGCCCAGTTCCGCGAAGATCTCGGCGCTCGTCACGCGGCCCGGATCGTCGATCACGCCATGCACCAGCACCGGCACGCCCTCGCGTGCGAGCAGCAGCGACAGCAGCGGGGTCAGGTTCGGCAGCCTGCGCGCGCCGTTGTAGCTCGGAATCGAGACGGGGCGTGCGTGCTCGCGGCCGTGCTGGATGTGCAGCGGCTCGAACGAGCGGTGCGCGGCGGCGAGCATCGCGGCCAGCTCGGCGGCGGTTTCGCCCTTCACGCGATACGCGAGCAGCACGGCGCCGAGTTCCAGATCGGAGACGCGGCCGTCCAGCATGGCTTCGTAGAGCGCGTAGGTGTCGTCGCGGCTGAGCGCGCGTGCGCCGTTCGGGCCGCGCCCGATCTCCTTGATGAAGCGGGCGCAGGCAAAGGCGGGAGCAGCGGATTCGGTCATCGATGGGGGGCGCGCGGCCGGCGTGTTCGCCGGGCTGGCGGAAATCACGATGGCACACGCATTTCTGGGATACGGGAACCACATTCAGTACCGCATTTGCGCGGCGCTGGCAAGGTGCGGCGGCGCCGCAATCGCCCGCCTGCCGGCGCCGCCGCAACGTGTCAGCGCCGACGGGCGGGCGGTTTCAGCCGCGCGGGGCTTGGGCGTGCGCGGCTTGCTTACGTTTCGCTTGCCCCGCGCGCGCACGTTACACTCTTCGTTTTGCCGGCTCCGACCTGAGCGCGAGCCGCATGATTCAAATCAACAAGGAGAGCGGGATGAGTTACGTGTTCACTCCGGCGCCGGTCGTGGCGGTGCCTGTCGTCGATTCGGGCGAGCAGTTCGCCGTGCGCCGCATCTATTGCGTCGGCCGCAATTACGAGGCGCACGCCCGGGAAATGGGCCACGATCCGGATCGCGAGCCGCCGTTCTTCTTCGGCAAGCCCGCCGATGCCGTGCTGTACGTCGCGCCCGGTTCCACCGGCGAGTTTCCGTATCCGTCGCAGACGAAGAACGTGCATTTCGAGATGGAACTCGTCGCCGCGATCGGCAAGCAGGGGCGTGACATTCCCGCCGAGCGCGCGCTCGATTACGTCTACGGCTACGCGCTCGGCCTCGACATGACGCGCCGCGATCTGCAGGCCGAGGCCAAGAAGCTCGGCCGTCCGTGGGATACCGCGAAGGGCTTCGACCATTCCGCGCCGCTCGGGCCGATTCATCCGGTGTCGAAGGTCGGGCATCTGGAGAAAAGCGCCATCTGGCTGACGGTCAACGGCGAAGAGAAGCAGCGCTCGGACATCTCGCAGCTGATCTGGTCGGTCGGCGAAACGATCGCGTATCTGTCCACGCTCTTCGAACTCTTCCCCGGCGACCTGATCTTCACCGGCACGCCGGAAGGCGTCGGCGCGGTGGTGAAGGGCGATCTGATGAAGGGCGGCGTCGACGGCATCGGGGAGTTCGCGGTGCGTGTGGTCTGAGCACGCGTATCCGGGCGTGGCTCAAGACGCTTCATGAGACGCGCCTGAAAAATAACAGGGAGGAGGCAACTTGAAGCTGTACAGCTACTTCCGCAGCTCGGCTGCGTATCGCGTGCGCATTGCGCTGAACCTGAAAGGTCTCGCCTACGAATACGTGCCGATTCACCTGGTGCGCGACGGCGGCCAGCAACTGAAGCCGGAATATCGCGCGGTGAATCCGGACGGCATCGTGCCGACGCTCGTCGACGGCGACAACGTGCTCCATCAGTCGCTCGCGATCATCGAGTATCTGGAGGAGACGCATCCGCAGCCGCCGCTCCTGCCCGCCGCGCCCGCCGACCGGGCGTTCGTGCGCTCGATCGCACTGCAGGTCGCGTGCGAGATTCATCCGCTCGACAACCTGCGCGTGCTCAAGTATCTGAAGCACGAAGTCAAGGCTCCCGACGCCGTGAAGGACGCGTGGTATGCCCACTGGGTCGAACGCGGCTTCGAGTCGCTGGAAAAGCGGCTCGCGGGTGACGGGCGCGTCGGCGCGCTGTGTTTCGGCGACACGCCGACCGTCGCGGATCTGAGCCTCGTGCCGCAGGTGTTCAACGCGCGGCGCTTCAAGATCGACATGAGCCGCTATCCGACGATCGAGCGCATCGCCGACTACGCCGGCCAGATCGACGCCTTCCAGCGCGCGGCACCCGCGGAGCAACCCGACGCCGAATGACGCTCCCGTATCTGGCCAGCTTTCTGTCGGGTGCCGGGCTCGGCGCGAGTCTCATCATCGCGATCGGCGCGCAGAACGCGTTCGTGCTGCGGCAGGGTTTGAAGCGCAGGCATGTGGGGCTGGTGGTCTCGATATGCGCGGCGATCGACGTGCTGCTGATCGGGTTCGGCATCGGCGGGATGGGCGCGCTGGTTTCGCGGGCGCCGTTTCTCCTCGATGTGATTCGCTGGGCGGGCGCGGCGTTCGTGTTCCTGTACGGCCTGCGCGCGTTCATCGCGGCCTGGCAGGGACCGGGTCATCTCGATGCATCCGACGGCGATTCGCAGACGGCGCTCGGCGCCGCCTCGGCGGTGCTGGCGCTGTCGCTGCTCAACCCGCACGTCTATCTCGATACGGTCGTGCTGCTCGGCGGCATCGGCGCGCGCTATGGGTGGCCACGCAACGCGTGGTTCGCGGCGGGCGCGATGTGTTCGTCGATCATGTGGTTTGCCGCGCTCGGGTACGGTGCGCGCCTGCTGAAGCCCTGGTTCGAGAAGGACGTAGCGTGGCGGGTGCTGGATGTGATCGTCGGATGCGTGATGTGGTGGATCGCGGCGGCGCTCGTGCTGTCGCAGTGACGCGCTGCAGGTCTTCAGCGGCGAACAAAATGGCGAACAAGAAGGGCGTCCCGCGGGACGCCCTTCTTGTTGCGGTGCCTGCCGCGAGCCTCAGCCGAGCAGTGCGTCCGCGAATTCCTCCGCACTGAACGGCTGCAAATCCTCCACCTTTTCGCCGACACCGATGAAATACACCGGAATCGGCCGCTGCCGCGCGATGGCGGCGAGGATGCCGCCCTTCGCGGTGCCGTCGAGCTTCGTCACGATCAGGCCGGTGAGGCCGAGCGCGTCGTCGAACGCCTTCACCTGCGCGAGCGCGTTCTGGCCGGTGTTCGCGTCGATCACGAGCAGCACTTCGTGCGGCGCGTCGGGCATTGCCTTCGCGATCACGCGGCGCACCTTGCGCAGTTCTTCCATCAGGTGCAATTGCGTCGGCAGGCGGCCGGCGGTGTCGGCCATCATTACGTCGATCTTGCGGGCGCGGGCGGCGCCGACGGCGTCGTAGATCACGGCGGCTGCGTCGCCGCTTTCCTGCGACACGACGGTCACGTTGTTGCGCTCGCCCCAGACCGTGAGCTGTTCCCGGGCGGCGGCGCGGAAGGTGTCGCCGGCAGCGAGCAGCACGGACTGGTGAAAGCGCTGCAGATGCTTCGCGAGCTTGCCGATGCTCGTCGTCTTGCCCGCGCCGTTCACGCCGGTGATCATCATCACGAGCGGCTGCGCGCGGCCGAGCATCAGCGATTTTTCCAGCGGTTTGAGCAGATCGACGAGCAGCGCGCGCAGCGCGATCTTCACCTGCATCGCGTCGGTGAGACGTTCGGCGCGCACCTTTTCACGCAGCGCTTCGAGCAGGAATTCGGTGGCATCGACGCCCGCATCGGATATCAGCAGCGCGGTTTCGAGTTCCTCGTACAAATCCTCGTCGATCTTCGCGCCGACGAAAATGCCGGTGAGGCTCGAACTCGTCTTCGACAAGCCGTGCTTGAGCCGCGACAGCCACGTTTTCTTCGCGCCCGGGTCGGGGGCGGGCGGCGGCACGATCTCGGCCGTATCCTCCACCACCGGCTCGCGCTTCCATTGCGACGCCGTGCGGCCTTGCCAGTAAGGCTGCGGCTCGGGGGCGGGCGGGGGTGGCGCATCGGCGGTGGGTTGTGCGGCTATCGAGGGCGTAGAGGGCATCGAGGGCGTCACGGGCGCGGGTTCCGGCGTGCCCGGTTCGACCGGCTGTGCCGGCGTTACCGGGGGCGTCGCGTGGCGCAGCGGCTCGGCCGGGGTGTGCAACGCCTCGGGCGCCTCGGGCTCGTGAAGCGCCTCGTCCTGCGCGACGGCATCGGCGGCTTCCTCGGCCGGCGTGCCGGCCGGCGCATCCGCCGGTTTCTTGAATCGTTTGAAGAAGCTGAACATGGTCCGCAGTGGTGGATGGTGCGCGCGCTTTCGGCGCTTCGCCCCGCCCCCGGGATCGGGGAAAGCACGGGCGGCCGCGAAAGCGCGGAAGGCGCGTATTTTATCAGGCGGCGCCTATGGACGGTCGCAAGCCTTTGGCGACAAGGCTCGCGCCTGTGGTAACGTTGGTTTTCATCGGCCGCGCGCCGGCGGATTCGCGCGCACGGCCGCCGGCCGCGTGTTCCGGCCTTCGGCGCCCACCGGAACGGCGCACATTGCGCCTGCCTGGCGCCTCCTCATTTCATTGCCTTACATGCCCCGCTCGTCCATTACACGCCAACCGACGTCAGCAACGCCCGGACGCGCCCCCGCCAGGGTGCGCGAGGCGGCGCCGTCGCGTGGCGGCAAACCGCATTCGATCCGCATCATCGGCGGCGACTGGAAGCGCACGCCGCTGCCGGTTCTCGATCTCGATGGCCTGCGCCCGACGCCCGATCGCGTGCGCGAGACGCTTTTCAACTGGCTCGGCCAGCAACTCTACGGCCAGCGCTGCCTGGATCTCTTCGCCGGCAGCGGCGCGCTCGGTTTCGAGGCCGCGTCGCGCGGCGCGGCGCGGGTGCTGATGGTCGAGCGCAGCGGCCGCGCGGTCGCGCAACTGAAGGCGAATCAGGCGCGGCTCGCGGCGAGCAACATCGAGATCCTCGAAGCCGACGCGCTGCGCCTCGCCGCGAGCCTCGCCCCGCATTCGTTCGATGTCGTCTTTCTCGATCCGCCGTTCGGCGACAAGCCGGTGCTCGAACGTGCGCTGGAACTCGCCGTCGCGTTGGTGGCGCCCGGCGGCGCGCTGTATGTGGAGTCGGGCGACGCGCTCGATCCGTCCGAAGCGCCCGCGCTCGCCGGATGGAAAATCGTGCGCGAAGGCAAGGCGGGCGCGGTTCGCTATCATTTGCTGCGCCGCGAAAATGAGGAATAATGCGCGTTCCCAAATAGCGCGCCGGGCAGAATGACCGGGCGACGCGCCGCGAGGCGCGGCCGGGGTATGGCGGGCGAGGCGCACCGGTGAGCCTGCAGTGCGGGCCGGTGCGGCGCAATGCCCAATCTATATAGAAGAGGAGAAGCCCCATGGTAGTCGCCGTGTACCCGGGAACGTTCGACCCGCTGACGCGCGGACATGAAGACCTCGTCAGGCGCGCGTCGAGTATTTTCGATACGCTCGTCGTAGGCGTCGCCGACAGTCGCGCCAAGAAGCCGTTTTTCACGTTGCAGGAGCGGCTCGACATCGCGCATGACGTGCTCGGCCACTACGCGAACGTGCAGGTGAGCAGCTTTACCGGCCTGCTGAAGGATTTCGTGCGGAAGAACAACGCCCGTGTGATCGTGCGCGGGCTGCGGGCCGTCTCCGACTTCGAGTACGAGTTCCAGATGGCGGGCATGAACCGCTATTTGCTGCCCGACGTCGAGACGATGTTCATGACGCCGTCCGACCAGTACCAGTTCATCTCGGGCACGATCGTGCGCGAGATCGCGCAACTGGGCGGGGATGTCAGCAAGTTCGTGTTCCCGTCCGTCGAAAAACGGCTGATCGACAAGGTCGGCCTGATCGCACAGGACCCCGCGGCGCCTTGAGCGCCGGGCCCGCGCGGCGCTACGCGGCGCGGGCTTGGTGCCGGCTTCGAGCCGGCTGAAGAGAGTCAAGCATGTCTTTGATCATTACCGACGAGTGCATCAACTGCGACGTCTGCGAGCCCGAGTGCCCGAACGACGCCATTTCGATGGGCACGGACATCTACGTGATCGACCCGAAGAAGTGCACCGAGTGTGTCGGTCATTTCGACGAGCCGCAATGCCAGCAGGTGTGCCCGGTCGAGTGCATTCCGCGCGACCCAGCGCACGTGGAAACCCCCGAGCAGCTGATGGCGAAGTATCACGCGCTGATGGCCGCCAAGGGGCAATGACACGCGGCGATGACGCGCAAGGGCGCGTCAGCTGCCGATCAGCGCCCGTAACGCATTGACGAGCGCATCGCATTCGGCATCGGTGCCGATCGAAATGCGCAGATGCTGGTCGATGCGCGGCAGTTTGAAGTGCCGCACGAAAATTTCCTTCTCCTTCAGCGACGCGGCGAGTGCCGCGGCATCGTGCCCCGGATGGCGCGCGAACACGAAATTCGCCGCCGACGGCACGACGTCGAAGCCGAGCGCCGCCAGTTCCCCGGTCATGCGCTCGCGGCTCGCAATCACCTTGCGGCAGCTTTCGCGGAACCATGCATCGTCTTCGTAGGCGGCGATCGCCGCCGCCTGCGCGAGACGATCGAGCGGATACGAGTTGAAGCTGTCCTTCACGCGCGTGAGCGCCTCGATCAGCGCGGCGCCGCCGAACGCAAAGCCCACGCGCATTCCCGCAAGCGAACGCGCCTTCGATACCGTCTGCACGACGAGCAGGTTCGGATACGTGTCGATCAGGTTCACGGCCGATTCCGCGCCGAAATCGACATACGCTTCGTCGATCACGACCGGTGAGTCGGGATTCGCCTGCAGCAATTGCTCGATCTCGGCGAGCGGGAGCGCGCGGCCCGTCGGCGCGTTCGGATTCGGCAGAAGCACGCCGCCGCCCGGCGCGCGGTAGTCGTCGATATCGATGCCGAACTGGTCGTCGAGGGGAATGGCATCGAACGAAACGCCGTACAACTGCGCGTAGACCGGATAGAAGCTGTACGTAATGTCGGGGAAGCGGATCGGCCGCTCGTGCTTCAGCAGTGCCTGGAACGCGTGGGCGAGCACTTCGTCGGAGCCGTTGCCGGCAAACACCTGCTCGACGCGCAGCCCGTGATGCGCGGCCACGGTCGCGCGCAATGCGCGGGCGGTCGGATCGGGGTACTTGCGAAGCGTCTCGCCGTCATCGCCCAGTTCGCGCCGGATCGCCTCGACCACCCGCGGCGACGGCGGATACGGATTTTCGTTCGTGTTCAGTTTGACGGGATGCGCCAGCGCGGGCTGCTCGCCCGGCACGTACGGCGTCAGTCGGTGAACGATATCGCTCCAGAAACGGCTCACATGCGGCTCCAAATTGGCTTCAAACGTGGCTCAAGTGGGCCTCGGACACGGCTCATGCATTGCGATGCAGGTTCATCACCGCGCGCTCGGTCTCGCCGCTGACGACGAACGGCATTACCGCGAGCGCGCGCTCGATCGAGCGGTCGATCGGCTCCTGCTCTTCGCGGCGCGGCGGCTTCAGCACGAAGTTGACGACATCCGGCTTCGTGCCGGCTCGCGCACCCTCGGGAATCAGGTCGCGCGGATGCCCGATGCCGATGCGCAGCCGCCAGTAGTGCTGCGACGACAGGTGCGCGGAAATGTCCTTCAAGCCGTTGTGTCCGCCGCTGCCGCCGCCGAGTTTCATCTTGACGGTTCCCGGCGGCAGATCGAGTTCGTCGTGCGCGACGAGAATCTCGTCGGGCAGGATCTTGAAGAATTGCGCGACGGCGACCACTGACTGCCCGGACCGGTTCATGAACGTCTGCGGTTCGAGCAGATGGACGTCGTGGCCGTTCAGACGGCCTTTGCCGTAGTGGCCGTGAAAGCGGCGTTCGTCGCGCAGGGTCGCGCCGGCGTCCCGTGCCAGCTGGTCGACGAACCAGAAGCCGGCGTTGTGCCGCGTCGCGGTGTACTCGGCGCCCGGATTGCCGAGGCCGACGATCAGCTTGATCATGTCGAATTGTCGCGAGCGAGCGCGCCCGCGTGCAGTTGAATGGAAGGTTAAGCGAAAAGTCGAGCGAAAAAAAACCCGCCGGAGCGTTCGCACCGGCGGGTCACGTCGACCGTCCTTGCGAACGGTTCGAGAGGATAGGCTTGTCTTAGCGAAGCACTTACGCTGCCGGCGTTTCGCCTTCGCCAGTTGCCGCAGCACCGCCAGTAGCCGCGTCCGACACGCCCGCAGCCGGAATGGTTGCCGATGCGATCACCGGGTTTTCCGCTTCGACGTGGGCCACGAGCGCGACGCCCTTCGGCAGAACGATGTCCTTCGCGTGCATCGTCTGGCCGGCTTCGATCTTGGCCAAGTCGATTTCGATGAATTCCGGCAGGTCGCCCGGCAGGCATTCCACTTCGAGTTCGTTGATCACGTGCGAGATCACGGCGCCCGCAAGCTTGACGGCCGGATTCGTTTCCTGATTCATGAAGTGCAGCGGCACCTTGGTGTGCAGCTTCTTCTTCGGATCGACGCGCTGGAAGTCCACGTGCAGAACCATCTGCTTGAACGGGTGGTATTGCACGTCGCGCAGGAGCACCGGCTGCGACTTGCCGCCCACTTCCAGGTCGAGAATCGACGAATGGAACACTTCCTTCTTCAGCGCGTGCCAAAGGGCGTTGTGGTCGAGTTCGACCATTTGTACGTCTTTGTCGGCGCCATATACGATGCCCGGGGTCTTGCCCGAGTTACGCAGGCGGCGGCTCGCACCCGTACCTTGCAGATTGCGCTCGAAAGCGACTACTTTCATGTTTTGACTCCAATAGCTGCCCGCGACCAGGCAGTGAAAACGGGGCTTTCTCGATTGAACCGCAGCCATCGGGCGGCGGCGTCCAGCCCCGGAACAACGGCACGAACCTTCGTTCGTTCGCGCCGATTACGCAAAAACGCGAAGCCTGAGCTTCGCGTCATTGCCAATACTGATCAACTTTCGGCGAAGAGCGACATCACCGAGTCGCCGCGCCGGATTCGCGAGAACGTCTCCGCGAGGAGACCCGCGCTCGAGAGCAGGCGAATCTTCGAGCATGCCAGCGATTCAGCCGACAGCGGGATGGTATCGGTGACGACGAGTTCGTCGAGTTCCGACGCCGCGATCCGCTCGCCCGCGCCGCCCGAAAGAACCGGGTGCGTCGCGTATGCGAAAACCTGCTTTGCGCCGCGTTGCTTCAAAACCTGTGCTGCCTTGCAGAGTGTGCCTGCGGTGTCGACCATGTCGTCCATGATCACGCACGTGCGGCCTTCCACTTCACCGATGATGTTCATCACTTCAGCGACATTCGCCTTCGGACGGCGCTTGTCGATGATCGCGAGGTCGGTGTTCAACTGCTTGGCAAGCGCGCGGGCGCGCACCACGCCGCCCACGTCCGGGGACACCACCAGCAGATCGTCGTGATTCTGCTTGCGCAGATCGCCGAGCAGCACGGGCGTTGCGTAGATGTTGTCGACGGGGATGTCGAAGAAGCCTTGAATCTGATCCGCGTGCAGGTCCATCGTGATCACGCGATCGACGCCCGCGATTTCCAGCATGTTCGCCACGACCTTCGCCGAAATCGCGACACGCGCCGAGCGCGGACGGCGATCCTGACGCGCGTAACCGAAGTAGGGGATGGCTGCGGTGATCCGGCCGGCTGACGCGCGCTTGAGCGCGTCGACCATGATCATCAGTTCCATCAGGTTATCGTTCGTCGGAGCGCAGGTGGACTGCAGAACGAATACGTCCTTGCCTCGAACGTTTTCCTGAATCTCGACCATGATTTCGCCGTCGGAGAAACGGCTGACCATCGCTTTGCCGAGAGGGATTCCAAGGATTTTGACGACTTCCTGTGCAAGCGCGGGATTTGCGTTGCCAGTAAAAACCATCAGGCCGTCACTGCTCATCGTGCACCTGTTTCGGGCTGGGGGCGAGAGGAAAAACGCGAGAATTTATGGCAGGGGAGGAAGGACTCGAACCCTCGCATGCCGGAATCAAAATCCGGTGCCTTGACCAACTTGGCGACTCCCCTACACTAACTTTGAGTCTTGCCGGGAAGTGTAGGACATACCCGTCAAAACAAAACCTTACGACGCGAAAGCAAAGAGAGGATGAGAATCCAGGCTGCCTGCCACGACGCTCTTCCAGCTTGCCGGGAGCTTGGCTTGCGCCAACTCGGCTCCGGCTTTACTGCGAAAAGCGGCGAACACGCTCGCTCCAGATCCGGTCATTCGCGCCGGTGCGAGATTGCGAAACCACTCGAGCACCTTTGCAACTTCCGCGTACTTTTCAGCGACAACCGCCTGCATGTCATTTCGGCCGAAACTGTCAGGCCAATCTGTGTCAGAACTATGTTGTGCAAGAAAGTCCGTCATTGTGAGGACTTTTGAGTCCCTTGTCAACGCTTTCTCAGAAAAAATCGCGGCGGTGGGGACATGGACCGCAGGAGTCACCACCAGGAAATAGCGATTCGGCAGATCGACTGCCTGAAGCACTTCCCCCACTCCTTCCGCAAATGCATTCTGCCCGAAAACAAAAAACGGCACGTCCGCGCCTAATTGCAGCGCGAGATTTTGCAGGGTTGCGCGCGGAAGGTCAACGCCCCAAAGACGATTCAACGCCAAAAGAGTCGTTGCGGCGTCGGAACTGCCACCGCCCAGGCCCGCGCCCATCGGAAGCCGCTTGTCGATTTCGATTTCGACGCCGAACGTGCTTCCCGCGTGTTCTTGCAGCAGACGGGCGGCGCGCACGACGAGATCGTCGGCTTCCGGCACGCCGGGCACGTCGGTTTTGCGCGTGACCACGCCGTCGTCGCGACGGGTGAAATGCAGCCGGTCGCCCCAGTCGAGCAGTTGGAACACCGTCTGGAGCGAGTGATAACCGTCCGGACGGCGCCCGGTGATATGCAGGAAAAGATTCAGCTTCGCAGGCGCGAGGCAGTCGCGCAGCGACTCGTTTGTTTGAGACATGCGTTGAGCGGGCGGGCCGCGGTTACTGGTCGATCACGAGCTTGATGTCGAGAGGCGGCTCGGCGCGCACGAGATTCACCCGCTTCACGCCGACCGCGGGCGCATCGGCGTAGGCGAGATAGTCGATCGTCCAGCCGTCCTGCTTGATCTCCTTGAGCCGCTCGTTGCCCGTGGAGGAGTCCATCGTCGTCCTGGCGCGCGAGGTGGGCGCCGCCGACGGCTGCAGCCAGTAGCGCAGACCTTCGACCGGCAGCGAGAATCCGAGCGTGCTCTGCATCAGTTCCGACACGTTCCCGGCGTTCAGCGGCTGGCGGTTCGGCAGTTCGAGCGTGGCCGACGAAGGCGACGACGTGACGATCGCGAGCGTCTGCCCGAGCGGGTTGCGCAACTGGAGCGTGACGGTGTCGCCGTTTTCCTGCCAGTCAAAGTTGCCGTAGGCGTTGCGCGTCTGGCCGTTCTGATCGTTGTATTGCACGGCGAAGCGGCCGTGATACGCGCGGCTCGTCTGCGCGGTGATCGAGGTTGCCGCGACCGACGTACCCGGCCCCTTCGGCTGGACCGCGCAGCCCGCGAGCATCACGGCGGCGGCGGCCGTCAGGCCAAGCGCGCCGCGGCGAAGCGGCGCGCCCGCGAAAGAATTGAATGCCATCAAAGATCGTTTACCTGAAGTCGTTTGAGCGTTTTGACGAGCGTGTCGTTGTCCGGTTCAAGCTTCAGCGCCTGTCTCCACGTGTCGCGCGCCTGATCCTGCTGGCCCGACTTCCACTGCACTTCACCCAGATGCGCGCCGATTTCCGCGTTCGGCTGCAAGTCATAGGCCTGCTTCAGGATTTTCGCGGCCTCGGCGGAATTGCCCTGCCGGAATTTCGCCCAGCCGAGGCTGTCCATGATGAACGCGTCGTTCGGCGCCAGCGAGACGGCCTTCTCGATCAGTTTCACGGCCTCGTCGATGCGCAGGTTGCGATCGACGAGCGAATAGCCGAGCGCGTTATACGCCTGCGGATTGTCCGGCTGCGTGCGCATCAGGTTGCGCAACTGCGTTTCCATCGTCTCGTAATGGCCGTTCTTTTCGGCGGCCATTGCGTAGTCGTAGGTGAGATCGGGGTCGTCGGGGAACGCGGCCACCGCCTTCGCGAGATTGGCCTCCGCCTCCGGATAGCGCTTCGCTTCGAAGAGCAGCGCGGCGTCCGTGCGGGCGATCAGGGCGAGGTCGCGCGGATCCGAGCTTTGCAGGTTCGCGAGCAACTGGCGCGCCTGATCCACCTTGCCTTGCTTCGCCATCAGTTGAGCGCGCGTGATCTGCGCGGGCAGGTACTGCTGGCTCGTGCGGGGAATCTTGTCGAGCCACTGGCTCGCGGCGGCATCGTTCTTCTGTTCCAGCGACAACTGCGCGAGATAGATGTAGGCCTGTCCCGGATCGGCGCCGGGCGTGCTTTCGGCTGCCTTGACGTACTGGTCGAGGTAATCCTGGGCCTTGTCGAACTGCTTCTTCTGGATGCTGATCAGCGCGAGCGCCATCAGCGGCGTCAGGTCCTTCGAATCATTCTTGCGCATGATCTCGAACTGCTTCTGCGCATCGTCCAGACGATCGGCGGACAAATACAGCTGCGCGAGCGCGAGCCGCGCGTCATGCGACTTCGGATTCTTGTCGACATATCTTTCGAACGACGCGATGCCTTCCTTGCGCTCTTCAGGCCCCATGCGGGCGAGGGTCAGGGCGGCCGGAAGATAGTCGGGGCGCAGTTCGAGCGCCTTTTCGAGCGAAGCGCGCGCGCCGGGCGCGTCGTCGGCGAGCAGTTGCTGGCGGGCGATGGCGAGCTGCGTCTCGGGCCGCTGCAAGTCGTTCCTGGTCAGATCCTTCAGAACATTGAGCGCGCCGACGCGGTTCGGCCCGCGTGAAAGTAGTGTCTGCAGCGAGAGGATCGCGTCGCCGCGCTGCGCGTCCGGCACCTTGGCGAGTTCACGCGCGAGCACGGGCTTCGCGTCGTCGGGCCGGCCCGACACGATCAGCAGCGATGCGCTGAGTTGCGCCGCGCGGTCGGAGTTCGGCGCGAACTGCTGCCACAGCTGGACCGCGGTGAGCGCATCGTTCGGGCTCTGAGCGGCGATTGCGATTTCGGTCGCGCGCTGTGCGAAACGCGGGTCGTGCGTGTCGCGGGCAAGCGCCAGATACGTCTGGTATGCAGGCGCCGGCTGGCCCCGCTGGAGCGCGACTTCGGCCGCCAGCACCTGGAACAGGATCTGGCTGGACAGCGCGATGTTCGGCAGGTCCTGCGATTCTTTGCCGGTCGGCGGCGCGGTCAGCACGTCGGCGGCGCTGATCGCCGCGGCCTGGTCGTCGGCCGTTGGAGCGGGAAGCCGCGCCGGATTCTGCGCATGGGCAGGCGCGAATGCGAGCGCGGCGATTGCCAGCGCCACCGCGCCCGCGATCCGCGAAACCGGTGTGCCGCAATTCTTCACAGGCTCGGCGGACCGCTTGGAGAGCAGCTTCATGACGAACAAGTTCATGGAAATCCGATCAATGTTTCGGTCGATTGTAACGCGGTCGCTACAATACGGGCACATCGCCCAGCAAGTTGCAGACCAACAAACCATGCCAGAGTTGCCGGAAGTCGAAGTCACCCGCCGCGGAATCGAGCCTTACGTTGCGGGGCGGCGCGTCGAGCGCGTCGATGTGCGAACGCCGGCGCTTCGCTGGCCGGTTCCCGCCCATCTCGCCAAAACGCTCGGCCACCTGAAGATCGACAAGGTGGCGCGGCGCGGCAAGTACCTGCTGTTCGAAACCGTCGACGGCTGGCTCATCGTCCATCTCGGCATGACGGGCACGCTGCGCGTGCTGCGCAACGTCCCGCGCCCGCCCGACGCGGCGAAGCACGATCACATCGATCTTATCTTCGATGACTTCATCCTGCGTTTTCGAGACCCGCGCCGTTTTGGTGCGGTGCTCTGGCACCCGCGCGAGGACGGCGACGTCCTCGATCACCCGCTTCTCGCGACACTCGGCGTCGAGCCGTTCACGGCCGAGTTCTCAGGCGCGCTGCTCTTTCGCCGCACGCGCGGGCGCAAGGTGTCGGTGAAGCAGGCGCTGCTCGCGGGCGACATCGTGGTGGGCGTCGGGAATATCTATGCATCCGAAAGCCTCTTTCGCGCGGGCATCCGGCCGACCACCGCCGCCGGCCGCGTCTCGCTCGTGCGCTACGACCTGCTCGCAGACGCCGTGCGCACCACGCTCGCCGCCGCGATCGAGAAGGGCGGCAGCACGTTGCGCGATTTCGTCGGCAGCAACGGTGAATCGGGCTACTTCCAGCTCGACTATTTCGTCTATGATCGCGCGGGCCTGCCGTGTCACGTGTGCGGCACGGCGATCAGACAAATCGTCCAGGGGCAGCGCTCGACATACTTTTGCCCACGCTGCCAGCGCTAATTCCCCAATGCCCGCTCTCACCGATTTCTCCGCGCGCCTGATCGCGTGGCAACGCGTCCACGGCCGGCACGGCCTGCCGTGGCAGAACACGCGCGATCCTTACCGGATCTGGCTGTCGGAGATCATGCTCCAGCAGACGCAGGTCTCCACGGTGATTCCCTATTACGCGCGCTTTCTCGCGCGCTTTCCCGACGTGACGGCGCTCGCCGCAGCGCCGCTCGACGACGTGATGGCGCTGTGGGCGGGCCTCGGCTACTACTCGCGCGCGCGCAATCTGCACCGCTGCGCCGGGGTCGTGTCGAGCGAATACGGTGGACACTTTCCCCAGACGGTCGACGAACTCGAGCAGTTGCCGGGCATCGGCCGCTCGACGGCGGCGGCGATCGCGTCGTTTGCATTCGGCGCGCGGGCGACGATTCTCGACGGCAACGTGAAGCGCGTGCTTGCGCGGGTGTTCGGCGTCGACGGCTTTCCGGGCGAAAAGCGCGTGGAGAACGCGATGTGGACGCTGGCGGAGTCGCTTTTGCCCGACGCCGCGCACAAGGACGACGTCACCGCCTACACGCAGGGCCTGATGGATCTCGGCGCGACGCTGTGCGTGCGCGGCAAGCCGGATTGCATGCGCTGCCCGTTCGCAGCGGATTGCGTCGCGAACGTGACCCGGCGGCAGCGCGAACTGCCGGCCGCGCGCCCGAAAAAAACAGTGCCGACGCGCAAGACCTGGATGCTCGTGCTGAAGGACGGCGATGCGGTGCTGCTCGAAAAACGGCCGCCTGCCGGCGTCTGGGGCGGCCTCTGGAGCCTGCCGGAAGCCGCCGACGAAAACGCGCTCGCGGCCATCGCGCACAGGTTCGGTGCGGCGGAGGATCTGAAGCGCCTCGCGCCGCTCACGCACACGTTCACGCATTTCAAGCTGGATATCGAGCCGCGCCTTGGCAAGGCGCTCGGCCAGCGTTCGCAAGCCGCCGATGCCGAAACGGTCTGGGCTCCGCTCGCCGGGATCGACGCTTTCGGCCTGCCCGCGCCCGTGCGCAAGCTGCTCGACGCGCTCCAGGGCTCGCTGGTCTGACGCAGCGGCTCAGAGCAGCTGATGATGCTGCATATAGTGATGCACCACATCGATGCGCGCGGCGGCGTCCTGCAATTCCATCAGCTTCTGGCGCGCGCGCATCGGAATCGGCAGGATCTCCGAGAGCCGGTTCGACACCCAGGTCGGATCGTCGAAGAGGTACGGCTCGGCGAACGGAAGATTCTGCGGATCGCGCGTCTTGATCGTATCGATGATGCGCTCCAGCACCTCCGCGCACGCGCCGAACTTGGCGAGCGCCTCGGCGCCCTGCAGCGGCTGGTCCTCGCCGATCGTCTCCGCCATCCCGACGATCAGGTTGCTCGCCTCCACGCGATGCGACAGCAGCCGGAAGCGCTCCGTCCCGCGGGCCTGCACGAGCAGGAGGCCGAACGTGTCGACGTCGCATTCGGTGATTTCCGCGAGACAGCCGATCGGCTCCGGCACAGACGGATCGCCCGGCGACGCGATTTCATTTCCGCTTTTCAGCAGACAGACGCCGAACGGCGTCTTTTCGCGCAGGCACGAGCGCGCCATGTCGAGATAGCGCGCCTCGAAAATCTTGAGCGGCAGCAGGCCGCCGGGAAACAGCACGGTGTGCAGCGGGAACAGCGGCAAGTCGGCGAGAACGGGATTGGAAGACATCGCGCGCCTCCAGGTGAGACCGCCGGCGCGGCGATCAGGTTGGCGTGTGCGCCGCGCCGCCATCGACCGGGATGGGCGCGTCGCGATGCCGCACGATCACATTCGCCTTGTCGCCGAAGCGCGCGGCCAGCGCCTGGGCGATGAACACCGAGCGGTGCTGCCCGCCCGTGCAACCGATCGCGACGGTGAGATAGCTGCGGTTGTCGTCGCGAAACTGGGGCAGCCATTTGGCGATGAAAGTGCCGATGTCGTCGATCATCTGGTGCGCCATCGGCTGCGCCGACAGATATTCGATGACTGGCTGGTCGAGGCCCGTCAGCGGCCGCAACTCGCGATCGTAGTACGGATTCGGCAGCGTGCGGACGTCGAACACGAAATCGGCGTCGAGCGGCACGCCGCGCTTGAATCCGAACGACTCGAACATCAGCGTGAGCCCGACCGATTCCTGCTCGATGAAGCTCTTCACCCACGCCCGCAGCACGTTCGCGCGCAGGTTGCTCGTGTCGATCTGATGGCCGAATTCAGCGAGGCCCGCCACCAGTTCGCGCTCGCGCTCGATCGCTTCGGCGAGCGACGTCAGCAGGCCGACGTCGGCGTCGTGCCCCGGCGAGCCCGAGAGCGGGTGGCGGCGGCGTGTTTCGGAGAAGCGCTGGATCAGCGACTGCGTGCTCGCGTTCAGAAACAGCACGCGCAGGTCGTAGGCGTCCGATAGGTCGTTGATGATCGCGGGGACTTCGTCGAGCGAGACGCTCGAGCGCGCGTCGATCGCGACGGCGAGCCGCGTCTGGCCCTCGCCCGCGAGGTACGAGGCGAGTTCGCGCAGAAAGCGCGGCGGAAGATTGTCGACGCAGTAGTAGCCGCCGTCTTCGAGGGCGTTGAGTGCGACGGACTTGCCGGAACCGGAAATGCCGGTGATCAAAATGATGCGCATGGATTTCGACTCGTTCGCTTTATCTTAGCACCTGCATTGTGCGCGGATTGGTCGCAGAGGCCCGCGCGACGGTCAGATCAGCTTGCCGGGAAACTGGCTGTCGGGGTCCTGCATCGCCAGCCGCTGGCGGTCCATGAAGTCGCGCAGCGTATCGATGCCGCGCAGTTGCAGGATCGTGTTGCGCACCGCCGCTTCGACCAGTACCGCGAGGTTTCGGCCGGCCGCCACCTGAATCGTGACCTTGCTGATCGGCAGGCCGAGCACGTCGACGCTCTGGCTTTCCAGCGGCAGCCGCTGGAATTCGCCGTCCGGACGGCGCACGAGCTGAACGATCAGCTTGAGCTTCATTTTCCGCCGCACGGCGGTTTCACCGAAGATCGTCTTGATGTCGAGCAGGCCCAGGCCGCGCACTTCCAACAGGTTTTGCAGGAGCGGCGGACAGCGCCCTTCGACGAAATCGGGGCCGAGCCGCACGAAATCGACGGCGTCGTCGGCCACCAGACCGTGGCCGCGGCTGATCAGCTCCAGGCCGAGTTCGCTCTTGCCGAGGCCGGAGTCGCCGGTGAGCAGCACGCCCATGCCGAGGATGTCGAGAAACACGCCGTGCAGCGTGGCGCGCGGCGCCAGGATGCGCGACATGTAGAGCCGCAGGCTGTCGATGACCGCCGCCGCCGACATGCGCGTCGTGAAAAGCGGCGTGGACGAGCGCGTGCAGCGCAGGACGAGCTCGGGCGGCGCGCCGACTTCCCCCGCGACCACGAGAAACGGCGGCTCCAGCGCGATCAGCTCGGCCATGTTGCGCGAGCGGTCTTCGTCCGACTGACGCTGGTAGTAGTTGATCTCGGCGTCCCCGAGCACCTGGATACGGTTCGGATGGATGAGGTTCAGGTGGCCGACGAGGTCGGCGCTCGATGTCGCGTTCGCGACCGTCTCGGTCGAAAATCCGCGTTCCCAGCCTTCGTGACCCGTCAGCCAGCTGAGCTTCAGCGCGGCCGCGTTGTCGTCGAAAATGCTCTGGGCGTTGATGCTGGACGTATCCATGAGACCGGAACTCCGTTGGAAGCCGTGGGCGGACGTGGAATGCGAGGCTCGGCGTTCAGGCTCATCGTGTCCGCTCCATTCGACCGATTGTGCCCCAGAAGCACCGCCCGCGCGAGCGGGCCGGGAGCCGCGCTTTCCGCGCTATGCGTGCTTCAGGATCTTTTTACGGCTGCCACTGCGTGAGCACCTGATACAGCGCTTCACGATTCTCTTCCTTGTTCAGGCGCTCGCGCGCCTGGGCGTCGGAGAGCAGTTGTGCGATCTCCGACAGAATTTCGAGATGTTGCTGGGTGGCTTGCTCGGGCACCAGCAGGAAAATGAGGAGCGAAACGGGCTGGCCGTCCGGCGATTCGAACGCGATCGGTTCGGCGAGGCGCACGAACGCGGCGAGCGGCTGCTTCAGGCCCTTGATGCGTCCGTGAGGAATGGCGACGCCTTCGCCGAGACCGGTCGAGCCGAGGCGCTCGCGCGCGAAAAGATTGTCGGTGACGGTGCTGCGGGCGATGCCGTTCTGATTCTCGAAGATCAAACCCGCTTGCTCGAATACGCGTTTCTTGCTGGTGACGGACAGTCCGAGGACGACGTTTTCGAGGGGAAGAAATTTGGCTAAACGATTCATGTTGGCAGGCTGATGCGTGGCCTGGATTCTCCTCATCGTGGCGATTGGTCGACTAGCGCTCACGGCGATGTTGGACGGGTACGCGCACGTTCGGGCGGACTCTGCGGGCGGACTCTGATTAACTACCCCGATAATAACCAACCCATTATAGATCAGCAGGACGGGGATGGTGCAGCGCGCAAACGAACTTTCCGGCACATTTCGAGACGCGTAAAGTCACCTAAATCAACGACTTGTGGCCTGTACCCAACAAAAAAGCCGCCTGGGTCCAGGCGGCTCCTGCCGGGTTTGCGCCCCGCTGAGTCAGGGTTGCGCGAATTGAATGATTCCTCGAATCGTCGTCAGCGCAAGGCGCTGGTTGAACCATCCGGCCGCCGGGCCCGTGCCGATCACGGCGACGGCGCTTCCAGCTCCTGCACCACCTCGGTGTGGTACTTCATTGCCTCGCGGGCATGTCCCTGAATCTTGTCCTTGTGCCTGATGACCTGCCGATCCAGCTTGTCCACCATCAGATCGATCGCCGCGTACATATCCACGTCACAACTCTCGATAAAAATGTCCTTGCCCTTCAGATGCAAGTTGATTTCGACCTTTTGCCGCTTGTCCTTTTCCCTATGATTGTCGACCGAGAGGACCACATTGCCGTCGATCACTTGATCGAAATGACGGAGCACTCTGTCAAGTTTGGTGATCACGTACTCGCGCAACGCAGGCGTCAATTCGAGGTGGTGTCCACTGATCTTCAGATTCATAGTTGCTCTCCAAGCTAGTGGCCGCCTGTTCGCGGCAACGCGGCTGATACCGGTCGGCTGAGCGTCCCGTTACTGCGCCATCCGGGCGTACGTAAAAAACGGGTCGCATCGGCCGGCTCGTCCGCGCTTCTCGCGATGCGGCCGGTAAAGGCCCGCTGCGAAATGCAACGGGCTACAGAGACGGGTCATAGAGACTTGCGCAGATTCACTGCGGGGATTTTCAGAGCTTCGCGATACTTCGCGACAGTGCGCCGCGCGACCACGAATCCTTGTTCCGCCAGCAGTTCGGCGATGCGGCTGTCTGAAAGAGGAGATTTGGGGTCTTCCGCTCCTATCAGTTGCTTGATGAGGGCCCGGATCGCCGTTGACGATGCCGCGCCTCCTGTGTCAGTCGACACATGTGATCCGAAGAAGTACTTAAATTCAAGCGTCCCGAACGGGGTGAGCATGTACTTGCCGGTCGTCACACGTGAAACCGTCGACTCGTGTAAACCCAGCGTATCAGCAATCTCCCGCAAAACCAAGGGCCGCATGGCAATTTCACCATGCGCAAAAAAGTTCTTCTGACGCTCCACGATTGCCTGCGCGACGCGCAGGATCGTCTCAAACCTCTGCTGAATGTTCTTGATGAGCCAGCGCGCTTCCTGAAGCTGCTGGCGCAGTGAGCCGCTGCCCGGATCGCCCCGGTTGTTGCGCAGGATATTCGCGTACAGATGGTTGATCCGAAGCTTCGGCACGATTTCCGGATTCAGTTCCGCCGTCCAGCCGCCTGCGCTCTTGTGCACGAGAATATCCGGCACGACGTAGTCGGCCTCGCTCTTGCCATAGGCCGCGCCGGGGAACGGTTCGAGCGACTTGATGAGCGCGTGGGCGTCGCGCAGGGCGTCATCGCTCGCTTTGAGCTGCTTGCGCAGGCGCGTGAAGTCGCGTGCGGCGAGCAGTTCCAGGTGATGCGTGACGATGTCGAGCGCGAGCGTGCGCGTGGCCGACGGCTCGAAGCGCAGCAGTTGCAGCTTCAGGCACTCGGACGCCGAACGCCCGCCGACGCCCGGCGGATCGAAGCTGTGCAGCAGCGCGAGCGCCGCGCTCAGTTCGTCGATGTCGACCTCGAGTTCCTCGGGCAGATCGGCGAGTACCTCGTCCAGCGACGACGTGAGATAGCCGTCCTCGTCGAGCGACTCGATCAGGAACGTCACGAGCGCGCGGTCGCGCTGGTTCGCCTGCGTCATGCGCAACTGGGCGGTCAGGTGATCGCGCAGCGTGGTGGTCGATTCGTGGATTTGCAGCGGCGGGAGGTCGTCGTCGTCGGAACCGGTGTTCGAGCGGCCGTAGTCTTCCAGATTCCACGAGTTGGAATCCGCGCCGCTGTCGGCGCCGAGGCCGTTGTATTCGTCGACACCCTGCGGCTCGCCGTTTTCCGAACGTTCGGCCGTAGGCGAACTGCTTGCCGAGCCATTGTTCATCAACGGCTCGGGCGGCGCGCTCGACGTATTGGCGGACGTGATCAGCGAACCGTCGGCGGCGACGCGCAACGGGCTCGCGATCCAGTCGTCCTCGTTTTCAAGGAGCGGGTTCTGGGCGACCGCCATCGCGACCTCTTGTTGCAGTTCAAGCGTCGACAACTGCAGCAGCCGGATGGACTGCTGCAGTTGCGGGGTCAGCGCAAGATGCTGCGATAGGCGGAGTTGGAGGCTGGCTTTCATGGCAGAGTTTTATTCATTGTAGAGAGTTTGCCACGCGCGCGAAACCTCGCGGGGATTCACAAAAACAAGCGTGCCGCCTCGGGGGCGGCACGTAAGAATTGCTGGTCCGGATGCCGCAGCGCGGAAAAACGCTGTGCGGCGCGCCGGGCGGTCACATGCGGAAGTGCTCGCCCAGATAGACCCGCCGCACGCTCTCGTTTTCGATGATTTCGCCCGGCGCTCCCGCTGCCAGCACGCTTCCGTCGCTGATGATGTACGCGTGGTCGCAGATGCCGAGCGTCTCCCGGACGTTGTGGTCCGTGATCAGCACGCCAATGTTGCGCTGCTTCAGGAATTTCACGATCTTCTGGATTTCCAGCACGGCGATCGGGTCGACGCCCGCAAACGGCTCGTCGAGCAGAATGAAGGCCGGGTTGGTGGCGAGCGCCCGGGCGATTTCCACCCGCCGCCGCTCGCCGCCCGACAGCGATAGCGCCGGGTTCTCGCGCAGGTGGGCGATCTGGAGTTCGTCGAGGAGCGCTTCCGTGCGCTCCGTGATGGCGTCTTTCGACAGCCGCTTGCCGGATTCGTCGGTTTGCAGCTCGAGCACGGCGCGAATGTTCTGTTCGACCGACAGCTTACGGAACACCGACGCTTCCTGCGGCAGGTACGAAAGCCCCATGTGCGCGCGCTGATGGATGGGCAACAGGCTGATCGAGGTGCCGTCGAGGGCGATTTCGCCCGCATCGAGCGGCACGAGGCCGACGATCATATAAAACGACGTGGTCTTGCCCGCGCCGTTCGGGCCGAGCAGACCGACGACTTCGCCGCTTTTCACGTCGAGCGACACGTCCTTCACGACCGTGCGCGATCCGTAGCGCTTTTTCAGGTTGCGGACGGCGAGCGAGCTGCTCTCGCCGGCCGGCTTGCGGTGGGGCATGGCGGGCGCGTTCACTGCTGCGGCGTTCCTTGAATGGTGTTGGACGGGGCGAGCGTCGCCGATGCGCCGGTGAGCGGCGCGGCGCCGCCGTTGCGCGGCGCGAGCATCGCGCGCACGCGGCCGGTCGGGTTGCCCGGTCCGGCGACGTCCTTGCCGGCCGTCGCGGTGTAGAAATCCTTCTGGCCGTCGTACGTGATGACGCTGCCGCGCACTTCGTCCTGAATCTTGGTCAGGCCCTGCAGGCGGCGCACGACCGCGCGGTTCGTGAGCGTGGTGAGGTCCTGCTTGCCGTCGTAGTCGATGCGAACGGCGTTGCCTTCGATGTATTCATCGAGCCCGTCGCGCTTCTGGCGGAAGTACGACAGGTCCTTGCCCGTGGACGTGCCTGTCGCGTACTGATAACCCTGCGGGTCCTGCGTCACTTCCACACGGTCGGCCTTGATCACGATCGTGCCTTTCGTTGCGACGACGTGGCCGATGAAGATGTTCTTCTGCTTCAGGTCGTCGTAGGTCATGTTGTCCGCTTCGATGTTGAGCGGCTTGTCGCGGTCGGCGCGTTCCGCGTGGGCTGCCGGGGCGAAGCCCGCGAGCGGCAGCGCGACGAGTGCGGCCGCGAACCCGATCTGCGCGACGCGGCGCAAAAGCGCTGCGCGCAGACAGCCGGAATCGGGACGAGGGAACGTTTCGTTCATGCAGTCACACTTGGGATGGGATTTGCCGGGATTATTTGGAAGAGCCGCCGTTGATATCGGACGCGGCGATCGCGCCGCGCACGTTACCGAAGAGCTTCATTTCCCGGGTTACGTTGTTGTAGTTCATGCCGCTGGCCGTCATCACGGACGGGCCGCGCTGAAGTTTAACCGGCTTTTCCGTTTCGATGACGTCGTCATTCACGAAGATACGGAAATGCTCGGAATCGGCCTGCATCTGCGGATCGCCGAAACCGGCGACGCGCAGGATCCGCGCGTTCTCGTATAAATCGACGATCGAGACGTCTCCGTTCACCGTGCCGCGCTCGGCGGTCGCGGTGACCGTTGGCTTCTGCGGCTGGAACATGCGCATCGCGGGAAGCGTGAGGTCGCTGTTATCGTCGTCCTCGTAATGGACCATCGACTTTGCCGTCAGGCGGTACTGTGTCGTGCCGGTCGAGTCGAGCTCGGTGACGGAGAAGTTGTCCGCGAAATAGTCGGGCGTGTGGCGCTTGGGCTGCTCCGGCGCCTCGGCTTCCGGCGGCAGCGTGGCCTGCAGCAGCCAGTACGTGATGCCGGCGAGCACCGCCACCGCGACGAGCGGCAGGAGCGAGGTGAGGCGGGCTGGGCGCTGCATGCTCAGGCTCCCGCCGCCGCGGCGAGCAGCTCGTCGTAGCGATGCTGCGCGCGCAGGATCGCATCGCACACCTCGCGGACGGCGCCGTGGCCGCCGCGCGCTTGCGCGACCCAGTGCACGCGCTGGATCACTTCCGGGTGCGCATTGGCTGGCGCGGCCGCGAAGCCGGCGAGGCGCATGACGGCCAGATCGGGCCAGTCGTCCCCCATGTAGCCGCACTCCGACGCCGCGATGCCCGTCTTGCCCAGCAACTCGGCGAGCGCGACGGTCTTGTCTTCGACGCCCTGGTAGAGATGCGTGATCGCCAGTTCGCGAGCGCGCGCGGCGACGATGCCCGACTCGCGCCCGGTGATGATCGCCGTCTGCACGCCGATCGATGCAAGCAGCTTCACGCCGTAACCGTCGAGCGAGTTGAACGACTTCATCGCGTCGCCGTCGGCGGTGAAGTAGAGGCTGCCGTCGGTGAAAACGCCGTCGACGTCGAAAATCATCAGCCTGATGCGGCTCGCGCGCTCCGCGGCGGTGCCCGGGGCGGGCATCTGCGCGGGCGCGGCGGAAGGCTTCTGCGCCATCAAATTACCTTCTTGGAGAAGAGGTCGTGCATGTTCAGGGCGCCGATCAGCGTCGCGTTTTCGTCGACGACCAGCATCTGATTGATGCGATGGCGCTCCATCAGTTCCACGGCTTCGACCGCGAGGTGGTCCGGACCGATCGTGCGCGGGTTGCGCGTCATGACGTCGGTGAGCGGCAGCGCGCGGAAATCGCCGTCGCGCTGGAGCACGCGGCGCAGGTCGCCGTCGGTGAAAATGCCTTCGACGTGGCGGTTCGCGTTCACCACCGCCGTCATGCCCATGCGCTTGTCGGTGATCTGGAAAAGCGCGTCGGAGAGTGTCGCGTCGAGCGGCACGACGGGCACCTCGTCGCCCACGCGCATCACGTCGCGCACATACGTGAGCAGGCGCCGCCCGAGCGCGCCGCCCGGATGCGAGCGCGCGAAATCGTCGGGGCCGAAGCCGCGGGCGTCGAGCACGGCCACCGCGAGCGCGTCGCCGAGCGCCATCGCCGCCGTCGTGCTGGCGGTCGGCGCGAGGTTCAGCGGGCAGGCTTCCTTTTCGACACGTGCGTTCAGGTGGATGTCGGCGAGCTGCGCGAGGCTGGACTCGGGGCGCCCCGTGATCGCGATCAGCTTTGCGCCGAGGCGCTTGACGAGGGGCAGGATCGCCACGAGTTCGTCGGTTTCGCCTGAATTCGAGAGCGCGACGAAGATGTCGTCGGCGGTGACCATGCCGAGGTCGCCGTGGCTCGCTTCGGCGGGATGCACGAAGAACGCCGGCGTGCCGGTGCTGGCGAGCGTGGCCGCGAACTTGCGCGCGACGTGGCCCGACTTGCCGATGCCCGACACCACGACCCGGCCGCGGCAGCCGAGCAGCAGTTCGACCGCGCCGGAGAAGTTTTCGTCGAGGAGATCGGCAAGCCCGCGCACGGCGTCGGCTTCGATGTCGAGTACGTTGCGAGCCAGCGCGAGTGCCCGGTCGCCATTGATTTTCGCTATCATGCGCGGAGTATAGCAAAGGCGTTCCTTCGCCGCGCCGGACTACCCGCGGCCTTCAGCCGCCCATCCGCCCCCCGAAAGGCCTGCCTGAAAGGCCATCCACGAGACCGGCGCGCGCCTGGCCGCGCGAGCCGTTCCGACGACGAACGAGGACGCTAGACGGATGATTTCTCCGCTCGAAACGACCCTGCTGCTGCTGCTGTGCTCGGTGGGCGGGGTCGTGATATTCCGGTATTTCAATCTGCCGCCGATGCTCGGCTATCTGGCGGTCGGCATCATTGTCGGGCCGAACGCGGCGGGCATGGTGAAGGATAGCGGCGGCGCGCAGCATCTCGCCGAGTTCGGCGTGGTGTTCCTGATGTTCTCCATCGGGCTCGAATTCTCGCTCTCCAAGCTGCGCTCGATGCGCCGCATCGTGCTCGGCCTCGGCGCCAGCCAGGTCGCGGGGACGATCGCGTTCGCGCTCGTCTGCGGATGGATTGCGAGCTTCTGGACAAAGATGCCGTGGCAGGCGAGCTTCGCGCTCGGCGGCGCGCTTTCCATGTCGTCCACGGCGATCGTGAGCAAGCTGCTCGCCGAGCGGCTCGAACTCGAAGCCGAGCACGGCCGCAACATCTTCGGCGTGCTGCTGTTCCAGGACCTGGCCGTCGTGCCGCTGCTCATCATCACCGCGGCGTTCGCGACCGGCGACGAAGACTCCTCGCAACTCGCGATGTGGCTCGGCATCGCGGCGGTCAAGATCGTGGTCGCGCTGACGGTGCTGCTCTTCATCGGCCAGAAGTTCATGACGCGCTGGTTCGACCTCGTCGCGCGCCGCCGCTCGCAAGAGCTGTTCATGCTGAACCTGCTGCTCGTCACGCTCGGCGCTGCGTTTCTCACCGACCGCTTCGGCCTATCGCTCGCGCTCGGCGCGTTCATCGCCGGGATGCTGATCGCGGAAACGCCGTACCGTCACCAGGTCGAGGAAGACATCAAGCCGTTTCGCGACGTGCTGCTCGGCCTCTTCTTCGTGACGACCGGCATGCTGCTCAATCCGCGCGTGATCTGGGAGCATCCGCTCCTCGTGCTCGGCTTCCTGATCGTGCCGATCCTGCTGAAAGCCGTGATGATCACGGGCCTCGCGCGGCTCTTCGGGGCGCCGCCGGGCGTCGCGATGCGCACCGGCCTCGGGCTCGCGCAGGCCGGCGAGTTCGGCTTCGTGCTGCTCAACCTGATTCTCGGCTCGCGGCTCGTCGATCACGTCGTGCTGCAGGCGATCCTGTCCGCGATGCTGCTTTCGATGCTCGCCGCGCCGTTCATCATCCAGAACGCCGACCGGATCGTGCTCAGGCTGTCGTCGACGGAGTGGATGCTGCAATCGCTGCAGATGACCAAGATCGCGACGCAAAGCCTGAAGCAGAGCGGCCATGTGATCATCTGCGGCTACGGACGCGCCGGCCAGAATCTCGCGCGGATGCTCGAGCACGAAGGCCTGAACTACGTCGCGCTCGACCTCGACCCGGACCGCGTCGCCGCGGCGGCGGCGGCGGGCGAGTCGGTGGTGTTCGGCGACGCGGGGCGGCGCGAGTCGCTGCTCGCGGCGGGCCTGCACCGGGCGGCGACGGTCGCGATCACCTACGCCAACACGCCCTCGGCGATGCGCGTGCTGCACAACATCCACGAGCTTCAGCCTACCCTGCCCGTGATCGTGCGCACCGTCGACGACGCCGATCTCGAGAAGCTTATCGCGGCGGGTGCGACGGAGGTGATTCCGGAGATCGTCGAGGGCAGCCTGATGCTCGCGTCGCATACGCTCGTGCTGATGGGCGTGCCGATGCGGCGCGTCGTGCGGCGGGTCGAGGAAATGCGCGACGAGCGCTACAGCCTGCTGCGCGGCTATTTCCACGGCGCGGACGACCCCGATGACGACGATGGCCACGAGCAGGTCCGGCTACAATCTGTGCCGATCGACGAGAACGCGGAAGCGGTCGGAAAAACGCTCGAGGAACTCGGGCTCGCGGGCGGCGGCGTCGAAGTGACGGCGATCCGGCGGCACGGCATCCGCGGCGTCGAGCCGGCTCCCGATACGAAGCTGCGCGCGAGCGATATCGTCGTGTTACGCGGTATGCCCGAAATGCTCGCGAATGCCGAAGAGCGGCTCTCGCGCAGGCGTTAGCGCGTGCGGGCCAATTTTGTGAGGCGCGTCGTCGGCGCGCCGGTTTCCCCCGGAGATGTCATGTCCAGCCTTTCATCGAACGCAACGCCGGATCCCGCGCGCTTCATCAAGGAGCGCGTGCGCACGATCGACGGCTGGCCGCAGCCCGGCGTGCAATTTCGCGACATCACGCCGGTGCTTCAGGACCGCCGCGCGCTGCGCGTGCTGATCGACCTGTTCGTGCAGCGCTATATCGACGCGGAAATCGACACGATCGCCGGACTCGACGCGCGCGGCTTCATCATCGGGCCGATTCTCGCGTATGAACTCTCCATCGGCTTCGTGCCGATCCGCAAGAAGGGCAAGCTGCCGTACCGGACGCTCTCGCAGTCGTACGAGCTGGAGTACGCGAGCGCGACCGTCGAAATCCACGAGGACGCGTGCAAGCCGGGCGAGCGCGTGGTGATCGTCGACGACCTGATCGCGACGGGCGGCACGATGATGGCGGGCAAGCAGTTGCTGGAGCGGCTCGGCGCGGTGGTCGTGGAGGGCGCGGCGATCATCGATCTGCCGGACCTGAACGGCTCGAAGCGCCTGCGCGAGAGCGGCCTCTCGCTCTATACCGTGTGCGAATTTGGCGGCCACTGAGCGGTTCCCACTGAGCAGAGACCACTGAGACCATGCCGAACTTCCTGCTTTTTCTCGCCACGTCCATCGCGATTACGGTCGCGCCCGGCCCGGACAACCTGCAGGTCCTCGCGCGCGGCATCTCGCAGGGCCGCGCGGCGGGCCTCGTCGCGGCGCTCGGCTTCGCCGCGGGCGTGAGCTTTCACACGACGCTCGCCGCGCTCGGCGTCGCGGCGCTGCTGCGCTCGTCGCCGCTCGCGTTCGAAGGCGTGAAGCTGGCCGGCGCGGCGTATCTCGTCTGGATCGGCATCAAGGCGCTGGGAAGCCGCGGCCTCGCGACCGCCCACGCGCGCCCGAGCCAGCCGCTTTCGACCGTGTTCCGCCAGAGCGTGATCGGCAACCTGCTGAATCCGAAGGTCACGCTGTTCTTCATCGTGTTCCTGCCGCAGTTCGTCGATCCGCATGGCGGCCAGAGCGTGATGCTGCAGATGTTCGAACTCGGCGCGGTGTTCATGCTGCAGACGGTCGTGGTGTTTTCGCTCTTCGGCATCGGCGCGGGCATGATCGGCGCGTGGCTGAAGCGCCGGCCGCGCGTGGGCGTGTGGCTCGATCGCGTGGCGGGCGCGACGTTCATCGCGCTCGGCATCCGGGTGGCGTTGCGCGACTGAGCGGCGCGCAACGCTCGGCTGCCTGAAAGGATGACTGGAGCGCTTTGCCGCGCCGTCACGCAGGACGACGCGTCAAGCGTTGATTCAAGCGCCGCGCGCCTTTCCCGGCGCCTCGCGCGTTACACATAGCGCCTGGCGTCCCCCAAAGCGCCTTGCGCGTTAGCTGGAGCGCCTTGCGCGTTACCAAAGCGCCTCGCGCGTTACAATTCCCGGCTTTGTCCAACCGCCATCGCGTGCCGCCGGAGCCCCCATGTCCTTGCCGTCGATCGCCGCCGCCCGCCGTTTCGATCCCGCCGCGCATCTGCCGTTCTTCATCGGCGCCGAGCGCGTCGGCTGGGTTCGCCGCGGCGATGCCCTGCTGCTGCAACGCTGGCCGGACGTGTTCGACATCGACGCGTCCTCGATCCGGCTGTCGGACGCGTACGATCACGTCGACACCCGCAGCGCCGCGCTCGGCGCGGTCATCGGCATGCTCGCCGCCGATGGCCGCATTCCCGGCTGGCGCGACGAAACCTACGCCGTGCGCAACGATTTCGACGCGCCGCCGCTCGCGTTCATCGAGCGCGCGGCGTCGCGCTTCTTCGGCACGATGACCTACGCGGCGCATCTGAACGGCATCGTAGAATATGAAGATCGCGCGCCGCAGGTGTGGATCGCGCGCCGCAGCCATACGAAGGCAACCGATCCCGGCATGCTCGACAACATCGTGGCGGGCGGCATCGGCTGGGGGATGGGGATCGAGGCGACGCTCGCGAAGGAGTGCTGGGAAGAGGCGGGCATGAGCGCCGATCTGGCCGCGCGAGCCACGCGCGGCGGCACCTTTCACGTGTTGCAATCGCTGCCGGAGGGCACGCAGGCGGAGCAGATCTTCGTCTTCGACGTCACGCTCCCCGCCGATTTCTCGCCGCGCAACCAGGACGGCGAGGTGGGCGAGCACCGGCTCGCGCGCATCGACGAAGTCGCGCGCTGGATAGAAGAGGGCGCGCTCACCGTCGACGCGAGCCTCGCGACGCTGGATTGCCTCTTGCGGCGCCGCTGGATCGACGAGGAAGCCTGCCAGGGCATCGCCGCGATCTACACGCCGCCCGCGCTCTGACATCACGCATCAACTGAGCATCAAGGAAGGAGTTACCGGTTCATGTCGACCGAACATAGTTTCATTCTGAAGTTGTCCTGCCCCGACCGGCCGGGCATCGTGCACGCGGTGTCCGGGTTTCTGTTCAATCTGGGCGGCAATATCCTCGATTCGGCGCAGTTCGGCGACAGCCACACCGGCGAGTTCTTCATGCGCGTGCATTTCCAGCAGGTCGGCGGCGACCCGGGGCTGGAGGCGCTGCGCACCGCGTTCTCCGAGCTCGCCGAGGAGTTCGGCATGCGTTGGGAACTGCATGACGCGTCGGTGAAGCCGCGCGTCGTGATCATGGTGTCGAAGATCGGGCACTGCCTGAACGACCTGCTGTTCCGCTACCGCACCGGCCAGTTGCAGATCGAGATTCCCGCGATCATCTCGAATCACAAGGATTTCTATCAGCTCGCCGCGAGCTACGACATTCCGTTCCACCATCTGCCGCTCACGTCCTCGACGCCGCAGGCAAAGGCCGCGCAGGAAGCGCGCGTGATGGAGATCGTCGATCAGCACGACGTCGACCTCGTCGTGCTCGCGCGCTACATGCAGATCCTGTCGCCGCAGATGTGCGAGAAGCTCGCCGGCCGCGCGATCAACATTCACCATTCGTTCCTGCCGAGCTTCAAGGGCGCGAAGCCGTATTACCAGGCATTCGACCGCGGCGTGAAGCTGATCGGCGCGACCGCGCACTACGTGACCACCGACCTCGACGAAGGCCCGATCATCGAGCAGGAAGTGGAGCGCGTCGATCACAGCATGGCGCCGGACCAGTTGACCGCAATCGGCCGCGACGTGGAGTGCGTGACGCTCGCGCGGGCGGTGAAATGGCACGTCGAACATCGCATCGTGCTGAACGGCAGCAAGACCGTGGTGTTCCGCTGATGTTCCGCTGATCGTTGCTCCCGCCGCAAGGTAAAAGGGCCGCTCCGGTATTCGGGCGGCCCTTTTTTCATCGCACGGCGGCGCTCAGACGAGCCGCAGATAGATCAGCTCGCGCTTGATATATGCGTAGAAGATCGGCGCGGCGATCACGCCGGGCAAGCCGAACGCGGCTTCCATTGCCAGCATGGCAAGCAGCAGTTCCCAGGCGCGCGCCTCGATCTGCCCGCCGATGATCCGCGCGTTCAGGAAATACTCGAGCTTGTGGATGATGATCAAAAACGCGAGCGACGCGACCGCCGTGCCGAAGGAAATCGACAGCGAGATCGCGACGATGATCGTGTTCGAAATCAGGTTCCCGATCACCGGCAACAGGCCGACGATGAACGTGATCAGCACGAGCGTCTTGGAAAGCGGCAGCCGTTCGTGGAAGATCGGCAGCGCGATCAGCAGGTACATCGCGGTGAAGACGGCGTTGATCGCGGAAATCTTGATCTGCGCGAAGACGATGCGGCGGAAGGCGTCGGAAAAGCGCGTCACGCGGGTGACGAGCGCCGTGGACAGCGGCAGGCGATGCGCATGCTTCGGCACGCCGACCGCGATGATCGCCCCGATGATCATGCCGATCAGCACGTGGCCGAACCCGCGCGCCATGTCCTTGCCGCCCTGCTGGAGCTGCGCCGCGTGCTTGTGCATCAGTTCGGTGGCCTTGTCCTTCATCTGCTCGGAATCGACCGGCAGATAGTTCGCCACCCAGTCCGGCACGCGCAGCCGCGCGTGGGACGTGATCGTCATCAACTGGTCGAGGAGCTTTTGCAGGCTCGGCACGTCGCGCTCGAAATGCTCGATCGTGGCGATCGTCGCGCCCGTCAGCCCGCCGATGATGATCACCGACAGCAGGACGGCCGCCACCAGCCGCGCCCGGCCGCTCGCCATCCGCTTTTCGATCAGCGGCGCGATCATGTGCACGAGCTGGTAGACGAGCATGCCGGCCAGGAGCCCGCCGAGGAGCTTCAGGTGCATCACGAGGAACATGCCGGCAAACGCCACGAAATAGCTGCCGATTTCCACCGCCGACAGCTTCGGCAAGCTCATGTCGCTCGTCAGCCTGACCGGCCGGGCGGGCAGGTCCCGGACCCGTCTTTCTTCGGCCGCTTCGTTGCGCTTTGCCATGACTGCTTCCCGTCTCCAACCGCAAACAGCGTTTATCACCCCGCGCTTCGCACCGCGCGGCTCATCTTTTCGGTTCGACCAGCCGCGCAGCCCGCCCGCAGGCGGCCTGTGCGCTTTCCGGTGGAGGGCCCCGAAACCCCTCACGCAGCGGAGCGGGGCCGTTGCAGCAGCGGCGCCAGATACCTGCCGGTAAAGCTGGCCTTCGATTTTGCGACCTGCTCCGGCGTCCCCTGGGCGATGATCTGCCCGCCGCCGGCTCCGCCTTCCGGACCGAGGTCGATCACCCAGTCGGCGGTTTTGATCACGTCGAGATTATGCTCGATGATTACGACAGTATTACCTTGATCGCGCAGCCGGTGAATCACTTCGAGCAAAAGCGCGATGTCGTGGAAATGCAGGCCGGTGGTCGGTTCGTCGAGAATATAGAGCGTCCGACCGGTGTCGCGCTTGCTCAGTTCCAGCGAAAGCTTGACTCGCTGCGCTTCGCCGCCCGACAGCGTGGTCGCCGACTGGCCGAGCCGGATATACCCGAGACCGACGTCGAGCAGCGTTTTCAGCTTGCGCGCGACCACCGGCACCGGCCGGAAGAACTCGTACGCCGCCTCGACCGTCAGGTCGAGCACCTCGCTGATGTTCTTGCCCTTGTACTGGATGTCGAGTGTTTCGCGGTTGTAGCGCTTGCCGTGGCAGACGTCGCAGGGCACGTAGACGTCGGGCAGGAAGTGCATTTCCACCTTCAGCACGCCGTCGCCCTGGCACGCCTCGCAGCGTCCGCCCTTGACGTTGAACGAAAAGCGGCCCGGATCGTAGCCGCGCTCCTTCGCCGCGGGCACGCCCGCGAAAAGCTCGCGGATCGGCGTGAAAAGGCCGGTGTAGGTGGCCGGATTGGAGCGCGGCGTGCGGCCGATCGGCGACTGGTCTACCGCGATCACCTTGTCGAAGTGCTCGAGCCCTTCGATCGACTCGTAGGGTGCCGGCTCGGTGGCCGAGCCGTACAGATGCTGGGCGACCGCGTGGTAGAGCGTGTCGTTGATGAGGGTCGACTTGCCCGAGCCGGACACGCCCGTCACGCAGGTCAGCAGGCCGACCGGCAGGTCGAGCGTGACGTTCTTCAGGTTGTTTCCGTATGCCTCGACGATGCGCAGCTGCCGCTCGTCGGGCGCGGTGCGCTCGGCGGGGTAGCTGATGGTGCGCTTGCCCGCCAGGTACTGGCCGGTGACGGAATTGGGGTCGTTCTGCACCTGCATCGGCGTGCCCTGCGCGACGATCACGCCGCCGTGCTCGCCCGCGCCCGGTCCCATGTCGACGACGTAATCCGCCATGCGGATCATGTCCTCGTCGTGCTCGACGACGATCACCGAATTGCCGATGTCGCGCAGGTGCTTGAGCGTGCCGATCAGGCGATCGTTGTCGCGCTGGTGCAGGCCGATGGACGGTTCGTCGAGCACGTACATCACGCCCGTGAGCCCCGAGCCGATCTGCGACGCGAGCCGGATGCGCTGCGCCTCGCCGCCCGAGAGTGTCTCGGCGCTGCGTTCCAGCGACAGGTAATCCAGCCCGACGTTGTTCAGGAACGACAGCCGCGCGACGATTTCCTTCACCACCTTGTCGGCGATCTCGCGCTTCGCGCCCTCCAGGCGCAGCGTCTGGAAATAGCCGAGCGTGTCGCGCAGCGGCCAGCCGCTCACCTCGAAGATGCCGCGGGCGTCGTCGCCCGAGCCGACCTTCACGTGCCGCGCCTCGCGCCGCAGCCGCGTGCCCTCGCAGGCGGGGCACGGCTGGTTGTTCTGATACTTGGCGAGTTCCTCGCGCACCGCGGTCGAATCCGTTTCGCGGTAGCGGCGCTCCAGATTCGGGATGATCCCTTCGAACGCGTGCTCGCGCACGGAGGTGCGGCCGCGCTCGTTGATGTACGAAAACGGAATCAGCTGCTTGCCGGAGCCGGATAACAAGATCTTGCGGACCTTTTCCGGAAGATCCTCGAATGCCTGGTCGATGTCGAATTCATAGAACGACGCGAGGCTCTGCAGCATCTGGAAGTAGAACTGGTTGCGCCGGTCCCAGCCCTTGACCGCGCCCGCCGCGAGCGACAGCGACGGATGCGCGACCACCCGCTTCGGGTCGAAGAACGTGATCTGCCCGAGGCCGTCGCATTCGGGGCACGCGCCCATCGGGTTGTTGAATGAGAAAAGGCGCGGCTCCAGTTCCTGCAGCGAATAGGAGCAGATCGGGCACGCGAACTTCGAGCTGAAGAGCTTCTCGCGGCCGGTGTCCATTTCGAGCGCGATCGCTCGGCCGTCGGCGAGGCGCAGCGCGGTTTCGAACGACTCCGCGAGCCGCTGCTTCATGTCGGGACGCACTTTCAGACGGTCGATGACGACGTCGATCGTGTGCTTGTCGTTCTTCTTCAGCTTCGGCAGCGAGTCGACTTCGTAGATCTGCGCGACGCCCTCGTTCGCCGTGCCGCCGCCCGAGCGCACCCTGAAGCGGATGAAGCCCTGGGCCTGCATCTCCTCGAACAATTCGACGTGCTCGCCCTTGCGGTCCGCGACGACGGGCGCGAGGATCATCAGCTTGGTTTCCTCGGGCAGCGCGAGCGCGGCGTCGACCATCTGCGAGACGCTTTGCGCCTCGAGCGGAATATGGTGATCGGGGCAATACGGCGTCCCGACGCGGGCGTACAGCAGGCGCAGGTAATCGTGAATCTCGGTGACGGTGCCGACCGTCGAGCGCGGATTGTGCGACGTCGCTTTCTGTTCGATCGAAATGGCGGGCGAGAGGCCCTCGATCAGGTCGACGTCCGGTTTCTCCATGAGCTGCAGGAACTGCCGGGCATACGCCGACAGACTTTCGACGTAACGGCGCTGGCCTTCCGCATAGAGCGTATCGAACGCGAGCGACGACTTGCCCGACCCGGACAGGCCCGTAATCACGATCAGCTTGTGACGCGGCAGGTCGAGACTGACGTTCTTGAGATTGTGGGTGCGAGCCCCACGAATACGGATTTCTTCCATGAACCGGGCGGAAAGTGAGGAGGCTAAACCTGCTACTATAACGACTTTTGTGCGACACGCACCGTTCGCTCACGACACGAGCATCGACGATCCACATCCCCATAACTGGGGGTTGGGGGGATATTCTCCAAACATTGTGAATGCATTTGTCAGGTCACCCTGCCGATGCCATGTATCGAGTTGGTTACCGCCAACTCCCGCCTCTGTCAGCGGCTTCATTTCCCGCTGACAAAGCGGAATGTCGTTTACTACTCCCGTCCCTGCGACCGGGATTCACATTGATGCGAGCGAAAGCTCGACCTGCCATTGTTCCACGTCACTGGCTGGAGCCCCTTCACATGGGTATCTGGGTAGTGGCATAGGGAACCCACTATGCGACTAGCGGTAGCCTAGGAAGACATGCGTCACTGGTAACGGTGGGGTGTGAAGCTCTTCCGACAATGTAGCCCCCGGAAGTTCGGGCAGACTCAAGCCGTGAGGCATGCGTCTGGATACTCCTAGCAGCAATGGGGTTGAGGAGCTAGGCTGGCTGACACGGTTAACACACGTGAACTGCTGATAAACCTCGTGATTATAAAAATGCCTAAGCTGCTGCTGGCATTGACCAAACGGTACGCGGTCGGATATCTCGCTGGAAGTTCGAGATACGTCGTCAACAGACCGCCGGGGGAGAGGTAGAACCTAACTCAGCCTTGTGGCAGGTCGGGAACGTGGTAAGCCCGTACGTTCGCCAGGGTAGGTGACTGGCAGGCGGACCGTAAGGGACGCTGTTGAACGTGCGGGTATGGGAGGACGGAAAAAGCGAACGTCGAGCTGTAATGGTTCGGATAGGAGTTGCGACATCACTCCACGCGAAAGCGGGCAGACTTCCGTCTGGTCTACCGTCGCAAGATGGCTGACTGACCCTTAGTCACTTGGATAGATATGGGCGCATGCGTCCATATTGAGTATCAATGTTGTTCCCCAGCGGGGTGCGTCTCCCCGCTGGGGGAGTCGCGCCTTCTGCTTGGGGACTTTTCCGAGTAGGAGAGCAGCATGAAAGTATTTGGTCGAAAGACCGGATCTGCGCTCTCCCATGCGCCCAACGACTGGTACGCCGTAGATTGGCGTCGGGTTGAACGGAACGTGAGGGGAATGCAGATTCGAATTGCGAAGGCGACGCGGGATGGCCGCTGGCGCAGGGTGAAAGCCTTGCAACGGATGCTGACCCGCACGTTGTCCGCGAAGCTGTATGCGGTACGGCGTGTTACGCAGAACCAGGGTGCGCGAACGGCGGGAGTCGATCGCGAGCTATGGGATTCGCCTGAAAGTCGACGGCTAGCCGTCGATCGGTTGAAGCGGCGTGGGTATAAGCCTCTGCCTTTACGGAGGGTCTTTATCCCCAAAGCCAATGGAAAGGAACGCCCTCTGGGTATTCCGACCATGCATGACAGGGCGATGCAAGCTCTGTATTTGCTGGCTTTGGAGCCAGTAGCAGAGTCAACGAGCGATCCGAACTCCTATGGGTTTCGGCAAAATCGCTCGACGGCCGATGCTATGGGTCAACTACGCGTTTGCTTGTCCCGGAAGGATTCGTCTCAATGGGTCTTGGAAGCGGATATCAAAGGCTGCTTTGACTACATCAATCACGACTGGCTGGAGCGCAATGTCCCGATGGACACGACGATTCTCCGGAAGTGGTTGAAGGCTGGCCTGATCTACAAGGGTCAGCTACAGGCGACCGAGGCCGGTACGCCACAGGGAGGCATCATCTCCCCGACGTTAGCCAATGTCACACTGAACGGGCTGGAGCGAGGACTGGACGCGCACCTCCGTGCGAAGTTTAGCGTCGCAAAGGCCAAGAAGCTGAAGATCAATCTGGTGCGCTACGCGGACGACTTTGTCATCACTGGCGTCTCGAAAGAGATACTGGCGAACGAAGTCCGACCCTGGGTAGAAGCTTTCCTTGTGGTTCGAGGGTTGCAGCTTTCCGAGGAGAAAACGCGGATCACCCACATTGACCAAGGCTTCGATTTCCTTGGCTGGAATTTCCGGAAGTACTCGGGCAAGTTCCTGATCAAACCGAGCAAGAAAAACGCGCAAGCGTTCTATCGCAAGGTGGCGGAAACGATCAGTGGCAACAAGACGGTAAAGCAGGAAAGTCTGATCCGCCTGCTCAACCCGATGTTGCGCGGATGGGCGCAGTATCACTGTCCGGTTTCAGCGAAGCGGGCGTACAGCCGCATGGAGCATCTGGTCTTTCAGCGGCTCTGGCGGTGGTCAAGGCGGCGACACCCACAAAAGAACACTGGCTGGGTGCGAAAGAAGTATTTTCACTCCGTCGGTGATCGACAGTGGGTTTTCGCCGTTCCAGTGGTTCGCACGGATGGCAGTAACGGGCTGCTCGACCTGGATCGAATCAGCGGTATGGTCATCAAGTGGCACACGAAGATCAAAGGGGAATTCAATCCCTTTGATCCTCGTTGGGAGCAGTACGGCGAGAAGCTGGGGCAGGGTCGCATGTGGGAATCGATGCGGTACCGAAAGCAGTGGGCGGGGTTGTACATGTCACAGGGCGGCCGTTGTGCGCACTGTGGTACGGCTTTGACAGACGAGACAGGCTGGCACGACCATCATCTGGAATATCGGATGCATGGCGGGTCGGACGCTCTCGCAAATCGTGTATTGCTCCACCTGCACTGCCACCAGCACGTGCACGCTGGTAGAATAGCTGTAACTAAACCGGCCCTGCCGTAGGCAGGGCTTTGTATGTAGGCTTGAGCTGTATGCGGGGAAACTCGCACGTACAGTTCTTAGGGGGCCCCTCTTTCCGCAAGGAGGAGGGGCTACCCTACCAAGGGCGCGGTACCCGCGTCCGGCAGCGCCGGCCAAGCACCAGGAACACGGTTGCGGGGGGCGGATCGTCCGAGTGGCGCGCCAGTGCAGTGCGTCTCACATAGTGCCGTTTCGAGCAGCGACAAGGCGGCCGCGCCGGGGCTTCACCACGCGCCCGAGCCAACGCGTATCTCATACATTTCCCGTTTCTGATGTCCAATCCGTCTGCCACGTCTTCACGTCTTAGCGCGCCCGAACTGCGTGCGACCGTGTCGCTCGCCGCAATCTTCGCGCTGCGCATGCTCGGCCTGTTCATGATCATGCCGGTGTTCTCGATCTACGCGAAGACGATCCCCGGCGGCGACAACGTCTTTCTCGTCGGCCTCGCGCTCGGCGCCTACGGCGTCACGCAGTCGATGCTCTATATCTTCTACGGCTGGGTCTCCGACAAGCTCGGCCGCAAGCCGGTGATCGCGTTCGGCCTCATCGTGTTCGCGATCGGCAGCTTCGTCGCGGCGGCCGGGCACTCGATGACCTGGATCATCGTCGGGCGCGTGATTCAGGGAATGGGCGCGGTGTCGTCGGCGGTGATCGCGTTCATCGCGGACCTCACGACGGAAGACAACCGCACCAAGGCGATGGCGATGGTGGGCGGCAGCATCGGCGTGTCGTTCGCGGTGGCGATCGTGGGCGCGCCGATCGTGTTCCACTGGGTGGGCATGAGCGGGCTTTTCACCGTGATCGGCATTCTGTCGATTCTGGCGGTCGGCGTCGTGTTCTGGGTCGTGCCCGATGCGCCGCGGCCGCCGGTGCACGTGAAGGCGCCGTTCGCGGAAGTGCTGCACAACGTCGAACTGCTTCGTCTGAATTTTGGCGTGCTGGTGCTGCACGCCACGCAGACGGCGCTCTTTCTCGTCGTGCCGCGCATCCTGGAAGCGGGCGGGCTGCCCGTCGCGTCGCACTGGAAGATTTACCTGCCGGTGATGGGGCTCGCCTTCGTCATGATGGTGCCCGCCATCATCGCGGCCGAGAAACGTGGAAAAATGAAGGCCGTGATGCTGAGTGCGATCGGACTTATCCTGACCGGCCAGTTGTTATTGGGCGTCGCTCCCCATACCCTATGGTCAGTGGCCGCGATCCTCTTCATCTATTTCCTCGGCTTCAACGTGCTCGAGGCTTCGCAGCCGTCGCTCGTGTCAAAGCTCGCGCCCGGCACCCGCAAGGGCGCGGCGGCGGGCGTCTACAACACGACGCAGTCGATCGGACTCGCGATGGGCGGGGTCATCGGCGGCTGGCTGCTGAAGGTGGACGGGCAAAGCTCGGTGTTTTATGCGTGTTCGGCGCTGGTGCTCGCATGGCTCGTGGTGGCAGCGGCCATGAAGGCGCCGCCGCGCAAGGTTCAGCGTACCGTCTAGCGGAAAAACGCAGTCGAATGGATCAAATGGATTGAGCCGGCAGGGCGCGGCGGGCGGGCTTCGGGCGGCATCGAGTCCGGCGGGAGCCGCGCTGCGCATCCGGCAGCAAGTATCGAATCAACAGGAGAAATCATGGCATCCGTCAACAAGGTCATTCTCGTCGGGAATCTGGGCGCCGATCCGGAAACCCGCTATCTGCCGAGCGGCGACGCCGTGGCGAACATTCGTCTCGCGACGACCGACCGCTACAAGGACAAGTCGTCCGGCGAGATGAAGGAGCTCACCGAGTGGCACCGCGTATCGTTCTTCGGGCGGCTCGCGGAGATCGTGAACGAGTATTTGAAGAAGGGCTCGTCGGTGTATATCGAGGGCCGTATCCGCACGCGCAAGTGGACCGATCAGGCGGGGCAGGAGCGCTATTCGACCGAGATCGTCGCGGACCAGATGCAGATGCTGGGCGGCCGCGCCGGCGCGGGCGGCGGTGGCGACGAGGGCGGCTACAGCCGCAGCGCGCCTGCCGAGCGCAGTGGTGGTAGCGGCGGACGCGCGCCGGCGGCCGGCGGCCGTGGCGCGGGCGGTGGCGGTGGCGGAGCGAGCGGTGGTTCGAGCCGGTCCAACGCGCCGGCCGGCGGCGGGTTCGACGAGATGGACGACGATATTCCATTCTGAGGCCGACCCGAACGCGGAAGAATGTGTTCCGCCAGCTTCCCGAAAGGGAAGCGCGGCACGATCCAAAGGCGCCTCCGGGCGCCTTTTGTCCAACCGCGAGCCGCGGCTCGCCATCCGACGGCGTCAAACCTCACATGACCGGCAACGCGCTCTTCACCGCAAACGTCCTCTTCGCTTACTCGGCGTATTTCGTCGGAACTGCGAGCCCCGGCCCGAGCAATCTTGCGATCATGTCGATCGCAACGACTTCGGGCAGAAAAGCTGCGTTCATGTTTGCGGCGGGAGTCATGTCGGGATCGTTTTTCTGGGCAACGCTGGCTGCACTCGGGCTGTCCGCGGTGCTGACCGCGTATTCCGGCTTCATCGTCGCGGTCAAGGTCTTTGGTGGGCTTTACCTGCTCTGGCTTGCGTTCAAGTCCGGCCGCTCCGCGCTTGCCGCGAAGCCGGTCGCGCCCGCGTCAGCCGAGAAGCCGCAGTCCTGGCGCCGGCTTTATGCGCGCGGCGCGCTTCTGCATCTGACGAATCCGAAGGCGATTCTCGTGTGGATCTCGGTCGTGGCGCTCGCCTCTCCGGCCGACGCAGGCCACTTCGGCATGATTGCCGTCGTCGCCGGGTGCCTGTGCATCGGCCTCATCGTTTTCGGCGGCTATGCGATGCTGTTCTCGACGTCATCCGCCCGCCGCATCTATGTCGCGATCCGCCGCTGGATGGACGGGTGCCTCTGCGTCGTGTTCGGCATCGCGGGCGTCAGGCTCCTGAGCTCGCGCACGTAGGCGGCGCGACGCGAGCGTCAGACGGTGAAAACCTGTACCGACTGCCGGAGCTGATGCGCCTCTTTCTCCAGCGCCGCCGCGGCGAACGCGGCGTCCTGCACCAGCGCGGCATTCTTTTGCGTCATGCGGTCCATTTGCGACACCGCGTCGTTGATCTGGTCGATCCCCGCGCTTTGCTCGCGCGATGCAGTGGCGATCGCATCGACGAGTTCGGCGACGCCCGTCACCGAGCCCAGCAGTTCCACGATCGTTTCGCCCGCGGCTTTCACCGTTTTCCCGCTCGACTGGACTTCCGTGGTCACATCGTCGAGCAGCGCTGAAATTTCCCTCGCCGACTGCGAACTGCGCTGGGCAAGCGCCCTGACTTCCTGCGCCACCACGGCGAAGCCGCGGCCCGTCGTCCCGGCGCGCGCCGCCTCGACGGCCGCGTTCAGCGCGAGCAGGTTGGTCTGGAAGGCGATGCCCTCGATGACCGACGTAATCTCGCCGATCTGCGCCGAGCGCGCCGACAGGCCGGTCATCCGCCTGACCGCGTCGGCGACGGCGCGGTCGCCTTCGCGCGCCTTGTCCGAGGCAGAGGTCGCGAGCGTGCGTGCCTGCTGTGCGTGGTCCGCGTTCGCTTTGACCGTCGACGCCAGTTGTTCCATGCTCGCCGACGTCTGCTGGATGCTGGCCGCATGCTCCTCGGTGCGCGCGGACAGGTCGCTGTTGCCTGAGTTGATCCCGGCGGTTGCCGTCGCGATCGTCTCGGTGGACGACTTGATATCGCCGATGACGGACGCGAGCCGCGCGCGCATGACGCTCGTCGCGTACATGACGCTTCGCGTGTCGCCCGGCGCAACGGGAACGTTGAATTGCAGGTCGCCCTTTGCAACGCGATGCACGGCCTCGGCCGCAAGCGCGGGTTCGCCGCCGAGCTGCCTGAACAGCGCTCGCGCCATCGACGCGCACAGCACGCCGACCAGCGCGATGCCGCCCAGAATGAACGCGCACACGAGCCACTGCACCTTCCGGCCCAGTTCGCGCGCCCGGTCGTATTCCTGCTGGGCGGCTGTCAGTTGCAGCGCCCTCAGTTCCGTGCTCTCCGACTTTACCGCCTTGACCGTCGGCTCGATCTGCTGCGTGACGACCCACTGCGCTTCGGACAGATTGTTCGCGGCGAGATAGCTGGCGGTCGGCGCAAAGCCCTTGTCGCGCAGCGTTCGCCAGTCGGCGGCGAAGCGCGTCGCGAGTTTTCGTTCCTTGTCGTCAGACAGGTCGCGCGCGTAGGCGCTCAGCAGTTCGTCGATCCTGCCGACACGCCGCCGCGTCGCCTCGAGGACGCTTTGCGTCTTCTGCGCCGACGGATCGAGCACGGCGTCGCTGATCGCGTAGTGGCTCTGGGTGATCAGTTCGTCGATGGTGGAGATGTTCTGCAGCGCCTTCGCGCGTCCGACATACATGTCCCGCAGCGCCTCGTTGCTTCGGGCGACGCCGAAGAGTCCTGCGCCTCCGGCGGCGGCGAGGATGGCCGCGACGGCGCCGGTCAGGATCAGCAGCCGGCTTCTAACGGTAAGGTGAGGCATGACGCGCACGGTGGAATTCGTTGGTGACCGTAGTCGCGTTCGCCCTTGCTCACGTGCGTGAGCCGGATTACGGCGGCGCGGACTACCTGGAACCGGTGCGCCCCCGGCGAAACGGGGCGCATGAGGGATAACCCGGAGTTCCGTTTAACGGCATCCGTGCCGATGAATTCAGTGAATATTTAATGACGCCGTGCACTGTATTGATGCAAGCATGCGCGGCAGTGTTGAGCGTCGGCGCAGGAGGACGAGAGATGCCTGGAAGCGGATTGACCGCAGCGGCGCTGCGCTCGCCACCGCAGGAGATCGCGAGCCTGGATAAGCGGAATCGGCCGGGATTCAGGCCGCTGTCAAAAAACAGCCGTCACAGTCATGAATAGTCCGGTCCGCCTGACTCGCGTTCGCCAGTCGCGGGGCGGCGCTTTCGCGTGACGACCACCGTCGCATTCTCCCTTGCGCCTGGCGCCGGTTTCGGAGCGCTGCGCGCACTCGGCGCACGTCTGCCGGTATCGGGCTGGATGGCCGTAATGGCGTGCTTGTACACGGCCTGAATGCCGGTATGGGTACGCAGCATGACCAGATACTGGTCGAACGATTCGATATGGCCCACGAGCCGCACGCCATTTACGACATATATTTCGACGCGCTTGCGTTCTTTACGCGCCGCGTTGAGCATTTCGTTCTGGGACTGCTGAATCTCGTTCGATATTGACATGGCTGTGGAGATTAGATGCACAAGACGCGCGGCATTTGATACGCAGGGCGTTTGCGTCATCGTTGAATGTTATTCGCTGAATCCGCGCGACGCATGAATGCCGATGCACCGATCGGCATTCCCGATAATCGATAGACGATCGGCATGCAACGAAATTAACCGGCGCCGCGTAAATGCATTGCGACAGAGCGAAAGAGTCTACGCGGAATATATTTAAACCGCTTGTTCCGGCGGACCGATGGCCCGCTCGTTGTTTCCGCGTCACGCGATGAAACAGCCGCCGGCGCACCATGCGGTCGCGGCCTGCGGTTGCGCCGGTACCGTCGAGTCTCGGGGCGCGCTACTTTGACTTGAACATGTCGTCCGAGCGCAGCATGCCGGGCAGCGCCTCGACGAAGAAGTCCGCCTGCAGCGCGGCTCCCGCCTGCACGTCGTACTGCGAGAAATCGCGGACACCGGCGGCGAGCAGCACTTCATCGTCGAGAAAGAAATTCCCCGAGCATTCCCTGGCCGGGCGCGTGAGGATGTAATGCGCGGCGTCGGCGACGATCTCCGGCTTGCGGCACGCCGCGATCATCCGGGCTCCGCCGATCTCGTTCCTTATCGCGGCCGTCGCGATGGCCGTGCGAGGCCACAGCGAATTGACCGCGACGCCGCGCTCCCTGAACTCTTCCGCGAGCGCCAGCGTGAAAAGGCTCATCGTGTATTTCGCGATCGTGTAGGGCGGGAAGTCCTTGAACCACCTGGCGTCGGTGACGAGCGGCGGCGACAGCGTGAGGATGTGCGGATTGGGCGCTTCGAGAAGATGCGGCAGGCACGCCTGCGCGCACACGAACGTTCCTCTGCCGTTGACGCCGTGCATCAGGTCATATCGTTTCACGGGCGTATCGAGCGTGCCCGTCAGCCGGATGGCGCTCGCGTTGTTCACGAGGATATCGATACCGCCGAACATGCCGACGGTCTCGGCAACCGCGGCCTTGACGCGCTCTTCGTCCCGAATATCCACGACGAGCGGAAGTGCCCTGCCGCCGGCCGCTTCAATTGCCGCAGCCGCGGTGTGAATCGTGCCTTCGAGACGCGGGTCCGGATCCGCCGTCTTCGCCGCGATCGCGATGTTCGCGCCGTCGCGCGCCGCTCTCAGGGCGATCGCGAGTCCGATGCCGCGACTGCCGCCGGACATGAACAGGGTCTTGCCTGCAAGGCTCATGGTCGTCTCCCGGGTGTCCGCTCAAGCATACGCTCAGATCGAAAGTCGGACCGAGGCGCGCGATATCGCCGGCAATCTCGTGCCTGCGTCTGTTTTCACCCTCGATGATCGCCGGGCGGGCGCTTCGCAAGTAACTCGTCCTGTGCCTATGTGCCGCATTGCATCGCTCCGCTAACTTTGTCGGCCGCTCCGGATGGTGCGGCGGCAATGGCTGCGATGGTTCCGTGACGGGCCTGCCGGACCGCCATGGAGCTAATCGGACGAATCGTATGGAGCGCGCAAGGTGGCAGTTTTACTCTCACGAAAACTTGGTCGGCAGGCTTTCGGGTGCGCCAAAGAAAGAACTTTGAGAGATCGTCTGACAGCGCCTTGTCGGGATGTGCGGCTTGAAGAGTACGGGTTTGCGCAGCGCATCGGGTGTCACGAATACTCAATGACTGTGAACGTCGGGGTGTGCGGTCATGCTGTTGGACCGCCGCTATGGCAACGGTGCACGGTCAATCACATGCGCATGTGGACTGGAAGCACAAACAATAAGAACAGAGGGCCGAAATGAAGCTTCGAGTCGTATTGGCTGACGATCATCCGTTTGTCCTGCTGGGCATTCGCGCAACGTTTCATGCGGACGAAAGCATGGAAGTGGTGGGTGAGGCAGTGAGCGCGAGCGCGCTGCTCGCATTGCTCGAGACGACACCTTGTGACGTTCTCGTCACGGATTTCGCGATGCCGGAAGGCGGTTCTCAAGCCGAGGATGGCTTGCGCCTCATTCGGCGCGTGCGCCGCGACTGGCCGCATATCAGGATTGTCGTGCTCACGAGCATGAGCAATGTCGCGATTCTCCGTTCCATTCTGACGGCGGGCGCGATGAGCCTGCTCAACAAGGTCGAGTCGATGGACGAAGTCGCGGCCGCCGTCAGATTTGCAGGCGTGGGCCGACGCTACCTGAGCACGTCGATTGTCGCTGCGCTCGCCGTCGCGGGTGCGGAGACCGACGCGCTCGCGGAAGGGCCTCGCCTGTCGCCGCGGGAAATCGAGGTCGTGCGCATGTTCGCGAGCGGCCTGTCGATCACCGAGATCGCGCGTTCGCTCGATCGCGACGTGCGCACGATCAGCCGTCAGAAGCGTGACGCAATGAGCAAACTCGGCGTGCGCAACGACCCGGGCCTGTTCGCCTTTGCCCGCGCGCACGGGCTGACATGATTGCCCGGCGCTGAAAACCGGCTATTGAGATGCATCCGATGTCCGGCGATGCATCGATGGCCGATGCTTAAATTCGTTCTTTCCAGCGGCAAACCAATCCTGCGCCGCGCTGGATGGACGCAACATCCGGACATGAACCCGGAACAGGAGCGGGTAAATGCTTGCGTTCACGCAAAGAATACGACTGGCGATCGCCGATGATCACCCGTTGGTGATACTCGCAATCGAGAGATTGATCGCCAACATTCCGAATATCGAGATCGTTTGCCGGGCGCCTGATTCGGCAGGCCTGGCCGAAGCGCTCGCAAGCGTCGAATGCGACGTCGTCGTGATGGATTTCTTCATGCCCGACGGAAAGCAGGGCGACGGCATCGATCTGATCCGGCACATTGCCAGTACCTATCCGAAGGCGGCAATCGTCGTGCTATCGATGATGACGGATCCCGATCTCATCGCTCGCGCCCTCGAAGCGGGCGCCAACGCGGTCGTGAGCAAGCAGGACCGGCTCGAGCTGATCTATGTGGCGATCGTCACGGTATTGGCGCACGAGGACTATCTCGGTCCTTCGGTCCGGGCGCTTCTCGCCGATGCGAACGCCATGAACCGGGCGGATCTGATTCGCCAGAAGCTGACACGCCGTGAACTGGATGTCATTGCGCGATACGCGAAAGGCGGCAACGTGACCGAAATCGCGAAAGAGCTCGGGCGCAGCGTCAAGACCATCAGCGCGCAGAAATGCGCGGCGATGCGCAAGCTCGATCTGTCGACGGACGCGGAGTTGTATCGGTTCGCCTTCGACAGCGGTCTCGTGAAGACGCGTCCCTCACGCATCTGATGAAGGTGCGAACGGCGTTTGCGTTCGCGCCGCAAGGCGGGCATCCGCCAGCTGTTTTGAGGACGTGAGGTCGCACCGGTCCCGAGGGCGAATGGCAATCACCATGGACAAGACAATCAAGATCATCGTGGCCGACGATCATCCCGTCGCGGTCGAGGGAATCCGCGTCTGGCTCACACGGGATCCGCGGGTCGAAGTGATCGCGACAGCGCACGATTCGCAGTCGCTCGCCGACCTGGTCTCGCGTGCCCCCTGCGATTTTGTCGTGTCCGATATCGGCATGCGCGGGATCAACGGCGAGAGCAACTCGATCGCGTTCCTGAAACTGTTGCTGAAGCAAATGCCGAGGCCGCACATCATCGTCATCACGATGATCGCGCATCGACAGATGCTGGCGGGATTGCTGCAGCTCGGGGTGTCAGGCATCGTAGACAAGCGCGATGGACTCGGTTCGCTCACCGACTGCATCGCCGCCATCCTGAACGGGGAGCGGTTCGTGTCGACTCGCGCAGCCGAGCTCCTGCGCGAGGCACCCTCGGACATGCTGGCGCGCGCCGGCGTGCTGAGCGCCCGCGAGTGGCAAATTTTCCAGCTTTATGCGAGCGGAATCCCGGTTAAGGACATTGCGCACCGTCTCGGGCGAAGCAGCAAGACGATCGGCACGCAGAAGCGCAGCGGAATGCGAAAACTCGGACTCGATTCGGAATGGGATCTGATCGCGTACCTGCAGCAGATCGGGCTCACCTGATATTGCAATGCTGGATCAGAGCTATTGGGATTGTTCTGATATTCGTCATTCTCCTCGCACGTCAGACTTTGGCTCGCCGATTGAGCGGTACGCGCTTGAGTGTCTGACGCCTCCCAACCGGCATCGACTGCCTCCAATGAACCGGGAACCAACGTGATCAGAAGATTGACTGCCGAATGCGCGGGAACCTTCTGGCTCGTTTTCATCGGATGCGGCGTCAGCGTCCTGGGCACGGTCGAATTCGCTCCCGACGCGAGGGTGCTCGAGCAAGCGCTGGCATTCGGACTGTCGGTCACGACCGCTTCGTATGTTTTTCGGTCGATTTCTGGCGGGCATTTCAATCCGGCGGTAACAGTCGGTCTTGCGATCGCCAACCGCTTTCCAATCCGCGATCTCCTTCCGTACATTCTCGCGCAGGTGACCGGCGCCATCGCTGGCGCGATGCTGCTGGGTTTGATCGCGAGCGGGAGACCGGGGTTCGGGACGGCCGTGTCCTCCTTTGGCGCAAACGGATATTTCCTTCATTCTCCGGGCGACTATCAGTTGTGTGCGGCATTTGCGATCGAACTGGTCATGACCTTCGCGTTCGTCACGCTGAATCTTGCTGCGACCAGAAGCAAATCCGCCCGCCTCGACGATCCACTCGTCATCGGCCTCACCACCACGCTGATCTACATCGTGACGATACCGGTGACCGGCGGCTCGGTGAATCCCGCTCGCTCCACCGGCCCCGCAATCGTCGTCGGCGGATGGGCGCTCGACGACTTGTGGCTCTTCTGGGCGGCACCGCTCGCCGGAGCGCTTCTCGCCGGCTTGTCCTACCCCGCGATCTTCGGCGCCTGCAATGGTGAAGACGGAGCAGACCCGAAGATCAGCGACACGCTGTTGCAATAGCGCCAGGATGGAAACCGCAGCCGCCATGCCACGCCCTACACCCTTCTTCTCACGCATGGTGCGTCTTCTTGCGTCCTGCTTCGCGTCATTTGCGTTCCTGTCGGTTGCCGTCAATGCTTATGCCGACCCGCTTCGTGCGATCAGCGCCGAGCGTTCGCTCGAGCAATATCAGGTGCGTACAATCGGCGTCCTGGCGGACGCGGCCGACCCCTCCGCGATGCTGTCACACGGCGAGCCTGCAGGAACGAGCGTCGACGTGCTTCGCGAACTTGCTGGACCGCGTGTCCGGCTCGATGCCCGCGCGTATCACACGATGACCGATTTGATCGCCGCCGCCTGTGCGGGCGATGTCGATATCGTGGCGAGCGTTTCGCGCACCGCCGACCGAGACAGCTGCCTGACGTTTACCGTTCCCTATTCGTTCGACCGCGCGGTGGTGATTGCGCGCGCCAACGAGGACTTTGCGTCGATCTCGCGAGAGGGAACGGGCCGGGTCCTCGTGGCCGTCGAGGACGGTTTCGCACTGGAGCACGTCATCCGCGAGCAGTTCCCGCAAGCACAGATCCGCGTATATCGGGACGGCGCACATGCGCTTCGTGCCGTGGCGCAACATGAGGCCGACGTCTACTTCGGCGTAGCTCCCGGCGCGAGCAGGCTGCTGGATGCGCCCGAGTTCACTGGACTGGCCGTCGTGCAGACGCAAAGCGGTGAATTGAACGAATCGCGGTTTGCCGTGTCCGTCGCCCGCGTTCCATTGCGCAATGACCTCAACGAACGGTTGCTGAAGCTTGGCTCGGAGCGGCTTGCTGCGATCCGCAGCGGATCGCAAGCACGAAACGGTCTGGCGGCCGGCTCGCACAAGCCGCTCCTGCTGAGCGACGAGGAGCGAGCCTATTTGCGCTCGTTGCCGCCGATCCGCGTCGGGTTCGACACCAACTGGCCGCCGTTCATCTATCTGGATTCAAAGGGACGCGTGAGCGGAGTTGCCGCCGCGTATGTGGACTATCTTGCAAGGTCGCTCGGGGTGCGGTTCGAACGCCATCCTTACGCGGATTGGACCGCCGTCTCGAACGCGTTTGCTCGTGGCGACATCGACGCGATGGTCACCTCGGAGCAGGGCACGTCCAGGCTGGGCGGTGCCGCATTGAGCGAGTTCCACGACACTTATCCGCTCGTCATGGTCGGGCGCCATGGACAAGCCGTCGCGAAAAGCCTGGACGATCTTCCGGTGCAGCGGCTTGCGGTGAGCCAGCGCCTCGCTGCGGACAGCAGTCTTGCCAATCTCGCGCCGCGCATGAGGCTCGTCGTCGTACAGGATCTCGCGACGGCGCTCGAGCGCGTCGCGAATGGCGACATCGATGTGGCGATCGGGGACCTCGCCACCGTCGATGCCGCGTTGTCGTCCCGCTACGGCGACCAGTTGAAGATCCTTGGTCCCGTCGGCAAGTTCGAGCGCGTCGGCCTCGCGCTTCGGCCCGACTTGAGCGGCCTCGCGCCGCTCATCGACCGGGCCATCGCCGCGATGCCCGACGCGGAAACGCAAAAGATCAAGCTCGCCCGGCAAACCGCGTTGGCGAAACAGCAAGGAGGCTGGAGCGTGAATGCGCTTCGCCTGCTGCCCGCGCTGATTGCCATCGGCGTGGTGCTGGCTGTGACGCTGCGCGCGTTCGTGCTGCTGCAGCGCGAGATGAGCCGTCGCGTGGAGACTGAAAAGCGCCTCGCCACACAGCTGAGCTTTCAGCGCACGATGATGGAAGTCGTGCCGTATCCGCTCGTCGTCAAGGATCTGGACAATCGCTATGTCGCTGTCAATCGCGCGTTCGAGCAAACGCTCGGCGTGCGGCGCGAGGATATCATCGGGCGCTCGACGCTCGACGTCCTGCCATGGGGGCCGGAATGCAGCCCGAAGATGCACGATCTGACTGCGTTGAGCATCCAGAGCGCGCATCGCCAGGAGGTCGAGACGGCGTTTTGTAACGCGCGAGGCCAGACGCGTCACGGACTTTTCTGGACGAGCACCTTCAGCGCCGCCGACGGATCGATGGCGGGCATCGTCGGCACGATGATCGATATCACGGATATCCGCGACGCCGAAATGCGCGCACGCGAAAACGAGCGGCGCCTGCACGATGTCACGCATTCGCTGCCCGCGGTGGTCTTTCAGTTGCGGCGCGGGCCCGACGGAGAGTACAGCTTCCCGTATATCGGCGGTGACACGCGGCAACTGTTCGGCGCGGACCTCGCGACGCTCGACAGTGACCGCCTTTCCAGGCTTTCGCACATCCATCGCGGGGACAAGCGGGCGGTGCGCGACGTGATCGAACGATCGGCGTCCACGCTCGAACCCGTGCATATCGAATTCCGCTCGACTGTGGATGGCGGCAAGCGCTGGATACGCTGCGATCTGGTCGCACACGAAGAGGACGACGGATCTGTCGTGTGGAGCGGCTACTGGGCCGACGCGAGCATCGAGCATGCGCGGGCCGACGAGCTGGCACGGGCACGCGACACCGCGGAAGCCGCGTCGCGGGCGAAGGACGATTTCCTGGCGATGATGAGCCACGAAATCCGTACGCCGATGAACGGTGTGCTCGGTCTCGTCGAAGTATTCGAGAACACGCCGCTCAGCGCGGATCAGGCGCAGATGCTCGGCATGATTCAGGACTCGGCGAGCGCGCCGCTCCAGATCCTCGATGACCTGCTCGACTATTCCAAGATCGAGGCGGGCCGGCTCTCGATCGAATCGACAGCGATAGACCTGCGCGAACTCGTCGACAACGCTGTCGGCTTGCTCGCCGGCCAGGCACACGAAAAGGGTCTGCGGGTTCGCGTCGACGTCGCACCCGAAGTGGCGGCGAGCGTGCGGGGTGACAGCGTCCGGCTGCGTCAGGTGATGTTCAATCTGATGAGCAACGCGATCAAGTTCACGATCAGAGGTGAAGTATCGCTGGGCATGCGAGTGATCGAGGATCGCGGGACGGAGCAGGTCCTCGAACTCTGCGTGGAAGACACGGGCATCGGCATCGCACCGGACGCGCAGGCGAAGCTTTTCGAGCCGTTCGTGCAGGCGGAGACGTCGACGACCCGCCGCTTTGGTGGAACCGGCCTCGGCCTGACGATTTGTTCGAAACTCGTAGCGTTGATGGGCGGCAGGCTCGAACTGCAGAGCGAACGTGGCGTCGGTACGCGCATGATCGTGCAGTTGACCATGTCGGTCGAAGCCGCGCACTACCAGATCGACGGCTTGCGCGGCAAGAAGGCGATTGTCGCGATCGACGATGCGCGCGTGGCTCGCGCGCTCGTCGGCTATGGCCGTGCATTGGGACTCGTTTTGCGCGTGTTGCCAAGCGATGACTCGGCCCTGCACGTCCGGGACACGTTCGACGGCGTCGATCTGGTTTTTCTCAGTGACGCACGCAAGGAACGCTTGCCGGTCGACTTGCGCGTCATCCATGTGACCGAAAAGCCGAAGCCGACCGGCTATCGGATTCTCGAAGACGATATCCGCGTAAGCGTGAATCCGATCTCGTGGCGCGGTCTTGGCGCCGCGTGCGTCGGTGCGCTGACGGGCATGCCGCAAATCGTGTCGCGCGCAACGCATGGCATCGAACCCCGGATGGAAGCGCCGGATCGCGACAGGGCGTTGCGAGCCGGCCGCCTCGTGCTCGTCGCGGAGGATCATCCGGTGAATCAGGAACTGATCCGGCATCAGCTTTCGTTGCTGGGTTTCGCATGTGACGTCGTGCAGGATGGCGTGGAGGCGCTCGCAGCGCTGAGGAACACGCGCTACGGCTTTCTGATCACCGACTGTCACATGCCCAACATGACTGGCTACGAGCTTGCGCGGCGCGTGAGATCGGGGGAGCAGGGGGCGTCCGGGCGGCTGCCGATTCTCGGTATCACCGCGAGCACGGCACCGGAAGAGCTTTCGATGTGCCGGGAGGCCGGCATGGACGACTGTCTTATCAAGCCGACCCGGCTCGCAACCCTGCGCGAACATCTGAACCGTTGGCGGGCGGGCGACGCGGCGCCCGCGATCGATATGGAGGCGACGAGGGCTCCGGTGACGCGGCCCGCTGCCGCGATCACGCCGCATTCCGACGACGAGCTCGACTTCACCTACATGACGCAGCTCTGGGGCAGCGAGGCGACGGTCAAGGCTCTGATGGATTCGTTCGTGTCGTCGTTCCGAGATGATCTCGCGGCGCTCAGGCCATTGCTCGAAGACGGCACTGTCGATCAGTTGAGGCAATGGCACCATCGCGTGTTCGGAGCGGCGAGCGTACTGCAATATAAGCCGCTGCTCGATGCACTCGATGCGTTCCGCCGCGATCTCTGCGATAAGTCCGCCGCGCGCAGACGGCGGGACGGCGTCGCGTTGATCGCGCGGTGCGAGATTCTGCTCGAGCGGATAGAAGGGCAGTGCGCGGCGATGGCCTAGGTCGGACGGATGGACGACAGCGCGGCTACGGCCGCGCTTTTCTTCGCGGCGGCAATCACGCGTGTGGCGCGGCCTGTATCTGTGCCGCCGCCGGCGGGACGTGACGAAAATAGGCAAGCGCGAAATCAACGAACGAACGTGTCTTAGCGGACACATGCCTGCGCCCGGGATACACCAGCGAAACTTCCTTGTCCGCGTCCCTTATCGCAAACCCCGGCAAGAGACGTATGAGCGCACCCGTCTCGATGTCGTCCGCAACGTGACTTTCCGGCAGCACGGTAATGCCCATCCCGGATAGCGCCGCCTGACGCAGCATCTGCGAGTTGTTGACGGCGTAGCACGGATCGAGCGCCACATCTTCGCTGACGCCCGACGCGCTCGTGAAGGACCAGGTCGGCCCGTGAATATCGGACGATGGCGCGAGAAATGCGTGCCGGGCGAGCGCGGCCGGACGGGCCGGCGTTCCGTGTTCCGCCAGGTAGCCGGGAGACGCGACCACGACCGGCGTCAACGTGAACAGCGGACGATTGATCAGCGTCCCGCTGTTCACCAGCCTGGGCACGACGATGCCGACATCAAACCCCTCTTCGACGAGATCCACCGGCCGGTGAAGCAGCGTCAGCCGCAGCTTCACGTTGGGAAAACTCTTGCGATATGCGCGCAGAAGCGGCGTGAGTCCGAGCAGAGAGAACGATGCTGATGCTGCCACTCTGAGCGTGCCGGAGGGATCGATCGAACTGTTCGAGATGGCCGATTCGATCGCCTCGATTTGCTCGAGCACCGCCTTGCATCCCTGCGCATAGGTTTGGCCGGCTTCGGTGAGCGAAACGCTGCGGGTAGTCCGGTTCAGCAGGCGGGTGTTGAGATGGGTTTCGAGAAGGGCGACATAGCGGGTGACCACCGCATTGGACAGATCGAGCCCCGCTGCTGCACGGCCGAACGACCCCGCCTCGGCGACCTTCAGGAAAACGCGCATGGCTTGCAGATGATTCATTGTCCGGTGGTCGTGTGGCGCGCTGACGGGTGAGCGCGCATGACAGGAATCGCGAGCCGCACAACTGCCAAGCCCGCAACGCGTGCGCGATCCTAATCGAGAAAAATGCGCGCATGAATAGGATCTGTCCGAATGCGCTTACTTATTTGTATCGAGTCACTATCGTATGGATGCAACTCTGAAAACTAATTCGGAGTTCGTATAAATTTTCGAGATAGATGTAAGCCCATGGCATTAAAGCGCTTATCCGTATCGAAATTGCATTTTTTGAATTAATCGAAATGCTTTTTGTGCTTCCTTTGCTGACTGCTCCAAAACCGCACGCCATAAACTTCGGTCTGCCGAATAGGGGTGTCAGGCTAAACCGGAGACGCGGTGCTCTGAAAGAGAAACGGCGCCGCGCTTAGCAACCAAATCGGGTCGCGAGACTCGTTCAAAGGATCACACATGAAAAAGACTCTGATTGTGGCGGCCGTATCCGCTTCTTTTGCGACTGCCGCGAGTGCGCAGAGCAGCGTCACGCTATACGGTATTGTCGATGCCGGCCTCACGTACGTGAACCATGAAGTTGCCAATAACGAGAAGGGCTACGGCCCGGCGTATCGTTTGTCGAGCGGCAACCTCCAGGGCAGCCGCTGGGGCCTGCGCGGCGCTGAAGATCTCGGCGGCGGCATGAAAGCGATCTTCACGGTCGAGAGCGGATTCAATATCAACGACGGCACGTCCGCGCAGGGCGGACGACTGTTCGGCCGTCAGGCTTACGTCGGTATGTCGAGCAACTTCGGTACCGTGACGCTCGGTCGTCAGTACGACTCGGTCGTCGACTATATCGGTCCGCTGACGGCCAACGGCAGCTGGGGTGGCACGTACTTCTCGCACCCGTTCGACAACGACAATACGGACAACTCGTTCCGTATCAATAACTCGATCAAGTACCAGAGCGCCAACTACGGCGGTTTCACATTCGGTGGCCTGTACGGCTTCTCGAACCAGGCGGGCGGGTTCGCGTCGAATCGTGCGTATAGCGTCGGTGCCGGCTATCAGAATGGTCCGATCAAACTGGCGGCCGCATACTTGCAAACGCAAGGCACCAATTCGGGCGTGACGGGTGGCGCGATCCAGGACGGCGCGTTCGGCTCCAACGGATTTGCGGTTCCGAGCGAAAGCCAGCGTACGTACGGTGTCGGCGGCAGCTACGCGTTCGGCGCGGCGACGGTGGGCGCGGTGTTCACGCAGAGCCGCTTCCAGTTCGCGCTGGGTGACGCTTCCACGCGCTTCAACAACTATGAAGTCAATGCGCGTTACAACCTGACGCCGGCGCTGGCACTGGGCGCGGCCTACACGTACACGCAGATGCTGAACAAGACGCCTGGAGATCCGAGCGGCTCGAGCCACTGGAACCAGTTCGGCTTGCAGGCTGACTATGCGTTGTCGAAGCGGACTGATCTCTATGCGGAAGGGGTTGTTCAATTGTCGGGCGAAGACGGCATCACCCAGATCTACGGCACGAGGCGGTCGCCGATGTCGAATCAGGTCGTCGTGTCGACAGGTGTCCGTCACCGCTTCTAAAGCGGCTTGAGTTTTGAGCAGCAGCAAAAAGGCACCGCGAGGTGCCTTTTTTGCATTGGCGACGCGCGGCACCCATCGTCGTGACCGACGCAAGCCCAAATGCACTAACATGGAGCGAGCGACAGGCGCATGCGCGGCGGGCGCTCACGCGCGGCTTGTACGCATCCAGGAGAGCGATAATGATTTCAACATTCAGACCACGGGTTGGCCTGGCGCTGGCGCTGTCGGTTTTGATTTCAGGCACGGCGTTCGCCGATACGGTCGCATTGACGGCAAATCTGCAACCGTCGAGCGAAGTGCCGCCTCGCGTGAGCAAGGGGCACGGCATACTCGATGCCACCTTCGACACGTCCTCCAAGACGCTGACGTGGACCGCCACCTATGCCGAACTCTCCGGGCCGGTCACGATGGCGCACTTCCACGGGGCCGCTCCGGTCGGCCAGAATGCGAAAGTGCAGGTACCGGTCGACAAGGGCGCGCTTGCGAGCCCGATGAAGGGGCAAGCGACGCTCACGGATCAGCAGGTCACCGATCTGATGGCCGGACAGTGGTATTTCAATGTGCATACGGCGGAGAACCCGGGCGGCGAGATTCGCGGTCAGGTGATGCCGGCCAACTAGCACCGGGAACGCCGGGGCTGACCCGGCGTCGATCGCGTGAACGGTGACATCGAAAGGAAACTGCCCTCATGAGCTGGCAGAACGCGCTGGCGTGCTGGATCGTGCGGCGTCGACTGCGCCCGGAGACGGCGAAGCCTGAAATCAGTGTCGAGCGTGCACGGGCTTATACGTCGAAGCGCGTCTGGACGCCGAAGGTGCCGCGCGGATGGCGCCTTACCCCCCGATACGAACCCGGCGACGCTCCGTTGCGCGGCGAATGGCTGGAAGCCGATCCGCCTCAGCAGACCACCATCCTCTATCTGCATGGCGGCGGCTATTATTTTTGCTCGCCGCGCAGCCATCGCACGATTGTCTTCGCGCTTGCCACGCGCGCCCGAGCACGTGTGTTTTCGCTCGATTACCGTCTCGCGCCGGAGCATCGCTTTCCGGCCGCGCTCGACGACGCCGTCGCCGCCTATCGTCAACTGCGCGCGGACGGCGTTCCCGCGCAATCCCTGGTCGTCGCGGGCGATTCTGCCGGCGGCGGCCTCGCGCTCGCAACACTGCTCGCGCTGCGCGACGCCGGCGACGCGCTGCCCGCCTGTGGACTGCTCTTTTCGCCCTGGACGGACCTCGCGTCGACGGGCGCGTCGATCAGGACGAACGACGGGCGCGATCCGATGTTCTTCGGCGCGTCCCTTGGACGTGCCGCGCGGCTGTATCTGGGCGATGCCGACGCGACCAACCCTTACGCGTCGCCGCTATACGGCCGCTTCGACGGCCTTCCGCCGCTCCTGATACAGGTTGGCGATACGGAAGTCCTGCTCGACGATTCGACGCGCATCGCCGAAAAGGCCCGCGCGGCGGGCGTGGCCGTCGACTTCGGGATCTGGCCGAAGGTGCCGCACGGGTTCCAGCTTTGCGCGCCGTTCATGCCGGAAGCGAACCGCGCGCTGGAACACGCCGCCAGGTTCATTCAGCGAACCACGGCGCCTTCGCCGGTTCATCGGTTGCCGGAAACGTCGAGCGTCTGATACGCGCGCTCGACCGCAACCGGCCCATACTGCCGCTCGAGCCTGCGCACGGTGAAATGGCCGTGCGCCATCTGCTGGAAATGGTCGATGAACACGGTGTTCACCATCGCGCCCAGCACGGCGCCGATGGCCGGAATCGATTTGGCGGCAACCTGCTCGCTCACCTGCACCGAAAAGCGCGACGCGACGGTCTGCAGGAACTTGAGCAGCGCCGTCGATCCGTGGCTGCCCAATCCCTTCGCCGCAATCTCGTTGGTCGCCCGCGACACCGACTGCGCGAGCGCACTGCGCACGATGAAATAGCCGAGGTCGGCGTTGTCGTCGCTTTTGCCCGGGCCGCCCATGCCGAGCACCATCATGCATTGCAGCTGGGTGTCGATCCGGTGCACGTCCTCGCCCTCGCTGCGCGCGATGTCGCAGATCGAGCGGAACATCAGCGTGGTCGTGACCGGCAACTCGACCGGCAGCGCGAAGAGCCCGAACGCGCCGCCCGCGGCGCCGGTCGTCGCCACCGCAAGCTTGTGCATCAGGTTGTGCGGCTTGTCGGGCGGCGGCGCCATCAGCGATCCGGCCGGCGACGACTTGCCGAGCGTGCGCAACGCAAGCTGCAGGCATTTCTTGAGCGCGAGTTGCGTCGCCTCGTCGACTTTCTCCTGCGCGGCGCCCGGCATTCTTCCCATCAGTTTTTCGATCGGCGCGCCGACGACGCTCGCGAGCTTCATTGTCAGCGACGGGCTTTCGAGCGCCTCCTTCGCGCGACGCAGCGCCGCGAGATCGTCGGAGGAAAGGGGCGAGGTGGCGATCGGCGTCGGTTCCATTTTTTCTTTGTGCGGGTGAAAAGAATGCGTCAGTGAGCAGATTAGAGCCTTTTCACGTGCTAAAATTCTTTTTCAGTTGACTCGTCAATCATTGTGTGATCAAAAATGGCCGTTCATACAGCCGCTAATCATTCAACCGGGCAGGTCCTTCCGTTCCGCGAATCGCTGATGGCGATGCTCGGGATCTCTTTCGTGACGATGCTCGTCGCGCTCGACCAGACCGTGGTCGGCACGGCGCTGCCGACGATCGTTGCCGAACTCAAGGGTTTCAGCCTTTATGCGTGGGTTGCCACGTCGTATCTCCTGACTTCGGTCGTCACGGTGCCGATTTTCGGGCGCCTCGGCGACTACTACGGGCGCCAGCCGTTCGTGATCGCGTCGATCATCGTGTTCACCGTGGCCTCCGTGCTCTGCGGGCTCGCGAACAGCATGCTGTTCCTGGTCGTCGCGCGCGGGTTGCAGGGCATCGGCGGCGGCATGCTGGTGGGTACCGCGTTTGCCTGCATCGCCGACCTGTTTCCGGACTCCGTCGTGCGCCTGCGCTGGCAGGTGCTGATGAGTTCGGCGTTCGGCATCGCGAACGCGGTCGGGCCGTCGCTCGGCGGGATTCTCACGCAGTACTACGGCTGGCGCTCGGTGTTCTACGTGAATCTGCCGGTCGGCGTGCTGTCGCTCTTTTTCGTCTGGCGATTCCTGCCGCATCTGCGGCATGTGGCGCACGAAGGCAAGATGCGTCTCGACTGGCCCGGGGCCGCGCTGATCGCGGTTGCGCTCGGTTCGCTGCAGATGTTCGTCGAGATGGTGCCGAGGTACGGCGCGAGCGTCGTGACGGTCGCGCTGATCCTGGTGAGCGTCGCGAGCGCGGTCGCGCTGTGGAAGTGGGAGAAGCGGTGCGACTACGCGATTCTTCCCCTCGACATGTTCCGCAACAAGAGTCTCGCCGCGCTGTTCACGCTGGCAATTCTCGGCGGATTCACGATGTTTTCGCTGCTGTTCTACGCGCCGCTGCTGTTCCAGGGCGGCTTCGGCATGTCGCCCAAGGACGCCGGGCTGCTGATTACGCCGCTCGTCGTGTTCATCACGATCGGCAGCATCGTCAACGGACGGATCGTGACGCGCCTGAAAAACGCGAACGTGATGCTCTACGTCGGCTTCGGCCTGCTGGTAGTGGCGTGCCTCGGCGTCGTGATCGCCACGCACGCGATGCCGCGTTCGATCCTGATGGTGTTCATGCTGATCGGCGGCCTGGGACTCGGCTTCGTCATGCCGAATCTGACCGTGTTCGCGCAGCAGACGGCGGGGCGGCAGCATCTGGGCATCGCGACGGCGCTGCTGCAGTCGCTGCGCATGATCGGCGGGATGATCGGCACGGCGCTGACCGGCACGCTGGTGGCGCACCTGTACGCGAGCGGCGTTCAGCTCGCGCTGGAAAAGGATCACGCCACGCACTGGCTGAGCGATCTTGCCGATCCGCAAATCCTGATCAACCGCGAGGCGCAGGACACGCTGCTCTCGCAATTGACGGCGGCGGGGCACAATGGTGCGTTGCTGCTCGAATCGGCGCGCGAGGCCCTGGTGGCCGCGATCCACATCGGGCTTGCGCTCGCGGCGGTGGTCGCGGTGATTTCGCTGTGGCAGTCGCGGCGCGTGCCGCCCGTGCGCCTGAAGGGTCCCGTCGACAAGACGATCCTCGCCGAATAACCTCGTTGGAAGCGAATTGCCATGGAAGAACAGGACCGCATCGCCGTCGTGCAGCAGTTCGGGCGCACGTACCGGGCGTTCATGTCGGCGTTCGAAACGCAGGTCGGCCAGCCGATGCCGCGCTGGCGCATCCTGCTCGCGCTGCATGAGCACGCGGGCGAACTGTCGCAGAAGAAGCTCGTCGAGCGCCTGCGCGTCGATCCGGGCGCGCTCACGCGGCAATTGAAGGCGCTCGAAGCGCTGGGCTGGATCGCGCGCAGTGTCGATCCGCGCGACAACCGCATTTCGAACGTCGTGCTGACCGAAGAGGGGCGCGCCGCCGCCGAAGCCGGGCTGCCGCGCAGGAACGCGTTCCTGCACGATACGATGGCCTCGCTTCCCGACGACGCCATCGCCGCGCTGTCCGGCGCGCTGCGCATGCTGGAGCAGCGCATCCAGGAAGTGGCGGCCGCCAGTGCCGCCACGAACGAAGACGCTTAAAAGAACGTTTCGATTACTTCCGTCACGCGATACTTCGGATCGACCACGAGCACCTGGCGCCATTTGTCGAACGTGAGGCAGGGATGCGAGATGTCGAAGGCGATCATGTCGCCGACCTTCACGTCGTCGCCCGGCTTGATGCGCAGATACGCGTGCTGGTCCATCAGGCCGAAGATTTCCCAGCCTTCGTCGGGCGTGACATCGCGCGGAGCCTCCGTTCCCGGACGATAATGCCGCGCCGGCTCGGGCATCCCGGCGTCGAAGGCGGAATCGCGCTTGCCGAGACCGATGATCGCGCGATCCGGCTCGGGAATCGACTGGACATACGCCCACAGCTGCAGCGCCGGCTTGAGCCCTTCGCCCATCTTCTTCGCGATCGGGTTGCGCGCGAAGATCTCGTTCTGCGCCTTCTTGTAGATGCCGACATCGTGCGTCAGATAGCAGCCCGGGCGCAGCACGACCTCGATCACGTCGCTGTTTGCCTTCGCGAATTCGTCTGCGACGACGTCATACCACGCCGACCCCGCGCCCGACAGAATCGCGGGCTTGCGCGTGATCTTTCCTTGCGCGACGAGCGAGCGCGTGATCGTCACCGCGCCTTGCAGGAACTCGCGCACTTTCGATTCGTCCTGCAGCACGCCTTCGTACAATTCGACGCCCGCCAGATGAATCGTGCCCGGCCAGCGCGCGATGGCCGCCAGCACGGCTTCGCGCTGCGCGTCGTCGCGTACGCCGGTGCGCCCGCCCGGCACGCCCAGCTCGATCAGCACGTTCAGCTGCTTCTTCACGTCGCTGAAAAATGCGCCGAGCTGATCCACGCCGTCGGCTGAATCGACGAGACAGAAGAACTCGAAGTTCGGGTCGGTCAGCAGTTCCGCGATCATGCCCATGTTGCGCTTGCCGACCAGCTGGTTCGCGAGCAGCACGCGCTGCACGCCGCCGCGATACGCCGCGCGCACCTGATGCGCGGTCGCGAGCGTGATGCCCCACGCGCCGGTTTCGAGCTGGCGGCGGAAAAGCTGCGGCGCCATGGTCGTCTTGCCGTGCGGCGCGAGCTTCACGCCGTATTGCGCGACGAACGCCTGCATCCATTTCAGGTTGTGCTCGATGCGCTCGGCGTACAGGACGGCGGCGGGCAGGCTCACGTCTTCGTCCAGCAGATTCCATTCGAGACGCGCCGCGTCGGCGAGCTGGATGCTCGTGCCCGGAACCATGCCGAGGCCCTTGCCGAACGGGTCGATCGTCGCACTTTGATAGTTTGTAACTTTCATTCGCTGCTACTCCATCGTCCGTTTAAATAGAGTTCTGTCGATGCTTAACTGGCGCCAAGGTTGACGTTCACATGGTACCGAAAGTACGATGCGTGATAAATTGTTATTTAGTACCACGCGCATCGCCCGCTCCCATGAATGCTTCCTCCGAACCGCTTGCTTTCGACATCGTCGCCCGGATTGCCGAGCGCGCGCCCGAATTGCGCTCGGCGGAGCGCAAGGTGGCGGCGCTGATCCTCGACGACCTTGCCGGTGCCTCGCGCGCGAGCATCGGCGCGCTGGCGGAGAAGGCCGAGGTGAGCATTGCGACCGTTACGCGGTTCGCGAAGGCGGTGGGCTGCCAGGACGTGCGCGAACTGAAGCTGCGGCTCGCGCAGGCGGCGGCGGTCGGCCAGCGCTTCCTCAGGCGCGAACCCGACGACGTACCCGACTCGCTCGCCGCGCGCATCTTCGAGGAAGTCCAGACGACGCTCGCGCACAACCAGGGCGCGTTGCGCGCCGCGCCGGTCGCGGCGGCCGCCGACGCGCTCGCCGAAGCCTCGATGATCTACGTGTTCGGCATGGGCGGCGGCTCGACCGCGCTCGCCGACGAAATGCGCTTCCGCCTCGTGCGGCTCGGGCGGCCGGCGGCGTCGTACCAGGACGGATTGCTGCAGCGCATGGTCGCTTCGACGCTCTCGAAGGAGCACGTCGTGGTGGCGCTGTCGGTGACGGGGCAGACGCCTGAAATGGTCGACAGCTGCCGCCTTGCGCGCGAGTACGGCGCGCGCGTGATCGCGCTGACGGCGCCGGCATCGCCGCTCGGCGCGCTCGCCGACTGGCTGATTCCTGTCCTCGCGATCGAAACGGACTTCATCTACAAGCCGTCGTCGTCGCGCTACGCGATGCTGATGGCGCTCGATTTGCTCGTCACCGAGCTCGCCGTCAAGCAGGCCGGCCGCAGCCGCGAATTGCTGCGCCGCATGAAGCATGCACTCGACGCGCACCGCGGCGGCGGCGAGCGCCAACCTTTGGGAGACTGACATGAACTCGCATCCGGAACAGGCCGACACGCTGATCGTCGGCGCGCGGCTGATCGACGGCACGGGGTCGCCCGCCGTCGAGCGGGACGTGGCCGTGCGCGATGGCCGGATCGTCGCGATCACGGCGCCGGGCGGCCTTGCCGGCTGGCGCGCGGACGCAATTTTCGAGGCCGAAGGCCGTGTGCTCGCGCCCGGCTTCATCGACGTCCACACGCACGACGACACCCACGTGATCCGCTCGCCGCAAATGCTGCCGAAGCTCACGCAAGGCGTGACGACGGTGATCGTCGGCAACTGCGGGATCAGTGCATCGCCGGTGACGCTGAAGGGCGATCCGCCCGATCCGATGAATCTGCTCGGCGACGCCGCCGCGTTCAAATATCCGACCTTCGCCGCCTACGTCGATGCGGTGAACGCCGCGCGGCCGGCGGTGAACGTCGGCGCGCTGATCGGCCACACGGCGCTGCGCAACAACCACATGGACCGGCTCGACCGGGCCGCGACGCCGTCCGAAGTGGAGGGCATGCGCGCGCAACTGGAAGAAGCGCTCGACAACGGCGCGCTCGGCCTGAGCAGCGGGCTTGCGTACGGATCGGCGTTCAATGCGCCGCCCGAGGAGGTCAAGGCGCTGGCCGAGCCGCTGTCGAAGGCGGGCGCGCTCTACACGACGCACATGCGCACCGAATTCGACGCGATCCTCGACGCGATGGATGAGGCGTATCAGGTCGGCCGCCATGCGCGCGTGCCGGTGGTGATTTCGCATCTGAAGTGCGCGGGGCCGTCGAACTGGGGACGCAGCGTCGAGGTGCTGAAGTCGCTGGAGACTTCGCGCGACGGCCAGCCGGTCGGCTGCGACTGCTATCCGTACAACCGCAGTTCGTCGACGCTCGATCTCAAGCAGGTCACGGGCGACATCGACATCACGATCACGTGGTCGACGCCCCATCCGGAGATGGCGGGCAAGCTGATCCGGGAAGTGGCCGCCGAGTGGGGCGTGAGCCAGCAGGAGGCGGGCAAGCGCCTGCAGCCGGCGGGCGCGGTGTATCACAACATGTCGGAGGACGACGTGCGGCGCATTCTCTCGCATCCCGCGACGATGGTCGGCTCCGACGGCCTGCCGAACGACCCGCTGCCGCATCCGCGGCTGTGGGGCGCGTTTCCGCGCGTGCTCGGGCACTACGCGCGCGACACGGCGCTGCTGCCGCTCGAGGAGGCCGTGCGCAAGATGACGAGCCTGTCGGCGCGGCGCTTCGGGATTCTCGAGCGTGGTGAGGTGAAGGTCGGGTATCACGCGGATCTGGTGCTGTTCGATCCGGAGAAGGTGCGCGATGCCGCCACCTTCGCCGAGCCGCAGCAACCTGCGGACGGCATCGATGCGGTGTGGGTGAACGGGGTTCTGTCGTATCGCGAGCGGGCTGTCACCGGCGAGCGAGCGGGGCATTTCGTGGCGCGTGGTGCGGGGTCCAGACTGGACGCGCACGGCGCTTTTTGAGCTTTTGAGGAGTTGAAAAGATGAAACGATATGGCGTGGAAGGTGGAAAGGGCCAGGGCGGCGCGCACATGCCGTTCGCGCGGGCGGTCGAGGCCGATGGCTGGCTCTTCGTCTCGGGCCAGACGCCGATGGAGAATGGCGAGGTGATCAACGGCGGGATCGTCGAGCAGTCGCACAAGTGCATTCAGAACGTGTTCGCGATCCTGAAGGAAGCCGGGTACGGCGCGGAGCATGTGGTGCGGTGCGGCGTGTGGCTGGATGATCCGCGCGATTTTGCTTCGTTCAACAAGGTGTTCAAGGAGTACTTCGGGGAGAATCCGCCAGCCCGGGCTTGCGTCGTTTCGTCGATGGTGATCGATTGCAAGGTCGAGGTGGATTGCGTGGCGTACAAGAAGCCGGGCGCCTGACGCTCTCTGATTTACTCTCGAGATCATCGCCGCGGCAATATTCGCTTGCTGCACTGCTGCGGCCGGAAAATTTCGCCTTCCGTGATCGTTCGCGTTGCGCGCGATGGCCGTATCTGCCGTCGCGCCGTTTCAGTTTTGGCAAAGCATTGATCCATTCCAAAGGTACGATTCTGATTCCGAGGGCATCGCGCCAAGCGCGCGATTTGGATTCATCCTGTAATTAGGAGTGGTCTGAGGTTTATAGGGTGAATTCTTAGGCACCATGGTTGGCGATGCGGTTCAGTCCCGAGCGACTTGCCGCAACCATCAATACCCTCTTTGGACGCCTGCCATGCCTTCTCGCTTCTGTCGCCGATTGCTTGAGTCCCTGGCAATTCTGCTTGTTGCGGTTCTTTCGAAAGACGCATTGGCCAGATATAGCGATTGCACCGCGCCGCTGCCTCTGACGGCCGAATTGTCGAGTGTTTCGGTTCCCAGCAATCTGGCGATCGGGCAACCTATCCCGGGGGCGCAAGCGAGTTTCAGTGTTCCCATCAACTGCACGAAGGAGGTGAATGCAGGCGACCGCTGGTACATGACGGTCACGTCCGCTGCTGCGATTACCTTGGTGGCGGGTTTTACCGATGTGTACACGACTACTGGTATGAGCGCGGGGGTTGGATTTCGCATGCGTGGCGCGGACGGCAGTGTCATGGCTCCGATCAATTACGGCGGCACGTTCAGCACCTTCGACATAGGGCCTGCGAATGTCGGTCAGAATAATATCGCCGGGCGATTCGAGCTGATCAAAACGTCGAATACTATCGCACCAGGAAATGCCAGCTTTTCCACCCACATCCACGTTCCGGGTTACCAATTCGCGAATGGCGGAACGGCGGCCGCAAGCACGATCAAGTTCGGCTATGTCATGCAGCCGACGACGGTAGCCGGATGCACCGTCACGCAGACAGATCTGGCCGTCACCATGCCAAGCGTGGGTGCGCGATCCTTGCCAACAGTTGGCGACACAGCGGCCGGTAGTTCGTTCACCATCGACTTGAACTGCGAGAGCGGCGCCAAGCCGCATATCAGCCTGACAGATGCCACGACGCCTTCCAATCAGTCCACCGATCTGACTTTGGCGCCGGCCTCCACTGCGGCGGGAGTCGGCGTTCAGGTCCTGTATGGCGCGACGCCCGTCACTTTTGCGCCGGCTCCTTATACTTCAATGCCCAACGGAACCTTGAGTTCGAACGGCATTGATCTTGGCACGCGCTCAGGCGTGACCCGTGTTTCGTTTTCTGCTCGCTATAAAAGAACGGGTGCGTCGATGACACCCGGTACCGTAAGAGCACTGGCGACGTTCACCATGCTGTATCAGTGACTTCAGAAGACGGCGCAAGCGCCAACTTCTTACTGCCGCGCGAGCCGCGCATTATCCGGCATCGGCAGATTGAAATTCGTGCGGAACGGATTGATGTCGAGCCCCCCGCGCCGCGTATAACGCGCATACACCGCCAGCCGCTCCGGCCGGCATTCCCGCAGGATATCCATGAAAATGCGTTCGACGCATTGCTCATGAAAACCGGTATGTTCGCGATAGGAAACGATATACCGCAGCAATCCGGCATGGTCGATCTGCCCGCCGAAATAGCGGATCTGCACGCTGCCCCAGTCCGGCTGCCCGGTCACCGGACAATTCGATTTCAGAAGATTCGAAACCAGCGTTTCATCGACGGGCGCTTCGTCGTGCACCGCCTTGAGCAGCGAAGGATCGGGCGAATAGACATCCGTATCGAGATCCAGGCGATCCAGCGACAACCCCTCGAATTCCTCCATCACGAGCTTGCCGAAGTCACCGGGGGCGGCGAGCTGCACGGACACGTTCATGCCGCATGCCGCCGACACGTCGCGCTTGATCGCCGCGCGCACGTCGTCGAAGGAATCGAACGCCGTCTGCGCGAACGACCCCAGATACAGCTTGAACGACTTCGACTCGACGATATTGGGCGAATCCGCCGGCACGAAGAACGTCGCCACGGCGATCTGCGGCTTGCCGCGCCGGTTCAGCCACGAGAGTTCGTAGGCGTTCCAGATGTCCGTGCCGAAAAACGGCAGCCGCGCGCCGATGCCGATCGCATCGCGCGCCGTCTTGCGCTCGATCGGAAACAGCAGCGCCGGATCGTACTGTTCGGTGTAGTGGACGGGTTTGCCGAGCGGAGAGTGTTCGGGTGTCATGATGCGTTCGATATGCCACTCAGCACGTGTCCGGTCGCGGTCACGACGCGGGCCGATTCGCAGTGGCGAATTTGGTCGTCGAAGAAAAAATCGGGTTCGAATTCGCGCAGGAACGCGCCTTTGTCGAGCCCGCCCAGAAACATCGCTTCGTCGATTTCGATGTTCCACGCCATCAGCGTCCGGATCGCGCGCTCGTGCGCGGGAGCGGAGCGCGCGGTGACGAGCGCGGTGCGGATGTGCATCGGCGCGGCGTCGTCCGCGATCTTTTGCAGCTTGTGCAGCGCCGCCAGCAGCGGCTTGAGCGGCCCGCCCGCGAGCGGCGAATCCTTCTTGGTCGTCTCGTGCCCGACGAACGCCGAGAGCCCGTCCGACTGGAACACGCGCTCGGCTTCGTCGGAGAACAGCACGGCGTCGCCGTCGAACGCGATGCGGATCTCGTCAGGATACTGGCTCGCGGCGCGCGGCGTTTCCGGCAGCACGCGCGCCGCGGGAAAGCCCGAGTCGAGCGCGGCGCGCACGTCGTCGGGATTCGCGGACAGGAACAGCGACGCCCGCAGCGGCTTCAGATACGCGAACGGCGCGCGCCCGCGCGTGAAGACGCCGCGCTCGATCGCGAGCCCGTGCGCCTTGCACGAACTGAACGCGCGCAGCCCGCTGATCGGATCGCTGCGCGACAGGATCACCACTTCGACATGCTGGGCACCCGCGTTCAGCGCGAGCAGCTTGCGGATCAGCGGGAACGCGACGCCGGGCTTCGCCGGCACGCTCAGGCGCGAGCGTTGCAGTGCCTCGTATTCGGCGAGGTCGCCGGTTTCGTAGACCTGGTTCTCTTCTTCGAAGTCGAACAGCGCCCGCGACGAAATCGCGACGACGAGCTTGTCTTCGAGCGTAAAAGCCATGGCCGCTTCAGGCGAGGAACAGCTTGTAGACCGGATTCGCGCCTTCGTCCCACCACGGATAGCCGAGCGTCGCGAGGAAACGGTCGAACTCGGCATTTTCGGCCGGCGGCACCTGGATGCCCACCAGAATCGAGCTGTAATCCGCGCCCTGGTTGCGGTAGTGGAAGAGGCTGATGTTCCAGTTCGGCGCCATCGACGAGAGGAATTTCATCAGCGCGCCCGGCCGTTCCGGAAACTCGAAGCGCAGGAGGCGCTCCTCGCGCGCGAGCGGCGAGCGGCCGCCGACCATGTAGCGGATATGCTGCTTCGAAAGTTCGTCGTGTGACAGATCGACGGTCGCGAAACCATGCTCGACGAACGCATTGAGCATCTGCGCCGCCTCGCTGCGCGTGCCGATCTGCACGCCGACGAAGATGTGCGCGGCTTCGGCATCCGCGATCCGGTAGTTGAATTCCGTCACGCTGCGGGTGCCGACCAGTTCGCAGAAGCGCCGGAAGCTGCCGCGCTCTTCCGGAATCGTCACGGCGAACACGGCTTCGCGGGCTTCGCCCACTTCGGCGCGCTCGGCGACAAAGCGCATCCGGTCGAAATTCATGTTCGCCCCGGAGGTCACGGCGACGAGCGTCTTGCCCTCGACGCCCTCGCGCTCCGCATAGAGCTTCGCGCCCGCGACGGCGAGCGACCCGGCCGGTTCCAGCACGCTGCGGGTGTCCTGGAAGACGTCCTTGATCGCGGCGCAGAGCGCGTCGGTGTCGACGGTGAGCACTTCGTCGAGCAGTTCGCGGCAGAGGCGAAACGTCTCCTCGCCGACGAGCTTGACCGCGGTGCCGTCGGAGAAGAGCCCGACTTCGGGCAGCGTGACGCGCTCGCCCGCCTTGATCGACTGCGCCATCGCGCACGAATCGTCGGTTTGCACGCCGATCACCCTGATCTCGGGGCGCACCGCCTTGACGTAAGCCGCGACGCCCGCTGCCAGCCCGCCGCCGCCGATCGGCACGAAGATCGCGTGGATCGGCCCCTGGTGCTGCCGCAGGATTTCCATCGCGACGGTGCCCTGGCCTGCGATCACGTCGGGGTCGTCGAACGGGTGGACGAAGGTGAGGCCGCGCTCCTCCTGGAGCTTGAGCGCATGCGCGTAGGCGTCGCTGTACGACTCGCCGGCGAGCACCACTTCGACCGTCGGCCCGCCGTGCGCGCGCACCGCGTCGATCTTGACCTGCGGTGTCGTCGTCGGAATCGCGATGACCGCGCGGCAGCCGAGCCGCGCCGCCGAGAACGCCACGCCCTGCGCGTGATTGCCCGCCGACGCCGTGATCACGCCGCGCGCGAGCACGTCGGCGGGAAGCTGCGCCATCTTGTTGTACGCGCCGCGAATCTTGAACGAGAACACCGGCTGGTTGTCCTCGCGCTTCAGATAGACCGAATTGCGCAGGCGCGCCGAGAGATTGCGCGCGGGCTCGAGCTCGCTTTCGCGCGCGACGTCGTAGACGCGGGCGGTCAGGACTTTTTTCAGGTAATCGGGATGTGCCATGCGAAAAATCGGTCACGCAGAGCGACTGCGCGCGTTTTTGAGAGCGAAAACGTCAATGATAGCGCCAACGCGCTTCCGAACGGCCGGGAAGTCGCTTTTACCGACCGGACGGTCGCCAATAGCACGCGCAAAAAATGGCAGAAATCCGGCGAAAACCGGCTGGCAAATGCCCCTTCAAAGCGCTAGCTACCGTGAACGGCGTTTTTCACGATGGGTTAGAATTGTCTTTTCGAATCAGGATCGGAAGATGCACCGGCAGCCTCGGATCGATTTTTTGGCGCATGTCCCCCGCGGTTCTCATCCCGCGGCAGAGCGGCACGCGCGTCATGCGCGATCGTGGCGCTGAATCCGGGCACCTCGAAGGCGCTGTACCGCTCATCCGCTCAATGACCGGCCGCCTTCTCAAAAACACGTCTCCCTCGAAAATTTGCGCCCCCACGCGCATCGCCGGGCATTGCGCTTTCCATAGTGCGTGCGCCGGCCTACCGAACCGTCGAACATGAACGCACCTCAAGCCTTCGATCCGAATGGCGCCGCCGCCGCCGTGGCGCTCGATGTCGAGCCCCGCCTGCGCGAAATTCCCTATAACTACACGTCCTTTTCCGACCGCGAAATCGTGATGCGGCTCCTCGGCGACGAAGCCTGGGCCGCGCTCGACGAACTGCGCAGCGAACGCCGCACCGGCCGCTCGGCGCGCATGCTGTACGAAGTGCTCGGCGATATCTGGGTGGTGCGCCGCAATCCGTATCTGCAGGACGACCTGCTCGACAACCCGAAGCGGCGCGCGCTGCTCGTCGAAGCGCTGAACCACCGGCTGCACGAGATCGAGAAGCGCCGCAAGGACGACCTGTCGTCGCATGGCGACGTGGCGGGCCGCGATCGCGCGGCGCGCGTCGAAGTGCTGGTGTCGGCCGCGCGCCGCGCCGTCGACGACTTCGCCGCCGAATTCGGGCGCATGGCGGAGTTGCGCCGCCGCGCATCGAAAGTGCTCGGCAAGTGCACGCAGAAGGACAACATCAAGTTCGACGGGCTGTCGCGCGTGTCGCACGTCACCGACGCGACCGACTGGCGTGTCGAATACCCGTTCGTCGTGCTGACGCCGGACACCGAAGCGGAAATCGCCGGGCTCATCAAGGCGTGCTTCGAACTCGGGCTCACCGTGATCCCGCGCGGCGGCGGCACCGGCTACACCGGCGGCGCGATTCCGCTCACGCCGTTCGCGGCCGTCATCAATACCGAGAAGCTCGAACAGCTCGGACCGGTCGAAATGACCGATCTGCCCGGGGTCGACCGCAAGGTCGCGACCATTTTCTCGGGCGCGGGCGTCGTCACGCGCCGCGTCACTGAAGCGGCGGAACAGGCGGGGTTCGTGTTCGCCGTCGATCCGACTTCGCTCGACGCCTCGTGCGTCGGCGGCAACGTTGCGATGAACGCGGGCGGCAAGAAGGCCGTGCTGTGGGGCACGGCGCTCGACAACCTCGCCTGGTGGCGGATGGTCGATCCGGAAGGCAACTGGCTCGAAGTCACGCGCCTCGACCACAACCTCGGCAAGATCCACGACATCGAAGTGGCGCGCTTTCGCCTCGACTGGTTCGACGGCTCGCGCGCGCCGGGCGAGAAGCTCATCCGCACCGAGTCGCTCGACATCGCGGGCCGGACGTTCCGCAAGGAAGGGCTCGGCAAGGACGTGACGGACAAGTTCCTGTCGGGCCTGCCGGGCGTGCAGAAGGAAGGCTGCGACGGGCTCATCACGTCCGCGCGCTGGATCCTGCACAAGATGCCGGCGAACACGCGCACCGTCTGTCTCGAATTCTTCGGCCAGGCGCGCGACGCGATCCCGAGCATCGTCGAGATCAAGGATTACCTGTTCGAGACGTCGAAGCAGGGCGGCGCGATTCTCGCGGGCCTCGAGCATCTCGACGAGCGCTATCTGCGCGCGGTCGGCTACGCGACCAAGAGCAAGCGCAACGCGTTTCCGAAGATGGTGCTGATCGGCGATATCGTCGGCGACGATGCCGACGCGGTCGCCCACGCCACCTCCGAAGTCGTGCGCATGGCGAACGGCAAGAGCGGCGAAGGCTTCGTCGCGGTCAATGCGGAGGCGAGGAAGCGCTTCTGGCTCGACCGCTCGCGCACGGCCGCGATCGCAAAGCACACCAACGCGTTCAAGATCAACGAAGACGTCGTGATCCCGCTCAACCGCATGGGCGAGTACACGGACGGCATCGAGCGCATCAACATCGAGCTGTCGATCAAGAACAAGCTGCAGCTCGTCGACGCGCTCGAAGCGTTTTTCCGGACCGGCAAGCTGCCGCTCGGAAAAAGCGACGACGCCAACGAGATCCCGAGCGCGGAACTGCTCGAAGACCGCGTGCAGCAGGCGCTCGATCTCCTGAAGCGCGTGAAGGCGCGCTGGACGTTCGTCGGCGACAAGCTCGACCTGCCGCTGCGCGAGGCGCAGCACTATATGGTTCAGCTCGGCTACGAAGCGCTCGCGGAAAAGCTCGCGGACCGTGTCGACGCCCAGCCGGGCGCGAACGTGTTCCATGTCGCGCAGGACCGCACGGTGCGCATCTCCTGGAAGCAGGAGATCCGCGCCGAGCTGCGTCAGATCTTCAACGGCGGCGAATTCAAGCCGATCCTCGAAGAAGCGCAGAACATCCACAAGCAGGTGCTGCGGGCACGCGTGTTCGTCGCGCTCCACATGCACGCGGGCGACGGCAACGTTCACACGAATATCCCCGTGAACTCCGACAACTACGAGATGCTGCAGGACGCGCATCACGCGGTCGCGCGCATCATGAAGCTCGCCCGTTCGCTCGACGGCGTCATTTCCGGCGAGCACGGCATCGGCATCACGAAGCTGGAATTCCTGACGGAAGAGGAAATCGGTGAATTCCGCGCGTACAAGCAGCGCGTCGATCCGAACGGCCGCTTCAACGCGGGCAAGCTGATGGCGGGCGCGGACCTGCGCAACGCGTACACGCCGAGCTTCGGGCTCATGGGCTACGAGTCGCTCATCATGCAGCAGAGCGACATCGGCGCGATCTCCGATTCGATCAAGGACTGCCTGCGCTGCGGCAAGTGCAAGCCGGTGTGCGCGACGCACGTGCCGCGCGCGAACCTGCTCTACAGCCCGCGCAACAAGATTCTCGCGACCTCGCTGCTGGTCGAGGCGTTCCTGTACGAGGAGCAGACGCGCCGCGGCGTGTCGATCAAGCACTGGGACGAATTCAACGACGTCGCGGATCACTGCACCGTCTGCCACAAGTGCGTGACGCCTTGCCCGGTGAAGATCGACTTCGGCGACGTGACGATGAACATGCGCAACCTGCTGCGCAAGATGGGCAAGAAGAAGTTCAACCCGGGCAACGCGGCCGGCATGTTCTTCCTGAACGCCACCAATCCGCAGACCATCAATCTCGCGCGCACCGCGATGATGGGCGTGGGCTACAAGGCGCAGCGGGTCGGCCACGACCTGCTGAAGAAGTTCGCGAAGAAGCAGACGGCGAATCCGCCGGCGACGGTCGGCAAGCCGCCGGTGGTCGAGCAGGTGATCCACTTCATGAACAAGAAGATGCCGGGCAACCTGCCGAAGAAGACGGCGCGCGCGCTGCTCGACATCGAGGACAACAAGATCGTGCCGATCATCCGCAATCCGAAGGCGACCACCGTCGATTCGGAAGCGGTGTTCTATTTCCCCGGCTGCGGCTCGGAGCGGCTGTTCTCGCAGGTCGGCCTCGCCACGCAGGCGATGCTCTGGGAAGCGGGCGTGCAGACCGTGCTGCCGCCGGGATACCTGTGCTGCGGCTATCCGCAGCGCGGCTCCGGCCAGTACGACAAGGCCGAGAAGATCGTCACGGACAACCGCGTGCTGTTCCACCGTGTTGCGAACACGCTCAACTATCTCGACATCAAGACGGTGGTCGTGTCGTGCGGCACCTGCTACGACCAGCTGGCCGGCTACGAATTCGAGAAGATCTTCCCGGGCTGCCGGATCATCGACATCCACGAGTTCCTGCTCGAGAAGAACATCAGGCTCGAGGGCGTGAAGGGCACGCGGTACATGTATCACGACCCGTGCCACTCGCCGATCAAGACGATGGACCCGGTCAAGCTCGTGAATGACTTGATGGGCGCGCAGAACGACGGCTACCGGATCGAGAAGAACGACAGGTGCTGCGGCGAATCAGGCACGCTCGCCGTCACCCGGCCCGACATTTCGACGCAGGTGCGCTTTCGCAAGGAAGAGGAGATCAGGAAGGGCGCGGCGAAGCTGCGCGACATTCCGCTCGTCGCGCAGGCCGGGGCGAACGGGTCGGCTGCGGCGGATTTGGCAAACCGCGCGGGCAACCCCGCGGGCGTGGCGCCGGGTCCGGTGCAGAAGGCCGGCGACGGAGCGCAGCCGAACGGCGTGGACGTCAAGATCCTCACGAGCTGCCCGTCCTGCCTGCAGGGCCTGTCGCGCTTCAACGAGGACGCGAACATCGAGGCGGACTACATCGTCGTCGAGATTGCGCGCAAGGTGCTCGGGGAAAACTGGATGGCGGACTACGTCGCGCGTGCGAACGATGGCGGGATCGAGCGCGTGCTGGTGTAATAGCGAAATCGAGGACCGTTTCGCTAGAGGATGACGATGGACTGTGTTTTTTGCCGTGAAGACGGCGGCGAGGTGCTGTGGTCGGACGACGTGTTGCGTGTCGTCCTCGCCGACGAGCCCGACTGGCCGGGCCTCATCCGCGTGATCTGGAATGGGCATGTCGCGGAAATGTCCGATCTCACCGACCCCGAGCGCAGCAAGGTGATGACGGCCGTGAACGGCGTCGAGCGCGCGATGCGGCGCGTGCTCTCGCCGGCGAAGGTGAATCTGGCGAGCCTCGGCAACCAGGTTCCGCACGTTCACTGGCACGTCATTCCGCGTCATTCCAACGACTCGCGCTTTCCTCTGCCCATTTGGGCGCCGCGCCAGCGCACGGTGTCCGAGGCGCAGCTTTCGAAACGGCGCGCGCAGGCGACGCTCCTGCGCGAAGCCGTGCGCCTCGAGCTTAACCATGCGTTCGGCCAGAACTGAACCAGCCAACTTCAATCAAGGCTCACCATGAGCGGACTCACCCCCCAGACGCCGATCCCGACCGGGATCGTCGTCCATTCGAAAACCCGCGCGCTCGAACTGCAATATGCGAACGACGAAACGTATCGTGTGCCGTTCGAGCTGCTGCGCGTGTACTCGCCTTCGGCCGAAGTGCAGGGCCACGGCCCGGGCCAGGAAACGCTGCAGACCGGCAAGCGCGACGTGACGATCATCGGCGTCGAGCCGGTCGGCCATTACGCGCTGCAGCTGAATTTCTCCGACGGCCACAATACGGGCATTTATTCGTGGGACATCCTGTACAACCTCGCGGTCGGGCAGGATGAACTCTGGCGGGACTATCTCGCCAAACTTGAAGCGGCGGGCGTCGATCGCGACGCCCCGATGGCGGCGAAGGCGTCGGGCGGCCACTGTCACTGACCAACCCAGCGTTGCGGCGTTTTGCCGCACCAGCCGGTCGGGGCGCGGCGGCACACAACAAATAACAGGCGAGGACGAGCGCGATGAGCAAGACCCACTTCGGTTTCGAAACGGTCGACGAGCGGGAAAAAGCGAAGAAAGTGGCGGGCGTGTTCCACTCTGTCGCGAGCAATTACGACCTGATGAACGATCTGATGTCGGGCGGGCTGCACCGCGTGTGGAAGTTCTTCACGATCGGCCAGGCGAAGATCCGCCCGGGATACAAGGTGCTGGACATCGCCGGCGGCACCGGCGACCTGGCGATGGCTTTCGCCAGGCAGGCCGGCGAGACGGGGGAGGTCTGGCACACGGATATCAACGAATCGATGCTGCGCGTGGGGCGCGACAGGCTGATCAACAAGGGCGTGATGACGCCGGCGCTGTTGTGCGACGCGGAGCAGATTCCCTTCCCGAGCAACTATTTCGATGTGGTTACGGTTGCTTTCGGGCTTCGTAATATGACGCACAAAGATGGTGCGCTGGCTGAAATGCGGCGGGTTTTGAAGCCGGGCGGGCGGGTGCTCGTATTAGAGTTTTCCAAGGTGTGGGACCCGCTCAAAAAAGCCTACGACCTGTACAGTTTCAAGGTTTTGCCGTGGCTTGGCGACAAATTCGCGAAAGATGCTGACAGTTACCGGTATCTTGCCGAATCCATCCGCATGCATCCGGACCAGGAAACCCTGAAAACAATGATGGAACAAGCGGGCCTGGATCGAGTCGAATATTACAATTTGTCAGGTGGCGTGGTAGCTTTACACGTCGGGACCAAATTCTAGTGTTCCACTCTTTCTTAAAGGATTCGAAATGTCCGATTCACGCTCACCCCAGTCTCGGGGTTTCCTGAAGTCGCTATTCAGGAAAGCCGGGCTCCTGGCACTGGCTGGCGTAATCATGGCCGGTGCCATCATCGCCGAAGATGCGGAAGCCAAACGCATGGGCGGCGGCCGCAGCATGGGCCGCCAGTCCGCAACGGCCACGCAGCAGAATCAGGCGACGCCGCCTTCCCAGTCGATGCAGCAAGGTCAGCCAGGCCAGGCCGCGCAGGCTCAGCGCGCCCAGCCGGCTCCGGCTGCAGCCGCCGCGGCGCAGCCCGCGCGCAACCGCTGGCTCGGACCGATCGCCGGTCTCGCCGCGGGCCTCGGCATCGCCGCGCTGCTGTCGCACTTCGGCCTCGGCGAAGCGTTCGCGGGCGCGATGGCCAACATGATCATCATCGCGCTGATCGTGCTGGCAGCCGTCATGCTGTTCCGCTTCATCATGCGCAAGCGCGCCGCCGCCAACACGCCGGCCTATGCGAACGCCGGCGCGGCTGCCGGATCGAACTCGCCGTTCGGCGGTTCCGCACGCACGGCGATCGACCAGCAGCCGGGCTACGCGGCTCCGTCAGCGTCGGGCGGATATATCGCACAGAACGCGGCAGGCGCCACCGATGTTGCGCCGCAACCCGTGGTGCCCGCGGGCTTCGACACCGAAGCGTTCGTGCGCAACGCGAAGGTCTACTTCGTGCGCCTGCAGGACGCCTGGGACCGCGGCAACGTGAACGACATCCGCGAATTCACCACGCCGGAGATGTTTGCCGAGGTGAAGCTCGACGTCGACGCACGCGGCAACCAGCCGAACCGCACGGACGTCGTACAGCTCGAAGCAGATATTCTGGGCGTCGAGGATCGCCCGTCCGAATATCTCGCGAGCGTGCGCTTCCAGGGCCTGATCCGGGAGTCGGAAGGGGCATCGGCGGAGCCGTTCGTCGAAATCTGGAACCTGTCGAAGCAAAAGAGCGGCAATGAAGGCTGGCTCCTCGCCGGCATCCAGCAGGTGAACTGAAGCTTGATCTGACGCATCGGCCAAACGGCCAGGCCGGCGAGTCCGGCCGGCGGCAAGGCCGGTTGCGAAGGTAGAATAGAAACCCGCGCAAGCCACCGCTTGCGCGGGTTTTTTCATCTCATAGCCGATGACGAACGCAGACGAAACCGCCCGCATCCCTGCCAGTCCCGCTGTCAAGACCGCGTCGAAAGCTTTCGCGGCCGCCGTCAATCATCTGCTCGCTCGTGAGTCCTGGGCTCGCGAGCGCATCAAACCCTACGCCGGAAAGACCGCCCGGCTTGCCTGCGCACCCTTTGCGCTGTCGCTCGTGGTGCAACCGGACGGCTTCGTTGCCGCCACCGAGGAGGCGCAGGCCCGGCATTTCGACGTCACCATCGCGGTTCCGCCCGACGCGGTCCCTGCCTTTCTGCAGGGTGGCCAGGCCGCGGTGATGAAGCACGTGAAGATCGAGGGCGACGCGGAGTTCGCCACGACCATCGCGAAGCTCGCGGAGCACCTGCGCTGGGAGCCGGAAGAGGATCTCGCCCGCGTGATCGGCGACGCGCCCGCGCACCGGGTCGGCGTTCTTGCGCGCTCGGTGCACGAGCAGGCGCTGCGCACGGGCCGCAACCTGCTCGACTCGCTGGCCGAATACTTTCTCGACGAAAAACCTCAACTCGTACGCCGCAGCGCCCTCGACACGTTCAATGCCGAACTGTCGCGGGCCCGGGACGCGCTCGCGCGCGTCGAAAAGCGCGTCGAGCGGATCGAACAAAAAGCCGAAGCCCGTGGCGCGCCAGCGTCCGGCGCCGCCGCAATGTCGCGCGGCACGCGCAAGTAACGGGCTGAACTATGCGTTTTCTGCGTTTTCTCAAGATTTTCTTCACGGTGGTTCGCTTCGGGCTCGACGAGCTGGTGATGAGCGGCATCAACGACCGCCGCGTGCGCTTGTTGATGCGCATCACCACCTTCGGCCGCCGCTTCGACGTGGAGCGCGGCATCCGGCTGCGTCTCGCGCTCGAAAGCCTCGGGCCGATCTTCGTCAAGTTCGGCCAGGTGCTGTCGACGCGGCGCGACCTGCTGCCGGTCGATATCGCCAATGAGCTCGCGAAGCTCCAGGACCAGGTGCCGCCATTCGATTCGGCGGTGGCGATCTCGATCGTCGAAAAATCGCTGGGCGCGCCGATCGACGTCCTCTTCGACGATTTCGAGCGCGTGCCGGTGGCGAGCGCATCGATTGCGCAGGTCCACTTCGCGAAGATCCGCTCGGGTCCGCACGCGGGCAAGGACGTCGCGGTGAAGGTGCTGCGCCCGGGCATGCTGCCCGTCATCGACTCCGATCTGGCGCTCCTGCGCGACATCGCGACCTGGGCCGAGCGCCTGTGGGCGGACGGCCGGCGCCTCAAGCCGCGCGAAGTGGTGGCCGAATTCGACAAATACCTGCACGACGAGCTCGACCTGATGCGCGAGGCAGCGAACGGCAGCCAGTTGCGCCGCAACTTCGCGGGGCTCGACCTGCTGCTCGTGCCGGAGATGTACTGGGACCTGTCCGCGCCCGCCGTGCTCGTCATGGAGCGGATGGTCGGCGTGCCGATCAGCCAGGTCGAGACGCTGCGGGCGGCGGGCGTCGATATTCCGAAGCTCGCGCGCGAGGGCGTCGAGATCTTCTTCACCCAGGTGTTCCGCGACGGCTTTTTCCACGCCGACATGCATCCGGGCAATATCCAGGTGAGCCTCGACCCGGCGCATTTCGGGCGTTACATCGCGCTCGATTTCGGGATCGTCGGCGCGCTGTCGGACTTCGACAAGAACTACCTCGCGCAGAACTTCCTGGCGTTCTTCAAGCGCGACTATCACCGCGTCGCCACGCTGCACCTGGAGTCGGGCTGGGTGCCGTCGAATACGCGCGTCGAGGAACTCGAGAGCGCGATTCGCGCGGTCTGCGAGCCGTACTTCGATCGCGCGCTGAAGGACATTTCGCTCGGCCAGGTGCTGCTGCGGCTCTTTTCGACGTCGCGCCGCTTCAATGTCGAAATCCAGCCGCAGCTCGTCCTGCTGCAAAAGACCATGCTGAACGTGGAAGGGCTCGGCCGCTCGCTCGATCCTGAACTCGACCTCTGGAAGACCGCGAAGCCGTACCTCGAGCGCTGGATGAACGAGCAGATCGGCTGGCGCGGCTGGTACGAGCGCCTCCAGATGGAGGCGCCGCAATGGAGCAAGACGCTGCCGCAACTGCCGCGGCTGGTTCACCACCTGCTCGCGGAACGCCACGACCTGCCGCGCACCGGCAACGACGAGCTGATGCGGATGATCCTCCTCGAGCAGAAGCGCACGAACCGGCTGCTGCAGGCGCTCCTGATCTTCGGGCTGGCGGTGGGCGCGGGCGTGGTCGTCGCGCAAGTCTGGCTCTCCTACGCCTACGGCACCTGATGCGGCACTGATAAGGTAACCGAGCATGAGCGATCCGACGAAATCCGACCCGCCGTCTTTCGACACCCGCGATCCGAAGTCGCCGCAATTCTGGGACGAACGGTTCGACCAGCGTTTCACGCCGTGGGACCAGGCGGGCGTCCCCGCTGCGTTTTGCGCGTTCGCGACGGGCCGCGCGCCTTGCAACGTGTTCATCCCCGGCTGCGGCAGCGCGTACGAGGCGCTGTGGCTCGCCGAGCGCGGCTGGTCCGTCAGGGCGATCGACTTTTCGCCGAGCGCGGTCGCGGCGGCGCGCGCTCAGCTGGGCGCGCGTGCGGATCTCGTCGAACAGGCCGATTTCTTCGCCTACGACCCGCCGTTCGCGCCCGACTGGGTCTACGAACGCGCGTTTCTTTGCGCGCTGCCCGCCGACCGCTGGCCCGATTACGCTGGGCGCATGGCCGCGCTGTTGCGCCCGGGCGCGGTGCTCGCTGGCTTCTTCTTCCTCGGTGCGACGCCCAAGGGGCCGCCGTTCGGCATCGAACGCAGCGCGCTCGACGCGCTGCTGACCCCGCAGTTCGAGCTCATCGGCGAGCACGAGGTGACGGATTCCATACCGGTATTCGCCGGCCGCGAGCGCTGGCTGACCTGGCGCCGCCGCGCGTAAGCCTCCCACCTTGAATTTCGGGGCCGCCGGCCTCATCTCCGCGGTCATCCGGGTTGTGCCCGCGCCCCGAAAATCGCGGGTGGGTAATGGTTTGCGGCTATAATTCAAGGCTTTGCAAGCGTCGACAGATTATTGTAGGAAGAGTGCCATGCCGATCTACGCGTACCGCTGCGAGTCCTGCGGCTTCGGAAAAGATGTCCTCCAGAAGCTGAGCGACGCGCCGCTCACCCAGTGTCCCGAATGCGGGAAAGCCACGTTTGCCAAGCAGGTCACCGCCGCCGGCTTCCAGCTGAAGGGCTCAGGCTGGTATGTCACCGATTTTCGCGGTGGCAACAACAACGGCAAGGCCGCCGCGCCTGCAGCGGACAAGGCGGCCGACGACGGCGCGAAATCCGAAGGCGCCGCGGGTGGCGAAGCGAAGTCCGGCACCGGGAGCGCGCCTGCGGAGGCCGCGAAGCCGAGCGCCGCTACGCCCGCCGCGCCGAGCACGCCTGCATCGTCGGGCACTGCGTAGGCCGCCCGGCGTCCGAGACGGTCCGAAAGGGCCTGATCTGTCCGATCTCACGCAAGAAGATGACCGCCCTCGCTTGCCGGGCGGCGAACCTGCCAAACCGCGCTTGCGGGGCGGCCTTCCGGCTGTGTAAATGACGACCAAAAAGACTACGCTGAAAACCGTATTCCTTACCGGCCTCCTCGTACTGGTCCCGCTCGCCATCACCCTGTGGGTGCTGGGGCTCGTGATCGGCACCATGGATCAGACGCTTCTTCTGCTGCCGCTCTCATGGCAGCCCGAGCGGCTCTTCGGCTTCCATCTGCCGGGGCTCGGCGCGGTGCTGACGCTGGCGTTCATCTTCATCGTCGGCCTGCTCACGCAGAATTTCGTGGGACAGAAGCTCGTCGAGTGGTGGGATGTGGTCGTGCGGCATATTCCGGTGGTCGGGCCGCTGTACACGAGCGTCAAGCAGGTGTCGGACACGCTGCTCTCGAGCAGCGGCAACGCGTTTCGCAAGGCGCTCCTGATTGAATACCCGAGAAAGGGCTCGTACACCATCGGCTTTCTGACGGGAATTCCCGGCGGCGACGTCCTGAATCACCTGAACCAGGACCACGTGAGCGTCTACGTGCCGACTACGCCGAATCCCACGTCGGGCTTTTTCCTGATGATTCCGAAAAACGAGGTCATCGAGCTCGACATGACTGTCGATGCTGCGCTGAAGTACATCGTCTCGATGGGCGTAGTGGCGCCGTCCGCGCCCCCGGCGCCGCTGGCGGCGGCCCGCCGCCCCACCGAGCCGCCGCTGTAATGCCGGCAGGCGCGCTCGAAATCCCCGGATTTTGCGCGCGTGCCGTTGATCAATGAACAATGAAAGACACAACATCATGTCGATGCGATCTGAATACTGCGGTCTGGTGACCGAAGCCCTGCTGGGCCAAACCGTCTCGCTGTGCGGCTGGGTACATCGCCGCCGCGACCACGGCGGCGTTATCTTCATCGATCTGCGCGATCGTGAAGGGCTCGTTCAGGTCGTGTGCGACCCGGACCGCGCCGAGATGTTCAAGGTCGCCGAAGGCGTGCGCAACGAGTTCTGCGTGCAGGTGAAGGGCGTCGTGCGCAGCCGTCCGGAAGGCACGGCGAACGCGGGCCTGACGAGCGGCAAGATCGAGGTGCTGTGCCACGAGCTGAACGTGCTGAACGCGTCGGTGACGCCGCCGTTCCAGCTCGACGACGACAACCTCTCCGAAACCACGCGCCTCACGCATCGCGTGCTGGATCTGCGCCGTCCGCAGATGCAGCAGAACCTGCGCCTGCGCTATCGCGTCGCGATGGAAGTGCGCAAGTATCTCGACGCGCAGGGCTTCATCGACATCGAAACGCCGATGCTCACGAAGAGCACGCCGGAAGGCGCGCGCGACTACCTTGTGCCGTCGCGCGTGAATGCGGGCCAGTTCTTCGCGCTGCCGCAGTCGCCGCAGCTCTTCAAGCAGTTGCTGATGGTGGCGAACTTCGATCGCTACTACCAGATCGTGAAGTGCTTCCGCGACGAAGACCTGCGCGCCGACCGCCAGCCGGAATTCACGCAGATCGACTGCGAAACGTCGTTTCTGAACGAGCAGGAAATCCGCGACCTGTTCGAAGCGATGATCCGTCACGTTTTCAAGGAAACGATGAACGTCTCGCTCGACGAGAAATTCCCGGTCATGCTGTATTCGGAAGCGATGCGCCGTTTCGGCTCGGACAAGCCGGACCTGCGCGTGAAGCTCGAATTCGCCGATCTGACGGATGCCGTGCGCGACGTCGACTTCAAGGTGTTCAGCATGCCGGCGAACTCGAAGGACGGCCGTGTTGCCGCGCTGCGCGTGCCGAAGGGCAGCGAACTGTCGCGCGGCGACATCGACGGCTACACGGAGTTCGTTCGCATCTACGGTGCGAAGGGCCTCGCGTGGATCAAGGTCAACGACGTGTCGAAGGGCCGAGACGGCCTGCAAAGCCCGATCGTGAAAAACCTGCACGAGGCCGCGATCGCCGCGATTCTCGAGCGCACCGGCGCGCAGAACGGCGACATCATCTTCTTCGCGGCGGATCGCGCGAAGGTGGTGAACGACAGCCTGGGCGCGCTGCGCCTGAAGATCGGCCATTCGGAGTTCGGCCGCGCGAACGGCCTGCTCGAATCGGGCTGGAAGCCGCTGTGGGTGGTGGATTTCCCGATGTTCGAATACGACGAGGAAGAAAACCGCTACGTGGCCGCGCACCATCCGTTCACGAGCCCGAAGGACGAGCATCTGGAATATCTCGAAACCGACCCGGGCCGCTGTCTCGCGAAGGCGTACGACATGGTGCTGAACGGCTGGGAAATCGGCGGCGGTTCGGTCCGCATCTTCCAGGAAGAGGTGCAGAGCAAGGTGTTCCGCGCGCTGAAGATCGGCGTGGAAGAAGCACGCGCCAAGTTCGGCTTCCTGCTCGACGCGCTCCAGTACGGCGCGCCGCCGCATGGCGGCATCGCGTTCGGCCTGGACCGCATCGTCACGATGATGGCCGGCGCCGATTCGATCCGCGACGTGATCGCGTTCCCGAAGACGCAGCGCGCACAGTGTCTGCTCACGCAGGCGCCAAGCGAAGTCGACGAGCGCCAGTTGCGCGAGTTGCACATCCGCCTGCGCCAGCCCGAGCAGAAGGCGCACTGAGCCCCGAGGCCATCCCCGCGAAAAAGGCGCCGAGTGCGCCTTTTTCATTTTTTGGGTTACATTCTTCGGCCAGTCCGTAAAAAAATGTGCGCGCCGCAATGACCTTATCCAAGCCGCCGAAAATCCCGGAATCCGTTCTCGTCGTCATTCACACGCCCGAGCTGGACGTGCTCATCATCGAACGCGCCGATCACAAGGGCTTCTGGCAGTCGGTGACGGGGTCGAAGGACCGCATCGACGAGCCGCTCGCCGAAACGGCGGCGCGCGAGGTGGCGGAAGAGACGGGGATCGTCATCGGCAGCGAGCTCGTGCCCGAGCGCTCGCTCCTCGACTGGCACCATCAGATTCAATACGAGATCTATCCGCAGTGGCGGCATCGCTACGCCGAAGGCGTCGTGCGCAACACCGAGCACCAGTTCAGCCTGCTCGTGCCGCATTGCATGGAAGTCACGCTCGCGCCGCGCGAGCACACGTCGCATTTGTGGCTGCCCTTCCGTGAGGCGGCAAACCGGTGCTTTTCGTGGTCGAACCGTGAGGCGATCCTGCAACTGCCCGAGCGCCTCGCGGCGCACAACCGATGATCGGTTTTGGGCAGCGACGCCGGTTCGCGCGCCTGCGGGCAGTTGTTTTTTCCGGACGCCGGCCGTCGCGCCTGTGCTTCACCATCGGCAACGAGGTGCGGCTTTTCAATTGCGGCGTCGAATTCTTTCCGGCGCTGCTCGAGCGCATTGACGCCGCCCGCCACGCCGTCACGCTCGAAACCTATATCTTCAGCAACGACGACCTCGGACGCGCGGTCTCGGAAGCGCTCACGCGCGCGGTGAAGCGGGGCGTGCGCGTGCGCGTGATCACCGACGGCATCGGCACCGCGCGCAATCTTCCGATGTTTGACGAGTGGCGGGAAGCGGGCGTCGAGCATCGCATCTACAACCCGCATCTGTTCGGAGCGCTCGGGTTTTCGCGCACGCACCGCAAGCTCGCCGTGATCGACGATACCTACGCGTTCTGCGGCGGCATCAACATCGTCGACGACTTCGACCAGAACGGCGTTCATCTGGACCAGCCGCGCTGGGATTTCGCGGTCGAGGTGAAAGGGCCGGTGGTGGCGGACGTGCGCGAAGCGTTCGACGTGCAATGGCAGCGGATTCGCCTCGGCGTGAAGCCGCCTCAGCCGCCGCAGCCGGGCTGCGAGCCGCAGCCCGGCCCCACGCGCCGCGCCGCGTGGCGCTTTGCCCGCGCGAAGCGGCGGGCCCGGCAGGGCGACATTCACGCGGTGGACAAGCCGTGCGTCGCGTTCGTCGCGCGCGACAACCTGATCAACCGGCGCGCGATCGAAAAGGCGTACCTGCGGGCGATCGCCCACGCCGAAAACGAAGTCCTGCTCGCCAATCCGTATTTCATGCCGGGGCGCAAGCTGCGCCGCGCGCTCGTGCACGCGGCGCGACGCGGCGTGCGCGTGAGCCTCGTGATCGGACGCAAGGAGTTCGTCGCACTCGACTACGCCACGCCCTTTCTCTACGACAACCTGCTCAAGCACGGCGTGCGGATCGCCGAATACGAAAAGACGATGCTTCACGGCAAGGTGGCGGTCGTGGACTCCGACTGGGCGACGGTCGGTTCGTCGAATCTCGATGCGTTGAGCCTCGTGCTCAACAACGAAGCCAACATGGTGATCGTCAATCACCGCGAGATCGCGTCCCTGCGCGACGCCATCATGACGGCCTTCGAGGACGCACGCGCCATCGACGCCAAGCACTACGCGGCCCGTCCGTTCGGTGAGCGAATACTTAATTGGCTCGCCTACAACACCTACCGAATGATGATGAAGATGCTCACGATCGGCCAGTACGACTGACTTTGCACAATATGGGAACCCGGGGAGGCCCCGACAGGCAGCTTGCAAATTAAAAGGGACAATGAACGCGGGCGGCTTTGGGCACTGTCCTATTGATGCGCAGCACCGGTTAGAAACCCATTTCTAATAAATAGCTTGTTTCATTAACGGCCGGCTACAATAATAGTACGGCCGTTCGATTTTATCTGGTCACATGAGAACGGTAGGGATCATCATGCGAAAAGGCGAACAGACGCGAGTCGCGATTCTCGATGCAGCACTGGACCTCGCGAGCCGGGACGGGCTCGAAGGACTGACCATCGGCCTGCTGGCCGAGCGGATGCAGATGAGCAAAAGTGGCGTGTTTGCGCATTTCGGGTCGCGCGAGGATTTGCAGGTGGAAGTCGTGCGCGAGTATCACCGTCGTTTCGAAGACGAGGTGTTCTTCCCGAGTCTGCGCGAGGGGCGGGGCCTGCCGCGTTTGCGCTCGATGATGAACCGCTGGATGGAGAAGCGCATTCAGGAAGTGACGACGGGCTGTATCTATATCAGCGGCGCGGTCGAATACGACGACCGCGCGGCGAGCGCGGTGCGCGAGCAACTCGTGCACAGCGTGACGATGTGGCGGGAGGCGCTGCTGCGCGCGATCCAGCAGTCGAAGGACGAAGGGCACCTGAAGGCCGACACGGATCCGGCGCTGATGCTTTTCGAGCTGTACAGCTTCACGCTCGGCCTGCATCACGACGCCCGCTTCCTGCACTTGCCGGATGCCGTGCAGCTCACGAGGGACGCGCTGGAAAAAACGATTGTTTCGTATCAGAGCGAAAGCCGTTAGCGGCGCCGATGGAACCCGGGTTCGGCGGCGGCGCGCGGCGCAAGTTTGAACACTGGAGAGACTCATGGGACAGTACGCCGCGCCGCTGCGCGATATGCAATTCGTGTTGCACGAAGTGCTCAACGTCGAAGCCGAACTCAAGAACATGCCGAAGCATGCCGACCTCGACGCCGACACCATCAATCACGTGCTGGAGGAAGCCGGCAAGTTCTGCTCCGAAGTCCTGTTCCCGCTGAACCAGATCGGCGACCAGGAAGGCTGCACCTATGAAGGCGATGGCGTCGTGCGCACGCCCACGGGCTTCAAGGAGGCGTACCGGCAGTACGTCGAGGCCGGGTGGCCCGCGCTCGGCTGCGATCCGGAATTCGGCGGCCAGGGCCTGCCGATCTTCGTGAACAACGCGATGTTCGAGATGCTGAACTCGGCGAACCAGGCCTGGACGATGTACCCCGGCCTCTCGCACGGCGCGTACGAATGCCTGCACGCGCACGGCACGCCGGAGCAAAAGACGGTGTATCTGCCGAAGCTCGTCTCGGGCGTCTGGACCGGCACGATGTGCCTGACCGAGCCGCATTGCGGCACCGACCTTGGCATCCTGCGCACGAAGGCCGAGCCGAACGCGGACGGCTCCTACTCCATCACCGGCACCAAGATCTTCATCTCGAGCGGCGAGCACGATCTGGCCGAAAACATCGTCCACCTCGTGCTCGCGCGACTGCCGGGCGCCCCCGAGGGCACCAAGGGCATTTCCCTTTTCATCGTGCCGAAGTTCGTCCCGACGGAATCCGGCGAACCCGGCGCGCGCAACGGCGTGAAATGCGGCTCCATCGAGCACAAGATGGGCATCCACGGCAATTCGACCTGCGTCATCAATCTCGACGATGCGAAGGGCTGGCTCGTCGGCGAGGCGAACAAGGGCCTGAACGCGATGTTCGTCATGATGAACGCGGCGCGCTTGGGCGTCGGCATGCAGGGGCTGGGCCTCACCGAAGTCGCGTATCAGAATTCGCTGCAGTACGCGAAGGAGCGCCTGCAGATGCGCGCGCTGACCGGCCCGAAGGCGCCGGAGAAGGCGGCCGATCCGATCATCGTGCATCCGGACGTGCGCCGCATGCTGCTCACGCAGAAGGCCTACGCCGAAGCCGGCCGCGCGTTCACGTACTGGGCCGCGCTCAACATCGACCGCGAACTGTCGCACGCCGACGAATCCGTGCGCCGCGATGCCGCCGACTTTGTCGCGCTGCTCACGCCGGTCATCAAGGCCTTCCTCACGGACAACGCGTTCGAAGGCACCAACATGGGCATGCAGATCTACGGCGGCCATGGCTTTATCTCCGAGTGGGGGATGGAGCAGTACGTGCGCGACGCGCGCATCAACATGATCTACGAGGGCACCAACTCGATCCAGGCGCTCGATCTGCTCGGGCGCAAGATTCTCGGCGACATGGGCACGAAGCTGAAGAAGTTCGGCAAGCTCGTGCAGGATTTCGTCGAGGCCGAAGGCGTGAAGCCGGAGATGCAGGAGTTCATCAATCCGCTCGCGGATATCGGCGACAAGGTGCAGAAGCTGACGATGGAAATCGGCATGAAGGCGATGCAGAACCCCGACGAAGTCGGTGCGGCCGCGGTGCCGTATCTGCGAACGGTCGGGCATCTGGTGTTCTCGTACTTCTGGGCCCGCATGGCGCGCGTCGCGCTCGACAGGCAGGCCGAGGGTGATCCGTTCTACCCGGCGAAGCTCGCCACCGCGCGCTTCTACTTCGCCAGGCTCCTGCCCGAAACGGCATCGACGATCCGCGCCGCGCGCGCCGGATCGAAGACGCTGATGGAATACGACGAAGCGCTGTTCTGAGCGTCCAGCAAGCGCCGCTTCTTCGAGGCAGGAGGCGGCGCGCGGACCTCTCAAGCCGCTTCCCGCGAAGCGTATCGAATCAATACCCCGGAGACAAAACGTGAGCAATCTGAAAATCGCCAAGGTTGCCGTGCTCGGCGCTGGCGTGATGGGCGCGCAGATCGCGGCGCACCTCGTCAACGCGCGTGTGCCGGTCCTGCTGTTCGACCTGCCCGCGAAGGAAGGCCCGAAGAACGGCATTGCGGCGAAGGCCATCGAGAACCTGAAGAAGCTCTCTCCCGCGCCGTTCGGCGTGAAGGAAGACGCGCAGTACATCGAGCCCGCCAACTACGACGACGAGATCGAAAAGCTCAGGGAGTGCGATCTCGTGATCGAGGCGATCGCCGAGCGCATGGACTGGAAACACGATCTGTACGCGAAGGTGTCGCCGTTCATCGCCGAGCACGCGATTTTCGCCACCAACACGTCGGGCCTGTCGATCACCGAACTGTCGAACGGTTTTTCCGACGAACTGAAGGCGCGTTTCTGCGGCGTTCACTTCTTCAATCCGCCGCGCTACATGCATCTGGTCGAGCTGATTCCGACCGTTGCCACGCGTGCGGACATCCTCGACCAGCTCGAGACGTTTCTGACGAGCGTGGTCGGCAAGGGCGTCGTGCGCGCGAAGGACACGCCGAACTTCATCGCGAACCGCGTCGGCATCTTCTCGATTCTCGCGGTGGTCGCCGAGGCGCAGAAGTTCGGCCTGCGCTTTGACGAAGTGGACGACCTGACCGGCTCCCGCCTCGGCCGCGCGAAGTCGGCGACGTTCCGCACGGCCGACGTGGTCGGCCTCGACACGATGGCGCATGTCATCAGGACGATGCAGGACAACCTCGCCGGCGACCCGTTCTTCCCCGTCTACGAGACGCCCGCCGTGCTCGCCGGACTGGTGAAGCAGGGCGCGCTCGGGCAGAAGACCGGCGCGGGCTTCTACCGGAAGGACGGCAAGGCGATCAAGGTGCTCGACCCGAAGACGGGCCAGTACGTCGAGAGCGGCGCGAAAGCCGATGAACTCGTCGGCCGCATTCTGAAGCGCCCGCCCGCCGAGCGCCTCAAGCTGCTGCGCGAAACGGAGCATCCTCAGGCGCAGTTCCTGTGGGCGATTTTCCGCGATGTGTTCCATTACATCGGCGTGCATCTCGAATCGATCGCGGACAATGCCCGCGACGTCGATCTGGCGATCCGCTGGGGCTTCGGCTGGAACGAAGGTCCGTTCGAAGGCTGGCAAACGGCCGGCTGGCAGCAGGTCGCGAAGTGGGTGCAGGAAGACATCGAGGCGGGCAAGGCGCTTTCCAGAGCGCCGCTGCCTGCATGGGTGTTCGACGGTGCCGTCGCGGAAAAGGGCGGCGTACACGCGGCCGAAGGATCGTGGTCGCCGCAGGCGCGCAAGTTCGTGCCGCGCTCCGATTTGCCGGTCTACGAAAAGCAGGTGTTCCGCGCGCCCCTCGCAGGCGAGACCCGCAGCGATCCGAAGACCTGGGGCAAGACGCTCTTTGAAACCGACGCGGTGCGCGCATGGATCGATGACCGCGCGGGCGAGGGCGACGTCGTGATCGTGTCGTTCAAGAGCAAGATGAACACGATCGGACCGTCTGTGCTCGACGGCCTCACGCAGGCGATCGATCTCGCGGAGAAGGATTACCAGGGCGTCGTGATCTGGCAGCCCGCGTCGCTCAAGCTCGGCAATCCGGGCGGCCCGTTCTCGGCGGGCGCGAACCTCGAAGAAGCGCTGCCGGCGTTCATGATGGGCGGCGCGAAGGGCATCGAGCCGTTCGTGAAGAAGTTTCAGCAGACCATGCTGCGCGTGAAGTACGCGAGCGTGCCGGTGGTGTCGGCGGTGTCGGGTCTTGCGCTCGGCGGCGGCTGCGAACTCGTCTTGCATTCGGCGAAGCGCGTGGCTCACATCGAGAGCTACATCGGCCTCGTGGAAGTGGGCGTGGGCCTCGTGCCGGCGGGCGGCGGCCTGAAGGAAGCCGCGCTGCGCGCAGCGGACGCGGCCAGCGCGGTGAACGCGACCGGCGACCTGCTCAAGTTCCTCCAGAAGCCGTTCGAAAACGCGGCGATGGCGAAGGTGTCGGCGTCCGCGCTCGACGCCCGCGCGATGGGCTATCTGAAGCCCTCGGACACGATCGTCTTCAACGTGCACGAACTGCTCGACATCGCGAAGAAGGAAGCGCGCGCGCTGGCGGCGGCAGGCTATCGTCCGCCGCTTCGGGTGAAGCAGGTGCCGGTTGCAGGCCGCTCGGCTATTTCGACGATCAAGGCGTCGCTCGTGAACATGCGCGACGGCCGTTTCATCAGCGAGCACGATTTCCTGATCGCGAGCCGCATCGCTGAAAGCATGTGCGGCGGCGATGTCGAAGCAGGCAGTCTCGTCGACGAGGAATGGCTGCTGGCGCTCGAGCGCCGCGCGTTCATCGAACTGCTCGGCACGCAAAAGACGCAGGAACGGATCATGGGCATGTTGCAGACCGGCAAGCCGGTTCGCAACTGAGCGCGCGGGATACAGGAGTCGGACATGAGCAAACAATTGCAGGATGCATACATCGTCGCCGCGAGCCGCACGCCGATCGGCAAGGCGCCGCGCGGCGTGTTCAGGAACACGCGCCCGGACGAGCTGCTCGTCCACGCGATCCGCTCGGCGCTCGCGCAGGTGCCGGGGCTGGATACGACGCTGATCGAGGATGCGATCGTCGGCTGCGCGATTCCCGAGGCCGAGCAGGGGCTGAACGTCGCGCGCATCGGCGCGCTGCTCGCGGGGCTGCCGAACACGGTCGGCGGCGTGACGGTGAACCGCTTCTGCGCGTCGGGCGTGACCGCGCTCGCGATGGCGGCGGACCGGATTCGCGTCGGGGAGTCGGACGTGATGATCGCGGGCGGATGCGAATCGATGAGCATGGTGCCGATGATGGGCAACAAGCCGTCGCTGCCGCCGCACATCTTCGATCGCAGCGAGAACGTCGGTATTGCCTATGGCATGGGCCTGACCGCCGAGAAGGTGGCCGAGCGCTGGAAGGTGAGCCGCGAAGCGCAGGACGCGTTCGCAGTGGAGTCGCATCGCAAGGCGCTCGCCGCGCAACAGGCGGGCGAATTCGACGACGAGATCGCCGCGTTCACGCTGAACGAGCGCTTCCCCGATCTCGCGGCGGGCGAAGTGCGCGTGAATGCGCGCGAGATCCGGCTCGACGAGGGCCCGCGCGCGGACACGACGATCGAAGGGCTCGCGAAGCTTCGTCCGGTGTTCGCCAACAAGGGCTCGGTGACGGCGGGCAACAGCTCGCAGACGTCGGACGGCGCGGGCGCGCTGATCGTGGTGTCGGAGAAGATCCTCAAGGCGTTCAACCTGACGCCGCTCGCGCGCTTCGTGAGCTTCGCCGTGCGCGGCGTGCCGCCGGAGATCATGGGCATTGGTCCGAAAGAAGCGATTCCGGCCGCGCTGAAGGCAGCGGGCCTGAAGCAGGACGATATCGACTGGATCGAACTGAACGAGGCGTTCGCCGCGCAGGCGCTGGCGGTGACGCAGGACCTCGGGCTCGATCCGTCGAAGATCAATCCGCTCGGCGGCGCGATCGCGCTCGGGCATCCGCTCGGCGCGACGGGCGCGATCCGCGCGTCGACGGTCGTTCACGGCCTGCGCCGGCGCAACCTGAAGTACGGCATGGTGACGATGTGCGTCGGCACCGGGATGGGCGCGGCGGGCATCATCGAGCGTCTGTGAGACCGTGACCTCAGGGCCGGTGTGACACGCACGGCGGTTCGCGGGCCTTCGCGCCTGCGGACCGCGTTGAACTCAGGAGACAGGATGGACATTCTCATCGAACGGGCCGGTGGCGTGCTGACCATCGCGCTCAATCGCCCCGACAAGAAGAACGCGATCACGGCGGCGATGTATCAGGAGATGGCGGACGCCTTCTTCGAAGCGGAAAAGGACGCGGCCGTGCGCGCCGTGCTGATTCGCGGCAACGGGGGCTCGTTCAGCGCGGGCAACGATCTCGAAGACTTCCTGAAGGCGCCGGCGTCGAGTCCCGACGCGCCCGTGTTCCAGTTCCTGCGCCGCATCAGCAGCGCGCAGAAGCCGGTCGTGGCGGCGGTGGCGGGTGCGGCGGTCGGCGTCGGCACGACGATGCTGCTGCACTGCGACCTCGTCTACGCCGCATCGACGGCGAAGTTTTCGCTGCCCTTCGTGCAGCTCGGCTTGTGCCCGGAGGCGGCGTCGAGCCTCCTCTTGCCGCGCGTGTCCGGTTACCAGCGGGCGGCGGAAAAGCTGCTTCTCGGCGAAGCGTTCGATGTGAACGAGGCGCTCAGCATGGGCTTCGTGAATCGCGTGCTCGATGCGGACAAAGTCGATGCGTTCGCGTTCGAGCAGGCCCGCAAGCTCGCGGCGCTGCCCGCTTCGTCGCTGCGGGTGACCAAGGCGCTGATGAAGCACGCCGACGTCCGCGATATCGCGGCGCGCATGGAGGAGGAGGCGGGCTACTTCAGCCCGATGCTGAACGCGCCGGAAGCGCGCGAGGCGTTCCAGGCGTTCTTCGAAAAGCGCAAGCCCGACTTCAGCCGGTTCGACTGAGCCGGGCGAGAGGCGCGCGGCGGCGGTCCGGCGCCGCGTGCCCTCACTCCACGTCGTATTCCACGAAGCTGTTTTCGCGCGCGAAGCTCACGAGGCGCAGGTTCGCCTGTTTGGCGATCGCAATGGCAAGCGACGTCGGCGCGGAAATGGTGACGACCATCGGCACGCCGACGCGCGCCGACTTGCGCACGAGCTCGTAGCTCGCGCGGCTCGACAGGAACACGAAACCTTGCGTCGTGTCCTCGCGCTTGAGGATCAGGTGCCCGATCAGCTTGTCGAGCGCGTTGTGGCGGCCGACGTCCTCGAACGCGTAGCGCACCGCGCCGCTTTCGTCGCACCACGCGGCCGCGTGCAGCCCGCCCGTGAGCTTCGTCAGTTGCTGATGCGCGGGAAGCTCGCGCGCGGCGCGGGCGATGGCGTCATCGGACAATCGCGCGAGAAAGCCCGTGTCGGCGACGCGCTCGGGCAGCAGGTCCAGAAGCTCGATGCTTTCGATCCCGCACACGCCGCAGCCCGTGCGTCCCGCGAGCGCGCGGCGCTTGTTCTTCAGCGCGGCGAACGCCTGCTGCACCACCTGCAAATGCACTTCCGCATGCGGCAACGTGTCGCCGTCGCCGCGGAAGAACACCTCGATGTCGTGAATGTCGCTGCCGCGCTCGACGATGCCTTCCGTCACCGAAAACCCTACAGCGAACGCTTCCAGATCGCGCGGCGTGCACATCATCACCGCGTGCGAGATGCCGTTGAAGACGAGCGCGACCGGCCATTCCTGGCCGACGTTGTCCGATGCGAGCGCCGTCTGGCCCGTGCGGTGACGGCGCACCTGGCGTTCGATGAAGCCAGGCTGGTCGTCCGTTTCGAGATCGTTCACTTTACTCGTTCCTTATCATGAGGCCGCGCGGCGCCGGGTATGACGTTTGCTGTTTGCCGGGCGAGATGCGGGTGCAAATGCGTATGCGACAGTGGGTGCGACAAGGGTTATATTGCCGTACGAGGCCCTACGATAACTTAAGCCGGCGATGCATGCCGATGCTCGCCACTCACGCCAAAGAGGCTACCGCCATGGGACTTTACGACGCTGCGCGTCTCTTCAACTTCGAAGTCGAATCGTCCGATAACCTGCGCTTCATTCCGCTCGCCGTGCGCTTCAACCTCGATCGCTTTGGTATGCGGATTACGCTCAACCAGTGGCAGATGCTTCCTCACGACGATCGCGTCCTGCTTGCCCGATTTCCCGTCGAAGACGAGAGCGAGATCGAGCCGAACTTCGATCACGCGATCGAAGAAATGCTGCGCACCCATGCGAACGTCGAGCCGGAGAAGTTTACGCCCGAATCCGATCCGGTCTGGGCTCACGCCGACGCCGTTCCCGAGACCGTCATCCGCCAGAGCAGCCTGTGCGGCGTGAGCGCGCCGAGCCTGTCGCAATGGGCGAAACTCGACCGCTTCCAGCGCTTCGCGCTCGCCAAGCTCTCGCGGCGCACCGGCGAACTGAACCACGATTTCATGCCCGCCATGCGCGAATTCGGGCTGGCCGAATGACGTTCTCCGCGCACGCGCGCCCCGGAATTCGTCGAACCAGTTAAGCGCTTCCTGCGTTATTTAAGCGCCGCCCTAAATTCGGCGGCGGCGCTGCCGTTATCCAGTCATCGCGGCGTGGACGATGCGTCCGCGCGCCGGTCCTGCGTCGCCGCCATCCCGACGGCGCGCCCAAGGCCCGCACCTGCGCCCGCTTTCACGGATGACGCTCGTAGCCCAATGACCTATTTCCTCACCAGGCGACTGCTGGTCAATATCGCCGTCGTGCTCGTCGCACTCGGCGGGAACGCGTTCGTCGCCTGCGAGCAGATCAGCGGGCAGCGCGAAGCGGACGCCCGCACGCTGCGCTCGATGAGCCTGATGCGCGACCTCGACGCGTATCGCAGCGCGCTCGGCGAAGACCTCACGGCGCTCGGGCGCTTCGAGGCGACCGGCGCGCTGGAAGCACCCGCGCGGCACGAGGCGCGCATCGCGCATGTCGATGCGCTGGAGAGCAGCCTGCGCGCCCAGTTCGCCATCGAGCCGGGCATGACGGGCGCCTTCGAGCCGCTCGCGCGACGCGCCGCCGTCATGAAGCGCGACGCGCTGACGGCGTTCGGGCGCGCGGCATCGGCGGCGCCGGGCGCGTCGCGCAACTGGGTGGACGCCGCTTTCGTGCGCCTGGGCGAAGAGCAGCAGGCCGTCGACGACGAACTCGCCGCGCTGCGCGGCCGCGAGGACGCGGCGCTCACCGCTGCGCTCGACGTGTCGGCGCAGGCGTCCGGCCGCGCGATGCTGCTTCTGATCTTCACGATGCTCGCCGGCAGCGGCGTGCTGATCTGCACGTTCGCGAGCCACGAACGCTCGTCGCGCGAAAAGCTGCGCATCGCGCGGGCGATGCAGCGCAGCAACGAACGCTTTCGCGGGCTGTTCGACGCGCATCCGGTGCCGATGTGGATCGTCGATGCAGAGACGATGCGCTTCGTCGCCGTGAATCCGGCCGCGATGCAGCATTACGGCTACAACGAGCCGGAATTCATGAACCTGACGCTGCGCGAGCTTCACTGCGCGGGCGACTTCGACCGCTTCGCCGCGCGGCTTGCGCGCAGCGCGAGCGAAGAGGAGGGCGGCCAGCGCTCGGCGGGCGTCTGGCGCCACCGGCACAAGGACGGCTCGACGATCAGCGTGGACATGTCGCACCACGCGCTCACGTATTCGGGCCGCCCGGGCATCTTCATGCTGGCGAACGACGTGACCGACCGCATCAACGCCGAAGCGGAGGCGCGGCGCTCGAACGAAATGCTCGAAGCGGTGATCGACAACATTCCGCAGCGCATTTTCTGGAAGGACCGCGAGTCGCGGTATCTCGGCTGCAACAACGCGTTCGCCCGCGACGCGGGGCTCGCGTACAACGAGCAGGTGATCGGCAAGACCGATCACGACCTGCCGTGGGGCCAGCATGCCCATGTGCTGCGCGCGGACGACGAGGAAGTGATCGTGTCGAGCGTGCCGAAGATGCACTACGAGCGCGACATCATGGTGGGCGAGACGCTGCGCACCGTGGTCACGAGCAAGCTGCCGCTCACGGACGGCGAGGGCCAGACGATCGGCGTGCTCGGGTCCTATCACGACATCACCGAGCGAAAGCGCGCCGAGCTGGCGCTGCGCCTGCAAAGCCGTGCACTCGACGCAAGCGTGAACGCGATCCTGATCACCGGGTCGGTGGCCGGCGGCAATGTGATCGAGTACGCGAATCCGGCGTTCAAGCGCATCACGGGCTATGAGCCGAGTGAGGTGATCGGGCGGGACTGCCGCTTCCTGCAGGGCACCGACCAGGATCAGGAGGGACTGAACGCGATCCGCCGCGGCCTTGCCGGGAACCGCGAAGCCAGCGCGGTGCTGCGCAACTACCGCAAGGACGGTGCGCTCTTCTGGAACCAGTTGTTCGTCGCGCCGGTGCCGAACGTGAACGGGCATACGACGCATCACATCGGCGTGATCAACGACGTCACCGACCTGATCCGCTATCAGGAGCAACTCGAGTATCAGGCGAACTACGACACGCTCACGCGCCTGCCCAACCGCAACCTTCTGCGCGACCGCCTGCAGCACGCGATCGAAGAGGCGCGGCGGCGCGATACGAAGCTCTCGGTGGTGTTCATCGACCTCGACGGCTTCAAGAACGTCAACGACAGCCTCGGCCACAGCGTCGGCGACCGGCTGCTCGCGGTGGTGGCCGAGCGGCTCGCGCGCTGCGCCCGTGCAAGCGACACGGTGGCGCGCCACGGGGGGGATGAGTTCGTCGCCGTGCTGCCCGAACTCACCGACGAGCGCCTGCTGATCGCATGGATGGAGCGCGTGCGCTCGGCGATCTCCGAGCCGGTGTGGCTCGATGGCACGGAACTGTATGTCGGCTGCAGCATGGGCGCGAGCATCTTCCCGCAGGACGGCGACGACGCCGAATCGGTCATGAAGAAAGCCGATCTGGCGATGTACCGCGCGAAGGACATGGGCCGCAACACGTTCCAGTTCTATCTGCCGGAGATGAATGCGAGCGTCGGCGCGCGGATGAACGTCGAGCGGCGCCTGCGGCGTGCGCTTCGGGACGGCGAGTTCATCCTGCACTACCAGCCGCAGGTCGACATGGCGACGGGCAAGATCGTCGGGATCGAGGCGCTCGTGCGCTGGATGGACCCGGAGCAGGGGCTCGTGTCGCCGGCGTCGTTCATTCCGGTCGCCGAGGAAAGCGGGCTGATCGGGCCGCTGTCCGAGTGGGTACTGCGCGAGGCGTGCCGCCAGAACAAGGCGTGGCAGGATGCCGGACTGCCGCCGGCGCGCGTGTCGGTGAATCTGTCGGCGCGCCAGTTCCAGCAGCGCGACATCGCATCGCTCGTGCTCTCCGTTCTGAAGGAAACCGGGCTGGAGCCGAAGTACCTGGAGCTCGAACTCACCGAAAGCGCGATCATGCGCAACGCCGAGGAAGCGATCACGATGCTGGCGGAGCTGTCGGCGCTCGGCATCGGCATCGCGATCGACGACTTCGGCACCGGCTATTCGAGCCTCTCGTATCTGAAGCGCTTTCCGGTGCACCGGCTGAAGATCGACCGCTCGTTCGTGGCGGATATCGGCGCGTGCGGCGACGACGAAACGATTACTTCCGCGATCATCGCGCTCGCGCATTCGCTGCAGTTGCAGGTGATCGCGGAGGGCGTGGAGACGTCGGCGCAGCTCGACTTCCTGCGCGCACGCGACTGCGACGAAATGCAGGGCTACTTCTTCTCCCGCCCGATGCCGCGCGACGCGATTCCCGGCCTGCTGCGCGAGGGCATCGTGCTCAACTGACGCGGGCCGGGCGTGCGCGCCGGGCTTCAGTCGAGCGCGGGCAGCGCGCGGGGGCGGCGGTCACGGTCGGTGGCGACATAGGTGAGCGTCGCCTCCGTCACCTTCACCACCTCTCCGGCAAGGCGCATGCGCTGCGCATACACCTCCACCGACACGGTGACCGACGTGTTGCCGGTCTTCACGATGTCGGCGTAGAAGCTCAGCAGGTCGCCGACGAACACCGGCTGCTTGAAGACGAACGAATTCACCGAGATGGTCGCGACGCGCCCGTTCGCACGGCGGCTCGCCGGGATCGAGCCCGCGATGTCGACCTGCGCCATGATCCAGCCGCCGAACACGTCGCCGTGGACATTGGAATCGGCCGGTTGCGGCATGACCCGCAGCGCGACCGGTTTTTGTGGAAGTTGCAGATGGTCGGTCATCGAAGGATTCCGGTAAAAAAGAGAGCCAGCATGCGTCAGCGCGGCATCGAGCCTTCTGCGACAATGCATGGATAAGGGATGGTCCTTCCGGGCGCGAAAGCGGTTTTGCCGTGGTTTCAGTGCAGTGCGGCAGACGGTCTTCCGACGCGGTCCGGACCATCGAATTGTACGGGAAAGCACGCATGACGAGACGTGCGCCCGCCCCGCGATACCGCATCCGTGCGCCATGCCCGCCATGGTGCCGCATGCCCATGCAGAACTCGAATATTCATGCGCCGCTATTCCAATGCCGACGCGGCTCCCGTCGCGAAGGGACCGCGCAACGACTGGCAGACGATCCGTTCGCTGCTGCCGTACCTGACCACGTACAAATGGCGCGTCGCGTTCGCGCTCACCTGCCTGATCGGCGCGAAGGTCGCCAACCTGGGCGTGCCGATCGTGATGAAGAAGATCGTCGACGGCCTTGCGTCGGTGCAGCAGCTGACCGCGCTCGGACGCGCGCAGGATTCGCCCGCCATCGTGCTCGCCGGCGGGATCGGGCTGCTGGTCGTCGCCTATGCGGTGGTGAGGCTTTCCACGTCGCTCTTCACCGAGCTGCGCGAGATCCTGTTCTCGAAAGTCACCGAGAGCGCCGTGCGGCGGCTTGCGCTCCAGGTGTTCCGCCATCTGCATTCGCTCTCGCTGCGCTTTCACCTCGAGCGGCAGACGGGCGGCATGTCGCGCGACATCGAGCGCGGCACGCGCGGCATCCAGCAGCTCGTGTCGTATTCGCTCTACAGCATCCTGCCGACGCTCGTCGAAGTCGGCCTCGTGCTCGGCTTCTTCGTCACGAAGTACGAGGCGTATTACGCGCTCGTCACGCTGGTCGCGCTCGTCGCGTATATCGTCTTCACGGTGAAGGTCACCGAATGGCGCACGCATTTCCGGCGCACGATGAACGATCTCGATTCGAAGGCAAACTCGCGGGCGATCGATTCGCTGCTCAACTACGAGACGGTCAAGTACTTCGGCAACGAGGAGTGGGAGGCCGAGCGCTACGACGAGAACCTGAAGCGCTACCGTACCGCCGCGATCAAGTCGCAGCGCTCGCTCTCCATGCTGAACTTCGGGCAGCAGACGATCATCGGCGCGGGGCTCGTGTGCATTCTCTGGCGGGCGACGCAGGGGGTGATGGCGGGGCGTCTCACCCTCGGCGACCTCGTGCTGATCAACACGTTCATGCTGCAGCTCTACATTCCGCTGAATTTTCTCGGCGTGGTGTATCGCGAACTGAAACAAAGCTTAACCGACATGGACCGCATGTTCACCCTGCTCGCCGCGGGCCGCGAGGTGCCCGACGCGCCGAATGCGCCCGCACTTGCCGTGCGCGGCGCGGCAGTGCGGTTCGAGAACGTCAGCTTCGCCTATGAGAGCGCGCGGCCGATCCTGCACAACGTCGACTTCACGATCGCCGCCGGCACGACGACGGCCGTGGTCGGCCACAGCGGCTCGGGCAAGTCGACACTCGGCCGGCTGCTGTTTCGCTTCTACGATCTCGACCGGGCGCGCGGCGGGCGCATCCTGATCGACGGCCAGGACATCCGCGACGTCACGCAGGATTCGCTGCGCGCGGCGATCGGCATCGTGCCGCAGGACACGGTGCTCTTCAACGATTCGATCTATTACAACATCGCGTACGGCCGGCCGTCGGCGACGCGCGAGGAAGTGATCGCGGCGGCGCGCGCGGCGCATATCCACGACTTCATCGAGGGCCTGCCGGCGGGCTACGAGACGCCGGTCGGCGAGCGCGGGCTCAAGCTGTCGGGCGGAGAGAAGCAGCGCGTCGCGATCGCGCGCACGCTGCTCAAGGACCCGCCGCTCCTGATCTTCGACGAAGCCACGTCGGCGCTCGATTCGAAATCCGAGCGCGCGATCCAGCACGAACTCGATTCGATCGCCCGCGAGCGCACGACGCTGATCATCGCGCACCGGCTGTCGACGGTCGTGCATGCGGAGCAGATCATCGTGATGGATCACGGACGGATCGTCGAGCGCGGCACGCACGCGCAACTGCTCCGCGCAGGCGGCCTCTTCGCGCAGATGTGGGCGCTGCAGCAGCAGCGCGCGGCGCATCCCGAAGAGGGCGACGACGCCGTCACGCAGCAGGACACCGCGGGCGCGTAATCCCGCGCCCGCGGCGCAGCGCGGCTCTCGCCCGCGTGCCACAAAAGCGTCCACGTCCGCCGCTAAAATGCGGACTTCGTCGCAATTGCGCTGCAGGAGCAAGATCCGCATGGAACTGAAATGGCTCGAAGACTTCGTGTCGCTCGCGGAAACGCGCAGCTTCAGCCGCTCGGCCGAACTGCGGCATATCACGCAGCCCGCGTTCTCGCGGCGCATCCAGGCGCTCGAAGCATGGCTCGGCACCGAACTGATCGACCGCTCGGTGTATCCGACGCGGCTCACGCAGGCGGGCCAGGTGTTCTACGAACAGGCGCTCGCGATGCTCTCGCAGTTCCACGAGGCCCGCACGCTGTTGCGCGGGCAGGGCGGGGCGCCCACGGCGACAATCGAATTCGCGGTGCCGCATACGCTGTCGCTCACGTACTTTCCGCGCTGGCTGGAGCGCATCGAAGCGCGCCTCGGGCGCATCCATACGCGCCTGCGCGCGCTGAACGTGCACGACGCGGTGCTGTCGCTCGTCGAAGGCGGCTGCGACCTGGTGATGGGCTATCACCATCCGAGCCACCCGGTCGCGCTCGACCCCGCGCGCTACGACATGCTTGCGCTCGGCACCGAGCCGATCAGCCCGTTCTCCGCGCCGGGCAAGGGCGGCCGGGCGCGCTACACGCTTCCCGCGACCGCCGAGGCGCCGGTGCCGTATTTGTCGTACACACCGAACGCGTATCTCGGCCGCATGACGGAGGTGATCATCGCGACGGCCCCGACGCGCCTCTATCTCGACAAGGTCTATGAAACCGACATGGCCGAGGGCCTCAAGGCGATGGCGCTGGCGGGTCACGGCGTCGCGTTCCTGCCGCACAGCGCCGTCGAGGACGCCGTGGAGGAAGGGCGCCTCATCCGGCTCGACCGGGGCACTCGCGGCACGCCCGCCGGCCAGTTCACACTGACCATGGAGATACGCCTTTACCGCGACAAGCTCGCCTCGCAGGGCGACGATCCGCGGCAGGCGCTGACACGGAGCCTGTGGGGCGCAGTGAGCGACGAACTGGCTCAGCGGGCGACCGAAGCCAACGCAGGATAAGACTCTCCCACGTTATGCGCGAAACGCATAATCGGATAATCAAACGGCATTGGATTTCGCGAAGCCGTTTTTCGACAATGAGCGCATTCCACAAAACGCTGGAGCGTAAATGTCATCTCCGAAGCACGACCTGCCGGCACCCGCCGCCAAACATGCCATTCCGTCGTATCTCCTCGCCGACGATCTCGGCCCCTGGGGAAACTACCTGCAGCAGGTCGATCGCGTGGCGCCGTATCTCGGCTCGCTCTCGCGCTGGCTCGAAACCCTGAAGCGCCCGAAGCGCATCCTGATCGTCGATTGCCCGATCGAACTCGATAACGGCACCGTCGCGCACTTCGAGGGTTACCGCGTGCAGCACAACACGTCGCGCGGCCCGGGCAAGGGCGGCGTGCGCTACCACCAGGACGTGACGCTCTCGGAAGTGATGGCGCTTTCCGCGTGGATGTCGGTGAAGAACGCCGCCGTGAACGTGCCGTACGGCGGCGCGAAGGGCGGCATCCGCGTCGATCCGCGCACGCTTTCGCGCGGCGAGCTCGAACGCCTGACGCGCCGCTACACCAGCGAGATCGGCATCATCATCGGACCGAACACCGACATCCCCGCGCCGGACGTGAACACGAACGAGCAGATCATGGCGTGGATGATGGACACGTACTCGATGAACCAGGGCCAGACGGCAACGGGCGTCGTGACCGGCAAGCCGATCTCGCTCGGCGGCTCGCTCGGCCGCAAGGAAGCGACGGGGCGCGGCGTGTTCGTCGTCGGCACGGAAGCGGCGCGGCGCATCGGTTTCGAAATCGAAGGCGCGCGCATCGCGGTGCAGGGCTTCGGCAACGTCGGCGGGATCGCGGCGCGGCTCTTCCAGGAAGCCGGCGCGCGGGTGATCGCGGTGCAGGACCACACGGGCACGCTGCACAATTCGAAGGGCATCGACACGGTCGCGCTGCTCGAGCACGTCGCGAAGAACGGCGGCGTGGGCGGGTTTGCGGGCGCCGATCCGGTCTCCGCCGACGAGTTCTGGATGATCGAAAGTGACATCCTGATCCCGGCCGCGCTCGAAGGCCAGATCACCGAAAAGAACGCGCCGAAGATCAGGACGAAGATCGTCGTGGAAGGCGCGAACGGCCCGACGACCACCGCCGCCGACGACATCCTGCACGACAAGGGCATCCTCGTGATCCCGGACGTGGTGGCGAACGCGGGCGGCGTGACGGTCTCGTACTTCGAATGGGTGCAGGACTTCTCGAGCTTCTTCTGGACCGAGGACGAAATCAACCAGCGCCTCGAGCGCGTGATGCGCGAAGCGTTCGCGGCGGTGTGGCAGGTAGCGAGCGAACACAAGGTGTCTGTGCGGACGGCCGCATTTATCGTGGCCTGTACGCGGATCCTGATGGCGCGTGAAATGCGCGGGCTGTATCCGTGATCGCCGGACCACTTGATCGGCGCGCAAATGCGGGCAATCGCCGCGTTCGCGCCCTTTAAAAATACGCGGGCGTCATCCGTCATGGATGACGCCCGCGTTTGCATTAAAACTACATTAGAATGCGCGTCGCACAGGGCTCGGCAGGGTAGTGCGGTTAAATTGGGACAGTGTGGTTAACAATCATTCTTTCAGAATAATTACCCTGCTAAACTTGCCCCGTTTTCGCCACAGGAGATCGAACAAATGAAGATTAAAAAGGCCGCGCTGGTACTCGCCGCTCTGGGTGTTTTTGCAACGGGTGCTTACGCTCAGGACGCCGGGACGCTGAAAAAAATCAAGGACACGGGTGTGATCTCGCTGGGGCACCGCGAATCTTCCATTCCTTTCTCGTACTACGACGACAAGCAGAACGTCGTGGGCTATTCGCATGAGTTCGCGCTGCAGGTGGTGGAAGCCGTCAAGGTGAAGCTCAACATGCCGAACCTGAAGGTGAAGCTCACGCCGATCACGTCGCAGAACCGCATTCCGCTCGTGCAGAACGGCACGGTGGACATCGAGTGCGGATCGACCACGAACAACGCCGAGCGCCAGCAGCAAGTGGCGTTCTCGAACACGATCTTCGTGATCGGCACGCGTCTCATGACCAAGAAGGATTCGGGCGTGAAGGACTGGGCCGACCTGAAGGGCAAGACTGTCGTGACGACTGCCGGCACCACGTCCGAGCGCCTGCTTCGCAAGATGAACCAGGACAAGAACATGGGCATGAACATCATCAGCGCGAAGGACCACGGGGAGTCGTTCCTGACGCTGTCGACGGGCCGCGCCGTCGCGTTCATGATGGACGACGCGCTGCTCGCCGGCGAGCGCGCGAAGTCGAACAATCCGGGCGATTTCGTGATCGTCGGCGCGCCGCAGTCGCATGAAGCTTACGGCTGCATGATCCGCAAGAACGATCCGGAGTTCAAGAAGGTGGTCGACGACGCAATCGCGAAGGTCGAAACCTCGGGCGACGCCAACAAGATCTACAAGAAGTGGTTCGAAAGCCCGATTCCGCCGAAGGGCCTGAACCTCAACTTCCCGGAAAGCGACGACATCAAGGCTCTCTACAAGAGCCCGAATGACAAGGCAATCGACTAACTGGTCCGCGCATCAGGTGAACGAAACGGAAGGAGCATCGCGCTTCTTCCGTTTTCTTTTGGAGTGAGTCCATGTCTTATCACTGGAACTGGGGCATCTTGCTGAGTCCGGTTTCGACCGGCGAGCCCACCACCTATCTCGGCTGGCTGATTTCCGGCTTCTGGGTGACCGTCACCGTGTCGCTCGCTGCGTGGATCATCGCGCTCGTGATCGGCTCGCTGTTCGGCATCCTGCGCACGGTCCCGAATCGCTTTCTCGCAGGGATCGGCACCCTCTATGTGGCGATCTTCCGCAATATTCCGCTGATCGTGCAGTTCTTCATCTGGTATCTGGTGATACCGGAGCTGCTGCCCGCTTCCGCCGGAAACTGGTTCAAGCAACTGCCGCCGAACGCGCAGTTCTTTTCGTCGTCGATCATCTGTCTCGGGCTCTTCACCGGCGCGCGCGTGTGCGAGCAGGTCCGCTCGGGCATCAACGCGCTGCCGCGCGGCCAGCGCGCCGCCGGGCTCGCGATGGGGCTCACGCAATGGCAGACGTATCGTTACGTGCTGATGCCGGTCGCGTACCGCATCATCGTGCCGCCGCTCACGTCGGAGTTCCTGAACGTGTTCAAGAACTCGGCGGTCGCGTCGACCATCGGCCTGCTGGACCTGTCCGCACAGGCGCGGCAGCTCGTCGACTACACCGCGCAGACGTATGAGTCGTTCATCGCCGTGACGCTCGCCTACATGCTGATCAACCTGATCGTCATGCTGCTGATGCGCTGGGTCGAATCGAAAACCCGGCTGCCCGGCTATATCGGAGGCAAGTGATGCATCATTTCAACTGGAGTGGTGTCATTGGCTCGCTGCCCACGCTGTGGACCGGCGCGATCATCACGCTGCAGATCACGGTGCTCGCGATCGTGGTCGGGATCGCGTGGGGAACGGTGATCGCGCTCATGCGCCTCTCGGGCATCAAGCCGCTCGAATGGTTCGCCGGCCTCTATGTCACGCTGTTCCGCTCGATCCCGCTCGTAATGGTGCTGCTGTGGTTCTTCCTGATCGTGCCGCAGCTTCTGCAGAATGTGCTCGGGTTGTCGGCGGACATCGACATCCGGCTCGCCTCCGCGATGGTCGCGTTTTCGCTGTTCGAAGCCGCGTACTATTCGGAAATCATCCGCGCGGGCATCCAGTCGGTGGCGCGCGGGCAGGTGAACGCGGCGTTCGCGCTCGGCATGACGTACCCGCAGGCGATGAGGCTGATCGTGCTGCCGCAGGCGTTCCGCGCCATGGTGCCGCTTTTGCTGACACAGGCCATCGTGCTGTTTCAGGACACGTCGCTCGTCTACGTGATCAGCCTCGCGGACTTTTTCCGCACGGCGACCAACGTCGGCGACCGTGACGGGACGACCGTCGAGATGGTCCTCTTCGCCGGCGCGGTGTATTTCGTGATTTGCGTGTTTGCATCGGCCCTCGTCAAAAGTCTTCAGAAAAAGGTCGCAAGATGATCTCTTTAAAGAATGTTTCCAAGTGGTACGGGCAATTCCAGGTGCTGACCGACTGCACGACCGAAGTGAAAAAGGGTGAAGTGGTCGTGGTCTGCGGCCCGTCGGGTTCGGGCAAGTCGACGCTCATCAAGACGGTGAACGGCCTGGAGCCGTTCCAGCAGGGCGAAATCACGATCAACGGCCAGTCGGTCGGCGACAAGAAGACGAACCTGTCGAAGCTGCGCGCCAAGGTCGGCATGGTGTTCCAGCATTTCGAGCTGTTCCCGCACCTGACGATCGTCCAGAACCTGACGCTCGCGCAGATCAAGGTGCTCGGTCGCTCGAACGAGGAAGCCACGACGAAGGGGTTCAAGCTGCTCGATCGCGTGGGCCTGCGCGCTCACGCGGAGAAGTACCCGGGCCAGTTGTCGGGCGGCCAGCAGCAGCGTGTGGCGATTGCGCGGGCGCTCTCGATGGACCCGATCGCGATGCTCTTCGACGAGCCCACGTCCGCGCTCGATCCGGAAATGATCAACGAAGTGCTCGACGTGATGGTCGAACTGGCGCAGGAAGGCATGACGATGATGTGCGTCACGCACGAAATGGGCTTTGCCAAGAAGGTCGCGCACCGCGTGGTCTTCATGGACAAGGGTTTGATCGTGGAAGACGACAAGAAGGATGATTTCTTCGCGAATCCGAAATCGGACCGCGCGAAGGACTTCCTGGCGAAGATCCTGCACTGAGCGGCGCCGGCGTTTCACCGGCTGGACGCAAAAAACGCGGCCTTCCTGACGGAAGGCCGCGTTTTTCATTGCGGGCGATTTACTTCGTGTTGTCCTGGATCGCGGCGTCCGGCGCGTTCTTCTTCACCGATTCGATGCCGTTGTCGCGCGCCGACGCGCTGCTGTACGCCTCGCTCACGCCGATCACTTCGTGGTTGCCGGCCTTGAGCGTGAACATCGGCTCGCCCTTCGCGTTCTCCTTGCGGTCATAGCGCTCGTCGAGCGGCGCGTTCTTTCGCACCGACTCGATTCCGTGCTCCGCCGACGCCCGCGTCACATACAGTTCGCTTCGCAGGATCGGCTCGCCGTTGCCGGCGCGCAAATTGAAATAGAACTGGCCGTTGCTCGCTTTGTCGATGACGAATTTTCCTGACATGGCCCTTCCTTTTTTGAGGTGAGTGAAGCCTGAGTCTAGGGTGTCATCGAAGGGCGTGGCTCAGCGATGACAATTGTTCACGTTATACGTCATTCGATGCCGAGTTCGGTCTCGACGTCGGCGGTCGTCTCGATTGTCAGCGCCGATTCCGCGCAGACCTTGCAGAGCGGCTCCGCGGCTTTTTTCGCCACTTCCTCGGGCACCGGAATGTTTACCGTCTTTTGCAGCGCGCCCTGCTGGAACATCGCAAGATCGCCGGGGGCGAAGCGGGTCCAGATTTCGTCGTCGGTGAGCGGCGACGTTGCGATCACGGCGACGCGGTCTTCGGGCGTCGTGTATTTCGCGAAGTCGATCGACATGTCGGCGTCGATCAGGTGCGCGGTCGAGAACGGCCAGCTGCGCACGAGGTAATAAAGGTGCGTCGAGCAATGCGAAAAGAGCGCCTGTCCGTTCGACATCAGGAAATTGAACACGCCGTACTGCGTGATTTCGCGCGTAAGCGTTTCGAGCGTGGCGAAAAGCTCGTCGAGCGGCGGCTGCGAACCCGGGAACGCGCGCCGCAGGCCTTGCAGCAGCGCGCAGAACGCCAGTTCGCTGTCGGTCGTGCCGACCGGCTGGTACACGCCGGTGAGTTCGGGCGCGTGGCCTTTCAGGTCGCCGTTGTGCGCGAAAATCCAGTGCCGGCCCCATAGTTCGCGCAGGAAAGGGTGGCAGTTTTCCAGCAGGATGTGCCCCTGCGTCGCCTTGCGGATGTGCGCGATCGTGTTCTTCGACTTGATCGGATACCGCTTCACCATCTCCGCGAGCGGCGAGCTGGCCGACGACTGATGGTCGATGAACAGCCGGCACGCCTTGTCTTCGAAGAAGGCGATGCCCCAGCCGTCCGCGTGGTGATCCGTCACGCCGCCGCGCGCCGCGAAACCGGTGAACGAAAACGTCACGTCCGTCGGCTCCGCGCAGTTCATTCCGAGAAGTTGGCACATGTTGCTGAGGCTGGCAGGCTGGTCGATGGGGCGAGTTGTTACAATACCGTCTCACAAGCATATCACCGAGCCAATGGCCGAAAATATCGATCAAAAGGCTGTGAGCGGGCATCGTTGTTGATTTTCCACGGTGTTTTTCGCCGTACCTCACCGCTTTCGTGCAGTGGCGCGCATTCAATCCATCAATGCCGCAAACAGGTGCCTCCGCTGGTTTTTGCTTGGGCCTTCGCTATCTGACCGTTTCCTCCGCCGCCACGCCATGTCCGCTCATCCGACCGCCGTTTCCGAATCGCCCGCCTCCGCGCCCGCCACGCTCACGATCGCCCGTCCCGACGACTGGCACCTGCACGTGCGCGACGGCGCCATGCTGGCCGCCGTCCTGCCGCACACGGCGCGCCAGTTCGGCCGCGCGATCATCATGCCGAACCTGCGCCCGCCGGTCACGACGACCGCGATGGCGGCCGCGTATCGCGAGCGGATTCTCGCCGCGCGACCGAAAGAGGGCGCTGGCGCGCGCTTCGAGCCGCTGATGACGCTCTATCTCACCGACAACACGCCTCCCGACGAAATCCGCCGCGCCCGTGAAAGCGGCTTCGTGCACGGCGTGAAGCTGTACCCGGCCGGGGCGACGACCAATTCCGACGCGGGCGTGACCGATCTCGGCAAGTGTGCGAAGACGCTCGAGGCGATGCAGGAGAGCGGCATGCCGCTCCTCGTGCACGGCGAGGTGACGGACCCGGCGATCGACGTGTTCGATCGCGAAAAGGTGTTCATCGACCGCGTGATGACGCCGCTGCGCCGCGATTTTCCGGCGCTGAAGGTGGTGTTCGAGCACATCACGACGAAGGACGCCGCCGAGTACGTCCGTGACGCCGACGGCCCGACCGGCGCGACGATCACCGCGCATCACCTGCTTTACAACCGCAATGCGCTCTTTGTCGGCGGGATCCGGCCGCACTACTACTGCCTGCCGGTGCTCAAGCGCGAGACGCATCGCGTGGCGCTGGTCGAGGCCGCGACTTCGGGTAGCCCGCGCTTTTTCCTCGGCACGGACAGCGCGCCGCATCCGAAGGGGCTCAAGGAACATGCGTGCGGCTGCGCGGGCTGCTACACGGCGCTGCATGCGCTCGAGCTGTACGCGGAAGCCTTCGACAACGCGGGCGCGCTCGACAAGCTGGAAGGTTTCGCGAGCTTTTACGGCCCGGATTTCTACAATCTGCCGCGCAGTGCGGAAACGGTCACGCTGCGTCGCGAATCCTGGACGCTGCCGGCCGAGTTCAAGGCCGGCGACACCGACGTCGTGCCGCTGCGCGGCGGTGAGGCGATCGGCTGGCGGCTCGCCTGACGCTTCCCGGCGCGCGACGACATGGCCGCACGCGCTCCGGTACTGCGTCCGCACCTGCATGCGGACGCAAGCGATGCGTTCGCGCGCATCGACTGGACGCGGCCGTGGCTCGCGCCGCTCGTCGAGCGCGGCAGGCGCTGGCAGTCGGCGGCGCTGGCGGGCTACGCGCCGTATCTCGGCACGCTCAACGACGACGCCCGGCTCGCCGCCCTCGCTACGGGCCGCGGCCAGCCGCTCGCGTTCATCGCCCAGGACGATTTGCCGGCCGGCGCTTCCTATGAGGGACACATCGCGGCGACCGGCTGCGTGCCGACGCGGCACAATCTGCACGATTTCTTCAACGGGTCGATGTGGCTTCAGTATCCGCGTATCAAGGCTGCGCTGAACGCAAGGCAGGCGGCGGAAATCGGGTTACACGGCATCGGCGCGACGCGCGGCAGCCTGCGCGACGCGCTCACTCTCTTCGACGAAAATGCGGTCCTGTTCGTCAGTGCCGATCCGGCGCTGACGGATGCGCTGCGGCGTTTCGACTGGCACGCGCTCTTTCAGGCGCGCCGCGATGCATGGGGACAATCCTGCGAGGCCCGCATCTTCGGTCATGCGCTGCTGGAAAAGCTCGTTGCACCGTACAAGGCGTGCACGGGTCACGCGTGGATCGTGGATGTGTCGCCGGATTATTTCTCCTGTAGCGATCACGAACGCCGGTCCGTGCTCGACGAGGCGGTATCGGCGCGGCTGCTGAGCGAATCGCCGACCAGCCGCCATTTCACGCCGCTTCCGGTTCTGGGTGTGCCGGGCTGGTGGGCGCAGAACGAATCGCCGTCTTTCTACGACGATACGTCGGTGTTTCGCTCCGGCCGCCGCGGCCGCTCAAGCGGGGCGATTGATCCCCCATGCTAAAATCGATACAGCAAAGCAGGCTAGGCAGCCGCGGCTTTTCCGGTTCCGACCGGAAAAGGCGAGGAAAGTCCGGACTCCACAGGGCAGGGTGATGGCTAACGGCCATCCGTGGCGACACGCGGAACAGGGCAACAGAAAGCAAACCGCCGATGGCCCGATGCAAATCGGGATCAGGTAAGGGTGAAACGGTGCGGTAAGAGCGCACCGCGGCTGTCGCGAGACAGACCGGCACGGTAACCTCCACCCGGAGCAATTCCAAGTAGGCAGGCGCGCATCTTCGAGATGCAGGACGGGGCCCCCGTCTCGTCTGCGGGTAGGAAGCTTGAGCGCGTCAGCAATGGCGCGCCTAGAGGAATGGCTGCCACGCCCATCGCGCCCTCGGGCGCGATGGGCGCACAGAATCCGGCTTATCGGCCTGCTTTGTCGTTATTCGTAAAAAAAGCCGACGTCAGCGATGACGTCGGCTTTTTTCATTCCCGGCGCGGCGATCCCGCTTCAGCCGGCCACGATATCGAACGAATGCGTGAGTTCGGCCGTTTTCGCGAGCATGATCGACGCCGAGCAGTATTTGTCGTGCGACAGGGTGATCGCGCGCTCGACGGTCGCCGGATTCAGGTTCTTGCCCGTCACCGTGAAGTGGAAATGGATCTTGGTGAATACCTTCGGATCTTCGCTTGCGCGCTCGGCCTTGAGCGTCACCGAGCATCCGGCGATTTCCTGGCGGCTCTTCTTCAGGATCATCACGACGTCATAGGCCGTGCAGCCGCCGGTGCCGAGCAGCACCATTTCCATCGGACGCGGCGCGAGGTCGCGGCCGCCGCCTTCGGGCGCGCCGTCCATCGTGACCAGATGGCCGCTGCCGGTTTCGGCGACGAACGCCATGCCGTCCTGTCCCATCCAGCTTACTTTGCACTCCATGTTCGAGCTCCAGCGCGTGTGCGACGTTGTTTTGCAAAAGCGCATTGTAGCGTTTTGCGCGGGAATCGATCGTCGCGGGTAGATGCATGTCCCGGTTGACTTGGCGGCTTAGGCGAGAGTTTCAAGGCCTTTACGCGGTTATGTCCCTAGGTCGTCGAGGAGGGCTTCTAGAGAGCGCACTCGACCCAAAGGCGTGCTCGACATGGTCTTAAATAATTGATTTTAAACGATTTATCAATTTTTCCCTGCATCGCATTTATTTCGTAATGTGGCAGCAGATTTCGCGATGCAAATTTTCTTGCTTCGCAGCAATCGCGCGTCTATACTCTGACCATTGGTTGTCGCAGTTCGACAAATCTACCGCGTCTCCTCCACCTCCTCCTTTGGTGGATTTAAGCCCGAGCCTCAGATGCTCGGGCTTTTTTTCGCCCGGGGTTTTTGCTTGCTTTGCCAGCGTTTCTCCCCTGACGGCCGCTAAAAAGCGGCTCGACTGCAAGAAACATCGCAGGTTTTGACTCGGCACCGAAAATCCCCTTATAATTCAAAGTTCTCTTCGCACCATGCCCGCGGAGGGAACCAGGGAGAGCCTGCACGCGCCTCGATGCGCAACATTCATACAAGCGGGACATTAAGGGCACAGTTAATTTTTGGATCGATCATGAAGACGTTTTCCGCAAAAGCCCAAGAGGTGACGCGTGAATGGTACGTGATTGACGCGACGGATAAGATTCTCGGCCGTGTCGCCAGCGAAGTGGCACGCCGTCTTCGCGGCAAGCACAAACCCGAGTTCACCCCGCACGTCGACACTGGTGATTTCATCATCATCATCAACGCCGGCAAGCTGAAGGTCACGGGCAACAAGACCACGGACAAGAAGTACTATCGTCACTCGGGCTACCCGGGCGGCATCTACGAAACGACGTTTGGCAAGATGCAGGAACGCTTCCCGGGCCGCGCGCTCGAGAAGGCGGTCAAGGGCATGCTGCCGAAGGGTCCGCTCGGCTACGCGATGATCAAGAAGCTGAAGGTCTACGCAGACGCAACGCATCCGCATACGGCTCAACAGCCTAAAGCGCTCGAGATCTAAGGGGAGCCCACATGATCGGTAACTGGAACTACGGTACGGGCCGCCGCAAGAGCGCCGTCGCACGTGTCTTCATCAAGGCAGGCAAGGGCGACATCGTTGTCAACGGCAAGCCCATCGCTGATTACTTCTCGCGTGAAACGTCGCTGATGATCGTGCGCCAGCCGCTGGAACTCACGAACCACGCTGCCACGTTCGACATCAAGGTCAACGTGTCGGGCGGCGGTGAAACGGGTCAGGCCGGTGCGGTTCGCCACGGCATCACCCGCGCGCTGATGGACTACGACGCTACGCTCAAGTCGCAGCTGTCGAACGCCGGCTTCGTCACGCGTGACGCGCGTGAAGTGGAACGTAAGAAGGTCGGTTTCCACAAGGCACGCCGCAGGAAGCAATTCTCGAAGCGTTAAGCCGTATGCGCGCGCTTCGCCCGTCTTGCGAAGCTGTCGCGAAAAGCCGCCCGCGCCATGCGCTGGCGGCTTTTTCATTTCCCGGCGCGCGTCGTGCGGTATAGCCCATTGATTTTATGGACTTCCAGCACGATATTGAGATCGGCCCTACAATGACGAGTAGAAGCTTAATTGGAGAGTTCGAATGAACGCTGTCACAGACACCCCCACGACCGAAATGCCGATGCCGTTCGTCTTCACCGACGCGGCCGCCGACAAGGTCAAGCAACTGATTGACGAAGAAGGCAATCCGGACCTGAAGCTGCGCGTGTTCGTGCAAGGCGGCGGCTGCTCGGGTTTCCAGTATGGCTTCACGTTCGACGAAGCCGTCAACGAAGACGACACCGTGATGGACAAGAGCGGCGTCCAGCTTCTGGTCGACTCGATGAGCTATCAATATCTCGTCGGCGCGGAGATCGACTATAAGGACGATCTCAACGGCGCGCAGTTCGTGATCAAGAACCCGAACGCGACGACCACCTGCGGTTGCGGGTCGTCGTTCTCGGTCTGATTCCGGACCAACTGCGGTAAACAGAACGGAGCCTGCGGGCTCCGTTTTTTATTGCGGGATCGACGCTCGATGCGGACAGATTCAATGCGGATAGACCGCGCCCAGCACACGCTCGCCCGCGGCGCCCGTCACCGAGGCGAGATTGCCCGGCTCGCGGGCGACGCAGCGCATTGCAAGCCAGGCGAATGCCAGCGCCTCCACCTGATGCGGCGGCACGCCTAGGGCTTCGGTCGTCATCACCGGGACACCCGACACCCCGCTTTCCTCGAGCGCCTGCTGGATCGCGCCCATCAGCACCGGATTGCGCGCGCCGCCGCCGCACACGTAGACCGCGCGGGCGTCGGAGGCGTGCCGCTCGATTTCCCGCGCGATGCTCACCGCCGTCAACGCGACGAGTGTCGCCTGCACGTCTTCGGGCGAAAGACCCGCGAACGCCGCGAGCTTCGCATCGAGCCATGGCGGATTGAACAGGTCGCGCCCGGTGCTTTTCGGCGGCGGCTGCTCGAAAAAGGGTTCGTCGAGCAGCGCGTTCAGCAGCGGCCGGTGCACCTGGCCCTGCGCCGCGAATTGACCGCCTTCGTCGAAGGGTCTTTTCAGATGACGATGCGCCCATTCGTCGAGGAGCGCGTTCGCCGGACCGCAATCGAAGCCGCGCACGCTGCCATTCGCCGACAGGATCGTAATGTTGCTGATGCCCCCGAGATTGCAGACGACCCGCGTTTCGCCCGGCGCGCCAAACACGGTCGCATGAAACGCCGGTACGAGCGGCGCGCCCTGGCCGCCCGCCGCGACGTCGCGGCTGCGGAAGTCGGCGATCACGTCGATGTTCGTCATTTCGGCGAGGAGCGCCGGATTGTTGATCTGCCGCGTATAGCCCTTTTCCGGCCGATGCCGCACCGTCTGGCCGTGCACGCCGATCGCGCGCACCTTCGCCGCCGAGTAGCCGCTCATGCTCTGCAATTCATGGCAGCACACGGCGTAGCGCGTTGCGAGCGCGTTCGCTGCGATCGCCTCGCGCTCCAGTTCGTTGTCGCCGGGCGCCTGCAGCGCGAAAAGCGCGTCGCGCAGTCCTTTGGAGAAACTGACGTGCGCTTCGCCGAGCACGACGGGCGGCTTGCCTGTCGTGAACTGGACGGCGACGCCGTCCACGCCGTCCATGCTCGTGCCGGACATCAAACCGAAGTACACGCCGTCCGCCTTGCCGGTCTCCATCGCCTCGGTTTTTCGAGCCACGCTGTCCTCCTGTCGATGCTGTTTTTGTCGGTAAAGCGCGATTATCCGCGCATCGGGGCGAATCGTTAAGGTGGGACAGAAATGCGGCAGGCCATTCGCGAATTCCGCGCGAACGGCCAAAAACAGGGCGCGGCGGGGCGTCATCGCGTAAAATCCTGTGCCTGAACAAGGAATTGCGTGCGAATGCCGCGCCGTCGGCGGGCAATGTCTCGCACGCCCAGAAGCCGCATTTCTGCGTCATCCGGTCCGCGCGTGACGGCCCGCCGTTTCGCCGCCGCCCCGCCGGCAGACGAAGCGGCACGTGCGCCCCACGTCACGTCGGCCACGTCCGCCGCGTCAGCCACCGAACCACCTTCACTGCAAAAGCCGCAAGCATGACCACAGACTCCAACGCACCCGCCGCATCCGCCGTGCAAGCTCTGCCCATCACCGACGAAGTCCGCACCGCGCTCGCCGTCGCCAGGCGCGGGTGCGACGAACTGCTGATCGAAGACGAATTCGCGCAGAAGCTCGCGAGGAGCGCCGCCACGGCCAAGCCGCTGCGCATCAAGCTCGGTCTCGATCCGACCGCGCCCGACATCCACATTGGCCACACGGTCGTGCTGAACAAGATGCGCCAGTTGCAGGATCTCGGGCACCACGTGATTTTCCTGATCGGTGACTTCACGTCGCTGATCGGCGATCCGTCCGGCCGCAACGCAACGCGCCCGCCGCTCACGCGCGAGCAGATCGAATCGAACGCGAAGACGTATTTCGAGCAGGCGTCGCTCGTGCTCGATCGCGAGAAAACCGAGATCCGCTACAACAGCGAATGGTCGATGCCGCTCGGCGCCGACGGCATGATCAAGCTCGCGTCGCGCTACACCGTCGCGCGGATTCTGGAGCGCGAAGACTTCACGAAGCGTTTTCAGAGCGGCGTGCCGATCTCGATTCACGAGTTCCTGTACCCGCTGATGCAGGGCTACGACTCGGTCGCGCTCAACGCCGACCTCGAGCTCGGCGGCACCGACCAGAAGTTCAACCTGCTGGTCGGCCGCGAACTGCAGAAGCAGTACGGCCAGGAGCAGCAGTGCATTCTCACGATGCCGCTGCTGGAAGGACTCGACGGCGTCGAGAAGATGTCGAAGTCGAAGAACAACTACATCGGCATCAGCGAGAAGCCGGCCGAGATGTTCGGCAAGCTGATGAGCATCTCCGACACCCTGATGTGGCGCTATTTCGAGCTGCTGTCGTTCCGCAGCATCGAGGAAATCGCGCAGTTCAGGAAGGAAGCCGAGGGCGGGCGCAATCCGCGGGACTTCAAGGTGATGCTCGGCAAGGAAATGGTCGCGCGCTTCCACTCGGCGGCGGACGCCGAGCGCGCGCTCGACGATTTCAACCTGCGCGCGAAGGGCGGCGTGCCGGACGATATTCCCTCGGTCACGCTCGCGGGCGCGCCGGTCGCGATCGGGCAACTGCTCAAGCAGGCGGGGCTCGTGCCGTCGACGAGCGAAGCGCTGCGCAACATCGAGCAGGGCGGCGTGAAGATCGACGGGGCGACCGTCTCCGACAAGGCGCTGAAGGTCGAAGCCGGCGAATTCGTGGTGCAGGTCGGCAAGCGCCGCTTTGCGCGCGTCACGCTGACGGCATAAGCGGTGATCGCGCTCATCCAGCGGGTCCGGCGCGCGGAAGTGCGCGTGGACGACCGCGTGACCGGCGCGATCGGCGCGGGCCTGCTCGCGCTCGTCTGCGCTGAGCGCGGCGACACCGAGGCCGCTGCCGACAAGCTGCTCGCGAAGATGCTCGCGTACCGCGTGTTCAGCGACGCGGCGGGCAAGATGAACCTGTCCGTGCAGAACATCGACGGCGCGGGGCAGGCGGGCGGCGTGCTGCTCGTCTCGCAATTCACGCTCGCCGCCGATACGTCGAACGGCCTGCGCCCGAGCTTCACCCCGGCCGCTCCTCCCGACGAGGGCAGGCGGCTCTTCGACTATTTCGTCGGGCAGGCGCGCACAAAGCATCCGGTCGTCGAAACGGGCGAGTTCGGCGCGGACATGCAGGTGTCGCTCGTCAACGACGGTCCGGTCACGTTCTGGCTGCAGGTTCGGCCGTGATCCTGCCGTGATTCATTCGGCCCCCGGACTCAACATACCGCGTACATGACTACTCAGATCCTCTTCATCCGGCACGGCGAAACCGACTGGAACCGCATCAAACGCATTCAGGGACACGTCGACATTCCGCTGTCCGGCACGGGGTTCGAGCAGGCGGAGCAGCTTGCGCGCCGTCTGATGCGCGACTCGGAAGGCGGCGCGCGCCTCGATGCGGTCTATTCGAGCGACCTGCAGCGCGCGCAGCAGACGGCGCGTCCGTTCGCCGATGCGCTCGGCATGCCGTTCTCTTTGAGCGAAGGCTTGCGCGAACGCTCCTACGGCGCGTTCCAGGGTCACGACAGCGACGAAATCAACGAAAAATTCCCTGAGGAATATGTGGAGTGGCAGACGCGCGACCCCGGTTTCGCGCCGCCGGGCGGGGAGTCGCAGCGGGTGTTCTATCACCGCGTGCTGCACGCGGTCGAGCCGATCGTGGCCGCGCATCCGGGCGGGCGCATCGCTTGCGTCGCGCATGGCGGCGTGCTCGACTGCATCTATCGATTCGCGATGCGCCTCCCGCTGCAGGAGGCGCGCAACTGGCCGCTGCTCAACTGCAGCATCAACGTCGTGGAATACGAGAACGGCGCGGCAAGGGTCGTGTCGTGGGGCGACATCGCGCATCTGTCGGCGGGCAGCAGCGACGACAGCTTCCGCAAGACAGCCTAGCCGTCCTTCATTGCGCGGGCGGCCTCAGCCTTTCGCGTCCCAGAGGTCGCGAATCGGGCCTGCGTCGGGTGCGGCGAGGCCGAAATGGCGGTACGTCAGCAACGTCGCTACGCGTCCGCGCGGCGTGCGCTGCAAAAAACCCTGCTGGATCAGATAAGGCTCGAGCACGTCTTCGATCGTGTCGCGTTCCTCGCCGATCGCCGCCGCGAGGTTGTCGACGCCGACGGGGCCGCCGTCGAACTTGTGCAGGATCGCTTCCAGCAGCTTGCGGTCCATCAGGTCGAAGCCGACCGGATCGACGTCGAGCATTTTCAGCGCCGCGTCCGCAACCTGCGCCGTGATGTTGCCGTCCGCCTTCACCTCGGCGAAGTCGCGCACGCGCCGCAGCAGGCGGTTCGCGATTCGCGGCGTGCCGCGCGAGCGCTTTGCGATCTCGAGCGCCCCTTCCGGCACGATCTCCGCCTTCAGCAGCGACGCCGACCGCGTGACGATGCGAGCCAGTTCGCTCGCGTTGTAGAACTCGAGCCGCGAGACGATGCCGAAACGGTCGCGCAGCGGATTGGTGAGCATGCCGGCGCGCGTGGTGGCGCCGACGAGCGTGAACGGCTGCAAGTCGAGCTTCACGCTGCGCGCGGCCGGCCCTTCGCCGATCATGATGTCGATCTGATAATCCTCGAGCGCCGGATACAGGATTTCCTCGACGACCGGCGAGAGCCGGTGGATTTCGTCGATGAACAGCACGTCGTTCGCTTCCAGATTCGTGAGCAGCGCCGCCAGGTCGCCCGCGCGCTCCAGCACCGGCCCCGACGTCTGCCGCAGATTCACGCCCATTTCACGCGCGATGATATGTGCGAGCGTGGTCTTGCCGAGGCCCGGCGGGCCGAACAGCAGCACGTGGTCGAGCGCTTCGGAACGCCGCTTCGCGGCTTCGATGAAGATTTCGAGCTGGCCGCGGACCTTTTCCTGCCCGACGTATTCGTCGAGCTGGCGGGGACGCAAGGCGCGCTCGAACGCTTCCTCGTTCGGCGAGACGGGCGTGGCCGAGATGATGCGTTCGGCGGCGAGTTTGTCGGTTTCGATCATGGTTCGATTGTACCGCGTGCCCCACTTGCGCAAAGCTGGCCAAATGGCCGGGTTTCGCGCCGCCTGCAGCCGTGAGAAGCTGGGCCTTCCCGCTCTTCTACTAGCTCTTCGACAGCGCCTTCAACGCAAGCTTGATGCCTTCCGACACCCCGGTGCCGGCCGGAATGTTCTTGACCGCGGCAAGCGCTTCCTTCTCGGAGTAACCCAATGCCAGCAGCGCGTTCAGAATGTCGCCCGCGTGATCCGACGCCGATACCGCGCCCGCCGCCGCGCCCAGATCGGCGCCCAGCTTGCCTTTCAGTTCGAGCAGCAACCGCTCGGCCGTCTTCTTGCCGATGCCGGGCGTGCGCGTCAGGCGCGCCGCGTCCTGCAGCGTCACGGCCTGCGCGAGTTCCTGCACGCTCATGCCGGATAGCACGGCGAGCGCCATCCGCGCGCCGATGCCGCTGATCTTCAGCAGCTCGCGAAACGTCGTGCGCTCCTGCTGCGTGCCGAAGCCGTAGAGCAGATGGGCGTCCTCGCGCACGATCAGCTGCGTGAGCAGCACGACTTTTTCGCCGTTGTGCGGCAGGTTGTAGAACGTGCTCATCGGCACCGCGATTTCATAGCCGACGCCGTTGCAGTCGACGAGCAGGTGCGGCGGGTTTTTTTCCAGCAGAACGCCGGCGATGCGACCGATCATGGTGAGATGCTTTGTATGTTGTTAGCCGATGAGGCGGCCGCGCCGCACGCGCAAGCCCTTCTTTGCAAGCGACGGCGCGATGCCGCCGAGTGTCGCGAGCCCGCCGCCGCCGTGCGCGTGGCAGATTGCCATGCCGAGCGCGTCGGCGGCGTCCGTGCCCGGCACGCCGGAGAGTCCGAGCAGGCGCACGACCATCTGCTGCATCTGTTCCTTGGTGGCGCGCCCATAGCCGACAACCGCCTGTTTCAATTGCAGCGCGGTGTACTCGGAAACCGGGACGCCGCTCGCCACCAGCCCGCAAATGGCGGCGCCGCGCGCCTGGCCGAGCAGGAGCGTCGATTGCGGATTCACGTTGACGAACACCTTCTCGATCGCCGACTGGTCCGGGCCGTGCTGTTTCACGAGCGTCGAGATGCCGTCGAAGATGGTGTTGAGGCGTGAAGGCAGGTCGGCGTCAGCGGTCTTGATGACGCCGCTCGTCACGTAGGTGAGGGTGTGGCCGGTCTTGTCGATGACGCCGAAGCCGGTGACGCGCAGGCCCGGGTCTATGCCGAGGATTCTCATGGCGTCGCTTGAATTCGGAGGCGGGTCGGGGTTGTCGGGTCGCGCACTACGGGTCTCTGGAAACCTGGCATGGCGCTAGTCTATTAGCTTCGCCCCGGACAGGGCAATGCCGGCGGGCCGCGCTGGCAAACCCCCGGCCAGCGCGACGCGGGAACACGAGGCTCAATGTCTGAAGTGACGCGTGCCGGTCAGGATCATCGCGACGTTGTGCTCGTCGGCTGCCGCGACCACTTCGTCGTCGCGCATCGAGCCGCCCGGCTGGATCACGCAGCTCGCGCCTGCGTTCACCACGACGTCGAGGCCGTCGCGGAACGGGAAGAACGCGTCCGACGCCACCGCCGACCCGGTAAGCGTGAGGCCCGCGTTCTGCGCCTTGATGCTCGCGATGCGGGCGGAATCGACGCGGCTCATCTGCCCCGCGCCGACGCCGAGCGTCATGCCGCCGCCGCAGAACACGATCGCGTTCGACTTCACATACTTCGCGACGCGCCACGCGAACATCAGGTCGTCCATTTCCTTCGGCGTCGGATGGCGCCTGGTCACGACGCGCAGTTCATGCGGCTGCACGTTCTTCGAATCGAGCGACTGCACGAGCAGGCCGCCGCCGACGCGCTTCAGGTCGAACGCGTTGTGGCCGTCGCCGAGGGCGATCTGCAGCAGGCGCACGTTCTGCTTGGCGGCGAAGACCTGCTTCGCGGCCTCGCTGAACGACGGCGCGATCAGCACTTCGACGAACTGCTTCGCCACGGCCTGCGCCGCGGATTCGTCGACTTCGCGGTTGAACGCGATGATCCCGCCGAACGCCGAGGTCGGATCGGTCTGGAAAGCCTTCGAGTACGCCTCGTGGGCATTCGCGCCGATCGCCACGCCGCACGGATTCGCGTGCTTGATGATCACGCAGGCGGGCGAATCGAACGTCTTCACGCATTCCCATGCGGCGTCCGAATCGGCGATGTTGTTGTACGACAGCTCCTTGCCCTGCAATTGCCGGTAGTTCGCGAGCGCGCCCGCGGGCGTCGTGAGATCGCGATAGAACGCCGCGCTCTGATGCGGGTTTTCGCCGTAGCGCAGGTCCTGCACCTTGTTGAACGCGAGGTTGAACGTGGCCGGATAGGTGTTGCGGCTCGCGTGCTGAAGTTCTTCCGTGAGGCTCGTCAGGTAGTTCGTGATCGCGCCGTCGTATTGCGCGGTGTGCGCGAAGACCTTCGTGGCAAGCCGGAAATTCGTGGCATAGCCGACCTTGTTGCCGTTCGCGCGCATTTCGTCGAGCACGGTCGCGTAGTCGGCGGGATCGACGACCACCGTCACGTCGCGGTGATTCTTCGCCGCCGAGCGCAGCATCGTCGGGCCGCCGATGTCGATGTTCTCGATCGCGTCTTCCAGCGAGCACTCCGCCTTCGACACCGTCTGCACGAACGGATACAGGTTCACGACGAGCAGGTCGATGGTCGGAATGCCGTGCTGCTCCAGCGCGGCCATGTGCTCGGGCAGGTCGCGGCGCGCGAGGATGCCGCCGTGCACCTTCGGATGCAGCGTCTTCACGCGGCCGTCGAGCATTTCCGGGAAACCGGTGTAATCGGCGACTTCGGTGACGTCGAGACCCGAGTCGGCAAGCAGCTTTGCCGTGCCGCCGGTCGACAGGATCTTGACGCCGAGGTCCGACAGCGATTTCGCAAAATCGACGATGCCGGACTTGTCGGAAACGGAAATGAGCGCTTGCTTGATCATGATGAAGGCTGAAACCGAAGTATATGTACAGGTCGGACCGTCGCGACGGGCCGGAGAATCAAATCAATCCGTGCTGTTGCAGCTTCTTGCGCAGCGTGTTGCGGTTGATGCCGAGATACTCGGCCGCGAGCGACTGATTGCCGCCCGCCTGCTCGAGCACTACTTCGAGCATCGGTTTTTCCACGCACGAGATCACCATGTCGTAGACGTCGTGCGGATTGGAGCCGTCCAGATCCTGAAAGTAGTTGTCCAGGCTCTGGCGGACGCATTGTTCAATGTTATGTCTGCTCATGCGGCTAGTCGGTCTGTGTTGTCATGCGCACCGCACGATTCTTCTTCCCCGGGTCCTTCCGGTTCGCCGTTTTCGTCGGCGTCGTCCACGTAGACGAGACGGTCGGACAGCGCCTTTTGAGCGTCGAAGAATTCGTTTACGGCGAGCAATTGTTCTCGTGTTGAGTCCAGCGTATTCATCCGGTGCCTGAACGTGCCGGCGCCGGAAAGGCCGCGAGTGTACCAGCCGATGTGCTTGCGCGCAGTACGTACGCCCGTGAATTCTCCGTAGAAGGCGTAGTGATCCTCGAGGTGCTCGTTCATGACCTGCTGGATCTCGTCGATGCGCGGCGCCGGCAGATGCTCACCGGTCTGGAGGAAATGCTCGATCTCGCGGAAGAGCCACGGGCGCCCCTGCGCCGCGCGGCCGATCATGATCGCATCGGCGCCGGTTGCGGCCAGCACCTCGCGCGCCTTTTCGGGCGTGGTGATGTCGCCGTTCGCGACCACCGGGATCTTCACCGACGCCTTCACCGCCGCGATGGTTTCGTACTCCGCGTCGCCTTTATACAGGTCGGCGCGGGTGCGGCCGTGGACGGTGAGCATCGAAATGCCCGCGTTCTCGGCGATGCGCGCGATGGTGAGCGCGTTCTTGTTCTCGCGATTCCAGCCGGTGCGGATCTTCAGCGTGACGGGCACCGCGTCGGGCCCGATGCCGACCGCCTGCACGACCGCCTCGACGATCTGCGCGACGAGCGCCTCGTTCTGCAGGAGCGCGGAACCGGCCGCGACGTTGCAGACCTTCTTCGCGGGACAGCCCATGTTGATGTCGATGATCTGCGCGCCGTTCGCCACGTTGTGGCGCGCGGCCTCGGCGAGCATCTGCGGATCGGCGCCCGCGATCTGCACCGAGATCGGCTCGACTTCGCCGGCGTGGTTCGCGCGGCGCATGGTCTTTTCGCTCTTCCACAACTGCGCGTTCGACGCGACCATCTCCGACACCGCATAGCCCGCGCCCATGCGCTTGCACAACTGCCGGAACGGGCGGTCGGTGACGCCCGCCATCGGGGCGACGAACAGGTTGTTGCGAAGGACGTGTGAACCGATGCTGGGCATAAAGCTCGAGGCATCCGCCTTGGGCCGCGGATGCGAAAACGCTGAAGTAAAACGCGTATTTTAACGCGAACGGGCTGCTGAATTTAAGTGCAATCGCGTGCAAGTCTTTAAATCTTCTATGAAAGTCACGCCGTTCATAGAGGATAAGTCGCCCGTTCGCCCAGACAAATGGCGCTTTTCGAACGTTTGCGCGTGCTTTAGCGCCGCTGTCCGAACATCATCTGCCGCGCGAGCGCGGTCTTCACCGGCGGCACGAATTCCAGCGCAGTGAGCGCGAGGCCGCGGATGGCGGCGAGCGGCGCAAAGTCGAGGGTGAAGACGCGCGCGAGCGTGTCGGTGGCGCCAATCGTCAGACGGCGGTCGAGCGCGCGGCGCTGCGCGAAGTGCGAAAGGGCGGGCGTCGTCGCGCCGTGGAGCGAGAGCGCGTCGCCAAGGGCGTGCGCGTCGCGCAGGCCGAGGTTGAGCCCCTGTCCCGCGACCGGGTGCAGCGTCTGCGCCGCGTTGCCGATCGCGACCGCGCGCCGGTCGACGAGCGCATGAAGCGCATTCAGGCCGAGCGCGAAGGTGGCGCGCCCCTTGATGTGCGTGAAGCGGCCCATGCGCTCGCCGAACGCCGCGCCGAGTTCCGCGAGCAGCGCGTCGTCGGGAAGCTGCGCGCGGCGTGCGGCCTCGCCGGGCGTGCAGCACCAGACGAGCGAGTAGTCCGCATGGCGCGCGCCGCCGCACGGCAGCAGCGCGATCGGGCCTTCGCGCGTGAAGCGCTCCCACGCGACGTTCGGCTGCGGCGCCGACACGCTGACCGTCCCGACGATCGCCGTCTGGCCGTAGTCGCGGGCGTGTTCGCGGGTGTCCTGATACAAACCGCCTTCGGCGTTCACGAGGACGCGCGCGCGCAAAGTGCGCTCGCCGCTCGCGGACTGGAGGGGCAGCGTGACGCCTTCGTGATCCTGCATCGGCGCGAGCGCGGTGGTTTCGGTGAACCAGTGCACGGCGGTTTCGCGCACCGCCTTCGCGAGTGTGCTCACGAGCGAGCCGTAGCGGACCACGTAGCCGAGCGCAGGCAGTTCGTGCTCGTCGTGTTCGATCAGCGTGCGCCCGAAGTGCCCGCGCTGCGAGACGTGGATGCGCCGGATCGGCGTGGCGTCGGCGGGAAAGCCGAGCGGCTCGAGCATCATGCGGCTGCCGTGCGACAGCGCGAGCGCGCGCGGATCGGTCAGCGCCACGTCCGGCGTGCGGGCGTCGATCAGCGCAACGGAAAGCCGCGAGGTCGCGCTGCGCCGCATGAGCCAGCCCGCGAGCGCGAGTCCTACCGGGCCCGCGCCGACGATCGCGATGTCGAAGTCGAATTGTCCGGTGGTCGTTTCGTTCATGGTCGATTGGTGTCCGGCGAGCGCATCAGCGCTTCGATCTCATCGGCGCCGACCGGCACTTCGCGCGTGATCAGCTCACAGCCCGCGGGCGTGACGATCGCGTCGTCCTCGATGCGGATGCCGATGTTCCAGTAGCGCTCCGGGACGCCGTCGGCGGGGCGCACGTAGAGGCCCGGCTCGACGGTCAGCGCCATGCCCGCCTCGAGCGTGCGCCACGGCCGCGCGCCCTCGCCGTCGAGCGGGCCGCCGGCGTCGCGGTAGTCGCCCGCGTCGTGCACGTCCATGCCGATCCAGTGCCCCGTGCGATGCATGTAGAAGGGCAGGTAGGCGCGCTGGGCGATCACGTCGTCGACGGTCGCGAACTTCTGCTGGTCGACGATGCCCGTATCCAGCAGACCCTGCGACAGCACCCGCAGCGCGGCCTGATGCGGCGCGTCGAAGCTCGCGCCCGCGCGCGTCGCGTCGACGGCCGCGGTCTGCGCGGCGAGCACGATGTCGTAGAGTTCGCGCTGCGCGGCCGTGAAGCGGCCGCTCGCGGGGAACGTGCGGGTGATGTCCGAGGCATAGCCGTCGAGCTCGCATGCGGCGTCGATCAGGATCAGGTCGCCTTCCTGAATGATCGCGTTGCCCGCCGGATAGTGCAGCACGCAGGCGTTCGCGCCGGTGGCGACGATCGACCCGTAGGCGGGCGCCTGCGCGCCGTGGCGGCGGAACGTGTACAGCAGTTCGGCTTCGAGCTCGTACTCGCGCATGCCCGGTCGGCACGCATGCATCGCGCGGCGGTGCGCTTCGGCCGAAATCGACGCCGCGCGGCGCATGATCGCGGTTTCGTGGGCGTCCTTGATCACGCGCATCTCGTCGAGAAGCGGCAGCAGGTGTTGCGCCCTCGACGGCGCGCGCACCCCGTTGCGCCCCTGCGCGCGCACGGCGGACAGCCAACGGCGCACGTTCTCGTCGAGTTCCGCCGACGTGCCGAGCGCGTAGTGCAGCGCGGGCGCGTCGGCGATGAGGCGCGGCATGTGCTCGTCGAGCGCGTCGATGGGAAACGCGGCGTCGAAGCCGAACGCGTCGCGGGCGCCTTCGGGGCCGTAGCGGAAGCCATCCCACGTTTCGCGTTCGGCGTTCTTCTCGCGGCAGAACAGGATCGACGACTGGCCATTCTTCGCGTCGGCGTCGAGCACGAGCGTCGCCTCGGGTTCGGTGAAGCCCGTCAGGTAATAGAAGTAGCTGTCGTGGCGAAACGGATAGTCGGCGTCGCGGTTGCGCAGGACTTCCGGTGCGGTCGGCAGGATCGCGACGCCGCCGCCCGACTCGCGCAACGCCGCGAGAACGCGCGCGCGGCGGGCACGGTAGACGTCGACGGCAATCGGCCGGGCGGGATCGGTGTGTGAGTTCATGCAGCGATTGTAGCGCCCGTCATTGAATGGCGGGCGCCTCGGCGTGCCCCGCGCGGTGGCCCGGGGCACGCCGCCGCTCAGCGGTTCGCCGGAATCACTCGCTCGTCGGGCGGTTGCGCACGCTGCCCGCGACCAGGTCGAAGCGGAACAGCCGGCATTCGAGCGCGCCGTTGAAAAGCGGCGTTTTCGTCGACTCGCGCAGGCGCATGAGGCCCGGCAGCTTGCGGTCAGACGTCAAGACGTAGGCGCGCCAGCCGGGAAAGCGCTGCTTGAGCGCATTGCCGAACGAGACGAAGAATTCCGCGTCGGCGGGATCGGGTTGAGCGCGGGTGAACGCGTCGTCGTCGTCCTCGCGCCGGCCGCGGCCGGTGTCGCGGAGTTCGCCGCGCGGCCCGCGCCCACGCACTTCGATCCGCTCGCCATACGGCGGATTCGCGACCAGGATGCCGGGTGCATCGGCGGGCGGCACCATGTTGCGCGCGTCGAGCTGTTTGAGCGACAGATCCGGCAGCCCCGCGCGATCCAGGTTGGCGCGCGCCTTCTCCAGCATGTCGCCGGAGATGTCGCTGCCGAAAATCTGCAGGTCGGCACGCGATGCGCGCGCCGCGCGTTTCGCATCGACGGCGGCCACCTTGAGCTTCTGCCACGCGTTCACGTCGTATTGCTTCAGCTTTTCGAAGCCGAACCGGCGCTCGACGCCCGGCGCGATGTCAAGCGCCACTTGCGCGGCTTCCGCGAGAAACGTGCCGCTGCCGCACATCGGATCGTAGAGCGGCGTGCCGGGCGTCCAGCCGGTCAGGCGCAGAATGCCCGCCGCGAGGTTTTCGCGCAGCGGTGCCGCGCCCTTGTCGAGCCGCCAGCCGCGCTTGAAGAGCGGTTCGCCGGAGGTGTCGAGGTAGAGCGTGCATTCGTTGATCGTGAGGAACGCGAAGACGCGCACGTCGGGCTGCGCGGTATCGATGCTCGGACGCGATCCGCTCAGTTCGCGCAGGCGGTCGCAGACGGCGTCCTTCACGCGCAGCGTCGCGAACTCGAGGCTGCGCAGCGGCGACTTGATCGCCGTGATGTCGACGCGCATCGTCTGGTTCGGCGTGAACCACTGTTCCCACTGCTGCTGATAGGCGAGCTCGTAGATGTCGTTTTCGTTGCGATACGGACCGTGCGCGATTTTCAGCAGCACGCGGCTCGCGATGCGCGAATGCAGGTTCGCCGCCATGCCCGCCGCCCAGCCGCCGCGAAAGTGCACGCCGCCCGGCACATGCGCGCCGGCCTTGAACGCGGCCCCGCCGAGATGGCGCGCCCCGATCTCGGCGAGTTCCGCGGCGAGCGGCGCTTCGAGGCCGCGCGGGCAGGGGACAAACCAGTCGAAAAGGGGAGGAGCCATGGGTGCGGTGCCAGAAGGGTTCTATAAAGGCGACATTGTACGCGGGGGCGGCGCGGCGGCGTTTGCTGCGGCGAACGCCTGCGCGCGTTCAGCGCGCGTATCGTTTTGCCTGTTCGTTGCGCCCGTTCGTTGCAGCCCATTCGTTGCAGTCCGTTCCTTGCAACCCATTCGCCGGAAGCGAAAACGCCAGAGCCCCGCGAATCGCGGGGCTCTGGCGTCGTTGCGTGATGAAACGGTCCGTGATGTCACGCGTCACACGGACCGCAGGCTCAATCAACCGCCTTCATCATGTCTTCCACGACCTTCTTCGCGTCGCCGAAGACCATCATCGTCTTGTCCATGTAGAACAACTCGTTGTCGAGACCGGCGTAGCCCGCCGCCATCGACCGCTTGTTCACGATGATCGTGCGTGCCTTGTAAGCTTCCAGAATCGGCATGCCCGCGATCGGCGATGTCGGATCGGTCTTCGCCGCCGGATTCACCACGTCGTTCGCGCCGAGCACGAGCACCACGTCGGTCTGGCCGAACTCGCTGTTGATGTCCTCCATCTCATGCACGAGTTCGTACGGCACTTCCGCTTCCGCGAGCAGCACGTTCATGTGTCCCGGCATCCGCCCGGCGACCGGGTGGATCGCATAGCGCACATCGATGCCCTTCTCGACCAGCTTGTCGGTGAGTTCCTTCAGCGCGTGCTGCGCGCGGGCAACCGCGAGGCCGTAGCCCGGCACGATCACCACGGTCTCGGCGTTGCCGAGCATGAACGCGGCGTCGTCGGCCGAACCCGACTTCACCGGACGCTGCTCCTGTTCGCCGCCCGCCGCCGCCGCGCCCGCCTCGCCGCCGAAGCCGCCGAGAATCACGTTGAAGAACGACCGGTTCATCGCCTTGCACATGATGTACGACAGGATCGCGCCCGAGGAGCCCACCAGCGACCCGGCAATGATCAGCATCGCGTTGTTCAGCGAGAAGCCGATGCCCGCCGCCGCCCACCCGGAGTACGAGTTGAGCATCGACACGACCACCGGCATGTCCGCGCCGCCGATCGGGATGATGATCAGCACGCCGAGCGCGAAGGCGATCAGCGTCATGATCACGAACGGCAGCCACGCCTGCGTCATCATGAAGATGATGCCGAAGCCGACCATCGCGATGGCGAGCAGCAGGTTGATCATGTGCTGGCCCGGATACACGACCGGCGCGCCCTTGAAGAGGCGGAACTTGTACTTGCCCGAGAGCTTGCCGAACGCGATGACCGAACCCGAGAACGTGATCGCGCCGACGAACGTGCCGATGAACAACTCGACGCGGTTACCGTACGGAATCGGATAGCCCGGAGCGGCAAGGCCGAACGCGGACGGCTCGGCCACCACCGCATAAGCGATGCAGACCGCCGCGAGACCGATCAGCGAGTGCATCGCCGCGACGAGTTCCGGCATCTTGGTCATCTCGACTTTCGCCGCGATGTACGCGCCCGCCGCGCCGCCGATGATCAGCGCCGCGAACAGCAGCCCGAGGCCGAAGCCGAGGTTCGAGCCGAGCAGCGACGCCTGCTTCACGATCAGCGCGAGCGTGGTGAGGATGGCGATCGCCATGCCCGCCATGCCGAACGTGTTGCCGATGCGCGCGGTCTTCGGATTGGACAAGCCCTTTAGCGCCTGGATGAAGCACACCGAGGCGACGAGATAAAGGAGAGTGACGACGTTAAGGCTCATTTACGCGCCCTCCTTGCTCGTGATCTTCTTCGGTTCTTTCTTCTTGAACATTTCGAGCATTCGCCGTGTCACGAGAAAGCCGCCGAACACGTTCACCGCGGCGAGCACCACCGCGAGCGTGCCGAAGAACTTGCTGGTGCCGCTGACCGTGAGGCCGGTCGCGAGCATCGCGCCGACGATCACGATCGCCGAAATCGCGTTGGTCACGGCCATGAGCGGCGTGTGCAGCGCGGGCGTGACGTTCCAGACCACGTGATAGCCGACGTAGATCGCCAGCACGAAGATGATCAGGTTGATCACCGTATGGTTGATGATATCCACTTCCATGTCTCTCTCCGTGTCATGCCGATGCAGCTCGCGTGACCTGTCCGTCGCGGCACTGGAGCGTGGCCGCGACGATGTCGTCCGCGAGATCGATGTTGAGCGTGCCTTCCTTCGTGATGATCAGCTTGAGGAAGTCGAGCAGGTTGCGCGCGTAGAGCGCCGAGGCGTCGGCCGAGACCATTGATGCGAGATTGGTATAACCGACGATATGCACGCCATGCTTCATCACCGCCTGGTCCACTTCGGTGAGCGGACAGTTGCCGCCGCGCCGGCCTTCGTGCTCGGGCCCGCGCCCGGCAGCGAGGTCGATGATCACGGAGCCCGGCTTCATGTGCTTCACCGTTTCCACGGAGAGCAGCGTCGGCGCGGGGCGGCCCGGAATCAGCGCCGTGGAGATCACGATATCGGCCGCCTTGGCACGCTCGTGCACCTGCGCGGCCTGCCGCGCGAGCCAGCTGGGCGGCATCGGACGCGCATAGCCGCCCACGCCTTGAGCCGCTTCGCGTTCCTCATCGGTTTCGAAGGGCACGTCGACGAACTTCGCGCCCAATGATTCGATTTGCTCCTTAACGGCCGGACGCACATCCGACGCTTCCACCACGGCACCGAGCCGCTTGGCGGTGGCGATCGCCTGCAGGCCCGCGACACCCGCGCCCAGCACCAGCACGCGCGCCGCTTTCACGGTGCCCGCGGCGGTCATCAGCATCGGCATGAAGCGCTGATACAGGTTGGCCGCGACCAGCACCGCCTTGTAGCCCGCGATGTTGGCCTGAGACGACAGTACGTCGAGGCTTTGCGCGCGCGTCGTGCGCGGCGCGGCTTCGAGCGCGAACGCCGTTATGCCGGTTGCGGCCAGCCGCGCGGTGTTGTCGGTGTTGAAAGGATCGAGCATGCCGGCAAGCACTGCGCCGCGTTTGAGAAGCGGCAGCTCGGCTTCGCTCGGGGACTGGACTTTGAGAACGATATCGGCGGAAAAAGCGGTGTTCGCATCGACGATATCGGCGCCCGCTTGCGCGTACGCATCGTCGATATAGCTCGCCGGCAGGCCCGCGCCGCTTTGCACCGAAACCTGGTGACCTTGCGACACGAGCTTCTTTACCGTCTCGGGCGTGGCGGCGACGCGCGCCTCGTTCGCCCGCGTTTCAGCAGGCACTCCGATGTGCATCTTTGAATCCTCCTGTTTTTCTACACACGCGCGGTTCAAGGCGCGCGGGGCAAAGGCTGAGTTTTGGTATTCAATAGCTTGGGGCAAACGGCTACCCGCAACTGTAACCGAAGAAAGTCGTGAGAAATATCCGATCCGGCACTTCTTTGGCGCACGTTTTGTCTCGTTACGCGTAAAAGCGCGTGAACCGGTAAAATATCGACCCATGAAATCTGACCAGTGGGCTCCGCATGTCACGGTGGCGGCCGTCGTCGAGCAGGAAGGGCGCTTTCTCGTGATCGAGGAGCACACCTCGGCCGGGCTGCGGATCAACCAGCCGGCGGGTCATCTGGAAGCGGGCGAGACGCTCGTCGACGCCGTCGTTCGCGAAACACTCGAGGAAACCGCGCACCGCTTCGTGCCGGAAGCGCTCGTCGGGGTCTACATGACGCATTTCGAGCGGCCGGGCGTGGGCGTCACGTATGTGCGGTTCACGTTCTGCGGCAAGGCGCGGGAGGAGGCGCCGGGCCGTACGCTCGACGACGGCATCGTGCGCGCGATGTGGCTCACCGCCGACGAACTGCGCGCCTGCATGGCGCGCCATCGCACGCCGCTCGTCATGAAATGTGTCGACGATTACCTCGCCGGGCGGCGCGTGCCGCTCGACTTCATCCATACACATTCGGTAGCGCCGGTCGTGCGGGCCTGATTCCTTTGCCCGCCACGCGCGCCTTCAAGCAAATCGGTAGCAACATGGGCAAGCAAAAAGTCGTGGTGGGCATGTCGGGCGGCGTGGATTCGTCGGTGACGGCGTGGCTTCTCAAGGAGCAGGGGTACGACGTCGTCGGCCTCTTCATGAAGAACTGGGAAGACGACGACGACAGCGAGTACTGCTCGACGCGGCAGGACTGGATCGACGTGGTATCGGTGGCGGATCTGATCGGCATCGACGTCGAGGCGGTCAATTTTGCCGCCGAATACAAGGACCGCGTGTTCGCCGAGTTCCTGCGGGAGTACTCGGCCGGCCGCACGCCGAATCCGGATGTCCTGTGCAACGCCGAGATCAAGTTCAAGGCGTTCCTCGATCACGCGATGTCGCTCGGCGCCGAAACCATCGCGACCGGCCACTACGCACGCGTGCGTGAGCAGGAGGGTCTTTTCCAGTTGCTGAAGGCCACCGATTCGACCAAGGACCAGTCGTACTTCCTGCATCGGCTGAATCAGCAGCAGTTGTCGAAGACGCTCTTTCCGCTCGGCGAAATCCCGAAGACGAAGGTGCGCGAGATCGCGGCGCAGATCGGCCTGCCGAACGCGAAGAAGAAGGATTCGACTGGCATCTGCTTCATCGGTGAGCGGCCGTTCCGCGAATTCCTCAACCGCTATCTGCCGACGAAGCCCGGCCCGATGAAGACGCCCGACGGCAAGACGATCGGCGAGCACATCGGCCTCGCGTTCTACACGTTCGGGCAGAGGAAGGGCATCGGTATCGGCGGGGCGAAGGACGGCAGCGGCGAGCCGTGGTTCGTGGCGGGCAAGGACATGGCGAGCAATACGCTCTACGTGGTGCAGGGGCACGATCACCCGTGGCTGCTCGCGCAAACGCTGATCGCGGGAAATACGAGCTGGGTGGCGGGCACGGCGCCAGAGGAAGGCGCGGCGGGCGGCGCGAAGACGCGCTATCGGCAGGCGGACGCCGCGTGCCGGTTCGCGGCGCTGGCGGACGGACGCTTCGGGTTGCATTTCGACGACGCGCAGTGGGCCGTGACGCCCGGGCAGTCGGCCGTGTTGTATCAAGGCGACGTATGTCTTGGCGGCGGCATCATCGAACACGCGGCCACGGCGCAGCCGATGCCCCACACGGGCGAGCCGGCGTTGCTGTCCGCGCGATAGGCGGGCATCCGGTTCAGCAAGGCGGGCTTCGGCCCGCTTTTTTTTATCTTCAATTGTCTTCAATCAAGGCGAAAACTTTTTTGATACAAGCCCTTGACTGTCTACCTAGTAGTAGATAAAGTTCGGGTCAAGGACGAAAGACATGGACAAGAACACCGTACGCGAACAACTGCTGGAACATGCCCAGGTGCTGCTGATGACACGCGGCTACAACGGTTTCAGCTACCGGGATCTGTCGGCGCTGGTGGGCGTGAAGACATCGAGCATCCATTACTACTTCCCGTCGAAGGAAGATCTGGCGCTCGAAGCGGTCAACACGTACAGCGCGGATGTGCTCTCGTCGATCTACGCGATCGACAGCTCCGCTCCCGCCGACAAGAAGCTCGACCGTTACGCGCGGCTCTTCGGCAGGATCGTCGGCGAGGGCGACCAGATATGCCTGTGCGGCATGCTCGCGGCGGATATCGAGTCGTTGCCGGAGAAGGTCCGGCACGCGGTGCAGGCGTTCTTCAAGGCCAACGAGAACTGGCTTGCCAGGATTCTCGCCGAAGGCGAAGCGCAGCAGACACTGAACGCCAACGGCCAGCCGGAAGCCGCGGCGCGGGCGTTGTACGCGGCGTTCCAGGGCAGTTTGCTGGCGTGCCGGCTGTTTCAAACGAAGACGCGGCTCGACGAAATCGTGCAAGGCGTCAAGCGATAGCGGTTCGGGGTGTGGATAAGTGACCGAAATTGCGCTTGAATTGCGTGCAGCAATCTATCTTTAAGTAGATAGATTTTGGCGAGATATCCGCAATACATGCAATAACGGACCTGTCGTGCGCTTGTCTGCGGGTATCGCAGGCCATACGGCGGAATGAAGTGTGAAGTTATCGATTTTTGGCCTGTTGTCTACCTAGTAGTAGATTGAATATTTGCGAATTAATTGTTATTTGACCGTTTTGTTTTCCAATCACTCGGAGAAATCATGAAGAAGCTGAAAACCGCTGCCGTCGCCGTTGCTATCGTTGCTGCCAGCCTTGGAAACGCGGTCGCGCAGACCACGCCCGTGCTCGAACCCGCGACGCAGCAGTTCATCGACGCCCTCTCCGCCCAGAAAGGGCCGCCGATCTACACGCTGTCCCCCGCCGACGCGCGCAACGTGCTTGCCGGGGCGCAGGCGCAGCCGGTGACGAAGCAGCCGGCGAAGATCGAGGACCGCGTGATCAGCGCCGGCCCGACCGGCCATATCTCGATCCGGATCGTTCGCCCGGAGCACGCGAAAGGGACGCTGCCGGTCGTCATGTATTTTCACGGCGGCGGCTGGGTGCTCGGTGACAAGAACACGCACGACCGCCTGGTGCGCGAGATCGCGAATGGCGCGCAGGCGGCGGTCGTTTTCGTCGACTATGACCGCTCGCCCGAGACGAAATATCCGGTGCCGATCGAAGAGGCCTACGCCGCGACGCGCTACGTCGCCGATCATGCGCAGGAGTTCGGCGTCGACGCATCGCGCATGGCGGTGGCGGGCGACAGCGTCGGCGGCAACATGGCCGCGGCCGTCACCCTGCTCGCGAAGGAGCGCGGCGGCCCGGCATTGCGCGCCCAGGTGCTGTTCTACCCGGTCACGGACGCGAACTTCGAAACCGGCTCGTACAACGAATTCGCGAACGGCCCGTGGCTCACGAAGAACGCGATGAAGTGGTTCTGGGACGCCTACGCGCCGAATCCCGCGGATCGCGAGAAGATCACGGCGTCGCCGTTGCGCGCGAGCCTCGAACAGTTGAAGGGCCTGCCGCCCGCGACCGTCATCACCGACGAAAACGACGTGCTGCGCGACGAAGGCGAGGCGTATGCCCGCAAGCTGTCGCAGGCGGGCGTGCGCGTGACGTCGGTGCGCTACAACGGCACGATCCACGACTTCGTGATGCTGAACGCGCTCACCGACACGCCCGCCACCCGCGCCGCGATCGAGCAGGGCAACACCGCGCTCAGGCAGGCATTGCGGAAATAATGTCCGCAAAAAAAGCCACCCGCCGGAAGGCGGGTGGCTTTTTTACTCGTTCGACGATGCGTATCGCGCGGCGCGCTCAGGCGTGCGTCGTATCGATGAACGACTGGCGCTGCGAAAGCCGCTGAAAGTGCTTGTCGAGATTCGGATGCGCTTCGCGCCAGTTGAGATCCGGCATGCGGAAATCGAGATAGCCGAGCGTGCAGCCGCAGGCGATGTCCGCGAGCGTGAAATGGTTCGCCGAGCACCACGGCTTCGAGCCGAGTCCCTTCGCCATCGCCTTCAGGCCGTCTTCGATCTTGTGCTGCTGGCGCGCAACCCACGCCGGGTTCCTGTGCGGTTCGTCGCGCAACACGCCCTCCAGCCGGATCAGAACGGCGGCGTCGAGCATGCCGTCGGCGAGCGCCTCCCAGCAGCGCACTTCCGTGCGTTCGCGCCGTTCCTGCGGCAGCAGCTTGCCGACCGGCGTGAGCGTATCGACGTACTCGCAGATCACGCGCGAGTCGAACACGGCTTCGCCGTCGTCGAGCACGAGACACGGCACCTTGCCGAGCGGATTGAAGTTGTGGATCTTCGAATCGGATGCCCAGACGTTTTCGAGCACCAGTTCGCAGTCGATTTTCTTTTCCGCCATTACGATCCGCGCCTTGCGGACGAACGGGCTGCTGTGCGAACCGATCAGTTTCATCATCTGTTTTGCGGGTTTTCAGCGGAATTGGTCGTGGACAACGATCTTAACCGCCCGACACCACGCCAAGGTGATTTCGAGATAACGTCGTTGTGGCTCGGCGACAACAGATGACGCTCCGGCATCGGCTGACAAATATCAGCCGATGCCAGCGGCGTGACTCGCTCTATTTCGCTTGCGCGGCGACCGGCGCCGACGCGTTCGACGCACTTGACGCATTCGACGCATTCGACACCGGACATGGCAGCACCGGCGACGCGGCCACACGCGTCGCGGTGTCGCCTTTGACCTTCGCCGGGGCAGAGGGCACGCCGGCGGGCGCCGCGCTCACCGTGCGCACGCCGGCCGCGATCTCGGCCGCGAGCTGATCGACGGCCTTGCGGTGCCCCGCGACCAGCGCGTCATAGCCCGCGGCGACAGGCTGCTGCGACACCGTCCGGCATGTCAGCACCGTCTGCGAGCCCGCCGCCCGCACGCTCCACACGGCGTCGATCAGCGCCTGCGCGCCCGGCCACGACTCGAAGCGCTGCACGTTCACCTTCACGCGATACACCGGCACGGACTCGGGATGCGGCGTGTTGTACACGTCGATCGCGCCGAGCTGCTGCGTCAGGTCCGAGGAGAGCGCGCGCCGCACTTCGTCGGCGGGCAGGGACGCCCAGCGCTCGTCCTCCAGCACGCGGACCTGCGCGGGGCTCGTCTGCACGACGAGCTGGCTCTTCGTCACCTGCGGGGGCATGTCGACGGGCGGCACCTCGATATAGAACGACGCGGGCGTCGCAGGCACGGGGCGCGCATCGCCGCCGAGCGTGTAGAAGCGGCTCACCGGCGACGACCCGCAGCCAGCCAGCAGCGACACGGCGCCCGCCGTGATCAGAAACGCGCCGAACCTCATGGTTTATCTCCTGATTTGCCGCGCAGCAACGATTCCGGGTGCCGTTCCAGATAGTCGGAGAGCGCGTTGAGCGATTGAAGCGTGCGCGTGAGCTCCTGCAGCGCCTGATGGACATCCGACTGAAGCGGCGAGTCCTGTTGCAGCGTGGTCTGCGCGTCCACGAAGGTCTTTTTGGCGGCGCTCAGCGTGTCGCGCGCTTCGGGCGCGACCTGCGTATCGAGCTGCTTGAAGAGACTGTTCGCGTTCTTGAGCGAGCTGTTCAGGTTCGCGCCGATTTCGTCGAATGGAATCTTGTCGAGCTTCTTCGCGATGTCCGCCACCTGGAGCTGCAGTTCGTCGAGCGTGTTGGGCACGGTCGGCAGTTCGAGCGTATCGGCGCTCGTGTTCACCTTCACGGCCTGTGCCTTCGGGAAGAAGTCGAGCGCGATGTACAGCTGGCTCGTGAGCAGGTTGCCGGTGCGCAACTGCCCGCGCAGGCCATGCGCGACGAGGCGCTGCAGCAGGTCTTCGCTTGCCGCGCTGCCCGGATTCGGCATCGACTGGCGCGCCTGCTTGCCAAGGCGATCCGGATAGAGGTTCAGCGTCACCGGCATCCTGAAATTGCGCGTCTTTGGATCGTATTCGATGCCGATGTTCGTCACCTGCCCGAGCACGATGCCCCGGAAGTCGACGGGCGCGCCCACCGACAAGCCGCGCAGCGACTGGTTGAAGTTCATCACGACGCGCAGCGGCGTGCCGTCCGGATCGCGCATCGCGTCGCCTTCGTCGGAGCCGAGACGGAACGTCATGTTGTCCTGCGCCTGCGCTCCCGGCGGCTGGTTCGGCGGCGTCTGGAACGCGATTCCGCCGAGCACGACCGTCGCGAGCGACTGCGTGTTGAGCCTGAAGCCGCTCGAATCGAGCCGCAGATCGACGCCGCTCGCGTGCCACCAGCGCGTGTTGGTGCCGATGTACTGATCGTACGGCGCGTTGACGAACACCTGCATCGTCACGCCGGTGCCGTCGCGGTCGAGCGAGAAGCCGACCACCTGGCCGACCTGCACGCGCCGGTAGTAGATGGGCGAGCCGATATCGATCGAGCCGAGCGACTCGCCGCGCAAGACGAACTTGTGGCCCTTCTGGTCGCCGGTGACCGCGGGCGGCGTTTCGAGGCCGACGAACTCCGTTTGGTCGTCGGTCGATTTGCCCGCATCCACGCCGATGTAGGAACCCGAGAGCAGCGTGCCGAGACCGCTCACGCCGCTTGCCGCCACGCGCGGGCGCACGACCCAGAAACGCGTGTCCTTGACGGCGAAGTCGGAGGCTTCCTTGGTGAGCTGCACGTCGACGAGCACGCGCGAATGGTCCTTCGACAGCGTGATCGTCTTCACCGTGCCGACATCGACGTCCTTGAACTTGAGCTTCGTCTTGCCCGGTTCGAGCCCTTCGGCGCTCACGAAGCTGATCGTGATCGTGGGGCCGCGCCCGGCGACCGTCTTCACGACGAGCAGTACGCCCACGAGCGCCGCCACGAGCGGAATCACCCAGACGAGCGACGGCAGCCAGCGGCTGCGCGGCTCGATTACGGGATCGGGGAGATTCGGCGGCAGACCGCCGCCTTTGCCTGAGGGTTCGTTGCGCGGCTCGTTCGGCCCTTGCGGACTATTCATGTGTCTTTCCCGGGGGTTCGATGTTGTCCCATATCAGTCGAGGGTCGAATTGCATGGAGGCGAGCATCGTCAGCACGACGACCGCCGCGAACGCCAGCGCGCCGGGGCCGGCGGTGATGATGGCGATCGACTTGAAGCGCACGAGCGCCACGGTCAGCGTGACGACGAACACGTCGAGCATCGACCAGCGGCCGATGCGCTCGACCACGCGATAGAGCGTCGTGCGCTGGCGCGGCTGCCATGTGGAGCGCGTCTGCACGGTCCACGCGAGGAACGCGAGCGTGCCGAGCTTGAGCATCGGCACGAGAATGCTCGCGATGAAGATCACCGCCGCGAGCGGATAGTCGCCGTCGTTCCAGAAGAGCGCGACGCCGCTCATGATCGTGTCGTCTTCCGAGCCCACGATCGACGACGTGTGCATCACCGGGTACAGGTTCGCCGGAATGTAGAGGATCGCGGCGGTGATCAGCAGCGCCCACGTGCGCGCGATGCTGTCCGGATTGCGCCGGTGCAGCGTCGCGTTGCAGCGGGAACAGCGCTGCCGCTCGACGGTGAACGCGCGCGGCTGCACGCGCCCGCACGCGTGGCACGCGACCAGCCCGGCACGCGATGCGGTCGTGAGATACGGCCCCGCGCCGGATGCGTCGTTGCCGTTGCCGCTGTCGTTGCCGTTTTCATTGCCGCTTTCGTTTTGGGGCGGTTTGATCGCGTCGCTCATGATTCGCGCCTCGTGGCGGGCGGCGTCGCACGCTCGAGGCCACCGCGCCCCGCTTCGGGCGCATGCCGTTCGTCGAGCGCCGGGCCGGGCGGCGTGCGGCGCCTGGGCAGGCGATCGGCGTAATCCCACAGTGCGCGCGGATCGAAACTCACGACCACCGCGAACATCAGCGTGAGCGCGCCGAACGCGAAGAGCGCGGCCTCGGGAATCACGCGGGCGAGGCTGACCATCTTCACGAGCGTGACCAGCACGCCCAGCATGAATACTTCGATCATGCCCCACGGGCGCACGAACCCGATTGCGCGCAACACCTCGTTGAAGGCGGGCGGCACGAACCCCGCGCGCAGCGGAATGAGCACGTAGAGGAGCGCGATCAGCTCGGTGAGGGGAAAGAGGATCGTCGAGAAAAATACGATGATCGCGACGACCTGCATGTCCTCGCTCCACAGCGCGACGATGGCGCCGATCAGCGTCGTCTGCGACGTGATGCCGTTCGCGTCCAGTTCCACGATCGGAAAACCCTGCGCGATCAGGAACGTGAAGACCGCCGCAAGCGTGAGCGCGCAGATCTTGTCGAGGTTCTTCGAAACGTTGTAATAGAGGGTGTCGCCGCAGCGCGGACAGATGGCGGTTGTGCGCCGGGGCAGCGTACGTCTGTTGAACAGCGCGTCACACTCGTGGCATGCGATCAGGTCGTCTGGTTCGTTCATGAGTCGGGAGGCCTGGGCGGTTGGGGCGGTGCTTCGGTGTGCCGTTGATCCACCGTAGCCAGAGATTCAAGCAAGGGCCGGGCCAGAGCGCATGGTATCAAATGACGCCGGGGCGACACAGTAACGGGGTATTGATGTCGGCAGATGTCCGCGCGTGCGCACTGTGCGCACTAACTGGAATGAACACCCGAAGCAACTCGTTTAGTCCGAAAGCTTTGTATTTTCGCGGAAGCCCGAACGACTCGTTCCGACCGTTGCATGAATGGAATAGTTCGTTGCAGCGGCAGAACGCGGCCGGAAAAGGTGCCGTCGCGCGCCCGGCTGAGCCAATGCCGGCGGGCGTCGGCGGCGAAATCGCGGGTATTTTCGGAGCGCGCACCGGTTTCCTTTCATTCGGGTACGATGGCGGCCGTGAATGGCAGTTCGGCGGGCGGGCCGGAAACGCGCAATTTCTTCTCGGGATCACTATGGAACGCGGGGCAAACTTCGCAACCACGGAGCGGTACAGCGGCACGGCGATCGGCCTTCACTGGCTGATCGCGCTCCTGATCGTGTGCGGTTTTTATCTCGGCTGGATCATGACCGACATCCCCGGATTCACGCCGACGAAGCTCAAGTATTTCTCCTGGCACAAATGGATCGGCGTGACGGTGTTCGCGCTCGCCGCGATCCGGGTCGTGTGGCGGCTCGGCCACCGCGCGCCGGCGATGCCGGGCGGCATGGCGCGCTGGCAGCAGGGCGCGGCGCACGCCACGCATTTCCTGCTGTACCTGCTGATGCTCGTGATCCCGATTTCCGGCTATTTCTACAGCTCCGCGGCGGGCATTCAGGTGGTCTACCTCGGCATATGGCCGATGCCGACCATCATCGGCCCCGATCAGGAGCTCAAGGGCACGCTGCGCATCGTTCACGTCGTGCTGAATTACGGGCTGCTCGCGCTCGTTGCCGTGCATGTGCTCGCCGCGCTGAAGCACCATTTCGTCGATCGCGACGGGCTGCTCGGGCGCATGCTGCCGTTCCTCAAGTAGGCGGAGACTGTTTCCCGCCTGTTGGCGGCGCGTTTCCCGGCGGCTGATTGTTTTCGCGGCTTTTTGATTTCCAATGGTGGATTCAAGTTTTTCGAATCGTTTGAATTGTTTTGACAGGGCAGACATGAAAGCGAAACTCTATGGTTTGGTACTTGCCGGCGTGACGGCCACGTCGCTCGTCGCGGCCGTCGTTGCCCATGCGCAGGTCGACACGGGCAAGAGCTCGGTTACGGCGACTTCGAAGCAGATGAACGTGCCCGTCGACGGCAAGTTCAACAAGTTCACCGCGCAGATCACCTTCGACCCGGCGAAGCCGGCCGCGGGAAGCGCGAACATCACGATCGACACCGGCAGCTACGATCTCGGCGACGCCGAATACAACAAGGAAGTGCGCGGCAAGGAATGGTTCGACAGCGCCACGTTCCCCACCGCGACGTTCGTTTCCAGTGCGATCGCGCCGGCGGGCACGGCGAACCAGTACAAGGTCACCGGCAAGCTCACGATCAAGGGCAAGTCGCAGACGGTCACCGTGCCGGTGACCGTCACGCAGCAGGGCGCGACGGAAACATTCGACGGTTCGCTCCCGATCAAGCGCAGCCAGTTCGACGTCGGAACGGGCGAATGGAAGGACACGTCCGTGGTGGCGGACGATGTCGTCATCAAATTCCACATCGTCGCCGCAAAGAAATAAGCGGCGCATCAAGCCAGGAGGGCAACTTGAAGAAAAAACAACTTTTGATCGCAGCGGGCGCGCTGCTCGCCGGCATGTCGTTCAATGCGATGGCAGCGGACACCTATCAACTCGACCCGAATCACACGCAACCCAGCTTCGAGGCCGATCACTTCGGCGGCGTCTCGATCTGGCGCGGCAAGTTCAACAAGTCGAGCGGCACGGTGACACTCGATCGCGCGGCGAAGACCGGTACGGTCGAAGCGACGATCGACATCGCGTCGATCAACACGGGCAATGCGAAGCTCGACGAGCATCTGAAGAAGGACGAGTTCTTCGACGTCGCGAAGTATCCGACGGCGGTCTACAAGGGCACGTCGATCAAGTTCGACGGCGACAAGCCGGTGGAAGTGATCGGCACGCTGACGATGCACGGCGTGACGAAGCCGCTGAATCTGAAGCTCGAGTCGTTCAAGTGCATTCAGCATCCGGTGCTCAAGCGCGAAGTGTGCGGCACGGAGGCAACGGCCGTGTTCGACCGCGGCGATTTCGGCATGGACTACGGCAAGTCGTACGGCTTCAGCCTGAAGACGACGCTGCATATTCAGGCGGAAGGGGTCAAGCAGTAACGCCTGCGCCGTGAACGCTCCTTCGGTGGAGCGCCGCTCTTCAGGAAAGCAAAAGGCCGGTTCGCGAGAACCGGCCTTTTGCCTTTTACCGAACTACCAACGCGACGCTCAGACTTCCGCGCCCGCGTTCGGATCGGTGGGATCGTACTTCGGCTTCTTGTCCTTCACGAGGTCCTCGCGCTTCACGCCGAGCCACATCGCGATCGCCGCCGCCACGAACACCGACGAATAGATGCCGAACAGAATGCCGACCGTCAGCGCGAGCGCGAAGTAGTGCAGCGTCGGGCCGCCGAACAGGAACATCGAGAGCACCATCATTTCCGTACAGCCGTGGGTGATGATGGTCCGCGACATCGTGCTCGTAATCGCGTGGTTGATCACTTCGATCACGGTCATCTTGCGTTCGCGGCGGAAGGTTTCGCGAATCCGGTCGAAGATCACGACCGATTCGTTCACCGAGTAGCCGAGCACGGCCAGAATCGCGGCGAGCACCGAGAGCGAAAACTCCCACTGAAAGAACGCGAAAAAGCCGAGGATGATCACGACGTCGTGCAGGTTCGCGATCACGCCGGCCACCGCGTACTTCCATTCGAAGCGGAACGACAGGTAAATCACGATGCCGATCACCACGCACGCGAGCGCGAGCAGGCCGTTCGTCACGAGTTCCTTGCCGACCTGCGGCCCGACGAACTCGACGCGCTGCAACTGCGCCTGCGCGTCCTGCCCCTTGAGCGCGGTCATGACCTGCTCGCTTTGCTGCGCGGACGTCAGCCCGCCCTTGAGCGGCAGGCGGATCAGCACGTCGCGCGACGTGCCGAAGTTCTGCACCTGCGCATCGGGATAGCCGAGCTTCGTGAGGGTCGCGCGCACCGGTTCGAGCGGCACGGCCTGCGGATACTGCACCTCGACGACCGTCCCGCCGGTGAATTCCACCGACAGATGCAGCCCGCGATGCACGAGGAAAAACACGGCCGCGAGAAACGTGATGAGCGAGATCGCGTTGAAGATCAACGCGCGCTGCATCAGCGGCAGGTCACGGCGAATGCGGAAAAATTCCATGATCTATTCTCCGGGGCTCAGGCTGACGAGCCCGGTTTTTTCTGGTTGTCGACGCCCGGACCCGAGCGGCGGCGCGCGACGGGCTTGCCGGTGCGCGCGGGAGCGGCCTGGCCGGCCGGGCGCGCCGGAACCGGGGCCTTGTTCTTGGCTTTGGCCTTGGCGGCGGGCTGGACCATCTCGCTGCCAAGCGATTCTTCGCGCTGGTTCGCGAGGTAGGCCGCCGTCGCCGCCGCGGCGTCGGCGCCTTCAGGGCGCCACACCTGGCCGATCGCGAGCGATTGCAGCTTCTTCTTGCCGCCGTACCAGAGGTTCACGAGACCGCGCGAGAAGAACACGGCCGAGAACATCGACGTGAGAATGCCGATGCAGTGCACCACCGCGAAGCCGCGCACCGGGCCCGAGCCGAACGCGAGCAGCGCGAGGCCGGCGATCAGCGTGGTGACGTTCGAGTCGAGAATCGTCGCCCACGCGTGCGAGAAGCCGTTCTGGATCGCCACCTGCGGCGGCGCGCCGTGGCGAAGCTCCTCGCGGATGCGCTCGTTAATCAGCACGTTCGCGTCGATCGCCATGCCGAGCGCGAGTGCGATGGCCGCGATGCCGGGCAGCGTCAGCGTGGCCTGCAGCATCGAGAGAATCGCGATCAGCAGCAGCAGGTTCACCGACAGCGACAGCATCGAGATCAGGCCGAACAGCATGTAGTACGCGATCATGAAGATGGCGATCGCGGCGAAACCGTACACGACCGAATCGAAGCCCTTCCTGATGTTGTCGGCGCCGAGGCTCGGGCCGATCGTGCGTTCCTCGATGATGTCCATCGGCGCTGCGAGCGAACCGGCGCGCAGGAGCAGCGCGAGGTCGGTGGCGGCTTGCGGCGTCGGCTGGCCGGTGATCTGGAAGCGGTCGCCGAGCTCGGACTGGATGGTCGCGACCGTCAGCACTTCGCCCTTGCCCTTTTCGAACAGCACCATCGCCATCGGCTTGCCGATGTTGTCGCGCGACACGCTGCTCACCGCGCGCCCGCCCGCGGCATCGAGACGGATGCTCACCGACGGGCGCTGATGCTCGTCGAAGCTCGCGGATGCGTCGATGATGCGGTCGCCCGTGAAGATCACCTGCTTGCGCAGCAGAACCGGCGTGGAGTTGCCCTGCGTGAAGAGTTCGTCGCCCGGCGGCACGGGGTCGTTCGGGCCGGGGTGGGTGTTGGTCGGATCGGCGAGGCGCGCTTCGAGCGTCGCCGTGCGGCCGATGATGTCCTTCGCCTTCGCCGTGTCCTGCACGCCCGGCAGTTCGACCACGATCCGGTCGGACCCCTGTTGCTGGATCACCGGCTCCGCGACGCCGAGTTCGTTCACGCGGTTATGCAGCGTCGTGATGTTCTGCTTGAGCGCGCCGTCTTCGACGAGCGTTTGCGCCGCCGGCGTGAACGTGCCGACGAGCTGGTAGCCGTCGCCGCTCTGGCGCGTCGCCCATTGCAGCTCGCTCACGCTGTTCACGAGCGCCTGGCGCGCCTTGTTCGCGGTGTCCTGCTCGGAGAAATTGATGACGACCGACTGGCCCACGCGGTTCACGCCGCCGTCGCGGATGTTCTTGTCGCGCAGGAGCGCCCGGGCGTCGGCTGCGTCCGAGTCGAGCTTCTTGTTCAGCGCGCCCGCCATGTCCACCTGCAGCAGGAAGTGGACGCCGCCGCGCAGGTCGAGACCGAGGTACATCGGCAGGGCGTGCAGCGCGGTGAGCCAGCGCGGCGACGCGCTCTGCAGGTTCAGCGCGACGACATAGACCGGGTCGGACGGGTCGCTGTTCAGCGTTTTCTGCAGCAGGTCCTTCACGCGCAACTGCGTGTCGGTGTCCTTCAGGCGCACGCGGATGTTCGCGTTGGTCGACGAGTTGTCGAACGTCACTTCGTCGGGCGTCACCTGATTCGCAGCAAGCGTGCTCTCGATCTTGTCGAGCGTGGACGAATCGAGCTTGACCGTTGCCTTGCCGCTCGACACCTGCACCGCCGGCGCTTCGCCGAAGAAATTGGGCAGCGTGTACACGAGGCCGATGACGAGCGCCACCAGCATCACGACATATTTCCAGAGGGGGTAACGATTCATGGGGATGGCCGAACGGGAAAGTTGGCGTGGGGAGTGCGTGGTGCGTCCGGCGATGAACGCTGCCAGCCGTTGTGCCGTGGCTCGACGGCGAAGGCTTGACGGGCGAGGCCGCGCCGGACGCGAAAGAAACTGGCCTTACAGCGACTTGATCGTGCCCTTCGGAAGAATCGTCGTGACGGATGCCTTCTGGACCGTGATTTCGGTGCCTTCGGCGATTTCGACGCCGACATACGCGTCCGTTACCTTCGTGACCTTGCCGACGATGCCGCCGTTCGTCACCACTTCGTCGCCCTTGGCCATCGCGGAGAGCATGTTGCGATGCTCCTTTTGACGCTTCATTTGCGGGCGGATCATGATGAAGTACAGCACCGCGAACATCAGGATGAGGGGCAGGAAGCTCATCAGGCTCGATTCCGCGCTGCTCGCGGTCGTGCCCTGTGCAACAGCATTGGAAATAAACGACACGTTGGTCTCTCCGTTATGACGACTGAATCAGAAAATTAGCCCGGTATTCTACACCGGGCCGCGCCGCGGCAGCGCTGGGAATGCGCTTTGCGATCAAGCTGTTAATGGTTTTGCTGCCGTTTTGTTGCGGTATTGCTGCCGTTTTGCAGCTGCGGTTCCCGCGTCCGGCGCAGATTGATTGTAATTCTTTTGTCAGGTTTGCTAGTCGATGCCCCGCGCCCGGTTCTCGTAAAAGTGCTTCCTGAACGTGTCGAACGTGTGATTTTCAATCGATTCACGGATTTCGCTCATCAATTGCAGGTAGTAGTGCAGGTTGTGGATCGTGTTCAGCTGCGCGCCGAGAATCTCACCCACGCGGTGCAGATGGTGCAGATATCCGCGCGTGAAATTGGCGCAGGTGTAGCAGCCGCAGCTTTCGTCGAGCGGCTTCAGCGAGTTCTTGTGCGACGCGTTGCGGATCTTCACGTCGCCGAAACGCGTGAAGAGCCAGCCGTTGCGCGCGTTGCGCGTCGGCATCACGCAGTCGAACATGTCGACGCCCGCCGCCACGCCCGCCACCAGGTCCTCCGGCGTGCCGACGCCCATCAGGTAGTGCGGCTTGTCGGCGGGAAGCTTCGGGCCGATGTGGTTCAGCACGCGCATCATGTCTTCCTTCGGCTCCCCGACCGACAGCCCGCCGATCGCGAGGCCATGAAAGCCGATGTCCGCGAGCCCCGCGAGCGATTCCTCGCGCAGGTCCTCGAACATGCCGCCCTGCACGATGCCGAAGAGCGCATTCGGATTGCCGAGGCGCCCGAATTCGTCGACGGAGCGCTTCGCCCAGCGCATCGACATGCGCATGGAATCGGCGGCGTCCTGGTGCGAGGTCGGCACGCCGCTTGTCGCGTAGGGCGTGCATTCGTCGAACTGCATCACGATGTCCGAATTCAGCACCTTCTGGATCTGCATCGAGATCTCGGGCGAGAGGAACAGCTTGTCGCCGTTGATCGGCGACGCGAAGGTCACGCCGTCCTCGGTGATCTTGCGCAGATCGCCGAGCGAAAAGACCTGGAAGCCGCCCGAATCGGTGAGGATCGGCCGTTTCCAGTTCATGAAGGCGTGCAGTCCGCCGTGCGCGCCGATCGTTTCGAGGCCCGGGCGCAGCCACAGGTGAAACGTGTTGCCGAGGATGATCTGCGCGCGGATTTCCTCGAGTTCGCGCGGCTGGATCGCCTTCACGGTGCCGTAGGTGCCGACCGGCATGAAGATCGGCGTTTCGACGACGCCGTGGTTCAGCGTGAGGCGGCCGCGGCGCGCCTGGCCGTCGGTGGTGAGAAGGTCGAACTTGAGGCCGTTCGCGGGCGGGGTATGACCATCGGTCATCGGGCGTGCTCCTGTGCCACCGGAAAACAGTCCGGCGCAGATGGGTTGGGTGGGTTCAGATGCCGGTGCTCTGACGCGTGAGCAGCATGGCGTCGCCGTAGCTGAAGAAGCGGTAGCGCGCCTCGATCGCGTGCCGGTACGCCTCGCGGATCGTTTCCACGCCCGCGAACGCCGACACGAGCATCAGAAGCGTGGATTTCGGCAGATGGAAATTCGTGATCAGCCGGTCGACCACGCGAAATTCGTAGCCCGGCGTGATGAAGATGTCGGTTTCGGCGGCGGCCGCGGCGAGCGGCCGGTTGGCGACGGCGGCGTCGCGGGCGGCGGCTTCGAGCGCGCGCATCGAGGTCGTGCCGACCGCGATCACGCGGTTTCCGCGCGCCTTCGTGGCCGCGATCCGGTCGACGAGCGTCTGCGGCAGCTCGTACCATTCGCTGTGCATCCGGTGCTCGGCGATGTTCTCGACGCGCACCGGCTGGAACGTGCCCGCGCCGACGTGCAGCGTGAGCGTCGCGCGCGCTACGCCGCGTTCGTCGAGCGCAGCGAAGAGCGCGTCGTCGAAATGCAGGCCCGCCGTGGGCGCGGCCACCGCGCCGGGGTTCGCGGCGTAGACCGTCTGGTAGCGCGTTTCGTCGACGGCATCGGGATCGTGCTCGATGTACGGCGGCAGCGGCAGGCGCCCGTACCGTTCGATCAGCGTGAGGCAGTCGGCGGGAAAGTGCAGCGTGAAGAACGGCTCCACGCGCTCGCCGACCGTCACGTCGAAGGCATCGGCCAGCGTGAGCGTCGTGCCCGGCGCCGGGCTCTTGCTCGCGCGGATCTGCGCGAGCGCGGTCGTCGCGCCGGTGATGCGCTCGATCAGCACCTCGATGCGCCCGCCGCTGGCCTTCTTGCCGAGGAAGCGCGCCTTCAGGACTTTGGTATCGTTGAACACGAGCAGGTCGCCCGCATCGATCAGGCCCGGCAGTTCGGAGAACCGGCGGTCGGTCAGCGTGGCGGGCGAGGTGCGGTTGTCGACCTCGAGCAGACGGCTTGCGCTGCGCTCGGCGAGCGCCGTTTGCGCGATCAGCTCGGGCGGCAGATTAAAATCGAAATCGGAAAGCGTGAACATGGGAAGCGGGTGGATGCGCGGCAAGCGCGGTTGCAGCCGGCCTCCAGTGCGCCGAACCGCCGTCAAGCAAAGCCGATATTGTACTTGCGAAGAGATCAGATGCCCTTGTCCGACCGCCGCCTGGCTTCAGTTCCCGACGCTCCCGACGCAGGGGGCGACCCCGCCGCGCCCGCGCCGAAGCCGCGCAGGCGCACGAGAACGGGCGGCGTGGAGCCGGTTGGCGCGGCTGGCTCGGGCGGGGCCGCCGGGGCATCCGAGGCGCTGCCCAAGCCCGCCGCGCTCCCCAAAACCGCCGACAAGCTCGCAAAGCTCGGCCTGAAATCGGACATCGATCTCGTGCTGCATCTGCCGATGCGCTACGAGGACGAAACCTCGCTCACGCCGATCGGCGAGCTGATCCCCGGCGACAACGCGCAGACCGAGGGCGTGGTTTTCGACAGCGAGATCGCCTACCGGCCGCGCCGCCAGCTGCTCGTGAAAATCCAGGACGACGCCGGCGACCAGCTCACGCTGCGCTTTCTCAATTTCTACGGCTCGCAGGTGAAGCAGATGGCAAGCGGCGTGCGCCTGCGGGTGCGCGGCGACGTGCGCGGCGGCTTTTTCGGGATGGAGATGGTGCATCCGGCGGTGCGCCCCGTCGACGAGGACACGCCGCTGCCGCAGGCGCTCACGCCGGTCTATCCGAGCACGGCGGGGGTGTCGCAGGCGTATTTGCGCAAGGCGATCGACAACGCGCTCAGCCGCGTGGCGCTGCCCGAACTGCTGCCCGAGACGATCGCCCGCGCATACCTGCAGCCGCTACACGTGCCCGGTCTTCTCGACGCCGTGAAGACGCTGCACCATCCGCGCGCCGATTCCGACGAAACCGCGCTCGTCGACGGCACGCACCCGGCGTGGACGCGCATCAAGTTCGAGGAGCTGCTCGCGCAGCAGCTTTCCCTGAAACGCGCCCACGAGGAACGCCGCACGCGCGCCGCGCCGGTGATGCCGCGCCGCTCGGAGACGGAGCCGGAGTCGCTCGTCGCGCGCTTCCTGCGGGCGCTGCCGTTCCGGCTGACGGGCGCGCAGGAGCGCGTGTGCGCCGAGATCGCAGCCGAACTGACACTCCCGCATCCGATGCAGCGTCTCTTGCAGGGCGACGTCGGCAGCGGCAAGACGATCGTCGCGGCGCTCGCGGCGGCGCAGGCCATCGATGCCGGCTACCAGGCCGCGCTCATGGCGCCGACCGAAATCCTCGCCGAGCAGCACGCGCGCAAGCTGCGCGGCTGGCTCGAACCGCTCGGCGTGACGGTCGCGTGGCTTGCCGGGAGCCTGAAGGCGAAGGACAAGCGCGCCGCGCTCGCGGCGGCGGCATCCGGCGACGCGCAGCTCGTGATCGGCACGCACGCGATCATCCAGGACGCCGTCGAGTTCGCGCGCCTCGGGCTCGTGATCGTCGACGAACAGCATCGCTTCGGCGTCGCACAGCGGCTCGCGCTGCGCGCGAAAGCGCACAACGCCGCCGACGGCGCGCGCGATTTCCAGCCGCACCAGCTGATGATGTCCGCGACGCCGATTCCGCGCACGCTCGCGATGACCTACTACGCCGACCTCGACGTCTCGACCATCGACGAACTGCCGCCCGGCCGCACGCCGATCCTGACGAAGCTCGTCTCCGACGCCCGCCGCGACGAGGTGATTGGCCGCGTGCGCGAGGCGGCGCTGACCGGGCGCCAGGTGTACTGGGTGTGTCCGCTGATCGAGGAAAGCGAGACGCTGCAACTGCAGACGGCCGTCGAGACCTTCGAGACGCTCGTGGCCGCGCTGCCGGAGCTGCGCGTCGGGCTGGTTCACGGGCGCCTTGCGCCGGCAGACAAGGCCGCGGTGATGGACGCTTTCTCGCGCAACGAGGTGCAGCTGCTCGTCGCGACGACGGTGATCGAAGTGGGCGTGGACGTGCCGAACGCGTCGCTGATGGTGATCGAGCACGCCGAGCGCTTCGGGCTCGCGCAGTTGCACCAGTTGCGCGGGCGCGTGGGGCGCGGCAGCGCGGCGTCTGTGTGTGTGCTGATGTACGCGGGGCCGCTGTCGCAGACGGCGCGTGCGCGCCTGCAAACGATGCGCGAAACCACCGACGGCTTCGAAATCGCCCGCCGCGACCTCGAAATCCGCGGTCCCGGCGAATTCCTGGGCGCGCGGCAGTCGGGCGAGGCGATGCTGCGCTTCGCGAGCCTCGAAAACGACGGCTGGCTGATCGATCCGGCCCGCGCGGCGGCGGACCAGATGCTGAAGGCGTTTCCCGATGCGGTCACGCGTCATCTGACACGCTGGCTCGGCGCGCGCGAACAGTATCTGAAAGCGTAGGCGTTGAACTAGCGGCGGCTTTGTCGGTCCCTATTTAATCGCGTCGCGTCGGGCGATCGGCTGACAGGTTGGCGAATCGCCGTCACGGGTGTATAAGATAAACCTATCGAATTCATGGCTCTGATTGGTCCCCAATGACGCTCACTGAACTGAAATACATCGTCGCGGTGGCGCGCGAACGGCATTTTGGTCGCGCCGCCGAGGCATGTTTCGTCAGCCAGCCGACCCTGTCGGTGGCGATCAAGAAGCTCGAAGACGAACTGAACGTGCAGATCTTCGAGCGCGGCACGAGCGAAGTCAGCGTCACGCCGATCGGCGAGCAGATCGTCACGCAGGCGCAGCGCGTGCTGGAACAGACGCTCGCCATCAAGGAAATCGCCAAGCAGGGCAAGGACCCGCTCGTCGGTCCGCTGCGCCTGGGCGTGATCTACACGATCGGGCCCTATCTGCTGCCGACGCTCGTCAAGCAGATGATCCGGGCGGTCCCGCAGATGCCGCTGATGCTGCAGGAAAACTACACGCTCAAGCTGATCGAGCTGCTCAAGCAGGGCGAAATCGACGTTGCGATCATGGCGCTGCCGTTTCCCGAAACCGGGCTCATGGTGCGCGCGCTCTACGACGAGCCGTTCGTCGTTGCGATGCCGTCGGGGCACGCGTGGGAAAACCGCGGCAAGATCGATCCCGACGACCTGAAGCAGGAAACCATGCTGCTGCTCGGCAGCGGCCATTGTTTCCGCGACCACGTGCTGGGCGTGTGTCCCGAGCTGATGCGCTTCTCGCAGAACGCGGACGGCATTCAGAAGACATTCGAGGGCTCGTCGCTGGAAACCATCCGGCACATGGTGGCGAGCGGTGTCGGCATTACGGTGCTGCCGCGCATGTCGGTGCTGGAAGTGAAGCCGCACGCCGCAGGCGTCGATTCGGGGCTGCTCAGCTATGTGCCGTTCGACGAGCCGGTGCCGGATCGCCGCGTGGTGCTCGCGTGGCGCAAGAGCTTTACGCGCATGCCCGCCATCGACGCCATTTCCGATGCCATTGCCGCCTGCGACCTGCAGGGCGTCAAGAAGCTCGACATGCCGGTCGCGGTGAACTGACCGGCACGCGCTTTTCGACGAGCCGCGCCCACGCGAACGGGCGCGGCTTTTCTTTTTCCTCGAGCGACATCGCCCGCCACGATCTTCCGGCCGCCCTCGTCGCCGCCTATCGGATAGATAAATTTTATCGAATTCGAAATGAGAATAGCTTTTGATATTCTCACCTCCATGGGCCGCGAGCGCCCGACCAACGAGGAAAGCCATGCGTCAGATCGCCAACTTTGCAGGAAGCCAGACGGCCCACTTGTCCGCGACGTATCGCGAGGCGCGCTGTGTCGTCGCCGACGTGCTGGCGAGTTTCGCCCGCGTCGCGTAAATCAGCCGCCGTCCCGCCAAGTCCGTTCCCGAATCCCGATAAAAACAGGAGTAGCACAATGACCGACCGAATCCTCACCACGGCAGCCGGCGCACCCGTCGGCGACAACCAGAATTCGCAGACGGCCGGCCGGCGCGGCCCCGTCACGTTGCAGGACTTCTGGCTGATCGAGAAGCTCGCGCACTTCGACCGCGAAGTGATCCCCGAGCGCCGCGTTCACGCGAAGGGCTCGGGCGCCTTCGGCAAGCTCACGGTCACGCACGACATCTCGCGCTACACGAAGGCCAGGGTGTTTTCGCAGATTGGCAAGGAAACGCCGCTTTTCATGCGCTTTTCGACGGTGGCCGGCGAGCGGGGCGCCGCCGACGCCGAGCGCGACGTGCGCGGCTTCTCGATCAAGTTCTACACGGAAGAGGGCAACTGGGACGTCGTCGGCAACAACACGCCCGTGTTCTTCATCCGCGATCCGCTGAAGTTTCCGGACTTCATCCACACGCAAAAGCGCGATCCGTACACGAACCTGCGCAGCAATGTTGCGGCGTGGGATTTCTGGTCGCGGCATCCTGAATCGCTGCATCAGGTGACGATCCTGATGAGCGATCGCGGCATTCCGCAAAGCTTCCGCCAGATGCACGGCTTCGGCTCGCACACGTTCTCGTTCATCAATGCGGACAACGAGCGCTTCTACGTGAAGTTCCACTTCAAGTCGCAGCAGCCGCTCGAGAACTTCACCGATGCAGAAGCGTCGGCGGTCGTCGCGCGGGATCGCGAGAGCGCGCAGCGCGATCTCGTCGGCAACATCGATCGCGGCAACTTTCCGCGGTGGAATTTCCGCATTCAGGTCATGTCCGAAGCCGACGCGGCAGCCTGCCGCATCAATCCGTTCGACGTCACGAAGGTCTGGCCGCACAAGGATTACCCGCTGATCGACGTCGGCGTGATCGAGTTGAACCGCAACGCGGCGAACTATTTCGCGGACGTGGAGCAGTCGGCGTTCACGCCGGCGAACGTGGTGCCGGGCATCGGCTTCTCGCCGGACCGCATGTTGCAGGGGCGGCTCTTCTCGTACGGCGACACGCAGCGCTACCGGCTCGGCATCAATCACCATCAGATTCCGGTGAACGCGCCGCGCGCGCCGGTGGCCAATGCGTTTCACCGCGACGGCGCGATGCGTGTGGACGGCAACCACGGCGGGCGCGTGAACTACGAGCCGAACCGCTTCGGCGACTTCGCGCAGGACGCGAGCGTGAACGAGCCGCCGCTCGCGGCGGGCGCGGTCGAGCGCTACGACCATCGCGAGGACGACGACTACTACAGCCAGCCGGGCGCGCTGTTCCGTCTTTTCAGCGATGCCGAGCGCGAGCGTCTTTTCGGCAATATCGCGCGTCATATCGACGGTGTGCCGGAGGAGATCGTCGCGCGCCAGCTGGAACACTTCCGCCGCGCTGATCCGGCCTATGCGCAAGGGGTGGCAAGCGCGCTCGCGGCGCTTCGCGAGCCGGCGCAGGCCGCAGCGAAGTAACGCGCGGGCAGGCGCGCGGGCAAGCGTGCGGGCAAAGCGCGCGCGCAATCACCGACTCAAGGAGAACGACCATGACACAGGCGCTGATGGCAATCGAACAGGCCGCATTCCGGATCGAAGCGACGAGCCGCAACGCGTCGCGCGGCGTGCGCGTCGCGCTCGGTTTCGCGATCGTCGCGGCCGGCTATGGCGTGATCGTCGCGGCGGGGATGCTCGGCGCCGGGTGACGGGCATGCGGCGTGTCGCCGCGACGCGCCCGCAATGCTCCTCGGGGCCCCGCCGCGCAACGAAGTGCGGACGTTTCTAAGATAAACTGTCGGACGCTCGAACGGCCGCGCCCGGGCAACCGGCAGCGCGGCGCGTTCGCACCGTTCGTATCACTCTCTCAAGGAGTCATCATGGCGAAGAAAGGCAGTGCACCGGCTGTGAATATCGGCATCAGCGACAAGGACCGCAAGAAGATCGCCGACGGACTGTCGCGTCTATTGGCGGACACGTACACGCTCTACCTGAAGACGCACAATTTCCACTGGAACGTCACGGGCCCGATGTTCAACACGCTGCACCTGATGTTCGAGACGCAATACAACGAACTGGCGCTGGCTGTCGATTCGATCGCGGAGCGCATCCGCGCACTGGGCGTGCACGCGCCGGGCAGCTACAGGGAATTCGCGAAGCTGTCGTCGATTCCGGAAGCCGACGGCGTGCCGGCCGCGGAAGAGATGATCCGCCAACTGGTGGAAGGACAGGAAGCGGTAGTGCGCACCGCGCGCGAAATCTTCCCGGCGACCGAGGCCGCGAACGACGAACCGACCGCCGACCTGCTCACACAGCGCATGCAGACGCACGAGAAGACCGCGTGGATGCTGCGCGCGATGCTGGCCTGACGCACGCAACGCGCTTCTGACCTGCTGGTTCTGAAAACCCCCGCAGTCCTTCCGGCTGCGGGGGTTTTGTTTTGGATTGCGCCGGGGGCGGCGTGCCCTGAATCGCGCTGCTCTAAAATAGCCGGATCGTTTCAACCGGCCACGCCCATGTTAGCCCGTCTTCCGCTGTACCTGCGCCTCGTGCGCCTCGACAAGCCCATCGGCAGCCTGCTGCTGCTCTGGCCGACGCTCAACGCGCTGTGGATCGCATCGGGCGGCCCGCCGTCGCCGATGCTGCTCATGATCTTCGTGATCGGCACGATCCTGATGCGCTCGGCGGGCTGCGCGATCAACGACTACGCCGACCGCGATTTCGACCGCCACGTGAAGCGAACCGAGAACCGGCCGATCACTTCGGGCAAGATCAAGGCGTGGGAGGCCGTCGCGCTGGCGGCGGCGCTCTCGCTGATGGCGTTCCTGCTGATCCTGCCGCTCAACACGCTCACGAAGGAGCTGTCGGTGTTCGCGCTCTTCGTCGCGGGCACGTACCCGTTCACCAAGCGCTTTTTCGCGATTCCTCAGGCTTACCTCGGCATCGCGTTCGGCTTCGGCATTCCGATGGCGTTCGCCGCCGTGCAGGACCAGGTGCCCCCGCTCGCATGGATCATGCTGGCGGCGAACGTGTTCTGGTCGGTCGCCTACGACACCGAATACGCGATGGTCGATCGCGACGACGACATCAAGATCGGCATCCGCACATCGGCGCTGACGTTCGGCCGCTACGACGTGCTCGCCGTGATGCTCTGCTATGCGGCGACGCTCGCGATCTACCTCGGGATCGGCATCGCGCTCGGCTTCGGCTGGCTGTACTGGCTCGGCTGGCTCGCCGCGGCGGCGTGCGCGGTGTACCACTACGCGCTCATCCGCAACCGCGAGCGCATGGCATGCTTCGCCGCTTTCAAGCACAACAACTGGCTGGGCGGCGTGCTGTTCGCGGGGATCGCGCTGCATTACGCGGTATCGGCGTAGGCGCCGAAGTGCTGCGCACCACGCACCACGCACGACGCACCACGCACCACGCACCACGCACCACGCACCACGCACCACGCACCACGCAAAAAAAAGCCGTTCCGGCTCGTCCCGGAACGGCTTTTTCATTCGCGGACGGGCGAGCGTCCCGTTTCTCTCAGGCCGCGCCCAGTCCGGTGGTCCAGTTCCGCCGCTCAGGCCGCGCCCAGTTCGTCGCCCATTTCCTTCGCGCGCGCATCCGCGGCCAGCGCGCCGCGCACGATCGCTTCCTTCACACCCGCCGCTTCGAACGATGCCAGCGCCGCCGCCGTCGTGCCGCCCTTCGATGTCACGCGCTCGCGCAGCACGCTCGCGGGTTCGCCCGATTGCGCCGCCAGTTGCGCCGCCCCGGTGAACGTCGCGACCGCGAGCGCGCGGCCCTGTTCCTCGTCCATGCCGAGGCGGCGCGCGGCTTCCTGCATCGCCTCGATGAAATAGAACACGTAGGCCGGGCCGCTGCCCGAGATCGCGGTGACGGCGTCGATCTTCGCCTCGTCGTCGAACCACACGGCCGAGCCCACCGCTTCCAGCACCTTCGACGCCAGCGTCTTCGCCGCGTCGTCCACGCCCGGCAGCGCCGCGAGCCCGGTCACGCCCATGCCGATCAGCGCGGGCGTGTTCGGCATCGTGCGCACGATCCGCGCGTAGCCGCCAAGCCAGCGCGACAGGTCGCTCGCGCGAATCCCCGCCGCGATGCTGATGACAAGCTGCCTCGAAAGATGCGGCTTCAGCGCCTGCGCGACGTCTTTCAGAACCTGCGGCTTCACCGCGAGCAGGATCGCGTCGAAGCCGGCGAGCATCGCGTCGATCGCCGCGCCCGTTTCGATGCCGAACTGCTTTGCGGTGCGCGCGCGGGCTTCGTCGTTGATGTCGACCGCGTACAGATCCGCCGGCGCCACGCCGCGCTTGATCAGGCCGCCGATGAGCGCAGCCGCCATGTTGCCGCCGCCGATGAATGCAATTTTCATGTCAATCCGGTGTACGTGAAGGTGAGGGTGAAGGTCAGTGTGAATAGTCGCGCGCGCCGAAGATCGCGGTGCCGATGCGCACCATCGTCGCGCTTTCGAGCACGGCCGCTTCCAGATCCGCCGACATGCCGATCGACAGCGTGTCGAGTTCCAGCCCGTCGGCGCACAGCGCGTCCATCAGCGCAGAGAGGCGCGCGTGCGGCGCGCGTTGTGCCTCGAGCGTCGCGGCGGGTTCGGGAATCGCCATCAGGCCGCGCAGCCGCAGACCGGGCAGCGCCGCGATCTGGTGTGCGAGCGAGGCGGCCTCGGCGGGCTCGACGCCGCTTTTCGATTCCTCGCCGCTCACGTTCACCTGCAGGCAGACGTTGAGCGGCGGCGCGCCCGGCGGACGCTGGTCGGACAGCCGCTGCGCGATCTTCAGGCGATCGACGGACTGCACCCAGTCGAAATGCTCAGCGACGACTTTCGTCTTGTTCGACTGAAGCGGCCCGATGAAATGCCATTCGAGCTCGCTGCGCAGGTCGCTGAGCGCCGTGATCTTCGCGACGCCTTCCTGCACGTAGTTCTCGCCGAACGCGCGCTGGCCCGCCTCGAAGGCGGCGCGCACGTCTTCGGCGGGGAACGTCTTCGAGACGGCGAGGAGCTTGACGGAGGCGCCGTCGCGCGAGGCGCTTGCTGCCGCCTTCGCGATGCGCTGCCGGACTTCTTCGAGATGCTGGGCGATATGAGACGAGGACATGGCACACGTGCGGCGAATTGCGACCCGGCAATTATACGGAGGCGCCGCCGGCCGGGCCGTTCGCGAATTCATCCGTAAAGGAGATGTTCGAGCAGCTGGATCCAGTGGGTGACGGGCGTCGACGTGCCGCTCTGCAGATGCGCGATGCACCCGACGTTCGCCGACACGATCAGCTGCGCCTCGAGTTTTTCGAGACGGTCGAGCTTCTGGTTGCGCAGCGTGTACGCGAGTTTCGGCTGAAGCACCGAATACGTGCCCGCCGATCCGCAGCAGAGATGGCTGTCGGCGGGCAGGCGCACTTCGATGCCGAGCGCCGTCAGCAATTGCTCGACCTGTCCGCGAATCTGCTGGCCGTGCTGCAGTGTGCACGGCGGGTGGAACGCGACCGTGTGCACGCCGCGGCGTCGCGCGAGGGTCACGAGCTCGTCCTCGTATTGCGGCAGGATTTCCGCCAGGTCGCGCGTCAGATCGACGATGCGGCGGGCCTTCTCCGCATAGTCCGGGTCGTGGCGCAGCAGATGCGCGTATTCCTTCACCGTCGCGCCGCAGCCCGACGCATTCATCACGATCGCCTCGACGCCGTTCTCGACATAGGGCCACCACGCGTCGATGTTGTTGCGCGCGTCCTCGAGCGCGTCCTCGTTGCAGCCGAGATGCAGGCGGATCGCGCCGCAGCAGCCCGCATCGGGCGCCGTGACGATCTCGATGCCGAGCGCATCGAACACGCGCGCGGTCGCCGTGTTGACGTTGGGCATCATCGCGGGCTGCACGCAGCCGGAAAGCATCAGCATCTTGTGCTCGTGATGGCGTGTGGGCGCGGCAAGCGGCTTTTCCTGCAATGGAATCTTCGCGCGCAGCTTTCTCGGCAGAAACGGGCGGAACTGCTGGCCGAGCTTCATCGCGGGCGTGAAAAGCGTGCTGTTCGGCAGGAAACTCGCAAGCAGCCGGCGCTGCAGGCGCTGGCCGAGCGGCCGCTCCACCTTCTCCTCGACGATCTTTCGCCCGATCTCCACGAGGCGCCCGTATTGCACGCCCGATGGACACGTGCTTTCGCAATTGCGGCAGGTGAGGCAGCGGTCCAGATGCAGTTGCGTGCTGCGCGTGACGGGCGCGCCCTCCAGCATCTGTTTCATCAGATAGATGCGCCCGCGCGGGCCGTCGAGTTCGTCGCCGAGCAACTGGTACGTCGGGCAGGTCGCCGTGCAGAAGCCGCAATGCACGCACTTCCTCAGGATGGCGTCGGCTTCGTCGCCATCCGGGGTGCCGCGGATGAATTCGGCGAGATTGGTTTGCATCGCGTGGGTTCGCCTTCGGCTCAGAAATCGGGATACAGGCGTCCGCGATTGAAGATGCGGGCGGGATCGAAAGCGGCCTTCAGCCCGCGATGAATCTTCATCACGGGCGCGGGCAGCGGCGTGAAGACGCCCGCATTGCGGTCGTACGCGGCGCCCGAGCGGAAGATCGTGGCGTGGCCGCCGGCCTGCTTCGCGCTGATGCGCACGGTCTGCGGATCGGTGTCGGTGATCCACCAGCGCTGCGCGCCGCCCCATTCCATCAGTTGCGCGCCGGGCAGATGCAGCGGCTCGGCAATCGAGGGCAGCGCGAGGCGCCAGAGCGCCGCCTTCGGCTCGATGACCGCGAAGAACGGGTCCGTCTGCTCGCGCATGGCGATCCAGAAGCGATCGGCCTCGACGGCGTCCACCACCTCGCCGCCCAGCGACGTGCGCGCGGCCTTCACGGCCGCCTCCGCGCCCGCGAGACGCAGCGCGAGCGTGCCGTCGCGCCACGCGCTGCCGCTGATCGGCAACGGATGGCCGCCCCATTCGTTCAGCTTGCGTACGCCGTCGGTGGCGTGCATGTCGAACTTGAGCGTCGCTTCGGCGACGGGTCTCGGCAGCACCTTGATCGACAGTTCCAGGATCAGCCCGAGCGTGCCGAGCGAGCCGGCCAGAAGCCGCGACACATCGTAGCCCGCGACGTTCTTCACCACCTGCCCGCCGAAATGCAGCACCTGGCCCTGTCCGTTCATGACGACCGCGCCGAGCACGAAGTCGCGCGGCGCGCCGGTCCACGCGCGGCGCGGACCCGCGATGCCCGCCGCGATGCAGCCGCCGATGGTCGCGTCGCGCCCGAAGTGGGGCGGCTCGAACGGCAGCATCTGGTTGCATTCCCTGAGCGCCGCTTCGACCTGCGCAAGCGGCGTGCCCCCCTTCACGGTGATGACGAGTTCGGCCGGATCGTAGGCGACGATGCCGCGCCACTCGCGGGTGGCGAGCACCTCGCCCTGCACGGTTTGCCCGTACCAGTCCTTCGTGCCGCCGCCACGGATGCGCAGCGGCTCCTGGCGCTCGGTGGCGCGGCGAATCCGTTCCGACCAGCCGGCGACGATGTCGTCCTGTTCCATGGTGTCCTGCTTCTCGTGGCTCGTCGATCGATTGTAGCGGCCGTGCCCGGCCGCAACACTCGGTGAAACGTGGATAGGCGCGGGCCGCGCGTTCAGAAGCGCGGAATATCGGGATGTGGCAGCAGGCCTCCCCGGATGTGCATCTTGCCGTACTCCGCGCAGCGCGCGCGGGTCGGGATGCCCTTGTCGGGGTTGAGCAGCCCCGGCGGATCGAACGCGCGCTTGACCGCATGAAACGCGTCGCGCTCCTCGGGCGAGAACTGCACGCACATCGAATTGATCTTTTCGATGCCCACGCCATGCTCGCCCGTCACCGTCCCGCCCAGCTCGACGCACGTCTCCAGAATGTCCGAGCCGAACGCCTCGGCGCGGTGCCACTCGTCGAGATCGTTGCCGTTGAAGAGAATCAGCGGATGCATGTTGCCGTCGCCGGCGTGGAACACGTTGATGCAGCGAAGCAGGTACTTCTTCTCCATCTCCTCGATGCGCGCGAGCAGCGGCCCGATCGCGCGGCGCGGCACGGTGCCGTCCATGCAGTAATAGTCCGGAGAAATGCGGCCGGCCGCCGGAAACGCGTTCTTGCGGCCCGACCAGAACTTGAGCCGCTCGGCTTCGGAGCGCGAAATCTGGATGCGCGTCGCACCGTGCTCGCGCAGCACGGCCGTCATGCGCACGATTTCCTCGGCCACTTCGTCGTAGGTGCCGTCGGACTCGCAGAGCAGGATCGCGGCGGCGTCGAGGTCGTAGCCCGCGTTCACGAATTCCTCGACGGCGCGCGTCGCCGGCTTGTCCATCATTTCCAGCCCGGCCGGAATGATGCCTGCCGCGATGATCGCGGCGACCGCATTGCCGCCTTTCACGACGTCGTCGAAGCTCGCCATGATGACCTGCGCGGTCTGCGGCTTCGGGATCAGCTTCACCGTGATTTCGGTGACGACCGCGAACATGCCTTCGCTGCCGATCAGCACCGCGAGCAGGTCGAGCCCCGGCGCGTCCGGCCCGAGCGAGCCGAATTCCACGATATCGCCTTCCATCGTCACGGCGCGCACGCGCATGACGTTGTGCACGGTGAGGCCGTATTTGAGACAGTGCACGCCGCCCGAATTCTCGGAGACGTTGCCGCCGATCGTGCAGGCGATCTGCGACGACGGATCGGGCGCGTAATAGAGGCCGTAGGGCGCGGCGGCTTCGGAAATGGAGAGATTGCGCACGCCCGGCTGGACGGTCGCGGTGCGGGCGTACGGATCGACTTCGATGATCTTCCGAAAGCGCGCGAGCGACAGCACGATGCCGTGGCGGATCGGCATGGCGCCGCCGGAGAGTCCCGTGCCGGCGCCGCGCGGGACGACCGGCACATCGAGCCGCGCGCAGATCTGCAGGACGCGCTGGACCTGCGCCTCGGTTTCGGGCAGCGCCACGGCGAGCGGCAGGCGGCGGTAGGCGGCGAGGCCGTCGCATTCGTACGCCGCGGTGTCTTCCTCGCGAAACAGCAGGCAATGCGTGGGCAGCACGGCCATCAGCGCCTGCACGACTTCGCGCTGGCGCTGTTCCAGCACTTCGGGCGTAAGCTCCGCAGCGTTCATCTCTCCTCCCGGCGCATGGTTTTCTGAGATCGGCTTCTGGGTGGCTCTGAAGCTATCTTGCGCGCTTGTTTGCGCCGCGTCGATCCGGCTGAGTACGGTGCCGGATCGCGCGGGTTTCACGTGTGGCTCGCGTCTGCCTCGCGTTTGCCTCGCATCTGCTTATGCGGCCGCGGCGAAAATCTTGCCTGGATTCATCAGATTTTTCGGGTCGAGCGCCTGCTTGATGGACCGCATGACGCCGATCGCGTCCTCGCCGTGCTCCTCCACCATGAAGCCGATCTTGTGCATCCCGACGCCGTGCTCGCCCGTGCAGGTGCCGTTCATGCGCAGCGCGCGCTGCACGATCCGGTGATTGATGCGCTCGGCTTCCTCGAACTCCTCGGGTTTCGACGGATCGAGCAGCATCGCGACGTGGAAATTGCCGTCGCCCACGTGGCCGACGATCGGGCACGGCAGCGTCGACGCCTTCAGGTCCTGCTCCGTTTCGACTACGCATTCCGCGAGCCGCGAAATCGGCACGCAGACATCGGTCGTCACGGCGCGGCAGCCGGGCTTCAGTTGCAGCATCGCGAAATACGCGGCGTGGCGCGCGTTCCAGAGACGGCTGCGGTCTTCCGGGCGCGTCGCCCATTCGAAGTCGGCGCCCGAATTCTGCGCGACGATCTCCTGCACGATCCCCGCCTGTTCCGCGACGCCCGCTTCCGAGCCGTGGAATTCGAAGAACAGCATCGGCGATTCGCGGAACGTGAGGTTCGAGTGGCGGTTGATCGCGCGCACGGCGAGCGAGTCGAGGAATTCGACGCGCGCCACCGGCACGCCCATCTGGATGGTTTCGATGACGGCGCGCACGGCGTCGCCCATCGAAGGAAACGCGCATACCGCCGCCGACACCGCTTCCGGCTGCGGATAGAGCCGCACCGTGATTTCGGTGATCACCCCGAGCGTGCCCTCGGAGCCGACGAACAGGCGCGTGAGGTCATACCCCGCCGACGACTTGCGCGCCCGCGTGCCGGTCCGGATCACGCGGCCGTCGGCGAGCACGACGGCGAGCGCGAGCACGTTCTCGCGCATCGTGCCATAGCGCACGGCGTTGGTGCCCGAGGCGCGCGTCGCCGACATGCCGCCGATGCTCGCGTCCGCGCCCGGGTCGATGGGGAAGAAAAGGCCGGTGTCACGCAGCGCTTCGTTCAGCTGCTTGCGCGAGATGCCCGGCTCGACGGTGACGGTCAGGTCTTCGGCGTTGATCGCGAGCACCCGGTTCATGCCGGAAAGATCGATCGACACGCCGCCCTGCACCGCGAGCAGATGGCCTTCGAGCGACGACCCGTTGCCGTAGGGGATGATCGGCACGTCATGCTGCGCGCAGAGCTTCACGACGGTCTGCACGTCCTCCGTGCTCTGTGCGAAGACGACGGCGTCGGGCAGTTGCGGGTCGAAGGCGGACTCGTCGCGGCCGTGGTGCTCGCGCACGGCGTCGGACGTCGACACGCGCTCGCCGAACGCGGACCTGAGCGCGTCGAGCAAGGCGGCGGGAAACGGGCGGCGGATGGCCTCAGGCAAAGCGGGATGATTCACGTTGTGTCTCCGGGCTTCGGATGCAGGACGCGTGTCCTGCCCGATCTTTGGATTTTTGGGATTTCTGGGATGGCTGGCTCTGGCGCCTCAATCGAGCGCTTAATGTGGGCACTTCGGACATTCCGGACATTTCGACTGCATTTTACGCCCCATCGACCCTTGCCGGGCGGGGCGCGCGCGGCACCTATAATGAACCGCCGGAGTGAGCACGCTCCGCGCGCAACCGAGGAGACGCGATGGGCAACCGCTTGAGCAAGATCGCAACCCGCACCGGCGACGACGGCACGACCGGTCTCGGCGACGGCAGCCGCGTGCAGAAGGACGACGCGCGCATCACGGCGATCGGCGACGTCGACGAACTGAATTCGCACCTCGGCGTGCTGCTGTGCGAGCCGCTGCCGGACGACGTGCGCGCCGCGCTCGTCGAGATCCAGCATGACCTGTTCGATCTCGGCGGAGAGTTGTGCATTCCCGGGCATTCGATGATCGAGGACCAGTATCTGGCGCAACTCGATGCGTGGCTCGCCGCGTACAACGCCACGCTGCCGCCACTCGCGGAGTTCATCCTGCCGGGCGGATCGCGGGCGGCGTCGCTCGCGCACGTGGGGCGCACGGTCTGCCGGCGCGCGGAGCGCTCGATCGTGGCGCTCGGGCGCGTCGACCGGGTCAACAGCGCGCCGCGCCAGTACGTGAACCGGTTGTCGGACCTGCTGTTCGTCTTCGCGCGGGTGCTGAACCGGGCCGATGGCGGCAGCGATGTCCTGTGGAATCACGAGCGGCGCAAGTAGGGCGCCGGAACAGGCAGCAAGACGGGCACAGAAGCACGCGCGTACCGGATGCGACAAAAACGCGCAATAAGGGCGCCCTTAAAACATGTAGTATGAATGCATCTTTTAAGGAGAACCCTGAATGACCGCCCTGACCGCCGACCAGATCGCCCGCGTGAAAGCCACAGCTCCCGTTCTCGCCGAGCACGGCGCGAACATCACGAAGCACTTCTATAAGCGGATGTTCGCGCACCATCCCGAACTGAAGAACCTGTTCAACCAGGCGCACCAGCAAAGCGGCGGCCAGCCCGAGGCGCTTGCGCGCGCGGTCTACGCGTACGCGGCGAACATCGACAACCTGGGCGTGCTCGGCGGCGCCGTCACGCATATCGCGAACAAGCACGCGAGCCTCAACATCCGCGCGGAGCACTACCCGATCGTGGGCGAGAACCTGCTCGCATCGATTTCGGAAGTGCTCGGTGACGCCGTCGACCCGGCGACGCTCGACGCCTGGGCCGCCGCCTACGGTCAACTCGCCGGCATTCTGATCGGCGCGGAGCAGAACCTGTATGACGGCGCGGCGTGGAGCGGCTTCCGGCCGTTCGTCGTGATGCGCAAGGAAATGGAGAGCGACGAGATCACGTCGTTCTATCTGAAGCCCTCGGATGGCGGCAAGGTGTGCGATTTCACGCCGGGCCAGTATGTCAGCGTGAAGCGCTTCGTGAAGGCGATCGGTGTCGATCAGCCGCGCCAGTACACGCTTTCCGACGCGCCGAACGGCCAGTGGCTGCGCATTTCGGTGAAGCGCGAGCGACCGGCCAACGTGCCGGCCGGCCACATCTCGAACGGTCTGCACGACGGCGTCGAGGCGGGCTCGATCGTCGAGGTGAGCGCGCCGATGGGGGAGTTCACGCTCGACCGCGCGAAGACGACGCCCGTCGTGCTCATCAGCGGCGGCGTGGGCATCACGCCGATGGTGTCGATGCTCGCGTCGCTTGCGGGCGAAGGCAGCGCGCGGCCGGTCGCGTTCGTGCACGCGTGCCGCCACGGACGCGTGCATGCGTTCAGGCAGTGGGTGAACGAGATCGTCGCGGCGCGCCCGAACGTGTCGCGCACGGTGTTCTACGAAGCGGCGGGGGGCGAGGACCGGCAGGGCGTCGATTTCGACTTGGTCGGCCGCATGGATCTGTCGAAAGTGGCCGGCAAGGTGCTTCTGCCCGACGCCGATTACTACGTCTGCGGCCCGGTTGAATTCATGCGCGCGCAACAGCAGGCGCTGATCGCGTCGGGCGTCGATGCCGCGCGCATTCACACCGAAGTGTTCGGCTCGGGCGGGCTCGAATGACTTTCTGACGTACACGGCAAATGTAAAAACGGCTGCGAACTTCGCAGCCGTTTTTACGTTGCACGCTTGTCTTCACGTTCCCGCTGCGCGGGATCGCGCGCTCAGTTTCCCCCGCCGCGCACCACGCGCCGCTGCTTCACGCTTTCAGCGAGGCCTTCCAGCACCTTCACGCTTTCGTCCCAGCCGATGCACGCATCCGTGACGCTCTGCCCATAGGTAAGCTCGCAGCCTTCCTTCAGGTCCTGCCGGCCGGCGACGAGATGCGACTCCACCATCACGCCGACGATGCGCTCGTCGCCGCCCGCGATCTGCCGCCCGATGTCTTCGCAGACCGGGATCTGGTTCTCGTGCTTCTTCGAGCTGTTCGCGTGGCTCGCGTCGATCATTAGGCGCGCGGCCAGTCCCGCCTTGCCGATGTCGCTGCAGGCGGCGTTCACGCTCTCCGCGTCGTAGTTCGGCGTCTTGCCGCCGCGCAGGATGATGTGGCAGTCCTCGTTGCCGGCCGTCGACACGATCGCCGAATGCCCGCCCTTCGTCACCGACAGGAAATGGTGCGGCTGCGACGCGGCCTTGATCGCATCGACGGCGATCTTCACGTTGCCGTCCGTGCCGTTCTTGAAGCCGACCGGGCACGACAGCCCCGAAGCCAGTTCGCGGTGCACCTGCGATTCCGTCGTGCGCGCGCCGATCGCGCCCCACGAGATCAGGTCGGCGATGTACTGCGGGCTGATCATGTCGAGGTATTCGGTGCCGGCGGGCAGCCCCAGTTCGTTGATGCGCAGCAGCAGTTCGCGGGCGGCGCGCAGGCCTTCGTTGATCTTGAAGCTGTTGTCCATGTGGGGGTCGTTGATGAGCCCCTTCCAGCCGACCGTCGTGCGCGGCTTCTCGAAATACACGCGCATCACCACTTCGAGTTCGCCGGCGAAGCGCTCGCGCTCTCCGATGAGACGCCCCGCGTATTCGAGCGCTGCCTTGGGATCGTGGATCGAGCAGGGCCCGATGATGACGATCAGGCGGTCGTCCATGCCGTGCAGGATGCGGTGCATCGAGCGGCGGGCGTTGTAGATCAGCTCCGATACGGGCTCGGCGCAGGCGAATTCGCGGATCAGGTGCGCGGGCGGGGTGAGTTCTTTCAATTCTCGGATACGGACGTCGTCGGTGTTGTGCGGGGGCATTTCGTTTCTCCAGAACGCGTTTCGGGTCGCGTGTTCTTGTCGGATCAGTGGGTGTCGGTAAAAAAGGGCATAAAAAAACCGCCAGACTCGGCTGGCGGTTTTTCGGGAATTCCGGGTTCTGCTTACTTACGACTCACCCCTCTCGATCCGCCAGCGGCTTGAGATACCAAAAGAAATAAAAGTAAAACTTGGCGGACATGACGGGGTTCGGAACTATCGTCGAAAAGAGGTGAGTGCCTTTATAACCTCAACGAGGCGCGATTGACAAGCCGAAGGCGGTAAAAACGCGGATATCCCGCATGAATCACGATAAGACCGCAGGAAACCTGAGTGACTCGTGCGGCAATCCCGCACGGCGTTTTGGTACGCCGCGGGGAATTTCTTCTTTAAACCGTGCCGCCGACCGTCATCTTCTCGATGCGCAGCGTCGGCTGGCCGACGCCCACCGGCACGCTCTGGCCTTCCTTGCCGCATACGCCGACGCCCGAGTCGAGTGCCATGTCGTTGCCGATCATCGTCACGAACTTGAGCGATTCCGGACCGCTGCCGATCAGCGTCGCACCCTTGACCGGGTAGCTGATCTTGCCGTTTTCGATCATGTACGCCTCGGACGCCGAGAACACGAACTTGCCGTTGGTGATGTCCACCTGGCCGCCGCCGAAATTGACCGCATACAGGCCGTTCTTCACCGACGCGAGGATTTCCCCCGGGTCCTTGTCGCCGTTGAGCATGTAGGTGTTGGTCATGCGCGGCATCGGCAGCGCGGCGTAGGACTCGCGGCGCGCGTTGCCCGTCACCGGCATCTTCATCAGGCGCGCGTTGAGCGAATCCTGGATGTAGCCCTTGAGAATGCCGTCCTCGATCAGCGTCGTGCACTGCGTCGGGTTGCCTTCGTCGTCGATATTGAGCGAGCCGCGGCGATTCGGCAGCGTGCCGTCGTCGACGACCGTCACGCCTTTCGCCGCCACCCGCTCGCCGATGCGCCCCGCGAACGCCGACGATCCCTTGCGGTTGAAGTCGCCTTCGAGCCCATGGCCGATCGCCTCGTGCAGCAGCACGCCCGGCCAGCCCGGCCCGAGCACGACGGTCATCGCGCCCGCCGGAGCGGGGCGCGCTTCGAGGTTCACGAGCGCGGCGTGCACGGCGTCGTCGACATATTTCGAGAGGACCGCGTCGGTGAAATAGCCGTAGTCGAACCGTCCGCCGCCGCCGCCCGTGCCGATTTCGCGGCGTCCGTTCTGCTCGGCGATCACCGTGACCGAGACGCGCACGAGCGGCCGGATGTCCGCGGCGAGTGCGCCGTCGCTGCGCGCGACGAGCACGACGTCGTATTCGCCGGCGAGGCCCGCCATCACCTGCGTGATGCGCGGGTCGCGGCCGCGCGCCATCTGCTCGACGCGCTCGAGGAGCTTCACCTTGGCGGTGGCGTCGAGCGAGTGGAGCGGGTCGGCGGGCAGGTACAGGTCGCGGCCGGAGACGCCCGTGAGCGAGCTCGCCGACTTGATCTTGTGCTTGCCGCCGCCCGCCTTTGCGATCGCGCGGGTGGCGATCGCGGCCTGGCGGATCGCGTCGGGGGAAAGGTCGTCGGAGTAGGCGAAAGCCGTGCGGTCGCCGGACACTGCGCGCACGCCGACGCCCTGGTCGATGCTGAAGCTGCCCGATTTGACGATGCCTTCCTCGAGGCTCCACGCCTCGCTGCGGGTGGCCTGGAAGTAGAGGTCCGCGTAGTCGACCTTGTGCGTGAAGATTTCTGCGAGTGTGCGCGTGATGAGCGCCTCGTCGAGCCCATAGGGCGTGAGCAGAACGTCCTTTGCGGTGACGAGGTTGCGGATGCCGGGTTCGATGATGTTCATGCGGTGCCTGTGGCTCAATCGGTGACGTGTATGACTATTCTAACGTCGGTGTCTGGGGAGCTATCTGCGGGGAAAAAAGCGCGCTTTCAAGCCCGGATGATGTTCAGCCTAGCACGCGGTGCCGGTACGCCGGCAGGCTCTGCCTGACCGACGCGATGCGCGCCGGATCGATCGCGCCGGCCACGACGCCCGCGCCTTCCTCGCGCACGTCGACGATTTCGCCCCACGGATCGATCAGCATGCTGTGGCCCCATGTGCGGCGGCCGTTCTCATGCCTGCCGCCTTGCGCGGCGGCGAGCACGTAGCACTGGTTCTCGACGGCGCGCGCCTTGAGAAGCGTCTCCCAGTGGGCGCGGCCGGTCGTGTAAGTAAACGCCGAAGGCACGACGATCAGCGCGCAGTCGCCCATCTGGCGGTACAGCTCGGGAAAGCGCAGGTCGTAGCAGACCGACAGCCCGACGCGGCCGAACGGCGCCTCGAACGTGCGCACTTCGGAGCCGGGGCAGATCGTGCGGGCTTCGTCGAACGATTCCTCGCCTTTTTCGAAGTTGAAGAGATGAATCTTGTCGTAGCGGGCGGCCTGTCTGCCGTCCGGATCGAACACGAGCGTGGTGTTGAGCACGCGCGAGGGCTCCGGTGACTGGAGCGGCAGCGTTCCGCCGATCACCCAGACGCGATGCTCGCGCGCCGCCTCCGACAGAAACCGCTGGATCGGGCCGTCGCCGGGCGTTTCCCGGATGGCAAGCTTGTCCGTGTCCTTGAAGCCCATGAAGCAGAAATATTCGGGCAGGAGCACGAGTTGTGCACCGCCGCGCGCCGCTTCCGCGATCAGCCGGCCCGCCTCGGCCAGATTGCGTTCGAGATCGGGCGCGCTGACCATCTGCAGCGCGGCCGCCCTGAACGGCACGGTCTGGCTTTCGCTTGATGTTTCGCTCATGTCTCGCGTTCGGGTGCGTCGAAAAGGGTGCGTCGAAAAAGGGCTGAAACCCGCGCCGTGAAGCCACGTCACGTCACGGAGCGACGGCGGCAGCAGGAGCTTCGATCTTACCCTGATCCCCGTGGACCCGCTGGATGACGGGTTTCGACCAGGAACCGGTGATGGAGTAGTCGCGGGAGAAGGCGAGCCCGATCGACTTCGACAGCAGGATATCGGCGAGGAGCGTGCCCAGGCCGAGCAGCGGATTGATGACGGCGGCGCCCAGTGCGACGGTGCCGGCGCTGATCGTCGGGATGACGCTCGCGTTCAGGTTCTGCGTCTCCTTGGGCAGATTCACCATGCCTTTCAGTTCGACGCGCGCGGGCGACGTGACCATCGTGAAATCGTTGGTGCGGCCGATGCCGTTCTGGATAGTCGCCGTGCCGGAGATTCTGTCGAACGGCAGCCCCTTGCCGACGACATCCTGGAAATTCAGCGTGAGCAGGTGCGCGAGGCTCTGCAGGCTCAGCACGCCGAGCAGTTTGGCCGCGCCCGGCTCGACTTTCAGGATCTGCCCGTGACGCAGCTCGACGTCGAGGCTGCCGTTGAGCGTCGGCAGGTCGAGGGCGGCGGGGCTGCCGTCCCAGTCCGCCTTGCCCGACACGATCCCGCGGCCGGCGTTCATCGTGCGCGGCAGGCCGAAGCGGTCGAGCAGTCGCCCCGTGTCGTCGAGGTCAAGCTTGAACTCCAGCGCGGTGTGGCGCGGCGGATCGTCGTCGTCGGACGGGGCGTGCGCGCCGGCGAGTGGGCGCCAGTTCGCCGTCGCCGTAAGCGTGGCTTCCGGGTTTGCGAATCGCAGCCGGTCGAGCCGCCAGACCGGCACGCCGCTCTCCACCTCGTTGTGCGCGTTGACTTCCAGCTGACCGACCGGGCGCCCGCGAAAGACCACTTCGTTCACGATCAGATCGATCGACGGCATGTTGCGCGGCGGCTTGCGGATCACCTGTCCGACGAGGTCGTTTTCCGCCTTCTCCGGAATCACCACCTTCGCGAATCGCGCGACGAGCGCGCCGGGGCTGCCCTTCGTCGCGCCCGGCGTCCACGCGACGTAACCCGATACCTGGTTCGACGCGATGTTCGCTTGCCACATGCGGTCGGTCTCGCTCGCGCCGATCACGACGTTCTCCCAGTGTCGGTTGAGCAGCTTGAGCGTGGTGAAGTGAAGGGCCAGGCGCGTGGGCAGGAACTGCTTCAGGTTTTCGTTCATGGCCGGCGGCTGGGCCGCTTTCTGCGCCTGCGGCGACTGCGCGGGGTTCAGCCCGGCGATCAGCTTGCGCCATGCGTCGGCGTCGAGTTCGTTCAAATCGACGGCCGCCTCCACGCCCTGCGAAGGAAGATCGGCCGGCTTGTTCACGCCGATCGCGCCGCGCACGACGTTCAGCTGCGTCTTGCCCGCCTGCTGCAGCAGGTAATGCGCCGCCACGGGGCCGAGCGTGAGACGGGCGTCGTGACGCCCGGCGGTGTCGCCCACCACGGGCTCGAAGCTGAAGGCGAACGGCATCGGCGTGCCCTGCGCCTTCGCGAACGGGGCGGGGAAGTCGAGGCCGAGGCCGGTGAGATCCGATTTCGCCTCGATGCGCGGCAGCGCGTTCTTCGCGCCGCTCACGTGCAGTTCATAGGGCGCGGTGCCGCTCACGCGCTTGAGGATCTGCGCCACCTGCGGATTGATGCGGATGTTCATGCCTTGCGCTGCGTCCGCGCCGATGCGGCCGTTGACGTTCACCGCGTAGCTGCCGTCCGGGTTCACGCCGCCATTGCCGCGCACTTCGCCGCCCAGAAAGCGGCCGCTGAGGTTGTCCAGCTTGACGGTCTTTTCCGCGAAGCTCGCCCGCCCGCGCAGGTTCGAGAGCGGGGGCAGGTCGGCGTAGGCGAGCTCGTTGCCGTTGAACGTGAGGGAGCCGTCGTAGTCGACGTGCGGCTTCGGCAGCCGCACGCGCGGAATGCCGAGCTTGAGCGCGAGCGTGGCGTCGCCGCTCGCGCGCACCTTGCGGGCGGCGTGCTTCGAGAGGATGCCGAGCGAGCTGTCGTCGACGTAGCGCAGCATGTCGGAGAGCGGGCCGTGGGCGCGGCCGTCGATCAGGAGCTTCGACTCGCGGTTGCCTGTGTCATCGATGCGCCCGGTCACGTGATCGAGCGCGACGCTGCGGTAGTGCGCGCGGTCGATGTCGAAACGCAGCTTGTTCTGCGCGAGCTGGAACTTGCCGTTGATGCCCTCGAAGCCCGGCCAGATGTTTGGCGTGCCGTTCGCCATCTTGCGCGGCGGAAAGGGCGTCGGGTCGAACTTGCCGCCCGTGAACGGCGCCTCGATGCGGAACACGCCTGCCTCGGGCACCTTCGCGTAGGGGAACCGGGTCAGGTCGCCGTGCACTTCGATCGTGCCGTTGCGCGATATGCCCGCCTGCAGCGCATGGCCGAGATAGATCCGCACGCGCTCGCTCAGGCTCGTCGGCAGGTAGCGCACGAGGCTCGTCACCTTCAGCTCGGCGACTTTCGCCTTCAGGTCGAGCGTGCCGCGCCCGTGGCCCTGGTTCCAGTAGTACGCGGTGACTTCGCCCTTCGCGTCGTCGTTTTTCACGCGCAGCGTTTCCAGATGCACCGTGAACGCCTTGCGCGGTTCGCCGGGCGCGGGGGCGTCGGCAATCGTCCAGCTTGCCCGGCCTTCGAGGGAATCGAAGGTGAGGCGCGGGTTGTCGAAGGCGCCCGGAACCGTGATCGCGGCCTGCTTCGTGTCGATGGTGAGGGTGCCCTGCGACTGGTCGGCGTTGATCCTGCCCCACAGGTTTTCGACGCCCGGAATGCCCACGCGCGGGTGGTTGTTCGCGGTGAGTCCCGGCGGCGGCTCCTGCGCCTGCACGCTGATGCCCTGCAGATCGGCCTTGACCGTGTAGCGCAGAAGCGGCTTCGCCGAGCCTTTGCTGTGCTCCTGCATGACTTCCTGCTCGGTCTTAGGCGGGGCACGCTCGGAGCTGAACGTGTAGTTGGACACGAGCCCGCGCGGATTGAACCTGACGAGATCGATCAGCGCCTTGCGCGGCAGCGGCAGCGCACGGGCGAATTCGGCGAGGATGCCGACATCGACCAGATCGCCCTCCACGCTGAACAGTTGCCCGCGGCCGACCGACGCTTCGCGGTAGCTGCCCGTGAGCGTCCTGAAATCGAGCACGCGGGAAACGGGCGTGCCGTCGTCGAGCGGCGCCTGGCCGAGTTCCGCGTGCAGGTCCGACATGTGCAGCGTGTATTCGCCCTCGCGGCGCTCGAGGCTCCAGCCGAAGTGCGCGCTCGGCAGGTCGAGGCGCGGCTGGGTCGGACGCACGCGCAGCGCGACGTTGACGCCGGTCAGGTCGCCGCTCGCACTCTGCATCTTGCCGCCCGCGAAATTGAGCCAGATGCGGTTGCCGAAGCGGCCGCTGTACATCTCGAACGGGATCTCCACGTAGTGCGCGAGCGTCGGCAGGTCCACCGGACCGGTCGACACGTAGGCGCGCCCGGTCCAGTGCGCGGGCGCCCCGACCGCCGCGAACGGCTGATGCCGGAAGTCGGCGCGAAAATCGAGCGGGCCGTGCAGCACTTCGCCGTCGGCGGGCGCCTGCAGTGCGAGGCGGTGGCGGATGCCGTCGTTGACGACCGCGAGCCGGATGCGCTTCAGCGCGATTTCGGGCACGCCGCGCTCCGCGTCGTGCCAGCGCAGCGTGCCGTCGCGCAGCACGATCAGCTGCTGCTTGAGCAGCCATGTCATGAAGGTGTTGTCGCCGGTGCGCCGCGTCGGCAGCGGCACGCCCGCGACGCTCAGCGACCCGTTCGCCGCCCGCGCGATGATGACGTCGGGCCCGTCGACGACGAGACTCGACAGCGTCGGCGCGAGCCTGAACATCGACTGCCACGAGAGCGTCGCGCTCGCGTGCGGCACGGCGAGGCCGGGGGAGCCGTCGGCGGCGTCGATGCGCAGGTTGTCGATGTCGAGCGACGGCTGCAGTCCCGACCAGCGCGCGGTGAGCCGTCCGATGCGCAACTGCGCGTGGATTTTCGACGAAATGATCTGCTCGATGCGCGGCCGGAAGGCGTCGATCTGTGGCAGAACGATGTAGCGCAGTCCGAGATAGGTGCCCGCCACCACGAAATACAGCACGACGGCGAGGGCGAGGACGATCTTGAAGGCGCGTGAAAGCAAGCGCTCGGCGTTACCGCGGGGCTTGGCTTGTCCAACTTCGGATGGGGTGACGGATTCCTTGGTGTCGGACATGCTGCTGCGGTTCGGCGATATGGTAGTTTTGCGTGTTTGACGTTCAAATGTAACACAGGGCGCTGCGCACAAGACCGCAAACGGTCCTTCGGGTTTAGCCGGAAAGCCAAGCCCACACGGCGTTTGCCGTGTTCCGGCAGGCGTTCGGCGCGCCGGCCTCGCGGCATTTAGCGCGCGAGGTGCCGCGCCGGGTCAAGCGTACGCACTTTCAGTGCCGTACATTAAAAAAGGCACGAAGCAGTTTCAGAAAGACACGAAGCAACCAGCGAGCCCCTCCTTCATGACCGAAGCAACCCTCCTCAGTTCCGCCTACTCCAGCTACGCCGGGCGCGCTTATGCGGCGCGCCCCGAATTGCCCTCGCAGGTCGCGCAATGGGCGCTCGCGCCCGTCACCCGCGCGTGGATCGAGTCGCGCTTCGTCGCGCTGTGCAGCACGTGCGCGACGGGCGGCACGCTCAACGAGCCCGCGCTCAAGGCAGCGCTGCGCCGCCTCAGGACGGAAGTGTTCTGCACCGTGATGGAGCGCGATCTCGCGGGGCGCGCCGACGTGGCCGAGGTGACCGGCGCGATGACCGACCTCGCCGAAGTCACCATCCAGCGGGCGCTCGCGGTGCTCTCGGCGGACCTGGAGACGCTCTTCGGCGAGCCGCGCGGACCGGACGGCGAGCGCCTGACGCTCGGCGTCGTGGGGATGGGCAAGCTCGGCGGGCGGGAGCTCAACGCGTCGTCGGACATCGATCTGATCTTTGTGTACGAGGAAGACGGCGAGACCGCCGGCGGCCAGCGCGCGCCGCTCACCACGCAGGAATTCTTCACGCGGCTCGGGCGCCGGCTGATCGGCGCGATCGCGGAACTCACCGAGGACGGCTATGTGTTTCGCGTCGATATGCGGCTGCGTCCGAACGGCGATTCGGGCCCGCTCGTGTGCAGCCTCGGCATGCTGGAGGAATATTTCTACGTGCAGGGCCGGGAATGGGAGCGCTACGCGTGGATCAAGGGGCGCCTCGTCTCGGAGGGCGGGAGCGATTCGGCGAAGCGTCTCGCGAAGCAACTCGATGCGATCGTCACGCCGTTCGTCTATCGCCGCTATCTCGACTATGGCGTGATCGCGGCGATCCGCTCGCTGCATCTGCAAATCCGGCAGGAGGCGCAGCGCCGCGCCTCGATGCGCCCCGACAAGGCCGACGACATCAAGCTCGGCCGCGGCGGCATCCGCGAGATCGAGTTCAGCGCGCAGGTGTTCCAGCTGATCCGCGGCGGCCAGGCGGCCGAATTCCGCATTCGTCCGACGCTTGCCGTGCTCGCGCGCGCGGCCGCGCACGGGCTGATCGCGCCGCCGGTGCGCGCCGCGCTCTCGGAGGCGTATCTGTTCCTGCGCCAGGTGGAGCACCGGTTGCAATACCGCAACGACGCCCAGACGCACGCGATGCCGGTCGCGCCGGAAGAGCGCGCGCGGCTCGCGAAGTCGCTCGGATTCGCCGACTACGCCGCGCTGATGGCGACGCTCGACGCGCACCGGGAAGCGGCCGAACAGCAGTTCGACGCGATTTTCGCCGACAAGGTGAACGGCCACGGCGGCTGCGGCGTGGCGGAGGATTCGGCGGCGTCGTGGATCTGGAGCAGCGCGCTCGCCGACGACAGCGCCGGGGAAGAGCTCATCGCGCGCCTTGGCGGGCTCGGCTTCACCGACCCCGCGGGCCTGCTCGCGCGCCTGACGAGCGTCTGGAATTCGTCGCGCTACGGCGGCCTGCCCGCGAAAAGCCGCGAGCGCTTCGACATCGTCGCGCAGCGCGCGCTGGAGGCGGCGCAGTCGATCGAGCCGCCCGAGCGCCGCGGCGACACGATCACGCGTCTCTTCGATCTGCTCGAGGCCATCGGCAGGCGCGGCGCCTATCTCGCGCTGCTCACCGAGTACCCGGCGGCGCTCGACCGTGTGCTGTCGGTGCTCGGCGGCTCGCGCTGGGCGGCGGGCTACCTGATCCGTCATCCGCAACTGCTCGACGAACTGCTCGACGACGAAGCGATCGCAAGCCCGTTCGACTGGCCGGAATTCAAGCGCTCGCTGCGCGCGCGGCTCGCCGCAGCCGACGGCGCCGAGCAGCAGATGGATCTGCTGCGGCATGCGCATCAGGCCGAGGTGTTCCGCATCCTGCTGATCGACCTGGCGGGCAGGCTCAGCGTCGAGCACGTGAGCGACCGGCTGTCCGAACTCGCGGACGCCGTGCTCGACGTGACCGTCGAAACCGTCTGGAAGCAGTTTCCGAAGCGGCATCGGGAGGCGCCGCGCTTCGCCGTGATCGCGTACGGAAAGCTCGGCGGAAAGGAACTCGGGTATGCGTCGGACCTCGATCTGATCTTTCTGCACGACGATCCCGACGACGCCGCCTCCGACATCTACGCGATGTTCGCGCGGCGCCTCATCACCTGGCTCACCTCGGCGACCGGCGCGGGCACGCTGTTCGACGTCGATCTGCGGTTGCGTCCGAACGGCGAGTCGGGCCTGCTCGTGACGAGCCTCGACTCGTTTCGCGGCTACCAGATCCGCGAAGGCGATGCGGCGAATACGGCGTGGGTCTGGGAGCACCAGGCGCTGTCGCGGGCGCGCTACTGCGCGGGCGACGCCGCGATCGGCGAACAGTTCGAGGCGATTCGTGCCGAAGTGCTGGTCATGCCGCGCGAACCGGGGCCGCTCGCGCGCGAGATCGTGGCGATGCGCGAGCGCGTCGAAGCCGGGCATCCGAACCGCACGCCGCTCTTCGACCTGAAGCACGACCGCGGCGGCATGGTCGATATCGAGTTCATCGTGCAGTTCTGGGTGCTGCTGCATTCGCGCGAGCACAGCGAGTTCATTCGCAACGCGGGGAACATTTCGCTCTTGCGCATCGCGTCGCAGTGCGGGCTGATCTCGGCCGGGGACGCGGAGACGGTCGGCGCGGCGTACCGGGTGTACCGGAAGCTGCAGCACAAGCTGAGGCTCGACGGGATGGAGAAGGCGCGCGTCGAGCCGGAGCAGGTGGAGGCGGAGCGGAGCGTGGTCACGGCGCTGTGGGAGCGCGTGTTCGGCGGGGTGGGCGAATAGGCTCGCTGCGGTTCTCCGCGGTTCGTAGTGGTTCCCCGCAGGTCGCGCGCCCAAGCCACTGCTTCATGTGCGCACGGCGCGCCGACGTTGGCCTGGGCGCGGCGGCCGCGCCCGGGCCATTCCGGGGCTCGGTCATGGCAAGCGCCACGTCTGCGCTTCGTGCGCGCGGTGCGCCGTCAATGGCTCGAGCGCCCGCGTCATCGGGGCTCCGTCACGGGCAAGCGCCGCATCTCACGGAAAGGAAAAAGCCCGGCGCTTAACTGCGTCCCAAAGGTTGGATGGGCGTCCAACTTTGCGGGACCCGTTCAGCGCGGGCTTTTCTTCGTCCTGCGTGAGCATCGGGCGCCTCACGCCGCCAGCATTTCCTTCGCGTGCTTTCTCGTCGTGGCGGTGATTTCGAGCCCGCCGAGCATGCGCGCGACCTCCTCGATGCGCTTCGCCTTGTCGAGCGGCGTGACGGTGCTGACCGTGCCGCCGCCCGAATCGCCCGACTTCGCCACCTGAAAATGCTGATCGCCGCGCGCGGCGACTTGCGGCAAGTGCGTGACGCAAAGCACCTGCCGGTCGCGCCCGAGCTGGTGCAGAAGCCGCCCGACGACCTCCGCGACACCGCCGCCGATGCCCGTGTCCACTTCGTCGAAGATCAGCGTGGGGGTGGGGCTCGCGGTGCTCGCGATGACGGCGAGCGCGAGGCTGATGCGCGCCAGTTCGCCGCCCGAGGCGACCTTGGCGAGCGGCCGCAGCGCGACGCCCGCATGGCCCGCGACGCGGAATTCGATCTGTTCGAGCCCGCTCGCGCCGCCTTCGGCCAGCGGCACGAGCGCGACTTCGAAGCTGCCGCCCGCCATCGACAATTCCTGCATGCCCGTGGTGACTGCCGCGCCGAGCGCCTTCGCGGCCTTGGCGCGCGCCTTCGAAAGCACCTTCGCCTCCGCCAGATAGGCGTTCTTCGTCTTGTCGACGGCGGCGCGCAGCGCGTCCAGATCGGCTGCGGCATCGAGTTGCGCAAGCTGCCGGCGGCGCGCCTCGTGTTCCTCCGGGAGCGCCTCGGGCTGCAGGCGGAACTTGCGCGCGGTCGAATGGAGCTGGTCCATGCGCCGTTCGACCTGCGCGAGCCGGTCCGGGTCGAGGTCCAGCCGCTGCGCGTAGTGCGTGAGCGAATACGACGCTTCCTGCAACTGGATCTCGGCCGGTTCCAGCGACGCGAGCACGTCGGAGAGCGCCGGATCGATGTCGGCGAGGCCGCGCAGCTTCGAAATGATCGCGGAAAGCTGCGTGATCATCGCCTCGTCGGATTCGGACAGCGCGGCGAGCGCGCCCTGCACGCCGTCGATGAGGCTTGCCGAATGCGAGAGCCGGTGGTGCTCCGCGCTCACTTCCTCCCACTCGCCCGCCTGCGGCGCGAGCTTGTCGAATTCGCTCAGTTGCCACGCGAGCCGCTCGCGCTCCAGTTGCAGCTCGCGGTCGCGGCCTTGCGCCGTTTCGGCGGCCTGCGCCGCGTCGCGCCACACGCGCCAGGCGCGCGCAACCGACGCCGCAGTCTCGGTGAGGCCGGCGTGCGTGTCGAAGAGATCGCGCTGGGCGTCCGGGCGCATCAGCAACTGATGCGCGTGCTGGCCGTGAATGTCGACGAGCATTTCGCCGACTTCCCGCAGTTGCGCGAGCGTCGCGGGCGTGCCGTTGATGAACGCGCGCGAGCGTCCGCCCGAATCGATCACCCGGCGCAGCATCACCGTGTCCGCATCGCCCGCGGCGAGCGCGTGCTCGTCCAGCCAGCGGGTGAGCGCGTCGTGCGTCGCGAATTCGGCCGTGATGTCGGCGCGCGCTTCTCCCGTGCGCACGGCGCTCGCGTCGCCGCGCGCGCCGAGCGCGAGGGCGAGGGCATCGATGAGAATCGACTTGCCCGCGCCGGTTTCACCCGAAAAAACGGTAAAGCCACTGTCGAACTCAAGGTCGAGCGCGGCGACGATGACGAAGTCGCGAATCGAAAGATGACGGAGCATGGATGGGACGCGTGGATGGAATGAGGACGCTTCAGCTGTTCGGGTCGTCTTCCGTCGACGGGTGCTCGTTCCAGTGCAGCTTCTTTCGCAGCGTGGCGAAATGGCTGTAGCCGACCGGATGCAGCACTGGCACGGTATGGCGCGAGCGCCGCACCTCGATGGTGTCGTTCAGCTCGACGGCGGTGAACGACTGCATGTCGAAGTTCACGTTGACGTCGCGCCCGCCGATGATCTGGATGTCCACTTTCGAGTCGTCCGGCAGCACGATCGGCCGGTTCGACAGCGAATGCGGCGCGATCGGCACGAGCACGAACCCCTGCAATTGCGGATGGAGAATGGGCCCAGACGCCGACAGCGCGTAGGCGGTCGAGCCGGTCGGCGTCGCGACGATCAGCCCGTCCGAGCGCTGGTTGTACATGAAATGCCCGTCCACCGAGACGCGCAGCTCCGCCATGCCCGAAAAGCCGCTGCGGTTGACCACGACGTCGTTGAACGCGAGCGCGTGATAGATCGGCTTGCCGTCGCGCATGATGCGCGCCTCGAGCAGGCTGCGCTCCTCGCGCTCGAAGCATCCGGCGAGCATCTGCGGGACGAGCACCGGCATGTCCGCGAGCGAAATGTCCGTGATGAAGCCGAGCCGCCCGTGGTTCACGCCGATGAGCGGCGTCTTGTACGGCGCGAGCTGGCGGCCGAGGCCGAGCATCGTGCCGTCGCCGCCGAGCACCACGGCGACGTCCGCGCGCGCTCCGATCTCGGCCGTGGAGAGCGCCGGATAGCCCGTCACGCCGACGTCCTTCGCGGTCGCAGCTTCGAAGACGACTTCGAAGCCCTGCTTCGCGATCAACGCGGCGAGCGAACTCAGCGGCTCCTCGATGCCGGGCGTATGCGTGCGCCCCACGAGCGCGACGGTATTGAATTGGCTGCCAATTTCCATGCCGGCATTACACCATAGGTAAAGGTCGAAAAGAACCGTGGGTGAACCCGGCGCGCGAGAACGCGCCGGGCACGGAGATTGTTTCCCGATAAAATGGGGCGCATCCTGAGTTCAGGCGCGCGCCGTTACCCGACACGTTGAGCTAAAATTTCCCCATGCTAGACCCACGTGCACAAACCCTCCTGAAAACGTTGATCGAACGGTATATCGCCGAGGGTCAGCCAGTGGGGTCGCGCACGCTGTCGCGTTACTCCGGTCTCGAACTGAGCCCCGCCACGATCCGCAACGTGATGTCGGACCTGGAAGAGCTCGGGCTCGTCGCGAGTCCGCATACGTCGGCGGGGCGGGTCCCGACGCCGCGCGGCTACCGCGTCTTCGTCGACACGATGCTCACTGTAGAAGCGCCCGAAGACGAGGCGATGACCACCGTGGTCAAGACGCGGCTGCAGGGCGAGGAGCCGCAGAAGATCGTCGCGGCGGCGGCGAGCGTGCTCTCGAACCTGTCGTCGTTCGCCGGCGTGGTCCTTACGCCGCGGCGCAGCCACATGTTCAAGCAGATCGAGTTCATGCGTCTGTCCGACAAGCGCATCCTGCTCATCATCGTCACGCCGGAAGGCGACGTCCAGAACCGTATCATGGCCACGCAGCGCGACTATTCCCCGTCGCAGCTCACGGAGGCGTCGAACTACATCAACGCGCATTTCGCCGGTCTTTCCTTCGACGAGGTGCGCCGCCGCCTGCGCGAGGAAATCGACCAGTTGCGCGGCGACATGACCACGCTGATGCACGCGGCCGTCACCGCCAGCACCGACGACACCGATCCCGGCGACACCCTGCTCATTTCCGGGGAGCGCAATCTGCTGGAAGTGGCGGATCTTTCTTCCGACATGGCGCGGCTGCGCAAGCTTTTCGACGTTTTCGACCAAAAGACGAGCCTCCTGCAACTGCTCGACGTGTCGAGCCACGCGCAAGGCGTGCAGATTTTCATCGGCGGCGAGTCGAATCTCGTGCCGATCGAGGAAATGAGCGTTGTGACGGCGCCGTACGAAGTGAACGGCAAGATCGTCGGCACGCTCGGCGTGATCGGGCCGACGCGCATGGCCTACAACCGCGTGATTCCGATCGTCGACATCACCGCGCGGCTGCTTTCCATCTCGCTCAGCCACCAGTAGCGCTCAAAACCGCGCCGCGCGAGTCACCGGTGTACGGCCTGCATCGGCCATACGTGGCCATACGCGGCGCTTCACGGACATCTTGCGCGCGCTTTCGCCTCGCCGCCACCTGGCCGAACGGCCGATGATGTGCCGCGAGGCTCGCCGCTATAATGGCCTTCACTCCACGACGACCCGTCCGGGCCGGCCACTGCCATGCGTTTCGATCTCGAGTTGCCTTCGCAGCCTTCCGCCTCGCATCGCGTGGCGGTGCTGCTGATCAACCTCGGCACGCCCGACGCGCCGACGCCGCGGGCCGTTCGCAAGTATCTCGCGCAGTTCCTGTCCGACCCGCGCGTCGTCGAGATTCCCGCATTCGTGTGGCAAATCATCCTGCGGCTCGCCATCCTGCCGTTTCGCGGCCGCGCGTCGGCGAAGAAGTACGCGCAGGTCTGGATGCCCGAAGGCTCGCCCTTGCGGGTCTACACGGAGCGGCAGGTCGAGCAGTTGCGGCGCTTGTTCGCGGCGAACGACTATCAGGTGATCGTCGACTACGCGATGCGCTACGGCACGCCGGGCATCCCGGCCATGCTGAACCAGCTGAAGCTGGAGGGCGCCGAGCGCGTGCTGCTCGTGCCGATGTACCCGCAATATTCGTCGTCGACCACCGCGACCGCCTTCGACGACGCGTTCGGCGCGCTCAGGCGCGTGCGCAACCAGCCGGAAATCCGCACGATCCGCCACTACGCCGATCATCCGGCGTATATCGGCGCGCTCGCCGCGCAGGTGCGCGAATACTGGCATCACCACGGGCATCCCGATTTCGCGGCCGGCGACAAGCTCGTGCTGAGCTTTCATGGCGTGCCCAAGCGCACGATGGATCTCGGCGACCCCTATCACGACCAGTGCCAGCAGACCGGTTCGCTCCTCGCGGCGGCGCTCGGGCTCACGCCGGTGGAATGCCGGGTGACGTTCCAGTCGCGTTTCGGCCGCGCGGAATGGCTGCAGCCGTACACCGCGCCGACGCTCGCGGAGCTGGGCGCGGGCGGCGTGAAGCGTGTCGACGTGTTCTGTCCGGGTTTCACGGCCGACTGCCTCGAGACGATCGAGGAAATCGGCATCGAAGTGCGCGACGACTTCCTGCGCGCGGGCGGCAAGCACTTTCACCGCATTCCCTGCCTGAATGCCTCGCCGGCGTGGATCAAGGCGCTCGGCGAGATCGTCGCGCAGCATCTGCAGGGCTGGCCCGTGCAGACGGCGCAGCCGCTTACCGCCGTGGCCTGAACACCGGCATGCAACTCCACATCCGATGAACTACAAGATTTCGACTGACCCCGGCGCGCGCCTTCGCGTCGACAAATGGCTCTGGGCGGCGCGCTTCTTCAAGACCCGTTCGCTCGCAAGCGACGCCGTGGAGAAGGGCCGCGTGCGCATCGGCGGGGCGAACGTGAAGCCGTCGAAGGACGTGCGCGTAGGTGATATCGTCGAGATCGACGTCGAGCAGCTTGTCTGGCAGGTGGAAGTGCTGGGCATCTGCGACGTGCGCGGACCGGCGACGGTCGCGCAGACGCTCTACGTGGAGACGCAGGAAGGACGCGAGAAACGGCTGGCGGAAACGGAGCGGCGCAAGACGTACCGCGAACCCGCGGCCGGCCTGCAGGGCCGCCCGACCAAGCGCGACCGCCGCACTATCGACAAACTTTCAGGTTCGGACTGAAGAAATGTTCCATGGTGGCGTGGATGCCGCCATATTCCGTGTTGTTCTCGGTCACGGCGCCGGACATGCAGATGGTCGTGGTGCCCGCAACGAGTACCAGAGCGACCACCGCGATAGCAAAGGTCAGTTTCATGGTACCCCCCTGGATACGGGCGAAACGGGCAAGCGCTGGAGCGGGCTGAAAGCTTTCGTAGAATTAGGGGTTAACCTGTACTCACGGGAGCTTGATCGAAGTGTAGGCGACCAAGTCGATCGGCTCAATCTCAATCTGCACGCAACCGGTAAATCGTTGTAACGGCGCGTTTCGGCGGCTTTCGAAATGTCGGAAAAATCGCGTGCAAGCCCTTGAAAACGTTCGGCGTAGCCCTAAATAGGCGGCTAGTAGGAAAACGCCTCCCGCACCATGCGCCCCGCAGTCGTGTTGCAGTTGTATTTTTGCAACGCGGGCAAGCCGGGTAACATCGGCATCGTCGGGCGGTTTTCGCATCCGATTTCACACTCAGCAAGACATTCAGCGACATGGAAAACACGCAAGAGAATTCAGCGAGCCAGAACCCCACGCCCGCCGACGATAAAGCGCGCCAGGCCGCCGACGCCGGCAACCTCAACGCCGGCAATTCGAACGCGGCGCAGCAGCCGGCTGAAGCGGCAGACGCGTCGGCAGCGCCGGCAACCGCGGACGCGAACGAAGCCGAGGCTGCGCTTGCGGAAGCGCAGGCGAAGATCGCGGCGCTCCAGGAAGAGTTCCTGCGCGCCAAGGCCGAGACCGAGAACGTCCGCCGCCGCGCTCAGGAAGACGTGTCGAAGGCGCACAAGTTCGCAATCGAAAATTTCGCGGAAAACCTGCTGCCGGTGCTCGACAGCCTCGAGGCGGCGCTTGCCGACTCCTCGACCGATCTCGCCAAGGTGCGCGAGGGCGTCGAACTCACGCTGCGCCAGTTGACCGGCGCGCTCGAGAAGGGCCGCGTGGTGCCGGTGAACCCGGTCGGCGAGAAGTTCGATCCGCATCGCCACCAGGCCATTTCGATGGTGCCGGCCGAGCAGGAGGCGAATACGGTCGTCGCCGTGCTGCAAAAGGGCTACGTGATCGCCGACCGCGTGCTGCGCCCGGCGCTCGTCACGGTCGCGGCACCGAAATAACGCGCGCAGCCATCGAGTCGCGAACATGGCGAATATCCCGGTCGACGCCACCGCGTTTTCCGTTTTTGGCATGCAGGAGCTCGACGCCGGGAATTTCGACGCCGGGCTCGCCGCCGCCGGGGACGAACTCGCGGTCGTGTTCTTCTGGGGCGTGGACTGCTTCAACTGCGAAATCGCCAAAAAGGCGATGCTCCAGAAGCCCGACGAAATCCGTGCGCTGGGCATGAAGTGGTTTCACAGCAATGTGTATGAACATCGCGAACTGGGGCGCCGCTTCATGCTGCACGGCGTGCCGACGTGGTTCTTCTTCTACCGCGGCAAGCGCCTCGGGCGGGCGACGGGCTGGCACGGGCTCGGGCAGTTCGAGGCCGCGGTGGCGGCGGCGCGCGAAAAGATCCGCGCGCTCGACGCAAAAGCGTGATTCGCTCCCCGCCCGGGGCGAAAAAAACAAAGACCGCATCGCATTCAGGGTCTTGAAAACGATGCGAACGCACTTATGTTGCGTACAGGTATGAATTTTGGGCGTCCGACCGCTCGAACCGGCTGAAAAAGCCGCGCTTCGAAAGCCGGGCCCGCTGCGATCAAAGTCAGGAGATTACAAAAATGGGCAAAATCATCGGTATCGACCTCGGCACGACCAATTCGTGCGTGGCGATCATGGAAGGCAACCAGGTCCGGGTCATCGAGAATTCGGAAGGCGCGCGCACGACGCCGTCGATCATCGCTTATGTCGACGAAAACGAAATTCTCGTCGGCGCCCCGGCCAAGCGCCAGTCGGTCACGAATCCGCGCAACACGCTGTATGCGGTCAAGCGCCTGATCGGCCGCCGCTTCGAAGAAAAGGAAGTGCAGAAGGACATCGGCCTGATGCCCTACAAGATCGTCAAGGCCGACAACGGCGACGCCTGGGTGGAAGCGCACGGCCAGAAGCTCGCGCCGCCGCAGATTTCTGCCGAAGTGCTGCGCAAGATGAAGAAGACCGCTGAAGACTATCTCGGCGAGCCGGTCACGGAAGCCGTGATCACGGTTCCCGCGTACTTCAACGACAGCCAGCGCCAGGCAACCAAGGACGCGGGCCGCATCGCCGGCCTGGAAGTCAAGCGCATCATCAACGAGCCGACGGCGGCCGCGCTCGCGTTCGGTCTCGACAAGGCCGAAAAGGGCGACCGCAAGATCGCGGTGTATGACCTGGGCGGCGGCACGTTCGACGTCTCGATCATCGAAATCGCGGACGTGGACGGCGAAAAGCAGTTCGAAGTGCTCTCGACGAACGGCGACACGTTCCTCGGCGGCGAGGACTTCGACCAGCGCATCATCGACTACATCATTGCCGAGTTCAAGAAGGAACAGGGCGTCGATCTGTCGAAGGACGTGCTCGCGCTGCAGCGCCTGAAGGAAGCGGCGGAAAAGGCGAAGATCGAGCTGTCGTCGACCGCGCAGACCGACATCAACCTGCCGTACATCACGGCCGACGCGTCGGGTCCGAAGCACTTGAACCTGAAATTTACGCGTGCGAAGCTCGAAGCGCTCGTCGAAGAACTGATCGAGCGCACGATCGAACCGTGCCGCATTGCCATCAAGGATGCGGGCGTGAAGGTCGGTGAAATCGACGACGTGATTCTCGTCGGCGGCATGACGCGTATGCCGAAGGTGCAGGAGAAGGTGAAGGAATTCTTCGGCAAGGAACCGCGCCGTGACGTGAACCCGGACGAAGCCGTGGCCGTGGGCGCGGCGATTCAGGGCCAGGTTCTGTCGGGCGACCGCAAGGACGTGCTGCTGCTCGACGTGACGCCTTTGTCGCTCGGCATCGAGACGCTCGGCGGCGTGATGACGAAGATGATCAACAAGAACACGACGATCCCGACGAAGCACGCGCAAGTGTATTCGACGGCCGACGACAACCAGGGCGCCGTGACGATCAAGGTGTTCCAGGGCGAGCGCGAAATGGCGGCGGGCAACAAGCTGCTCGGCGAGTTCAACCTGGAAGGCATTCCGCCGGCACCGCGCGGCACGCCGCAGATCGAAGTGACCTTCGACATCGATGCGAACGGCATTCTGCACGTCGGCGCGAAGGACAAGGCGACGGGCAAGGAAAACAAGATCACCATCAAGGCGAACTCGGGCCTGTCGGATGCCGAGATCGACAAGATGGTGAAGGACGCCGAAGCCAACGCGGAAGAGGATCACAAGCTCCGCGAACTGGCCGACTCGCGCAACCAGGGCGACGCGCTCGTTCACAGCACGAAGAAAGCGGTGGCCGAGTACGGCGACAAGGTCGACGCGGCCGAGAAGGAGAAGATCGAAGCCGCGCTGAAGGACCTCGAGGACACGCTGAAGAGCGGTTCGAGCGACAAGGCTGCGATCGACGCGAAGATCGAGACGCTTGCCACCGCTTCGCAGAAGCTCGGCGAGAAGATGTACGCCGACATGCAGGCAGCGCAGGGCGCGGCGGCGGGTGCCGCGGCCGGTGCGGCCGGCGGCGGTGCGGGTGCTTCGTCGGCGGCGGGCGGTGCGAGCCAGCAGCAGGACGACGTGGTCGACGCGGAGTTCAAGGAAGTGAAGAAGGACTGAGTCGTTGAGCCGCACGAGCGATTCGTCGCCACGGCCGGATCCGGCTTCGCGTGAGGATGCGCGAAGCCGGTCGATCGAGACGAAGCAGGAATGAAGAACGCGCCTGGCGAGCCAAACGGCTCCCCGGGCACGTTGTTTTTTTAGAGGGCGCCTGGCTGCATCCAGTCAAGCGGGGCGTCGAAGGTTACACACGAGTCGCGAGACTCAAAGCATCTGAGAGGGAGCCGCCCGCGCGTGGCGCGGCGGCATCGAACCGATATGGCGAAACGGGATTACTACGAGGTTCTGGGCGTCGCGAAGAACGCAAGCGACGACGAGATCAAGAAGGCGTATCGCAAGCTCGCGATGAAGTACCACCCCGACCGCAATCCGGACAACAAGAATGCGGAAGAGCATTTCAAGGAGGGGAAGGAAGCCTACGAAATGCTCTCGGATTCGCAAAAGCGCGCGGCCTACGACCAGTACGGCCACGCGGGCGTCGATCCGAACATGGGCGGTGCGGGCGCGCAGGGCTTCGGCGGTTTCGCGGACGCATTCGGGGACATTTTCGGCGACATTTTCGGCCAGACCGCGGGTGGTGCCGGCCGCGGGCGCGCCGGTCCGCAGGTGTATCGCGGAGCCGACCTGCGCTACAGCATGGAAATCACGCTCGAACAGGCGGCACACGGCTACGACACGCAGATCCGCGTGCCGAGCTGGGTGAACTGCGACGTCTGCCACGGCTCGGGCGCGAAGCCCGGTACCAAGCCGGAAACCTGCCCGACCTGTCATGGCAATGGCACGGTGCGCATGTCTCAGGGATTTTTCAGCATCCAGCAAACGTGCCCGAAGTGCCACGGCACCGGCAGCTACATCCCCGAGCCCTGCGCGCACTGCCACGGCGCGGGCAAGGTGAAGGAAACGAAGACGCTGGAAGTGAAGATTCCGGCCGGTATCGACGACGGCATGCGCATCCGCTCCGCCGGCAACGGCGAGCCGGGCATCAACGGCGGTCCGAGCGGCGATCTGTATGTCGAGATTCACATCAAGCAGCACTCGGTGTTCGAGCGCGACGGCGACGACCTGCATTGCCAGATGCCGATCCAGTTCACCACCGCCGCCCTCGGCGGCGAGATCGAGGTGCCGACGCTCGCGGGCCGCGCCAGCTTCACGGTGCCGGAAGGCACGCAGTCGGGCAAGACATTCCGTCTGCGGGGCAAGGGCATCAAGGGCTTGCGCTCGAGCATCGCGGGCGATCTGTACGTGCACGTGCAGGTGGAAACGCCCGTCAAGCTCACCGACCAGCAGCGCGACCTGCTCAAGCAGTTCGAGAAATCGCTCGTCGAAGGAGGCTCGCGTCACAGCCCGCAAAGCAAGAGCTGGTTCGATCGGGTGAAGAGCTTCTTTGACTGATACGGTCCATGCAATGACGGCCGATCCACGCAGCGCGGTGTTCGCGCTGCTCGACGATTGCGAGTCGACCGCCGCAAGGCGGTCGACTCGCTTGTACACAGGGTTCGCGCACGAGCGGTCCTGCACCGACGGCGCGGCGCTCGCCACGGTGTGCGCGCAGGTCGAAGACGATTTGCGGGGCGGTCTGCACGCGGTCGTCGTCGCGGATTACGAGTTCGGCCGCAATCTCCAGTTGGCGCAGCCCGGCGATGCCGCGCTGCGCTTTTTGTTGTTCCGCGATTGCGCACCGCTCTCGCGCGACGAGGCCGATGCGTGGCTCGCGTCGCAGGATGGCGGCGCGGCGACGCCGTCGGCGGCGGGTGTCGCCGGTATGGAGGCGAGCGTCACGCGCGGCGAGTTCGACGCCGCGATCGCCGCCGTGCACGAAGCGCTGCGCGCGGGCGACACGTACCAGGTCAACTACACGTACCGGCTCGCTTTCGACGTGTTCGGCACGCCGCTCGCGCTTTACCGGCGGCTGCGGGCACGGCAGCCGGTGCGCTACGGCGCGTTCATCGCGCTGCCGGAGGGCCGCGCGGTGCTGTCGTGTTCGCCGGAGCTTTTCATCGAGAAGGCCGGCGACCTCCTGCGCGCGAGGCCGATGAAAGGCACGGCCCCGCGCGACACCGACCCGCAGGCGCTGCACGACGATCCGAAGAACCGCGCCGAAAACGTGATGATCGTCGACTTGCTGCGCAACGACATGTCGCGCGTGGCGGCCACCGGCTCGGTGCGCGTGCCCGCGCTCTTCTCGGTCGAGCCGTATGCGTCGGTGTGGCAGATGACCTCGACGGTCGAAGCGCGCGTTCGGCCCGGCACTTCGTTCGCGGACATCCTGCGCGCGCTGTTCCCGTGCGGCTCGATCACCGGTGCGCCGAAATACAGGACGATGCAGTTGATCGATGCAATCGAAAGCACGCCGCGCGGCATCTATACGGGCGCGATCGGCTGGCTGAACCGAAACGCCGACTTCTGCCTTTCGGTCGCGATCCGCACGCTGGTCGTGGGCGACGGACGGGGCACGATGGGCATTGGCGCGGGAATCGTGCTCGACAGCGTCGCCGCCGACGAATACGCGGAGTGTCTCTTGAAAGCACGTTTTCTCACGGGTGCCGATCCCGGTTTCGAGCTGTTCGAAACCGCCTACGCCACGCGCGACGCGGGCGTTCGCCACTTCGGGCGCCATCTCGCGCGGCTCGCGGGCAGCGCGCGCTATCTCGGTTTTTCGCTCGACGAGTTGCAATTGAAGGCGCTCGTCGGCGAACGCTGCATGAGCTTCGATGCAGGCAAGCCGTACCGGCTGCGGATTGCGCTCGACAAGGCCGGGCAGATCACGCTTTCGAGCGCGCCGCTCGCGCCCCTCGCCGCCGATACCGTCGATGTGCTGCTCGCGCCCGATTACGGCTTCGCTCCGCAGGCGTCGGGCGATCCGCTGCTGCGCCACAAGACGACCCGCCGCGAGGACTTCGATCGCGCGTGGCGTGAAGCCGAGGCCCAGGGCGCGTTCGACATGCTGTTCTTCAACGAGCGTGCGGAGTTGACGGAGGGCGGGCGATCGACGGTCTTCGTGAAGCTCGACGGCCGCTGGTGGACGCCGCCGATCGAGGCAGGCGTGCTGCCGGGCGTGATGCGTGGCGTGCTGATCGATGAGCTGGGCGCGGCCGAGCGCACGATCACGCGGGAAGAACTGGAGCGCGCCGAAGCGCTGATGGTGAGCAACGCGCTGCGCGGCGGAGTCGGCGCGCGATTGCGGACATAGGGCGAGCGGCGGCCGCCGAAAGAGGCGCAGTGCGGCGCCTCTTTCGGAAAGCACTCAGAACGTATGTTCCGGACCGGGGAAGCTGCTGTCTTTCACCGCGCGCACGTAGGCCTCGACGGCGGCGAAGATCGTCGGCTGGCCGTGCATGAAATCCTTCACGAAGCGGGGCCGCTTGCCGGGAAAGATCCCGAGCATGTCGTGCAGCACCAGCACCTGTCCCGAACAGTCTATACCCGCGCCGATGCCGATCGTCGGAATGGCGACCTGCTCGGTCACTTCGCGCGCGAGCAGCGTCGGCACGGCTTCGATCACGAGCATCTGGGCGCCGGCGTCCTGCAGGGCGAGCGCGTCGCGGCGCATCTGAGAGGCGGCCGCGTCGGTCTTGCCCTGCACCTTGAAGCCGCCGAACGCATGGACCGACTGCGGCGTGAGGCCAACGTGCCCGCACACCGGAATCGATCGCTCGACGAGAAAGCGCACCGTGTCGGCGAGCCACTCGCCGCCTTCGATCTTCACCATCTGCGCGCCCGCGCGCATCAGCTGCACGGCGTTCGCGTACGCGTCCTCGCGCGAGCCGACCGTGCCGAACGGCATGTCGGCGACGATCAGCGCACCCTTGTTGCCGCGCGCGACCGAGGCCGTGTGATACGCGATGTCGGCGAGGGTGACGGGCAGCGTCGTGCTGTGTCCCTGCAACACGTTGCCGAGCGAGTCGCCGATCAGCATCACGTCGACGCCCGCGCGGTCGAGCAGCGCCGAGAAGCTCGCGTCGTAGCACGTCAGCATCACGATTTTCTCGCCCGCCTCGCGCATCGCCTGGAGCTTCGGGACGGTGATCGCATTGCGGCCGGTTTCCTGCAAGTACGCCATGATCGTTCCAGAGAGTGAGCGCGTCAGACCGAAAGCCCGAGCGGGCTCAGAGAGACGTGCCTTTGACAAAGAATTCCTTGCGTCCGCGCATCGTCTCGATGCGCTCGATCAGGAGCGCCAGATCCGCATCCGAATCGAGCGGATTCAGATGCTCGGCGTTCACCGTGAGCACCGGTGTCGCGTCGTAGTGATAGAAGAACTCGTTATAAGCGTCGCACAGCGCGCGCAGATAGGCATCGGGAATCTGCAGTTCCATCGGCAGTGCACGCTTCTGGATGCGCGCGAACAGCACTTCCGGACTCGCCTGCAGATACACGACGAGATCGGGTGCGGGCGCGCTCGTATCGATGCGCGACGCGATCTCGCGATACAGCTGGAACTCGTCGTCGGGCAGCGTGAGACGCGCGAACAGTTCGCTTTTCTGCGTGATGAAATCGGCCATCAGCGGCGCCTGGCCGCCGAGCGCATCGGCGACTTCGCGCGTCTGCCTGACACGCTGCAGCGCGAAGCTCAATTGCGTCTGCAGCGCGTAGCGCGTGGTGTCGCGATAGAAGCGCTCGAGAAACGGATTGTCCTGCGGACGCTCGAAGAGCGTGCGCATCGACCAGCGTTCGGCGAGCAGCGTGGCGAGCGTCGTCTTGCCGACGCCAATCGGACCCTCGATCGCGATATAGCGATGCGGCGGGCGCAGATGCGGTGCGGTGACGGTAAGAGGGAAAGCGGCGCTCATCGGCAGTTGTTCTTGGTGGATGCGGCGAGAACGTCGCCGCCGTTCGCTGCGCGTTGCGCGCCCTGCATCGGACACTGGCAGGTCGCGACCTTTTCGATGCGCTGCTCGTGCACGGCGGCGAGGAAGGCATCGGCGCGGCCCAGTTGCGGGATGATCACTTCGCCATCGAGCTCGACGAGCGGCACGAGCGCGAACGCGCGCTCGGTCAGGCGCGGATGGGGCACGATGAGATCGGCTTCGTCGATGCTGGAATCGCCGAAGAGCAGGATATCGAGATCGAGCGTGCGCGGCGCGTTGCGATACGGCCGCTCGCGCCCGAACTGTTCCTCGACCGTATGGCAGAGCCGCAGCAGTTGCCGCGCGGGCATCGTGGTCTCGATCTTGACGACGCAATTGAAATAGTCGTCGCCACCGGCGTCGATCGGCGCGGTGCGATAGAGGCTCGATTTCGCGAGCACCGTGATCGTGCGTTGCTGAGCAAGACACACGACCGCGTCTTTCAGGGTCTGACGCGCATCTCCGAGATTCGCGCCGAGGCCCAGATAAGCTACCGTCATGGCATAAATCCTACGACTGTCGTTCGGCGGCGGCTGCCTCGCAACGAAAGTCTGTCGTCAATCGTTGCCGTGGCTGCCGTGGTCATTGGGACTCAGGTCACGCACTTCGCGCGTGTCGCTGCCTTCCCGTTCCTCGGCGCTCTCGCCGCCCTCCATTGCGTCACCCGTCCTGCGGCCTTTGGCATTGCTGCGTCGCCGTCGTTTCTTGGGCGACCGGTCACGCCCGCCCAGCGCGAGCAGTGCTTCGCGCGCGGCGGCGTCCCCGTCGATGAAATCCGTCCACCACTGTCCGATCGCGGGATCCAGTTCGCCTGATTCGCAGCGCAACAGGAGGAAATCATAACCCGCTCTAAACCTTTGGTGTTCCAGCAGCTTCAGCGCGCTTCGTCCCGAACGCTTTTCCAGCCGGTGCTGCAGACCCCAGATCTCGCGCATGTCCGACGAGTAGCGCTTGTGGATCGCGAGCTTCTCGGTCTGCATGTCGAGCACGTCGTCCATCGCGCGATGCAGCGCGGGCACCGGATACTCGCCCGCGGCCGTGAATTGCTGCCAGCGCGTCTGCATGTCGTGCCACAGCAGCGTGGCGAACAGGAAGCCCGGCGACACCGGCTTGCCGGCGCGCACGCGCTCGTCGGTATTGGTGAGCGCGAGCGTCACGAACTTCTCGCCATGCGGCTGCTCGAGCACGACGTCGAGCAGCGGCAGCACGCCGTGATGCAGCCCTTCCGCGCGCAGCCGCGTGAGGCAGGCGAGCGCGTGGCCCGAGAGCAGCAGCTTCAGCATCTCGTCGAAGAGGCGCGCCGCCGGCACGTTGTTCATCAGATCCGCGAGTTCGCGGATCGGCGCGCGCGTCGACTCCTCGATCTCGAAACCGAGCTTTGCCGCGAAGCGCACGACGCGCAGCATGCGCACCGGGTCCTCGCGATAACGCGTCGCCGGATCGCCGATCATGCGCAGGAGACGCGCGCGAATGTCGGCCATTCCGTCGTGGTAGTCCAGCACGGTCTGCGTTGCCGGATCGTAGTACATCGCGTTGATCGTGAAATCGCGGCGCGTGGCGTCCTCGTGCTGCTCGCCCCACACATTGTCGCGCAGCACGCGCCCGCTTGCATCGACCGCATGGGTGCGCGCGTCCAGCTCGCCGCGCTTCAGGCGCCGCGGCGGTTCGGCGGGCGGCGCGTCGGCGGGAATGTCGACGAGCGCGCGGAACGTCGAGGTCTCGATGATGTCCTGGCCGAACTGCACGTGCACGATCTGGAAGCGCCGCCCGATGATGCGTGCGCGGCGAAAGAGCTTCTGCACCTGGTCGGGTGTGGCGTCGGTGGCGACGTCGAAGTCCTTCGGCGCGACGCCGAGCAGCAGGTCGCGCACCGCGCCGCCGACGATGAACGCGCGATGGCCGGCTTCCTGCAGCGCGTCGGTGACGCGCACCGCGTTCTTCGAGATCAGCGAAGGGTCGATGCCGTGAATGTCGGACGACAGGATGACCGGCACGTTCGGGTCGCGCTTCACCGCGACGGGCGTTTTCTTGCGCGTGCTCTTGCGGGCGGCGGGCGCGGTTGCGGCTTCGGTGGGATGAGAGGCAGCGTCGGTTGACGCGCCGGTTTCGGATTCGGCGCTATCCTGCCCGAACAGCTTGCGGATGAGTTTTTTAATCACGTGTATTGAAGAGGTCCAGGATGCGCCAGCCTTTTGCCTGCGCGTGGGCGCGCAGCGTGTCGTCGGGATTGGTCGCGATCGGGTCGGTGACTTTTTCGAGCAGCGGAATGTCGTTGTGCGAGTCGCTGTAGAAATAGCTGTGCCTGAAGTCGGAGAGCTTCTTGTCGAGCGACGCGAGCCATGCCTCGACGCGCACGATCTTGCCTTCCCGATAGCTCGGCGTGCCGGTCGGGCGGCCGGTGAAGGCGCCTTGCGGATGGTTGTCGATGGTTTCGACTTCGCACGCGATCAGCGCGTCGATGCCGAACGCTTCGGCGATCGGCGCGGTGATGAACGCGTTGGTGGCAGTGACGAGGCAGCACAGGTCGCCGTTGTCCTGATGCTCGCGCACGAGGGTCACGGCGGCGGGCACGATGCGCGGGTTGATCACTTCGTGCATGAATTGCGCGTGCCAGTCGGCGAGCTGGTCGCGCGAGTATTTCGCGAGCGGCTTGAGCATCGCGTGCAGGTACGCGTCGATGTCGAGCACGCCCGCCTTGTAGTCGGCGTAGAAGGCGTCGTTCTGACGCGCGAAGCTTTCCGCATCGACGATGCCGAGCTTCACCATGAAGCGGCCCCATTCGTGGTCGCTGTCCGTCGGAATGAGCGTGTGATCGAGATCAAAAAGAGCGAGGTTCATGGGAGCGCATTTTACTTGAAGCGGGTCGGAGCCGTTTCCGGCGGTGCGGGGGGTGCGTCCGGGCCGGGCGGATCGAAGAGCGGGCCGGCCGGTTCTCCGCTGCCGGCGGGGCCGACGAGCGCGAGTCCGGGCGGCTGCGCGCCACCGGTGCTCGCGAGCATCCGGCGCAGGAGCGGCAGCGTCACCGCGCGCTTCTGTTCGAGCGAAAAGCGGTCGAGCTCGTCGAAAAGCGCCATCAGGCTCGGCATGTCACGGCGAAAATGCGTGAGCAGGTAGGCGGGCACGTCGTCGGCGAGCGCGATGCCGCGTTCGCGCGCCGCGTTCCTGAGCACCGCCACCTTGGCCTCGTCGCTCAGCGCGACGAGATGGAACACCAGCCCCCAGCCGAGCCGCGTGCGCAGATCCTCGCGCACCGAAAGCCCCATCGGCGCGGCGCTGCCGGTTGCGACGAGCGCGCTCGTCGGATGGGCGCGCACTTCGTTGAAGAGGTTGAAAAGGGCGATCTGCTGCGCGCCCGAGAGGCCGTCGCAGTCGTCGACGGCGTAAAGCGTCACGCGCGGATCGAAGCTGAACGCGGTGAGCGCGCTTTGCGGGCTCAGGAAGCGCGCGCGCCCGGTCGCCTCATGCACGATGGCCTGCAGCAGATGGCTGCGGCCGCTGCCCGGCTCGCCCCAGACGTAGAACGTGCGGTCCGCGACCGGACCGGCCGCGAGCGCGCCGTCGAGCTCGCGCAGGCGCGTCACGAGTTCGTGGTTGCCGGCGGCGAAGAAATTGTCGAAGGTGGCAGGCGGGGGCGTGCCGAGATCGAGCGTCAATTGGCGTTGCACGGGCAGTCGGTTCCGTCGGGGCGTATCTTTAAAAGCATGGTGCTGGTCATGGCGCGGCATGGCTCGCGCCGGGCACGGCGCGCACGGTCTGCTCCGCGCGAATCCTGAAAAAGATTCGCGCGGGCCGGGCGGAGCGCGTGAATTCCAGCCGGGCGGCCGGCATCGGGTAAAATCGTATTTTACCGACCTTCTCGCTCATCCCCCATGAATCAGCCGAAAACCGCCCCTGACGCCCAAGGTTTGTCGTATCGCGACGCGGGCGTGGACATCGACGCAGGCGACGCGCTCGTCGACCGGATCAAGCCCTTTGCCAAGAAAACGATGCGCGAAGGCGTGCTGGGCGGCATCGGCGGTTTCGGCGCGCTGTTTGAAGTGCCGAAGAAATACAAGGAGCCGGTGCTCGTGTCGGGCACGGACGGCGTCGGCACGAAGCTGCGCCTCGCGTTCCAGCTGAACAAGCACGACACGGTGGGCCAGGATCTCGTCGCGATGAGCGTGAACGACATTCTCGTGCAGGGCGCCGAGCCGCTCTTCTTCCTCGATTATTTCGCGTGCGGCAAGCTGGATGTCGACACGGCCGCGACCGTCGTGGCGGGCATCGCGAAGGGCTGCGAGCTATCGGGCTGCGCGCTGATCGGCGGCGAGACCGCCGAAATGCCGGGCATGTACCCGGACGGCGAGTACGACCTGGCGGGTTTCGCGGTCGGCGCGGTGGAAAAGAGGAAGATCATCGACGGCAGCACGATCAAGGCGGGCGATGTGGTGCTCGGCCTTGCATCGAGCGGAATTCACTCGAATGGCTATTCGCTCGTGCGCAAGATCATCGAGCGCGCGCAGCCGGACCTCGCCGCCGATTTCGACGGCCGGTCGCTCGCCGACGCGCTGATGGCGCCGACGCACATCTACGTGAAGCCGCTCCTTTCGCTGATGCAGAGCGTGACCGTGAAGGGCATGGCGCACATCACGGGCGGCGGGCTGGTGGAAAACATCCCGCGCGTGCTGCGCGAAGGGCTGACCGCCGAGCTCGATCACCGTGCGTGGCCGCTGCCGCCGCTTTTCTCGTGGCTGCAGAAGCATGGCGGCGTCGCGGATGCGGAAATGCATCGCGTGTTCAATTGCGGGATCGGCATGGCGGTGATCGTCGCGGCCGAAGACGTGGAAGCGGCGACGGGCCTCCTGTCGGCGGCGGGCGAGCAGGTCTGGAAGATCGGCACGGTGCGCGAAAGCCGGGAAGGCGAGGCGCAGACGGTCGTGGTCTGACGCTGCCGCGCTCATGAACAAGCCGCTCGGATGAGCGGCTTTTTTTATTGGCTGACGCGCTCGATGGCGTGCGCCGCCTGATCCACGGCATCCTGCGCGCAACAATCGACGACGATCCGCTCCGGCATCGCGCGCAGCCACGTCAGCTGGCGCTTGCACAGCTGGCGCGTGGCGAAGACGCCCTTGTCGCGCATCGTGGCGTAGTCCGTCGCGCCGTCGAGATACTCCCACGCCTGCCGGTAGCCGACGCAGCGCATCGACGGCATGTCGAGACTCAGGTCGCCGCGCGCGCGCAGGCGCTTCACTTCATCGATGAAACCGGCCGCGAGCATCGCGTCGAAGCGCGCGGCGATCCGCGCGTGCAATACGCCGCGGTCGGACGGCTCGAGCGCGATCGGCACGAAGCGGTAGGCCGCCGCCTCGTCCTGCGCGCGCGGCGCGGCGAGCAGCGCCGACATCGGCTCGCCGGTCAGCGTGAACACTTCGAGCGCGCGCTGGATGCGCTGCGAGTCGTTCGGCGCGAGGCGCGCGGCGGTGCGCGGATCGACGGCCGCGAGCCGCGCGTGCAGCGCGGGCCAGCCGTCGCGGGCGGCGTCGGAATCGAGCGCCGCGCGCACTTCCTGATTCGCGGCGGGCAGATCGTTCAGGCCCTCGGTCAGGGCCTTGAAATACAGCATCGTGCCGCCGACGAGCAGCGGCACGTTGCCCCGCGCATCGATTTCACCGACGAGCCGCAGCGCGTCGGCGCGGAAATCGGCGGCGGAATAGGTGTCGGCGGGGTCGATGATGTCGATCAGGTGATGCGGCGCGAGCGCGCGTTCGCTGGCGGACGGCTTCGCGGTGCCGATATCCATGCCGCGATACACCAGCGCCGAATCGACGCTCACGATTTCGACCGGCCGGCGCGCGGCAAAGGCGAGCGCGGCGGCGGTCTTGCCCGACGCCGTCGGCCCGAGCAGGCACGCGACCGGGCGGGCGCGGCGGGGCGCCGCCGGTGCTTGCGAAGCGCTCATCGTCGTGCTCGTTGCCGCGTTCATCGCGTGCTCATTGCCCGCGCAAGAAGAGGCGGTCGAGGTCGCCGAGCGTCAGCTGATACCACGTCGGGCGGCCGTGATTGCACTGATCGGCGCGCTCGGTGGCTTCCATCTGGCGCAACAGCGCATTCATCTCGTCGACCGTGAGGCGGCGGTTCGCGCGCACCGCGTGATGGCAGGCGAGCGTGCCGAGCAGTTCGTGCTGGCGCTCGGTCAGCACGCGCGAACCGCCGTAGGCGTGAAGATCGGCGAGCACCGCGCGCGCGAGCGACTGCAGGTCGGCGTCCTTGAGCAGCGCCGGGACTGCGCGGATCGCGATCGAAGTCGGCGACAGTACAGCCAGGTCGAAGCCGAGCGCATCGAGCGTCGCGCGCTCCTCCTCGACGACGCCGATTTCCACGGGCTCCGCCGTCATCGAAACGGGGATCAGGAGCGGCTGCACGCCGATCGCGCGATCGGCGAGCGCCGTCTTGAACTGCTCGTAGAGGATGCGTTCGTGGGCGGCGTGCATGTCGACGATCACGAGTCCCTGCGCGTTCTGCGCGAGCACGTAGATGCCGTGGATCTGGCCGAGCGCGAAACCGAGCGGCTGTTCGTCGGCGTGGAGCGCTGCGGCGTGATGCGGGTTTGGCGCGCGAATTGCCTCCGGCGCGCTGTCCGACGCCCACGAGACGGCTGGCTGCGCGAGCGCGCCGGCGTCCTTGCGCCCGAAGAGCGCGTCATAGAGCGCGAGCGGCTGGGCGACGGGCAGCGTGCCCTGCGTCATGCGCGATTGCCGCAGCCAGGCGGTGCCGTTTTCGCTTTTCGCGTGGCCGTCCGGCGCGCCGGCGCCCATTGCCGTGCCCATCGCCGCGCTGATTCCCGCGCCTGCGAGCGGCTTCGCGCTGAACGACGCGGGCCCGGTCGGCTGCAATTGCGCCGCGTGGCCGCCCGCCGTCGTTTCCGGCGACGCCCCCGCATGGCGTGCCAACGCCCGCTGCACGGCATGGAACACGAACTGGTGAATCGAGCGTGAATCGCGGAACCGCACCTCGATCTTCGACGGATGCACGTTCACGTCCACCGCCTCGGGCGGCAGGTCGAGAAAGAGCACATACGACGGATAGCGGTTGCCGTGCAGCACGTCCTCGTAGGCGGCGCGAACGGCGTGCGTCAGGAGCTTGTCGCGCACGAAGCGTCCGTTCACGAAGAAATACTGCTGGTCGGCGCGGCCGCGGCTCGCCGTCGGCAGGCCCGCGCAGCCGTACACGGCAAGCGGCCCGGCGCGTTCGTCGAGCGGTAGGTGGGCCGTATCGAACACCTCGCCGAGAATCTTGGCGACCCGCGCCTGCGGATCGCTCGCGTTCCAGTGCTCGACGGCACGGCCGTTGTGAAGCACCGAAATCGCGACATCCGGACGCGCCAGCGCGACGCGCCGGATCACTTCGAGGCAGTGCCCGAGCTCCGTCTGCTCGCTCTTCAGGAATTTCCGGCGCGCCGGTGTGTTGAAGTAAAGCTCGCGCACTTCCATGGTCGTGCCGACCGTGCCGGCCGCCGGCGACATCGCGCCCGTCTGGGCGTCGATGCGCGTCGCGTGCGGGCATTCGTCCGTGCGGCTCGTGATGAAGAGCTCGGCCACCGACGCGATCGACGCCAGCGCCTCGCCGCGGAATCCGAGCGTCGCGACCGCTTCGAGCTCCGCGAGCGAGCGGATCTTGCTCGTGGCGTGGCGCAGCAGCGCGAGCGGCAGTTCGGCGGGCGGCATGCCGCAGCCGTCGTCGGCGATCACGATGCGTTTCACGCCGCCTTCGTCGAGCGTGATGCGCAGGCTGGTTGCGCCGGCGTCGAGCGCGTTCTCGAGCAGTTCCTTCACGACGGACGCCGGGCGTTCCACCACTTCGCCCGCCGCGATCTGGCTGATGAGCTGATCGGGGAGCGGCTGGATCGTGCGCGAACGGCGCGGCGCGCCGGTGGTCGAATCGACGGCGGGGGTTTCGGTGGGATCGGGCATGCCGAAATTATAACGACTCGCCAGCGACTCGCACCGGAGCGCCCCTCACTGCTTTTTTCGCTCTTTGTGCCGGATTCGTGCCTGGATTCGTGCGATCGAATACGTGCGGTCTGATTTTTTGGTCATGGACATTCGGTATCATGACGCGACTGTTTTCGACGCCCGCCGCAGCGTCATATTCTTTTCCGAGGAACGCTTTTGGACACGCTTCTGCAATTTCTGGGTCTCATCATCCACATCGACAAGTCGCTCGGGTTCTTCATTGCGAATTACGGCGGCTGGGTCTACGCGGTGCTGTTCCTGATCGTGTTCTGCGAAACGGGCCTCGTCGTCTTTCCGTTCCTTCCCGGCGATTCGCTGCTGTTCATTGGCGGCGCGTTCGCGGCGACCGGATCGATGCACCTCGGCGTGCTGATCGTGCTGCTGCTCGTGGCGGCGATCGGCGGGAACACGGTCAATTACTGGATCGGCCGCGCGGTCGGCCCGAAGGTGTTCCACTCCAATATTCCGATTCTCGAGCGCTTCCTCGACCGCGAGGCGCTCAAGAAGACGCACGATTTCTACGAGAAGCACGGCGGCAAGACGATCGTCATCGCCCGCTTCGTGCCGGTCGTGCGCACGTTCGCGCCGTTCGTGGCGGGTGCATCCGCGATGGATGCTGCGCGCTTTCAGTTCTTCAACGTGCTCGGCGCGCTGATCTGGGTGCTGCTGCTCGTGCTGCTCGGCTACTTCTTCGGCAATATTCCGTTCATCCGCCAGTATCTGAACGTGATCGTGCTGGTCGGCATCGGCGCGGCGATCATTCCCGTCGCGATCGGCGCGCTCTGGAAAATGACGCGGCGAGGCTCTTCGAAAGCCTGAGCGTGCCGGTTCGAAAGGTGAAAACGAGGCCGCCGGTTGGCGGCCTCGTCGTTGCTGAGTTGCTGAGTTGCTGAAAGTGCAGGGTTTCGGCCAGAAGACGCGACTGCGGCCGTGAAAGCCACAGGCGGCAAGATCAGTCCTAGCCGCGGCGAATCAGCCGGAGCACCAGGAGCAGCACGACTGCGCCGATCACCGCGGTGATCACCGAGCCGATCCAGCCGCCGCCGAGCGAGATGCCGAGCACGCCGAAGAGCCAGCCGCCGATCACCGCGCCGACGATGCCCACCAGCACGTCGACCAGCAGGCCGAAGCCGCCGCCCTTGACGAGCAGGCCCGCGAGCCAGCCGGCCACGGCGCCGATGATCAGCCACGCGACGATCCCGTGTTGCACGAATTCCATGCCTTAACCTCCGTAATTGAGAAATGCAGGATGCAGCCGCATCGAGCGCGCTGAATGTAGCCGATGAAGGCGGCGCGCGGACCGCCTAAAAAGTCAACGATTGTCACGAAACGACCCGGCCGGCTGACCGGCCAGACAGGCGGCTGAGCCCGGCGGCGCGCGGATGGACTATTCGGACAAGCGCAGATGCGCGGCGCAAATGCGCTGTGATAGCGTGAAAGGTTAGAACGCCAAACCGTCGAAGAAATATCGCGCGGCAATCGTGGACGTTCGCTAAATGTTTTATGCTCGCAAAGGTGTGCAATCGTGAAGGTGAAAGTGGAAGGGCTTGAGTGGCGTCGGGTGCGGCTCGCGGTCGTGGCGGTAAGTCTCGCGGCGTTATTGTCGGGATGCGGGATTTTTGGCTGCGGGGGCAGCGCGACGAACGGCGGAGCGTTCGGGGGCTGCGCGGCGGGAACCCGGTTTTGATCGCGGGCGGGGTCCGCCCGGACCGTTGGAATAACAAACAGGCAGGGAATCGGAAGTATGGCGGTGATGCGTTCAAAACTATTCAAATTGACGGCGTGGGCCGTCGTCGTCGGAACGGGGTTGACGGGGTGTTCCACGGCGCTCGTGCCGGCGCCGATCGTCGAGCGGTCGGTAGGCGGCAGCGCGCCGCCGGCCGTTCAGGCACCGGCTGACAATCCGTCACCGGTGGCTGCGGTGCCCGCGGCGGGGCTTGCCCCGCTGCCGCCCGCGGGGCCGGGGTTCTACCGGGTCAGGCCGGGCGACACGCTCTACGGCATTGCGCGTGCGCAAAAGCAGAAGCCCGCCGACCTCGTCAAATGGAACAATCTGCCGGAAAGCAAGCAGGTCAACATCGGACAACTGCTGCGCGTGGCGCCGCCGGATGCAGCATCGGCAACGGCCGCCCCCGCCGACGACTGGAGCAAGTCGGCTGCGGCAAAGTCCGCTCAGCCGCCGCTGATCGGCGTGGCGCAAGGTGCTCCCGCTGCATCGGCTGCATCGGCGCAGAACGGAGGCACGGAGCCCGCGGGCGCCAGCCCATCGACGGTGGCGAGCGGCAAGGGCTTTTCGCTCGCCTGGCCGACGCAAGGCGAAGTCGTGACGAAATTCGGCGTGAGCGGCAGCAAGGGGATCGATATTGCGGGCAAGGAGGGCACACCCGTGAAGGCCGCGGCGCCGGGCAAGGTGGTGTACGCGGGAAGCGGGCTGCGGGCTTACGGCCAGATGATCATCGTCAAGCACGGCGGCGACTACCTGACCGCGTACGCGCACAACAGCAAGCTGCTCGTGCGCGAAGGCGACACGGTGAAGCAGGGCGCGACGATCGCGGATATGGGCACGGGCCCGGGTGGCAAGCCGCTGCTGCATTTCGAGGTGCGCAAGTCCGGTCAGGCAGTCGATCCGTTGCCGTTGTTGAGCAAGGCAGGCGGGTAAGCCGGCGGACAAGCGAAGCGCGGCGGCCGGTGCTTCGCAGCGCAGCGCGCGTTCAACCAGACGTTAGAGGAGGCCGCACGTGAAGAAAATCACGCTCGCCGCGATGTGCGCGGCGCTGCTGCTTACCGCCTGCGACAACCAGCAGGCCGCGGATGCGATGAACAAACTCAAGTCGTTTTTCAACTCGGTGAAGCCGGACAACCTGTTGCTGAAAAATCTGACGCCCGGCGTGACGACCGAAGCCCAGATTCGCGACCAGATGGGCGAACCCGAGACCGAGCGCACCTTTACTGACGGCTCGAAGCGCCTCGAGTATCCGCGCGGACCGGCGGGCACGAATACGTATATGGTCGATCTCGACCCGAACGGCCGGTTCGTCGCGGTGACCCAGGTGCTGACTGCTGAGAACATCGCGAAGGTGAGGCCGGGCATGTCGCAGGACGAAGTGCGGCGGCTCCTCGGCAAGCCGACGACCATCGCCGAGTATCCGCTGAAGAAGGAGCGCGTCTGGAGCTGGCACTGGCTCGAGGACGGCGTGAATCGCGATGCGATGTTCAACGCCCATTTCGGCCCGAGCGGGCTCGTCGTGACGACGTCGCGATCCGAGGCGGAGGGCGGCGGCCGTCATTGAACGGCGTCAGATCGATGGATTACAACAAGTTCAGAGAGAGACAGCGCGCGCATCGCGCCCTTGCGGAGCGGGCCGCACAATTTCGCGAGGCGGCGGCGAAGCGTCCCCGCGCCGAAGGGGAATCGCACTGGGACTGCGGGCGTGGGCATGAATGGGACGACGCCGTCAGCGCGGCCCAGAACGTGCGCTGCATGAACTGCGCGGCGCAGCGTCGCGAGATGCGCACCAGCCGCCTGCACGCGCTGGCGCATGCGCGCGGAGGGAAGATGCTGTTGGCCGGCCATGTCGAGGCGGCTACGCCGTTGCGCTGGCAATGCGCGTTCGGGCATGTATGGGAGGCGCGAGCGGAGGCTATCGAGCGCGAGTGGTGTGCGGAATGCGTGCGGGCAGGGGTCTATGATCTGGACGATCCCTTGCGATGCGACGAGGCCATGTCAGCGGAGGGCGATGGGTTTCGTTCGAAGGGGCGTTGAGGCCAGATTTTTATTCTCGATTCGCAACCGGCGGTTCGCACGCATTTGCACACGGTTTGCAGACAGCACACGGACCACGCACAGCACGTAAACGGAAAAGGGCCCAGCCGAAGCTGAGCCCTTTTTGTCTTTGGTAGGCCGTACGGGATTCGAACCTGTGACCAACGGATTAAAAGTCCGCTGCTCTACCAGCTGAGCTAACGACCCAAAGAGGGAAAATTATAGTCAGCCGGGGAGGGGGTTGTCAACCCGGACATAGGCAAAAAACACCCCGGCAGCACACAAGAAAAAGCCCGCAGCGCAAAGGTCTGCGGGCTTTTTCAATGAGAGGCGCGAAAGCTCGAAAACCTCCGCTTACTTCACCTGCGACATCTTGCTCTGTGCCGACTGCGCGACTTCGGTACCGGCGTACTCCGAGATGATCTGTTCCAGCGTCTTCTTCGCAGCCGCTTTCTGGCCCTGCTCGATCTGGTTGTTCGCGATAGCGAGCAGTGCTTCGGGTGCTCGCGGATGCGTCGGATAGGTTTTCACCAGATTCTGCCAGATTGCAGTCGATCCCTTGTAGTCGCGCTGCGCGTACAGCGCATTGCCGAGCCAATACTGCGCGGTCGGCTGGTACGGGCTCTGCGGGTATTTCGCCACGAACGCCTTGAACGACGCCGCGGCACTCTTGAAGTCGCCGTTACGGAACTGCGTCGACGCAGCGTTGAACGCTTCCGTCTCGCCCGGCTGCACAGCGCCCTGCACGCCATCGACTGTCTGCTGCTGCGGTTCGAACTTCTTCACCCGAGCATCGAGATCGGCGTAGTAGTCCTTCTGCTGCTTTTGCAGCGTAGCGAGCTGATTGGACATGTCCTCGTTCTGGCCTCGAAGCGTCGCGACCTGCTGGTTCAGCTGGTCGATGCGATTCGATTGATCGAGGATCGTGCGCTGGGCTGCGGACAGCTGGTTCGCCAGGCTGTCCGTTTTCGTGCGCAGGTCGAGCACGGCCTTGCGTGCTTCGTTGTCGTCGAAGACGCCCGCATGCGCGGGCGCGCCGACGAAGGCCGATCCGACGACACACGCGGCTGCGACGGCTCGCAGCGAGGGGAAGCGATACAACATAGGGCGACTCACCCGTACTGGTTACGTTACTGTTGATAGACGAGGTCGGCGCGGCGGTTCTGTGCCCACGCGGCTTCGTCGTGACCCGTCGCCACCGGCTTTTCCTTGCCGAGGCTCACGGCTTCCATCTGCGTATCGGCGACGCCCATCAGCGACATCGCGCGACGCACGGCTTCAGCACGCTTCTGGCCGAGCGCCAGGTTGTACTCGCTCGTGCCGCGCTCGTCGGTGTTGCCCTGGATCAGGACACGGCGCTCAGGGTGGCCCTTCAGATACGTCGAGTGCTGCTGCAGGAGCGGCTGGTAGTCGTCCTTTACAGCATAGCTGTCGAAATCGAAATAGATGCTGCGCTTCGCCAGCGGGCTGTTCGGATCGTTCAGCGGATCGACGTTGACCTGCTTCACGTCCGTCGGATTCGGTTGCGTACCAATCGCGCCCTTGTTTGCATTCGCGCCTTCATCGAGCTTCACGCCCGAGTGACATGCGGCCAGCGCGCCGACCATCGCGACTGCAAAGCCGATACGAAGTTTCGACATCATGGTTACTCTCCTTGTGTTATTGCGTAACGAATCCATGAGGATTGCATCAGGTTATTGCATGAACGGACCCCAGGACGGCTCGCGAACGATGCCGCCCTGCACGGACAAGACTTGCCGCGTACGACCGTCGGTCGAAACGGCTGCCAACACGCCACGCCCGTTCACCTGGGTGGCGTAGAGGATGTACTGACCATTCGCCGCGAAGCTGGGCGATTCGTCATGCGTCGTGTCGGTCAGTCCCGTCGCGGTACCGGACCCGAGGTCCTGCAGGTACAGCTTGAAGCCGCCGCCAGTGCGCGAAATGTACGCAAGCTGCTTGCCGTCCGGGCTCACGCGCGGGCTTGTATTGTAGTTGCCCGTGAAGGTTACACGCTGTGCCGCGCCGGCGCTTTCGCCGTTCGCGGACATCTTGTAGATCTGGGGCTGGCCGCCGCGGTCGCTCGTGAAATAGATCGAATTGCCATCAGGAGAGTAGGCCGGCTCCGTATCGATGGAGCTGCCCTGGGTGAGACGGCGCAAACCGCTACCGTCGGCGTTGACTTCGAAAATCTGGGTGTTGCCCGTACGCGACAGCGCGACCGCGAGCTTGCGGCCGTCCGGCGACCACGCCGGCGCGCTGTTGTTGCCCTTTTGATTCGACACGACGACGCGCTTGCCCGTCGGCAGATCGTGAATGTACACGACCGGCTTCTTCTTCTCGAACGAGACGTACGCGACTTTCGTGCCGTCAGGCGACCACGCCGGCGAGATGATCGGCTCCGGGCTGGACAGCGCGATGCGCGCGTCCTGGCCGTCGGAATCGGAAATCTGCAACTGATAGCGGTTGCCCGTCTGGATGACGTAGGAGAGGCGCGTGGCGAACACGCCGCGGGAGCCGAGAAGCTTCGCGTAAATGTAGTCGGCCACCTTGTGCGCGCTCATGCGCAGGCCGCTTTCGGGACTGACGAGCGACAGGCCGCCGAGGCTCTGCTGCTTGACCGTGTCGTAGAGGCGGAAGCGCACTTCGTACTGGCCGTTCGCGAGCCGTGTCACGCTGCCGGACACGAACGCGTCAGCGCCCTTTGCCTTCCAGCTGCCGAGATCGACGGAATCGGTCTCCGAGACCGGCGTGCTGCCCGCTTCGATGTTCGTGAACTTGCCGCTGCGTGCCAGATCCTGGCGGACGATGGCGCTGACCTGCTGCGGCGAATTCGCCTCGTTCGCGAAATTGGCGGTGGCGATCGGAAACTGGGTCGAACCGACGCCGGTCACGAGTACGTTCAACTGCGCATTCGCAGCGGTGCCGGCGGCGATCAGGCACGACGCCACCAGTGTTCTCAGGCCAAGCTTCGTCATCAAACTCATGCTGTATAGGTTCCCAAAAGCAATTTTTAACTATCCGAGACTGCAGAACAGACCGGCGGCTGCACGATTCGTTCCCGCTCGGGCGCGTCCCTTCGATCGGCCCTCCATCAGCCTCCGGCCGGGCGCAGCGTGATCGTGAAGGCCGCGGGCGCCTGACCGTTGATGTCGACCGGCATCGGGTCCGAGCGCTGGACGGCGCGCAGCGCCGCCTGGTCCCACTGCTCGTTGCCGCTCGACTGCCGGATCGTCGCCGACAGCAGCGTGCCCGTCGGCGCACAGCGTACCGCGACCACCGTCTCCAGCCCGGCCGTTTCACCGGCCCACACGATGTTCGGCCGCACGCGCCGCTGCACCTTCTCCGCGTATCCCGCCGACGTCGCATTTCCGCCCGCGCCCTTGCCCGTGCCGCCCTTCGCGAGCCCTTCGCCGCTCTCGCTCGTGCCGCCGCCTGCCTGCCCCTGCAACTGCGCGAGGCGCGCGCGGCGTTCCTGATCGAGCTTGGCTTTCGCCGCGGCATCGGCCTTGGTCTTTTCCTTCGCCTTTGCGTCGGCGTCGGCTTTGGCCTTCGCCTGGGCGTCGGCTTTTTCCTTGGCTTCCTTCTGTTCCTTCAACTGCTCGGCCTTCTCGGCTTCCTTTTCCTGCTGCGCCTTCAGTTGCTGCTGCTGCTTCTGCTGATCGACCTGCTTCTGCTTGTCGGCCTGCTTCTGCTTTTCCTGCGCCGCCTTCTGCGCGGCGAGGGCGGCCGCCTGCTGCGCGGCGAGCTGCTGCTGGCGCTTTTCCTCGGCCTGCTGCTGTGCTTCCTGCTGCTGGCGGCGCTGCTCCGCGAGCTGCGCCTCGCGGGCCGCCGCTTCCTGCTGCTTGCGCTTCTTTTCCTGCAGCGCGATGTCGGCCTCTTCGTCCTTCGCGGGCGGCGGCGCGGGCTGCACCTTGACCGGCGCGGGCGGCGGCGGAGCGGGGCGGGGCGTCGGCGTGCTGAGGTCGGGAATCTCCGTCCACAATTCGGCTTCGGATCCGGCCGGCGTGTTGTTCTGCCAGTTGATGCCGTGATACAGCAGCCAGCCGAGCAGCAGATGCATCAGCGCGGCGAGCGCGAACGCTTTCCACGTGCCGCGCTCGCGCGGCGGTCGAATGGGTCGGGCGCGGTTCTGCCGGTTGCTCATTGCGATTTGACTAGCAATCCGACGCGTTTGACGCCGCGCGCTTTCATGTCGGACATCACGTTCATTACGACTTCATACTTCACGGTCTTGTCGGCTGCGATCACGACGGGCTGGTCCGGATGGGACTCCTGCCGGTTGAGCACGAACGTGTTGAGCTGTTCCTTCGTCATGTTCTGCTGCTGCGCCGCGCCGCCGTCTTCCTTATAGCGCACGTTCATGCTGCCGTCAGCCTTGATGTTGACGACGAGCGGCGGGGTCTGCTCCTGCGGCTGCGCGTTGCCGACGGTCGGCAGGTTGATGATCGACGGCGAGACGAGCGGCGCCGTCACCATGAAGATGACGAGCAGCACGAGCATCACGTCGATATACGGCACGACGTTGATGTCGGACATCGCGCGGCGCGAGCTGCCGCGCATGCTGGAACGGGTGGGGCCTCCGGCCATCGCGGACTCCTTAGTGCGCCTGACGCTGCAGGATGTTCGAGAACTCTTCGATGAAGGTCTCGAAGCGGATCGCCAGGCGGTCGATGTCGTGCGCGTAGCGGTTGTACGCGACGACGGCCGGAATGGCGGCGAAAAGACCGATGGCGGTCGCGACCAGCGCCTCGGCGATGCCGGGCGCCACGTTCGCGAGCGTCGCCTGCTGCACGTTGGCCAGGCCGCGGAACGAGTTCATGATCCCCCAGACCGTGCCGAACAGGCCGATGTACGGGCTCACCGAGCCGACGGACGCGAGAAACGCGAGATTCGCTTCGAGGACGTCCATTTCGCGCTGGAAGGCGGCGCGCATCGCGCGGCGCGAGCCGTCGAGGATCGCGCCCGGGTCGGTGATGCGGCGCTCCTTGCCTTTCAGGAATTCGCGCATGCCGGATTCGAAGATGCGCTCGAGCGCGCCGATGGTGTGACGGTTATTGGCCGCGCTCTGGTACAGCGCCTGGAGATCGCCGCCCGACCAGAAATCGCGCTCGAAACGCTCGGTTTGAGCGCGGGCGCGCCGGATGGCGAACCACTTGCGGAATATGAACGTCCACGAGAGCAGAGACAGTATCAGGAGCAGCGCCATGACGGCCTGGGCCAGCAGGCTCGCATGAATGACGAGAGAAACGATCGACAGGTCTTGTGTAGTGTTCATAAAGGTCCGCTGTAACGTCCCGGAAGGGGCGTCCGGTCAGGGCGTGTCAGGCTTTCGTCAAGCAATGGAAAGTCTCGGCCGCTGCCGGCTCATGCTCGGTGCTGCTTGCGCACCGCAGTCTTAGTGCTGTTCAGATCGATACGAGTTCATTGGCTGTTTCAAACGGTGTTCACGCGCGCGCCGCCGTCCGATGCGCCCGCCGGCGACGGGCCGCGCTTCAGTCCGGCGAGAACCGCAGCGGGAATGCCGGTGAGACGGATCGACGCGTGATCGACCGATGCCACCCGGATGTCGCCGGCCGCGAGCAGCACGCCGTCGCGCCACGCCTCCTGGTGAAAATCGACCGATGCGCGGCCGAGCCGCTCGATCCGGCTGACGATCCGGACCATGTCGTCGAGCCGCGCGGGCGCCGAGTAATCGACTGCCGTGCGCTTGACGACGAACACCACGCCGTCCGACTCGATGAGCTTCTGCTGATCGATGCCGCAGGCGCGCAGCCATTCGGTGCGCGCCCGTTCGAAAAACTTCAGGTAGTTCGCGTAGAAGACGATGCCGCCGGCGTCGGTGTCCTCGTAGTACACGCGGATCGGCCACTCGAAAATCAACGGGTCGTTCGCCGGCTGAGGCTCGCTGCTGGACATATTCATCCGCTTATTTTACCGGAACCCGCGCACGGGTCGCCAAATCCGCCCATCAGCCGCGATGAATCTGCAACGGTGCGAAGGTCTGCGCGATCGGCATGATTTCGATTGCATTGACGTTCACGTGCGCCGGGCGCGTGGCGATCCAGTAGATCGCGTCGGCGATGTCCTGCGGCATCAGCGGCTGCATGTCCTTGTACACATTGGCCGCTTTCTGGTCGTCGCCCTTGAAGCGCACGCTGGAGAATTCGGTGCCGCCGCACAGGCCCGGCTCGATGTCGGTCACGCGCAGCGCGGTGCCCGCCAGGTCCGAGCGCAGGTTCAGACTGAATTGCCGCACGAAGGCCTTGGTCGCGCCGTAGACGTTGCCGCCCGCGTACGGATAGGTGCCCGCGACCGAGCCCAGGTTGAACACGTGGCCGCGATTGCGCTCGACCATGCCGGGCAAGAGCGCGTGCGTCACCGCGACGAGGCCCGTGCAGTTCGTGTCGATCATGTCCTTCCAGTCGTCGAGATTCGCGCGCTGGGCGGGTTCGAGGCCGAGCGCGAGGCCGGCGTTGTTGACGAGCACGTCGATTTGCGAGAACGCCTCCGGCAGCGAGGCGATTGCGGATGCGATGGCGCGCTCGTCGCGGACATCGAGTTCGAGCGGCAGGAGCGCGTCGCCGAGTTCGTTCGACAGGGCTTGCAGCCGGTCCTTGCGGCGGGCCGTGGCGATCACGCGATGGCCGCCCTTTACGAAGGTGCGGGCGATGGCGGCGCCGAAGCCGGCGGACGCGCCAGTGACGAATACGATCATGAGCGGATTCCGGTGTTGGGTGAGGGAAAGAATGCCGGCCCGGCGCGCGGGCGCGCCGGGCAACGGCGCACAGCGTACTTCCAATGGTGCGGCGCGGCAAGCCGCGGGAACGGCGGCGGGCTGGGGCCGATTGTGCACGAACGATCGATTTCGGGCGGTCACGGCGGCCGGTCCGGGGCCGCGGGCGGCCCGTGCCCGGCGCCGGCGGGCGGGGCGCCGGCGCGCGATTGCCTGCATTGCCTATTCGGACGGCCGCCATTAAACTACAACGCTCAAACTCCGCGTGACTGGCGATAGAATCTTCGGATTCAAGGTGGAACGACCCACCGGGAAGCGCGGAGCATCGTTTTGCCGTTCGCCTGGGCAGCTGAGATCCGCGCGCCGTCGCTGCGTTGCCGGTGGCTGTCCGTCTCGCGTGACCGGAGTCTTCCTTCCGCCACGCCAGGACCTCTCCCGCACCCTGCGCCACGTGCCGCCACGTCATGTGATGCAGCCATGCCCGCGCACGCGCGATCCGGTCAACCTGTTGAGATCTAACGGAAAACGTATGTTTGACAAAGCCAGCAGCACCATCGCGAACGTCGATCCCGAACTGTTCAAGGCAATCGAGCAGGAAAACCGCCGCCAGGAAGATCACATCGAGTTGATCGCGTCGGAAAATTACACGAGCCCGGCCGTCATGGCCGCGCAGGGCTCGCAACTCACCAACAAGTACGCGGAAGGCTATCCCGGCAAGCGGTATTACGGCGGGTGCGAATACGTCGACATCGTCGAGCAGCTCGCCATCGACCGCGTGAAGCAGCTCTTCGGCGCCGAGGCCGCGAACGTGCAGCCGAACTCCGGCTCGCAGGCCAACCAGGGCGTGTTCTTCGCGATGCTCAAGCCCGGCGACACGATCATGGGCATGAGCCTCGCCGAAGGCGGCCACCTGACGCACGGCTCGCCCGTGAACATGTCGGGTAAATGGTTCAACGTCGTGAGCTACGGCCTGAACGAAGCCGAAGACATCGACTACGGCCGCACCGAGGAGCTCGCCAAGGAACACAAGCCTAAGCTGATCGTCGCGGGCGCGTCGGCGTTTGCGCTGAAGATCGACTTCGAGCGGCTGTCGCAGATCGCGAAGAGCGTCGGCGCGTATTTCATGGTCGACATGGCGCACTACGCGGGTCTCATCGCCGCGGGCGTCTATCCGAACCCGGTGCCGCACGCCGACTTCGTCACGACCACGACGCACAAGAGCCTGCGCGGCCCGCGCGGCGGCGTCATCCTGATGAAGGCCGAGTTCGAGAAACCGATCAATTCCGCGATCTTCCCGGGCATCCAGGGCGGCCCGCTGATGCATGTGATCGCTGCCAAGGCGGTTGCGTTCAAGGAAGCGCTGTCGCCGGAATTCAAGGAATACCAGCAGCGCGTCGTGGACAACGCGCGCGTGCTGGCTGAAACGCTCGTCAAGCGCGGCCTGCGCATCGTGTCGGGGCGCACCGAAAGCCACGTGATGCTCGTCGACCTGCGGGCGAAGAAGATCACCGGCAAGGCTGCGGAAGCCGCGCTCGGCTCCGCGCACATCACGGTCAACAAGAACGCGATCCCGCACGACCCGGAAAAGCCGTTCGTCACGAGCGGCGTGCGCCTCGGCTCGCCCGCCATGACCACGCGCGGTTTCGGTGTGAAGGAAGCGGAAATCGTCGGCAACCTGATCGCCGATGTGCTGGACAACCCGGAAGACCAGGCGAACCTCGAGCGCGTGCGCACGAAGGTCGCCGAGCTGACCAGGCAGTTCCCGGTCTACGGCTGAGCGACGATGCGCTGCCCTTTCTGCCGGCACGACGACACGCAGGTGGTCGACTCGCGCGTGTCCGAGGACGGCGCGGCGATCCGGCGGCGGCGCCGCTGCCCGGCCTGCGACAAGCGTTTCACGACGTACGAGCGGGTCGAGCTGGCGTTGCCGTCGGTCGTCAAGAAAGATGGCAGTCGCACCGAATTCGATCGCGCGAAGATCGTCGCGAGCATGCAACTGGCGCTGAGAAAGCGTCCGGTGGCGGCGGACGCGATCGACGCTGCGGTGGCGCGAATCGAATACCAGCTGCTCGGCAGCGGCGAGCGCGAGGTTCGCAGCGAGCGGCTCGGCGAACTGGTGATGAACGAGCTTCGCCAACTGGACACGATCGCCTACGTGCGTTTCGCGTCCGTCTACAAGCGCTTCGAAGACGTGTCCGAATTCGAAGACGTACTCGACGAATTCCGGCGCGCCGCGCCAAAGAAACCGAGTTCCCGCAAGCGCTGAGCGTTTGCTCATTTCCCCTCCTGTGCGTGTTGGCTTCGACAGTCTGTCGGGGTTTTTGCGCGTCCGGCAGTCGGCCATTCGGCCGATGGCGGCGGCCGTCCTTTCTCACTAGATTGAGCGCTGGTTTCACTCGATCGATGAGGGATGCAGATGACGCGCCGATTTTCCCCTGGCTTCACGCTTGTCGAGCTGTCCGTCGTGCTTGCCGTCATGGCGATCGTCGCGACGTTCGCGACGCCGTCGTTCGTCGCGTGGCATCTGCGCGATCAGGTCGACGCCCGCGCCCGAGCGCTGATGTCGACGCTCGTTCTCGCGCGCTCGGAGGCCGTGAAACGCGGCGTGCGCGTGACGCTGTGCCGGATCGACGCGTCGCGCCGGTGCCTCGCGCCGGGTAAGTCCTGCGAGGGCGGCACGGCGGACTGGTCGTGTGGCTGGGCCCTATTCGTCGAGCGCGAGGGCGCTCCGATGCTGTTGCGCGCGCAGCCGCCCGCGCCTTCGATCGCCATCGCGGGCGCCACGACCGACCTGTCATTCACGCCGCCGGCGGGGCAGGTGATCGGCGGCTTTCGCAGCTTCGATTTCAGCGCGCGCAACAGCAGGCTCGCGGCGTCCGCGCATTCGAACCGGTGCATCCGGCTTGCCGCCGGGGGACGCCCGCGCCTGACGGCGGGCGCCTGCGGAGCGGGCGCATGAATGCGAACGCAAGCCACCGGGCGGGCGAGCGCGGCGATTCGCTGCTCGAAGTGATGATCGCGCTGTCGCTGACCGCCATTACCGCGCTCGGCCTGATCGCCGCGCAGACCTGGCTCGCGCGTAGCGAGCGCGCGCTGCTCGCCCGCGAGCGCGCGGCGCTAGTCGCGGATTCCGTGGCGGAAGCGATCCGGCGCGACGCGGATCGCGCGCCGGCCGTATCGCAGTGGCGCGCGCGAGCCGCGTCGATGCTGCCCGAAGGCGAAGTCGACGTGCTCGATCGGGCCGACGGCGTGCGCGTCGCGGTCGTGAGCTGGCACGCGGCCGACGGCGCCGATCGATGCGCCGAACCGCCGGTGCGGGCCAATTCGGCCTGCATCGCCGTGGCGTTCGCACGATGAGCGCGCGGATTGCCGCCGCGCGCGGCCACACGCTCCTCGAACTCACGATTTCGATGGCGCTCGCGATGCTCGTCGTCGTCGCGGCGCTTTCGCTCTATCGCGGGCAGCGCGCGTCGCATGAGCGTTCCGCCGACATCGTGCGCATGCACGACGCCGCTACCGCCGCGCTCGATCTCGTCGGCCAGCAGTTGCAAATGGCCGCGTTCGCGCCGCCGGGCGACGACGCCGGCCCGGCGCTCTTCGGCTGCTCGCAAGGGCGCGTGAGCGGCGCGGACGCGTCACCGGCCTGCGAATCGCTTGCGAGCCGCTCGGACGGCGTGCTCGTCCGCTACGCGGCGGACGCCGTCTCCACGTGGCCGTCGGCCTCGGGCGCGCCGACCGACTGTCTCGGACAGGCCACCGGCCCTTACGTCGTCAACGGGTTCTACGCGAAGGCGAGTGCGTCCACCGGCGAGCCCGAGCTGTACTGCGAAGGCGCCGGCAAGCAGGCGCAGCCGGTCGTGGAAGGCGTCGAGCGGCTGCGCATCGGCTTTTGGCTGAAGGACGCGGCCACCGCCGTCGATGCGGCGTCGATCGGGCGTGATCACTGGCCTTCGGTCGTCGCGGCCGATATCTGCGTGCTCGTGCGCGGCGAGGTGCACGTCACATCGCCGCGGGCGAATTTCGTCGATTGCGACGGCCTGCCTGCAGTCGCGGCGGATGCGCGGGCGCGCCAGGCGTTCTGGCGGCGCGTGGCGATACGAAATGCGCACACCTTCGACGATCCCGGCGACGGGAGGGCACGGTGAAACCAGGTGCGAAGTCGCGCGGCACGGTCCTGCCGATCGTGCTGCTGCTCTCCTCGATGATGCTCGTCACGGCCGGCGCGTGGCTCGAATCGGCGATCGTCGTGACCCGCACGGCCGCGAGCCTGGGCGAGCGCATTCAGGCGTTTCACGGCGCGGACAGCGCGCTCATCCGCTGCAGCCGGATCGCGATCGATTCCGCCCAGCCCGGCGAACGCGTGTCGACGGACGAGCCGGGCCGATGGCGCCTCAAGGCCTCCTTCGAGGGACCGGGCGCGGCCGCCATCACGCCTTTCGCCGTCTGGCCGAACGCCGCCCGGCCGCCGCAATGTCTGATCGAAGCGTGGTCCCGGTCCGCGCAAGGCGATGCACGCGCGTACCTGCTGACGGCGCGCGGCTTCGGCTCGACGCCCGGTGCCGAGGCGTGGCTGCAGATGCAAGTGGAAATCACGGGGATCGCCGTCACGCGCCGCTGGCGGCGCGTCGTCGCGCGACCGTTTTGAAGGGGATGGCCATGACTGGATGGGGTACGCGCAAGAAGGGCTTCGTGCACGGCTTCACGCTGCTCGAATTGATGATCGCGCTCGGCGTCGCGGCGATCATCGCGACGTTCGCGATTCCCGCCTATCGCTCGCATGCGGCGAAGGCGCATCGGATGGAAGCGGCTGCGGCGCTGTATCGCGCGGCGCAGTTCGTCGAGTCTGCGCGGATTGGCGAGACGGCGGGAGGCGGCGCACCGGCGGCGCTGCCGTCGGGCGTCGACCAGGCGCCGGGCAGCGGCACGGCCGTCTATCGGCTGCGTCTTCGGGCGGAATCCGCGACGAACGGCGGCTATGCGATCGAAGCCGAGCCCGTGTCGCAAGGTGCGATGCAGGACGACGCGTGCGGCATATTCATCATCGATGCGACCGGGACGCGCGCAAACCGCGCCGGCGCCGAACTCGGGGCAAGCGAGGCGGCCGCCTGCTGGAGCAGCCGATGAAGCGCAGCTACCGATGAAGCGCTCAGAAAACGGTCGGATCGACGGCGTCCGACGACGTTTCGGTAGATGTCGCCTTCATCTGTTTCCAGACGCGATAGGCTTCCCAGGCGAGCAGCCCGAGACCGCCCCATTTGAGCACCGGCTTGGTGCTGCGCAGGAGCTTCGTGCGTACCGGTTTTGTGAGGATGAGGGAAGCAAGCGAACTCAGTACCGGATACTGCTTGAGCAGGCCGGTGAGGTTGCCGCCGCCGAGCAGTCCGCTCAACATGCCGCCAATGCCGCTGCCAGCCGCCGCGCGTTTGCCCCAGCCCTTGCCCGAGCGGCCGGGCACGAGAAACTTGAGAACGCTGAAATTCTTGACGGAGTGACGCAGATCGGCGCTCGCCTGCGCGAGTTCCATGCGCTCGACGTCCGCACGCGCGATCAGCAGTTCCTTCCTCAGGGCGCGCATGTGCGGCGTGCTGAGCTTGTGGGCCTGCGTTCGCTTCTGTGCCTTGAAGGTGTCGTCGTTTTGGCTCATGGTCGGGCGACTCGTTGGATGTCGGCGGTGGTGAGGGAAGGGCGGCTTCCCGGCGCAGTTTCCCGGCTCGGCCCTCGGCCCTTACCCGGGAAACTCGGCGAAACGTGCAGGGAAATGCTTAGCGAAACGTATTGCGATCCTTGCGAAACTCGGAGAGCGTCTCGTCGAACATGTTCGGCGCATCGCGCAGGCCGCTGCGCGCGCGCAATCCGCAAAAGGCCGCGACCAGCGCATAGGCGACGGTAATTCCCGCGAGCGACTGCCAGCGGTACGTATCCCAGAAAAATATGGCGATCAGAACCGTCAGCGTGATGAGCGCCATCATCGACAGCATCATGGCCGCGAGACCCAGGAACAGCACCGCGATCAGGCGGTCCTTCTCTTCCTGCAACTCGATGCCGATCAGCTCCAGCCGCGTCTCGAAGATCGAGAAGGCGGAGCTCAGGATTCGGCGCAACGGTCCGGGGGGCGATTGCTGCGATTGCCGTTCAGTCGTCATGGCTTGGGCTCGGGAGCGCGTTGGTGGCGTTGGGTGGCGGTGGCGCTGCATGGTTCCAGCCGGTCCGAGAGCGGAGCCGGCCGGCGTGAACGATTCGGACGGCGAGCGCGTCACGCGCTCGCCGTCCGGAGCCGTTGGCAGCAACTGGTGACAACAGCGTCTGATAACGGCTCCAGCAATCAGCGGGCCACTGCGGGCCTTGTCAGCGGCGGTTGATCAGCAAGCCGATCAGCACGCCGACGCCCGCCGCGATGCCGATCGACGCCCACGGATGTTCGTGCACGTAGTCGTCGGTTGCGCGCGCTGCTTTCTTGCCCCTTTCCACGACCACCACCTGTGCGTCCGCGGCTTTTTCCTTCGCTTGCTTCAACCGGGTCAGAGCGGTCTCGCGCAGCTCGGATGCACGCTCGCCGGTGGCGCTGGCGGCCTGCTTCAGCAGGTCTTCCGCATCGGAGAGAACGGTTTTGATATCCGACATGAATCGCTCCTTGTTGATTTCTGACATTGATGACTCCAATCGGTAAGGCTACGCGAATCGTAACCAAAGATGCGGTCGCTGACGAGCGCCCATGGACGCCTTCGAAAGGCTCGGTGCGCACGTTTTGTTCCCGCTGCGTCGCCGGTGTGGGGGTTCCGGCGTGCACACGTTGAGAATGGAGACGATCTGGCCCGTAAAAGTTTCAGGTGCGTGTCCGAAAAATTACAACCGGGACGCGGGAATGATCGGAGCACGAGCGCCGCCGCTCACCGGCGCGCAAACCTGCCGCCCAAAGAAAAAGCCAACGCAAACAACGCGTTGGCTTTTTCGAGAGGACGCCGAGACGGTCAGAAAAACGCCTGAATACCGGTCTGCGCGCGGCCCAGAATCAGCGCATGAATGTCGTGCGTGCCTTCGTACGTATTCACCACTTCCAGATTCACCAGATGCCGTGCGACGCCGAATTCGTCGGAAATGCCGTTGCCGCCCAGCATGTCGCGGGCGAGCCGGGCGATATCGAGCGCCTTGCCGCACGAATTGCGCTTCATGATCGAGGTGATCTCGACGGCCGCCGTACCTTCGTCCTTCATGCGGCCGAGCCTCAGCACGCCCTGCAGGCCGAGCGTGATTTCGGTCTGCATGTCGGCGAGTTTCTTCTGAACCAGCTGGTTGGCGGCGAGCGGCCGGCCGAACTGCTTGCGATCGAGCGTGTACTGGCGAGCCGTGTGCCAGCACGCCTCGGCCGCGCCGAGCGCGCCCCACGCGATGCCGTAGCGCGCCGAGTTGAGGCACGTGAACGGGCCTTTCAGGCCGCGCACGTTCGGCATCAGGTTGTCTTCGGGCACGAACACTTCGTCCATCACGATTTCGCCGGTGATCGACGCACGCAAGCCGACCTTGCCGTGAATCGCGGGCGCCGACAGCCCCTTCCAGCCCTTCTCCAGAATGAAGCCGCGGATGTCGTCGCGGCCATCCTCTTCGAGCTTCGCCCAGACGACGAACACGTCCGCGATCGGCGAATTCGAGATCCACATCTTCGATCCCGACAGCGAATAGCCGCCGTTCACCTTCTTCGCGCGCGTGGTCATGCTGGCCGGGTCGGAGCCGGCGTTCGGCTCGGTCAGGCCGAAGCAGCCGATCCATTCGCCCGTCGCGAGCTTTGGCAGATATTTTTCCTTCTGCGCGTCGGTGCCGAAGGCGTTGATCGGCACCATCACGAGCGACGACTGCACCGACATCATCGAGCGGTATCCCGAATCCACCCGCTCCACCTCGCGCGCGATCAGGCCGTAGCTCACGTAGTTGAGACCGGGTCCGCCGTACTGCTCGGGGATCGTCGGGCCGAGCAGCCCGAGTTCGCCCATTTCGCGGAAGATCGCCGGATCGGTCTTTTCCTCGCGGAAGGCGGCGAGCACGCGCGGCGCGAGCTTGTCCTGCGCGTAAGCGCGGGCAGCGTCGCGGATCATGCGTTCTTCGTCGGTCAACTGCTGGTCGAGCAGCAGCGGATCTTCCCAGTTGAATCGGGCGGCGTCGGCCATGTGCTTTCTCCTGATTTCATCGACAAGCGCCGCTTTCCAGACGATCGGCGCAACTCTGCTTGACTTCAGTTCCGCTATGCAGAACAATGTTTTGCAAATCAACGTGGAGTGTAGCACTCGATGTCGACGACTTCCATCCGTAATTTCGCATCGTCGGAGGGGCTCGACGAGCGCAAGTTCGTCGTCGCGCTGGCGCGCGGGCTGGAGCTTTTGCGCGCGTTCCGGCCGGGCGAGGTTCTGCTCGGCAACCGCGATTTCGTCGAGCGCACCGGCCTGCCGAAGGCGACGGTCAACCGCCTCGCCTACACGCTCACCACGCTCGGCTACCTGCGCTTCGACGAAGCCGCGGGCAAGTACGCGCTCGATACCGGCGTGCTGTCGCTCGGATTCGCGCTGCTGGCGGGTGCCGACACGCTGGAGCTTGCGCGGCCGCACATGCGCGAACTCGCGCGCGAGATCGGGGCGGCGGTGTCGCTCGGCTGCCGCGACGGGTTCGACATGATCTATCTGGAAACCATCCGCAGCGAGACGGCGCTGACGCTCGGCCTCGCGCCCGGATCGCGCCTGTCGATGCTGACGAGTTCGATGGGCCGCGCGTACCTCGCGGTTCAGGAGCCGGCGGCGCGCGCAGCGCTCCTGGCGGAACTGGCGAAATTGGCCGAAGCGGCCGGAGAAGACGCCCCCGCGCTGGTGAGGGCGGCCGGGGAGGCGGTGAAGGATTTTGCCCGCGACGGCTGCTGCTATTCGTTTCGCGACTGGCACGACGACGTCAACGCGATCGCCGCGCCGTTCCGGGATGTCCGCAACGGGCGGTGGCTCGTGCTGAGCAGCAGCGGGCCGGCGTCGTCGATGGGGGAGGATTTCTTTCGTCAGGTGATCGGGCCGAAGCTGAGGGCGCTGGCGGCGCGGCTCGCGTAGCGCGCGCCGCGCCTGTTGCTCACAGCACCGTGCGCACGTGCCAAAGCTCGGGGAAGAGCACGACATCGAGCATCTTGCGCAGATACGGCGCGCCGTTCGTCCCGCCGGTTCCCTGCTTGAAGCCGATGATCCGCTCGACGGTCGTCACATGGCGAAACCGCCACTGACGAAATGCGTCTTCCAGATCGACGAGTTCCTCCGCCATCTCGTAAAGCTCCCAGTGCTTCGACGGCTCGCGATACACCGTGAGCCACGCCGCCTCCACCGAGGGATCGTGCTCCGTCGGCTGCGTCCAGTCGCGGTTCAGGCGCGCGGGCGCGATCGGAAAGCCGCGCTTCGCCAGCAGGCGGATCACCTCGTCGTAGAACGAGGGCGCTTCGAGTGTCGCCTGCACTTCGGCGAGAATCGCCGGCCGGTGTGCGTAAGGCTTGAGCATCTGCTCGTTCTTGTTGCCGAGCACGAATTCGATCTGCCGGTACTGATGCGACTGGAAGCCCGACGATGCCCCCAGATAGGGGCGCATTGCCGTGTATTCGGACGGCGTCATCGTCGAGAGGACGTTCCACGCCTGCACCAGCTGCTCGAAAATCCGTGACACCCGCGCGAGCATCTTGAACGCGGGCTGCAGGTCGTCGCGATGCACGGCCGCGAGCGCCGCGCGCAGTTCGTAGAGGGCGAGCTTCATCCAGAGTTCGCTTGTCTGATGCTGGACGATGAAGAGCATCTCGTTGTGGTCGGGCGAAAGCGGATGCTGCGCCGACAGGATCGAGTCGAGCGACAAATAATCGCCGTAGCTCATCGATTCCGAGAAATCGAGCTGTGCGTCGTGCCAGCCTTCCTTGCCCTGCTCGGCAGGGGGCTTGTTCCCGCTTTCGTCCTTGGGCGATCCTGCGGTGGCTGCGTACCCCATCGGGCAGCCGGAAGTGGTTCTTGTCATGTCGTTGTCTCTCAGGTTACGGCACCGCGCTCGGCGAATTCGGGCGCACGCCACGCTTCGCTTTCCAGCACGTCGCGCAGGATTTCCACGGCGTCCCACACATCGGCGAAACGCGTATAGAGCGGTGTGAAGCCGAAGCGCAGCACGTGCGGCTCGCGATAATCGCCGATCACGCCGCGCGCGATCAGCGCCTGCATCACTTCGTAGCCGTTCGGATGGGCGAAACTCGCCTGCGAGCCGCGCTGCGCGTGCTCGCGCGGCGTCACGAGCTGCAGCGGGAACTTGCCGCAGCGCGTTTCAACGAGCTTGATGAAAAGGTCGGAGAGCGCGAGCGACTTGCGCCTGAGCGCCGCCATGTCGGTTTGCAGGAAAACGTCGAGCCCGCATTCGACGAGCGCCATCGAAACGACCGGCTGCGTGCCGCACAGGAATCGCCCGATGCCTTCGTCCGGCTGGTAGGCCGGGTTCATGTCGAAGGGCTTCTTGTGTCCCCACCAGCCGGAAAGCGGCTGCGAAAACGCGTTCTGATGGCGCTTCGGCACCCAGACGAACGCTGGCGAGCCGGGGCCGCCGTTCAGATACTTGTACGTGCAGCCGACCGCGTAGTCCGCGCCGACGCCGTTCAGGTCGACCGGCACAGCGCCCGCCGAATGCGCCAGATCCCAGACGGCGAGCGCGCCCGCGCGGTGGATCAGGTCGGTCACGGCTGCCATGTCGTGCATGTAGCCCGTGCGGTAGTTCACGTGCGTGATCATCGCGACGGCGGTGTTTGCGTCGATCGCGATGGCGAGTTCGGTCGGATCGTCGACGAGGTGCAGCTCGTAGCCGCGATCGAGCTGCTCGATCAGACCCTGCGCGATGTACAGGTCGGTCGGAAAATTCGAGCGCTCGGAGACGATCACGCGGCGTTGCGGGTCGCGCGCGTTCGCCATGCGCAGCGCTGCCGACAGGATCTTGAAAAGATTGGTCGATATGGTGTCGGTGACGACGACTTCGTCCTCGCCCGCGCCGACGAGCGGCGCGAGCTTGTTGCCGAGGCGCTTGGGCAACGCGAACCAACCCGCCGTGTTCCAGCTGCGGATGAGGCCCTCGCCCCATTCGCCGCCGATCACGGCCGCGGCACGCGCCGCGGCGGCTTTGGGCGGCACGCCGAGGGAGTTGCCGTCGAGGTAGATCACGCCGGGCGCGAGCGCGAACTGGTCGCGCAGCGAGCGAAGCGGGTCCTCGCGGTCGAGCGCCAGAGCATCGTCACGATGATTCATCGAAATGTCCGGTTAAGTAGAGAAAAATCAGGAAAGAGGGCGCAATACGGCGCGCACGGGACTGGCGTCGAGCGTCGCGAGCCTGAGCGGCAGCGCGATCAGCTCGTAGTCGCCGGGCGCGATCGCGTCGAGCACGAGTCCTTCGAGAATCGCCATGCGATGCGCGCGGATGCGCTGGTGGGCGTCCATCGTCTTCGATTCCTGCGGGTCGAGCGACGGCGTGTCGATGCCGATCAGCCGCACGCCGCTTTTTGCGAGCAGATCGACAGTTTCCGGCGCCACAGCGCAGAAATGGGGGTCCCATGCATCGAGCGGCGCGCGCGAATAGGTGCGCAGCAGCACGCGCGGCGGGGCGTCGGCGAGATGTCGGGCCACGTGCCCGGGCGTCACGGCCGGAGCCGCGCCGATGCAATCGATCACGCGGCACCGGCCCAGATAGGTGTCGAGCGCCACTTCGCCGATCGGCGCGCCTTCGGCGTCGTAATGCAGCGGGGCGTCGGCGTGCGCGCCGGTATGCGGCGAAAGCGTGATGCGCGCGACGTTCACGGGCGAACCCGCCTCCATGCGCCAGATCCGCTCGATGCCAACGGGCGTGTCGCCGGGCCAGACGGGCGTTTCGGGGTGGACGGGCGGGGAAATGTCCCAGAGAGTGGTCATCGGCGACGCCTAGCAGAGTGCGTGGATATGCGTCAAATCATAGTCGCGACAGCCTGAAAAGTGATTGCGAAATAACCACCCAAAACACCGCGTCTTAGAACATAATTCGATGAAACGGGCCAGGGAGACTAAAAAATGACTGGGTTCACGCTCGATGCAACGGATTGCCGTATTTTGGCGGTACTGCAGGAAGACGGAAGGATCAGCAACCTGGATCTGGCGGAGCGCATTTCGCTGTCGCCTTCGGCTTGTCTGCGCCGGATGCGGCTGCTGGAAGAAGAGGGTGTGATCGCGCGCTATCGCGCGTGTCTCGACCGGGAGCGGCTCGGCATCGAACTGGAGGCGTTCGTGCACGTTTCCATGCGAAACGACCAGGAAAACTGGCACGAAACGTTCGCGGCGGCGGTGCGGGAGTGGCCGGAGGTGGTGGGCGCGTTCGTCGTGACGGGCGACACGCATTACGTGCTGCGGGTGCTCGCGCACAACCTGAAGCACTATTCGGACTTCATCCTGAGCAAGCTGTACAAGGCGCCGGGTGTGATCGACATCCGCTCGAACATCGTTCTTCAGACAATGAAGGACGAAGCCGGCGTGCCCGTCGCGCTGATCGAGCAGCCGTCGCCCCGCGGACCGGCGGCGTAGGCGGGCTTACCCGATCGACAGCAGCGTGTGGAAATCCCCCGCCTGGAAGACGAGCGGGGAAATCCTCGTTGCGTCCTCGTGCACCCCGCAGCGCTCCACTTCGCCCACGAAAATCACGTGGTCGCCTTCCTCGTAGCGGCTGCGGTTGTGGCATTCGAACCACGCGAGCGCGCCGTTCAGCACCGGCATGCCGGTGTCGCCCTCCGCGTGCGAGACGCCGGCGAAGCGGTCGCCCTTCACGGTCGCGAAACGCTTGCAGAGCTCGATCTGCGACGCGGCGAGCACATTCACCACGTAGTGGCTGTTCGACTGGAACACCGGCATCGACGCCGATTTGGTCGCGAGGCTCCACAGCACGAGCGGCGGATCGAGCGAGACGGAATTGAACGAACTCGCGGTGATGCCGATCAGCTGGCCGGACGGAGCGCGCGTCGTGATGACGGTCACGCCCGTGGCGAACTGGCTCAGTGCGCCGCGAAAAGCCACGTGGTCGAAATTCGGGGTCTTGGCGCGTTTCATCGGGCTAGTGTTTCGTGTGCAACCGGCCGCGCGTCGCGCATGAGTCGGAAGGACTGTGCTGAAGTCATTTATAAGATGAGCGAATTGCCTCGATTCTAGCGGAATCGCGCCGGACGCGGCCGGCGAAGCCCGCGATACAGGCGGGGCTTTTCAAAAAACAGTAAGCTCGCCGGGTTGACGGACAGTGTGAGCGCACCCACCTGCGGAGTCCGTGTGCAATCCACCGGGAATCATCCGGAAACCGACAAGGAGCGAGCATGACGCAGCAGACCCAACAGCCCGGGCGCGAGACCGCGACGCTGGGCGGCGGCTGTTTCTGGTGCACCGAGGCCGTGTTTCTGGGTGTCGAAGGCGTGCTGTCGGTGGAATCGGGCTATGCCGGCGGCGAGGTGGCGCATCCGTCCTACGAGCAGGTCTGCGACGGCGACACCGGCCACGCGGAAGTGGTCAGGGTGGAATTCGATCCTTCGGTGATCGGCTATCGCGAGATTCTGGAGATTTTCTTCGCCACGCACGATCCGACGCAGCTCAACCGCCAGGGCAACGATGTCGGCACGCAGTACCGGTCGGCCGTGTTCACGCATTCGGACGAACAGCGCGCGATCGCGCTCGACGTGCTCGACCAGCTTCAGCGCGACGGCATCTACGACGGCAGGATCGTCACCGAAGTGACGTCGCTCAACCGCGACTACTATCCAGCCGAGGGGTATCACCAGAACTATTTCGCGCAGCATCCGGACCAGGGCTACTGCGCGTTCGTGGTGGCGCCGAAGGTGGCGAAGTTCCGCCAGAAGTTCGCGCACCGGCTCAAGCGCTGAGGTTCCGGCAGCGAGCGGCGCTGGCGCCGTCCTTCATTCGCCGCGTTCCTGCGCGCACGCGAGCGCGATCTCGCGCGCCAGTTCGAAGCACGTGAGCGGGGCGGAGCCTTCCGCCTTGTTGTTCACTGCGATCACCACCGGCTGGCCCGCGAAGACGTAGCGCGCCGCGAGTTCCGCGAGCGCCCGGCGCGTGTCGGGGTCTTCGTCGACGAGCTTGTCGAACGGTTCGTACTTCGCCTTCGCCTGTTCGTAGCGGAAGCCGCTGTGCAGGCTCCAGCGCACGACGAGCGGCCCCGCCGCGTTCTCATCCAGCAGCGCGAGCGCTTTCGCCTGCCGCCATGTTTCGGGCATGCGCGCATGGATGCCGACGCAATAGCGCACCTTCGCGTCGCGCAGCGCGCGAATGAAGCGCGGCGTGAGCATCGTCGCGTCCCTCAGTTCGACCGCGTAGCACGCGTCGCCCTCGAGCGGCGGCAGCGCATTCAGGAATGTCGCGAGGCGGTCGATGAAAAGCGCAGGTTCGACGATCATCGCATCGGGCAGCGGCGAAAACTGGAACACGAGCGCGCCGGCCTTCGCGCCGAGCCCGCCGATGCATGGCCGCACGAACTCGTCGATGGCGATCTGCGCGTTCAGGAACGCCGGGTTCTCGCCAGCGGGCGCGCCGCGCTCGCCGCGCAGCACGGCGTCGGTGACGGACGCGGGCGCCTTCACGATAAAGCGGAAGTGATCGGGGACCTGCTGGGCGTAGCGTGCGTATTCGGCGATCGAAAGCGGCGCGTAGAACGACCGGTCGATCGACACGCTGCGCAGGAGCGGATGCGCGCCGTAGGCGGCAAGGCCGTCGCGGGAGAGTTTCGCGCTGGAGTAGTCGTCGCCGTAGACGATGTCGCGCCAGCCGGGAAACGACCACGTCGACGTGCCGAGGTGCACGGCTGCGGGCAGCTTCGCGGCGAGCGCGTCGAGTTCGGGGGTGGCGGGCGCGGGCAGCACGCCGCGCGGCTTGCGCGGCGCCGGTTTCGCCGTTACGGACTTCGGCGGCGCGCCAACCGGCGGCGCGCCAATAGGCGGCGGCGCGCCGAACAGATCGACCTGCCCGGCGTCCTCGCCGGCGCCGGGCGCGTCAGCCGCCCCGCTCAGAGCGCCTTCTCGTACATGTAGCGGCGCGACCACGGCAGGGTCTGCGCGCTGCGTCCCGCCTTGCGGCAGACGATCTGGTAGATCGACACGTCGTCGTTTTCGAACGCGTACGCACAGCCCGCGAGATACACGCGCCAGATGCGGAATTTTTCGTCGTCGACGAGCTTCTTCGCCTCGTCGGCCTTCGCTTCGAAGTTCTCGGCCCAGATGTCGAGCGTGCGCGCGTAGTGGCGGCGCAGGCTCTCGATGTCCACGGCTTCCAGCCCGCCGCGCTGCAGCGACTCGAGCGCGAGGCCGATATGCGGCAGCTCGCCGTCGGGGAACACGTAACGGTCGATGAACTCGCCGCCGCCGAGCGCCGTTTCGCCGCTGTCGGAATCGGTCGACGTGATGCCGTGATTCATCGCGATGCCGTCGTCGGCGAGCAGATCGCGGACCTTGCTGAAATACTCGGGCAGGTTCTTGCGGCCGACGTGCTCGAACATGCCGACGCTCGTGATGCGGTCGAACTGGCCTTTCACGTCGCGGTAATCCTGCAGACGGATCTCGATGCGATCCTCGAGTCCGGCCTCCTTCACGCGCTGCGTGGCAAGGTCGAACTGATTCTGCGACAGCGTCACGCCCACGCACTTCGCGCCGAACTTCTGCGCCGCGCGGATCACGAGCGCGCCCCAGCCGCAGCCGATGTCGAGCAGCCGCTGGCCGGGCTGCAGCTGGATTTTCGTGAGGATGTGGTCGATCTTCTTCAACTGCGCCGTATCGATGTCTTCGTCGCCGTTCTCGAAGTAGGCGCACGAATAGACCATGTTCTTGTCCAGCCAGAGCCGGTAGAACTCGTTCGAGACGTCGTAGTGATACTGGATGGCCTTCCTGTCCGACGACTTCGTATGAGTGAAGTAGCGTCGCACACGGGCGAGCTTGCTCGCGCTGGTGACGGTGCTTTTCGCGAGCGTGTAGCTGATGTTGATGATGTCCGACAGCTTGCCCTCGATGTCTATCTTGCCCTTCACATAGGCTTCACCGAGGTTGTCGAGACTGGGTTCGAGCAGATAGGGCAGGGCCGTCGCGCTCTTCACGTGCAGCGTGACCTGCGGTGCGGCAAAGATGCCGAAGTCGTGCTGCTGACCATCCCACAACACCAGACGCGCCGGAATGTTTGCCCGATTCCGAACGTCCTGCACCCACTGCGTCAGCTTCTTCTCCCAGAACATGCTTGTTTCTCCGCGCTTAGATGAAATTAAGGGAAGGCTCGCATCTCCAAGTTCGTCCTGCGGTACTGCGTGTCAACGCTTCGCGCTCGCCATAGGCGTCACTCGCCCCGGGCAAAGGCATGCCGCCCCGGGCCGATGAGCCGTTCTGGTCCGCGCAAAAAGCGGCGGCGAGTGCGTCGTTACGGCGCGAGCCGGACGATGCGCCACTCGCCGCCCGCGTCTTCGCGCGTGTACACGATGCGGTCGTGCAGCCGTGAAGGCCGGCCTTGCCAGAATTCGATGGTGTCGGGAACCAGCCGGTAGCCGCCCCAGTGCGGCGGGCGCGGCGGGTTGTCGCCGTATTGCGCGATCAGTTCGCGCTCGCGGGCTTCGAGCACCGCGCGGCTTTCCAGCACCTGGCTTTGCTCCGACGCCCACGCGCCGATGCGCGATTCGAGCGGCCGCGACGCGTAGTAGGCGTCGCTTTCATCGGCGCTCGTCGTGACGACGGAGCCCTCGATGCGCACCTGGCGCTCGAGTTCAATCCAGTAGAACAGCAGGCTCGCGGCCGGATTGCCTGCGAGTTCGCGACCCTTGCGGCTTTCGTAGTTCGTGAAGAACACGAAGCCTCGTTCGTCGACGCCCTTGATCAGAACGATGCGCGCCGAGGGGCGGCCCCGTTCGTCGACCGTCGCAAGCGTCATTGCATTCGGTTCGGGCAGTTTTGCATCGAGCGCTTGCGCAAACCACGTCTGAAACTGGCGAACCGGATCGGGGTCGACATCGGCTTGATCGAGCGATCCGAGGGAATAGCTTCTACGAAGGTTGGCAAGTGTCGTCATTTTTATGCAAACGCTACAGTCGCGCCAGTATAGCCAAGCTCTGCATTTCGTGCGCCGACGCAATACAACGAATCAAGCGCAGTTCGTGTGCCTGCGTGCCGCGTGTTATCCCGCTGTAAGCCTTACTTGTTCTGTTAAGGCAGAATACGCAATTCAGCGAAATCTTGCAGACAATGCTGTCCATCGTCGCGATTGGTCAACACCGATCAACGCCGATCGACAGGCTGCGACCGATTGCGGCCTGCCCTCGATTGCGTTCGTACGACGCGTGAACAGCCTGCTCCCCGACCCGACATGACCGCCACATCCAGTAATGATTTTAACCCCGCCCAAAGCGCGCCGGAGCATGAAGCCGCCGATCGCGCACGACGCTTCGGAGGCATCGCGCGCCTGTACGGCGCGCCCGCGCTCGCGGCGTTCGAGCGGGCGCACGTTGCGGTGATCGGCATCGGCGGGGTCGGCTCGTGGGCCGCGGAGGCGCTCGCGCGCAGCGCGGTCGGGCATATCACGCTGATCGATCTCGACAACGTCGCGGAAAGCAACACCAACCGCCAGATCCACGCGCTCGACGGCAACTACGGCAAGGCCAAGGTCGGCGCGATGGCGGAGCGCATCCGCCTGATCGATCCCGCGTGCGACGTGCGCGAGATCGAGGATTTCGTCGAGCCCGGCAACTTCGAGGCCGTGCTCGGCGGCGGGTTCGATTTCGTCATCGACGCAATCGACAGCGTGCGCACCAAGACGGCGCTGATCGCGTGGTGCGTGGAGCGCCGCCAGGCGCTCATCACGGTGGGCGGCGCGGGCGGGCAGCTCGACCCGACGCGCATTCGCATCGACGATCTCGCGCAGACCATCCAGGACCCGCTGCTCTCGAAGGTGCGCGGCCAGTTGCGCAAGATGCACGGCTTTCCGCGCGGGCCGAAGTCGAAGTTCAGGGTGAGCGCGGTCTATTCCGACGAGCCGCTGATCTACCCGGAGGCGCCCGCCTGCGACATCGAAGAGGCCGCCGAGCACCTGGAAACGGCACCGGGCCATACGGGACCGGTGGGACTGAATTGCGCGGGATTCGGCTCGAGCGTGTGCGTGACGGCGAGTTTCGGATTCGCCGCCGCCGCGTACGTGCTGCGCGATCTGGCAAAGCGCGCGTGAAACGCGTTTGAAGGCGTTTGAATGCGTTTGAACGCGCTTGACATGAATCAAATAAAAAACGGCCGGCTATTCGACCTATTCGAGAGCCGGCCGTTTTGCTTCAAAACGCCTGATTAATATATTTGAAAGCTTTTCACTGAGCGCGCATTAATTGATCGCCGCGCTCAATTTACGCCGCCATTGCGAAACGAGTTCCGGCTGATGCTGGGCGAGTTCGAATACCGACAGCATCGTCTTGCGGCCGACGTCGTCCATGAAGGCGCGGTCCCGCACGACGATCGCGAGCAGGTGTTCGAGCGCGCCCGCGTAGTCGCGTCCCGCGATCAGGCGGTTGGCGAGCGCGAAACGCGCTTCCAGATCGTCGGGATGGGCGTTCACGGCGTCGATCAGCGCGTCGGCGGGGGGCAGGTCGGCGGCGGCGTCGGCGGCGTCGAGCTCCGTTTTCAGCGCGTTGTAGCGTGCGTCGATGCCTTGAGTCGTCTTCGGCGACAGCAGCTTTTCCTCCTCGCGCGCCTCGTCGATGCGGTTCTGCGCGAGCAGCCACCCGATCAGGTCGAGCCGTGCGTCGTCGTAGCCCGGGTCGAGCGCGAGCGCGGTCTTGATGAGGTCGATGGCGCCGTCCTTGTCGCCTGCCTCCCACGCGAGGTGCGCGGCGCGGCGCTCGGCTTCGGCGCCGTCCGGCACCAGCTTGTCGAGGAACGCGCGAATCTGGCCTTCCGGCAGCACGCCGATGAACTGGTCGACGGCGCGGCCGTCCGCGAACGCGATCACGTGCGGAATGCTGCGCACCTGAAAGTGCTGCGCGAGTTCCTGATTCTCGTCGACGTTCACTTTCACCAGCTTCCACTTGCCGGCGCCTTCGGCCTCCAGCCGCTCGAGCATCGGCCCGAGCGTCTTGCACGGGCCGCACCACGGCGCCCAGAAGTCGACGAGCACCGGCGCGAGCGTCGAAGCCTCGATCACATCGTTTTCAAAAGTGGCGAGTGTCGTATCCATGAATGTTCTCCTGTTGCGCTTTGCTTTCCTGCCAGATGGGGGCGAGTGCGCATATCTCAATAACGCGTCCGGCTTACGCGTGCGGCTTAAGCGTCCGGCGCCTTGTCCTCGCGGCGCGGCGGCGGCAACGGAATGAATTCCGTCTCGCCGGGCACGTGGCCCATGCGCTGTTCGCTCCACGCGAGCTTCGCGGCGTCGATCTTCTCGCGCGAGCTCGACACGAAATTCCATTCGATGAAGCGCTTGCCGTCGAGCGGTGCCCCGCCGAGCAGCATCGCGATCGCGCCGTTCGTGCTCTCCAGCGTCGCCGCGACGCCCGGCGTCAGCACGGCCATCTGGCACTCGGGCAGCGGCGTGCCGTCGATGGCGAGATCGCCTTGCAGCAGATACACGCCGCGTTCCTGGTGCTCGGCGTCGAGCGTGATCTCGCCGCCCGCGGCGAATTGCGCGGCGACATAGAGCGTCGGCGAGAAGGTGCGGGTGGGCGCCGTCGCGCCGAACGCGCTGCCGGCGATCACGCGCAGCGTCACGCCGTCGATTTCCAGTTGCGGCAGCGTCGCGGCCGGATGGTGCTCGAACGACGGCTCGGTGTCCTCGTCGGCGATCGGCAGCGCGACCCACGTCTGGATGCCGTGCATCGACTGGCCGGCGGCGCGCTCCTCGTCGGGGGCGCGCTCCGAATGGACGATGCCGCGTCCCGCCGTCATCCAGTTGACGTCGCCGGGAACGATTTTCTGCACGGAGCCCACGCTGTCGCGATGCATGATCGCGCCGTCGAACAGATAGGTGACCGTGGCAAGGCCGATGTGCGGGTGCGGACGCACGTCGAGGCCGGCGCCGGGCACAAGCGTTGCGGGTCCGATGTGGTCGAAGAAGATGAAAGGCCCGATGGTCCGCACGGCGAGCGCAGGCAGCACGCGCCGCACCGTGAGGCCGCCGATATCGTGTTGATGGGGCTTCAGAAACGCATGGATCGTCGAAGACATGGGGCACCGGAGTGAGCGTATCGGAATTGCTGATTCTACTGGCCGATGCCGGTGGGCGCAGCCTTTCGCCCGCGCTCGTCCGCTCTCGTCGGCTTTCGCCCGCGACCGGGACTCGCCGGATCAGCGCGGTTACACAGGCAACCGCGCTTTTTTGCAGCATGCGTGCATGCTTTTGCGCAACCTTGATAGGAGTCTGAAAATGAGCAGGAACAAGCTGTTGATCGCGCTGACCGCCGGTATTTTCGCCGCCACCGGGGCGCTCGCCCAGACGTCGTCGGGCAATTCGTCGAACGCCACGGCGACGCCGACCGCCTCGCCGATGCAGGACGGCGCGTCGGGCACGATGGCGCCGTCGAAGTCCCACAAATCGACGCAACATAGCGGCAGCAAGGGCAAGAAGACGCCGGACGAAACCACGAAGAGCGGCGCGGCCGGCACCCAGGAAGGACAGAGCAAGTAGCCGTGATCGAAGCCGTCGGGGTCAGCCTGCGTCCGCTCGCGAGCGGACGCAGGCTTTTTGTCGGCGCCGCGCGAGCGCAGGCTTGATCGGGCCGCTTGCAGATCCGTCCGCTAAACTGCGCGTTTCGACAAGAAAATGGACGCGGAGACGGCGATGTCGCCCAAGGATTTGCTGCTCGCTTCAGTGGTCATTCTCGCCTGGGGCGTGAATTTCGTCGTGATCAAGGTGGGGCTGCACGGCGTCCCGCCGATGCTGCTCGGTGCGCTGCGCTTCGCGCTTGCCGCGTTCCCGGCGGTGTTCTTCGTCAAGCGCCCGAAGGTGCCGCTGCGGTGGCTTCTCGCCTACGGGCTCACGATCTCACTCGGCCAGTTCGCGTTCCTGTTCTACGGAATGTATGTCGGGATGCCTGCGGGTCTCGCGTCGCTCGTGTTGCAGGCGCAGGCATTTTTTACGCTGATCTTCGCCGCGATGTTCCTCGGCGAGCGGATCCGCCCGGCCAGCCTGGCCGGGCTCGCGATCGCCGCATGCGGCCTCGCGCTGATCGGCATGCAGGGCGGCCACGCGATGACCTTCGCCGGCTTCATGTTCACGCTCGCCGCCGCCGCGATGTGGGCGCTCGGCAATGTCGTGACGAAGCGCATGGGGCCGGTCGATCTCGTGTCGCTCGTCGTGTGGGGGAGCCTCATTCCGCCACTGCCGTTTCTCGGACTGTCGCTGGTGTTCGAGGGGCCCGCGCGCATCGAGGCGAGTCTCGCGTCGATTCCGATGCTGTCCGTCTTTGCGATCGCCTATCTGGCGTTCGTCGCGACGCTCGTCGGCTACAGCCTCTGGGGCAAGCTGCTCGCGCGCTATCCGGCAAGCCAGGTCGCGCCGTTCTCGCTGCTGGTGCCGGTCATCGGACTGGTGTCGGCGGCGCTGCTTCTGGGCGAAGGCCTCACGCCGATGCAGATCGCAGGCGCCGCGCTCGTGATGGCCGGGCTCATGGTGAACGTGTTCGGCGGATGGATCGTCGCGCGGCTCGCCGCCGCGCGCTGAGGTTTACCAGGCACCGCCACGGCCCCTGAAAGCCGCAAAAAACGCTTACGTCATCCGGCTCTTCGCGAGCGGCGGATTCGCGGCGAAATACCGCTTGATGCCTTTCATGATCGCGTTGGCCATCTTGTCGCGATAGGCGTCGTCCTTCAGGCGCGACTCCTCTTCGGGGTTGCTGATGAACGCCGTTTCCACGAGGATCGACGGGATGTCCGGTGCCTTCAGCACGGCGAAGCCGGCCTGTTCCACCGACCCCTTGTGCAGCTTGTTGATGCCGCCGATCTCGTTCAGGACGAAGTTTCCGTAGCGCATCGAATCGCGGATCTGCGCGGTCGTGGACATGTCGAAGAGCGCGCGGTTCACGCTCACGTCCTGCGTCTTCACGTTGATCCCGCCGATCGAATCCGACTCGTTTTCCTTGTTCGCGAGCCAGCGCGCCGCCGCGCTCGACGCGCCGTGATCCGACAGCGCGAATACCGATGAGCCGCGCGCGTCGGGCGTGGTGAACGCGTCGGCGTGGATCGACACGAACAGATCCGCGCCGACGCGCCGCGCCTTCTGCACACGCACGTTGAGCGGCACGAAGAAGTCGGCGTCGCGGGTCATCATCGCGCGCATGTTCGGCTGCGCGTCGATCTTCGCGCGCAGCTTCTTCGCGATGTCGAGCGCAACGTGCTTCTCGTAGGTGCCGGCGCCGCCGATCGCTCCTGGGTCCTCGCCGCCATGGCCCGGATCGATCGCGACGGTGAGCAGGCGCGTGGTGCCGGCCTTGCCCTGCTTGGGGGCGGAGAACGCGTAGTTGTCGCTGTCGTCGTCGTCTTTCTTGGCGATGGGCGGCGCGAGCGGCACCACGGGCCTCGCGGGCTTTGACGCCGGCGCGGCAGGCGCGGGAGCACGCGGCAGGTCGTTGTTGTCGGCGTACTTCTGGAAGAACTCGTCGGTGTTGTCCTGCGCGAGCGGCGCGGGGGGCGTGGCCGGGCCGCTCAGGGTGGCGGGCGGCGGCTTCGGATTCGGGTTCGACTGGTCGAACGCCTCCTGCTTGCGCTCGCTCTGCGCGAGCAGTTCCATGAGCGGGTCGGGCGCGACGGCCGGATACAGGTCGAACACGAGCCGGTACTTGTAGCTGCCGATCGGCGTGAGCGTGAACACCTGCGGCTTCACCGACCCCTTCAGGTCGAACACCATGCGCACGACGTGCGGCTGATATTGCCCGATGCGCACGGCCTGGATCTGCGGGTCGTTCGGCGTGATCTTCGAGACCAGGTCCTTCAGTTCCTGATCGAGATCGAGCCCGTTCAGGTCCACGACGAGCCGGTCCGGCCCCTGCAGCAATTGCTGGTTCGCCTGCAGCGGCTGGTCCGACTCGATCGTCACGCGCGTGTAGTCACGCGCGGGCCACACGCGCACGCCGAGCACCGAGCTCGCGTGAGCGAGGCGCGGGGCGACGAGCGCGAGCGCGATCGTCGATACGCCCGCGCGCAGCACCTGCCGGCGCCGCCAGCTGTGCGAGGCGGTGGCGGACGATTCGATCGAATGGAACGGCTTGATCAACATCTTTCGAGACATGTCTTTCCTGTTTCGCTATACGCCCGCGCAATCAGAACGCGGCCTTCTCCCTCGATATCGAGCGCGAACACGAGATCGGGCACGCCGAGCAGCTCCCCTGCCTGCTGCGGCCATTCGACAAGACATACCGCCCCGCGGTCGAAATATTCGCGAAAGCCGGCATCCGCCCATTCGGCGGGATCGGCGAAGCGGTACAGGTCGAAGTGATACACGTCGAGCGGGCCCGAAGACGTCTCGAGCGAATAGGGCTCGACGAGCGTGTAAGTCGGGCTGCGCACGCGCCCCTCGTGGCCGAGCGCGCGTAGCGTCGCGCGCACGAGCGTGGTCTTTCCCGCGCCGAGGTCGCCCGTCAACTGGACCTGCAAGCCGGTGAAACGTTCGTTATTTGCCGGATTCGACAATGCGCGCACGGCGTCGAGCGCGCGCGCGAAGCGTTTCCCGAAGGCGAGCGTCGCGGCTTCGTCCGGCAGCTCGAAGCGGCGCTCGAGCCGGGCGGCGGGAAGAGGATGCGTCGATCGTGCTTGGGCTGCGGGCATTGCTCGTAAAATGTCGTGATGAACCGATTGCCGGAACACTCCGTTGAAATCACGACCGCGTCCGGGAACGCCGCCGCGGACACACGCGCCTTCGACATGCTCGACGAAGCCGCGCTGGCGGAGCTCGCGCAGCGCATCAGGACGTGGGGGCGCGAGCTGGGGTTCGGTGCTGTCGGCATCAGCGACGCCGACCTGACGGATGCCGAGAAGGGCCTTGCCTCATGGCTCGAAGCAGGCTATCACGGCGAAATGGATTATATGGCGAAACACGGCATGAAACGCGCAAGGCCGGCCGAGCTTGTGGCCGGCACGCGACGCGTCATCACGGCCCGCATCGCCTATTTGCCCGCTGCCACGCTCGCGAGCACGGGCGATGCAGGCGTCATGACAGGTGACGGTCAGCGCAACGACTGGCGCGCGGTCGAATGGTCGCGGCTCGCCGATCCGTCGGCGGCGGTGGTGTCGATCTACGCCCGCGGACGCGACTATCACAAGGTCATGCGCAACCGGCTGCAGCAGCTTGCCGAGCGCATCGAAGGCGAGATCGGGCGCTTCGGCCATCGCGCGTTCACCGACTCCGCGCCGGTGCTCGAAGTCGAACTCGCGCAGAAGGCGGGCGTGGGCTGGCGCGGAAAGCACACGCTCCTGCTGCAACGCGACGCGGGCTCGCTGTTTTTTCTCGGCGAAATCTACGTCGACATCCCGCTGCCCGCCGACGCCGTGACCCGTCCCGCGAGCGCTCCCGAGCACGAGGGCGCCCACTGCGGCCAGTGCACGCGATGCATCGACGCGTGTCCGACCGGCGCGATCGTCGCGCCGTACCGCGTGGATGCGCGGCGCTGCATTTCCTACCTGACGATCGAGCTTGCGGGCAGCATCCCCGAAGACTTGCGGCCGCTGATCGGCAATCGCGTGTATGGTTGCGACGACTGCCAGCTGGTCTGTCCGTGGAACAAGTTCGCGCAGGCCGCGCCGGTCGCCGACTTCGACGTGCGCCACGGGCTCGATCGCGCGACGCTCGTCGACCTGTTCGGCTGGAGCGCCGCCGACTTCGATGTCAGGATGCAGGGCAGCGCGATCCGGCGCATCGGACACGAGCGGTGGCTGCGCAATATTGCCGTCGCGATGGGCAACGCGCTGCGCGCCGAACTCGGCGGCGAGGCGCGCGCGGCGATCGTCGATGCGCTTCTCGCACGTGCCGACGATCCTTCGGCGCTCGTGCGCGAACATGTCGAATGGGCGCTGCGCCAAAGGGACGCTTGAAGGAGACACCATGTACAACGCCGTGATCGAGGCACCCTTCGGCAAGGTCGGCATCCGCGCGGACGCCGCGGCCGTGCGCGAAATCGTCTACCTGCCGGCGTCGGCCGCGAACGTCGAACCGGATACGCCGCTCGCGCGCGAGGCCGCCGAACAGATCCGGCGTTATTTCGACGAAGCCTCGATGCATTTCGATCTGCCGCTCGCGCTTGGCGGAAGCGTGTTTCAGCGCCGCGTGTGGCAGGCGATCGGCGAAATCGCGCCGGGGCAGGTGTGGACCTACGGACGGCTGGCGAGCACGATCGGCAGCGTGCCGCGTGCGGTCGGCCAGGCGTGCGGCTCGAATCCGCTGCCGATCGTGATTCCCTGTCATCGCGTGGTCGCGGCGAGCGGCCTCGGCGGGTTCGCGCACCACGCGGGCGACAACTTTTTCACCGATGTGAAGCGCTGGCTTCTGGCGCACGAGGGCGTATCGATCGCATGAGCACCGAACTCTCAGAAGAAACGCTGACGCCCGCCTTCATCGCGAGCAGCGCGTCGATCGATCTCTTTTGCGACGCCCTGTGGCTCGAGCACGGCCTCGCCAAGAACACGCTCGAAGCGTACCGGCGCGACCTGAAGCTCTTCGCCGAATGGCTCGCGAAGACGCGCGCCGGATCGATCGACTCGGTCACCGAAGCCGACCTGAACAGCTACATGGCGGCGCGCCGCAACGACAAGGCGGCCTCGGCGAACCGGCGGCTTTCCGTGTTCCGGCGCTACTACGCGTGGGCGCTGCGCGAGCACCGTGTGGCCGCCGACCCGACGCTCAGGCTGCGCGCGGCAAAGCAGCCGCCGCGCTTTCCATCGACGCTCAACGAGGCGCAGGTCGAAGCGCTCCTCGACGCGCCCGACATCGAAACGCCGCTCGGCCTGCGCGACCGGACGATGCTCGAGCTGATGTACGCGAGCGGCCTGCGCGTCACCGAACTCGTGACTCTGAAGACGGTGGAGATCAGCCTGAACGACGCCGTCGTGCGCGTGATGGGCAAGGGCTCGAAGGAGCGGCTGATTCCGTTCGGCGAAGTGGCGCACGGCTGGGTCGAGCGGTATCTGCGCGAATCGCGCCCGGCGCTGCTCGGCGCCCGCGCCGCCGACGCGCTCTTCGTCACCGGGCGCGGCGAGGGCATGACGCGCCAGCAGTTCTGGAACATCATCAAGCGTCACGCGCTGACGGGCGGCGTGCACGCGCCGCTCTCGCCGCACACGCTGCGCCACGCGTTCGCCACGCATCTGCTCAATCACGGCGCCGACCTGCGCGTGGTGCAGATGCTGCTCGGCCACTCCGACATCTCGACCACGCAGATCTACACGCACGTCGCGCGCGAACGGCTCAGAACGCTTCATCAGCGCCATCATCCGCGCGGGTGAATCACTCGCGAGACGCGTTTCGAACGATCGTGCCACCCCGGGCGGCGCCGCGCAATTCGGCCGTCCGGCCAATGGTGGACGCGCTTTGCCGCCGCTACAATGCGCTCATGTCAAAAGCGAAACACGTTTCCGAAACGCCCGCGACGCAGTTTTTGCGGCGCAACAAGGTCGAGTTCGGCGAGCATCCCTATGAGTACGTCGAGCATGGCGGCACCGAGGAATCGGCGCGTCAGCTCGGCGTGGACGAACATCGCGTGATCAAGACGCTCGTGATGGAGGACGAACGCGCAAAGCCGCTCATCGTCCTGATGCACGGCGACCGCACGGTCTCGACGAAGAACCTCGCGCGGCAGACGGGCGCCAAGCGCATCGAGCCGTGCAAGCCGGAAGTGGCGAACCGGCATTCCGGATTTCTTGTCGGCGGCACGTCGCCTTTCGGCACGAAAAAGCCGATGCCGGTGTATGTCGAGGCGAGCATCCTCGATCTCGACATGATCTATCTGAACGGCGGAAGGCGCGGCTATCTGGTGAGCATCCGGCCGTCGGTGCTCACGGAATTGCTGCAAGCGAAGCCCGTGCAGTGCGCGAGCGTCGATTAAAATGCGCGCCACACCCGCCATGTTGAATGAGCTGAACACATGAACAATCTGATCGTTGCCGTCGCCGCTTACCTGATCGGCTCGATTTCGTTTGCCGTCGTCGTGAGCGCGGCGATGGGGCTCGCCGATCCGCGCTCGTACGGCTCGGGCAATCCGGGCGCGACCAACGTGCTGCGTACCGGCAACAAGCTCGCGGCCATCCTGACGCTTCTCGGCGACGCATTCAAGGGCTGGCTCGCCGTGTGGCTCGTCGTGCATTTCGGCGCGCGTTTCGGCCTCGACTCCACCGCCATCGCGCTCGCGGCGATCGCCGTGTTTCTCGGCCACCTGTATCCGGTCTTCTTCAGGTTTCAGGGCGGCAAGGGCGTCGCGACAGCGGCGGGCGTGCTGCTTGCAATCCATCCGGCGCTCGGACTTGCGACCCTGCTGACCTGGCTCATCATCGCGTTCTTCTTCCGCTATTCGTCGCTCGCGGCGCTCGTCGCGGCCGTGTTCGCCCCGTTGTTCCAGGTGTTCCTGTTCGGGCCGAGCAGGATTTCGCTCGCGGTCGTCGCCATGAGCGCGCTCCTGATCTGGCGGCACCGCGGCAACATTTCGAAGCTGATGAGCGGGCAGGAGAGCCGCATCGGCGAAAAGAAGAAGGGCGCGGCGCAAGCGGCGAAGTGAAACGAAAAAGCCGCCCGGGGGCGGCTTTTTCCATGCACGCGGCGGCGCTTCAGTCGCGGAAATTGTTGAAGTCGAGCGGCGTATCGGTCACGTCCTTCTTCAGCATCGCGATCGTGCTTTGCAGATCGTCGCGCTTCGTGCCCGCCACGCGCACCGCGTCGCCCTGGATGCTCGCCTGCACCTTGATCTTGCTGTCCTTCACGAGCTTGACGATCTTCTTCGCGAGATCGCCGGTCACGCCCTTCTTGATCGTCACGACCTGCTTCACCTTGTCGCCGCCGATCTTCTCGATCTTGCCGTACTCGAGAAAGCGCACGTCGACGTTGCGTTTCGCCATTTTCGAGAGCAGCACGTCCTTCACCTGGCTGAGCTTGAAGTCGTCGTCGGCGTAGAGCGTCAGTTCGCGCTCCTTCTGCTCGACGCGCGCATCGGAACCCTTGAAGTCGAAGCGCGTGGAGATTTCCTTGTTCGACTGCTCGATCGAGTTCTTCACCTCGATCATGTTTGCTTCGCTGACGACGTCAAACGATGGCATGTGTATTCCCCTTCGTTGAGGCGGGCGCGGGAGGCCGCGCCCGCGCACTCGCTATAATCACGGACCGATCGTCATTCTACCGACGCCCTCCCGATTTGCCCAAGGGCGCGCCTTTTCCTCACGCGGTTTTTCATGTCCCAGCTTCAGTCGCCCATGCCCGAACTCATCGCCGATTGCTCGCTGCGCGCGCACAACACCTTCGGCTTCGACGTGCGCGCCCGCTATGCGCTCACGCTGACAAGCGAAGCGCAGGTCGCGGCGCTCGCGCAGGATGCGCGGATCGCGAACCTGCCGCAGCTCGTGCTCGGCGGTGGCAGCAACGTCGTGCTGACGCGTGATTTCGACGGCGTCGCGCTGCTCGTCGGACTGACGGGGCGGCGGGTGATTGGCGAAGTGAGCGAAGGCGGCGGCGCGTGGCTCGTCGAGGCGGGCGCGGGCGAGAACTGGCACGACTTCGTCGCGTGGACCCTGGCGCAAGGCATGCCCGGCCTGGAGAACCTGGCGCTGATTCCGGGCACGGTCGGCGCGGCGCCGATTCAGAACATCGGCGCATACGGGCTGGAAATGGGCGAACGGTTCGAGCGCCTGCGGGCGATCGAACTCGCCACCGGCGAGGCGGCCGAGTTCGATCGCGACGCATGTGCGTTCGGTTATCGCGACAGCTTTTTCAAGCGGGCCGGGCGCGGGCGCTTCCTGATCACGTCGGTTGTATTCCGCCTGCCGAAAGCGTGGACGCCGCGCGCCGACTACGCGGATGTCGCCCGTGCGCTCGAAGGCACCGGGCGATGCGACGCGCAGGCGATTTTCGACGCGGTCGTCGCCGTGCGGCGCGCGAAGCTGCCCGACTGGAAGGAGCTCGGCAACGCGGGCAGTTTCTTCAAGAACCCGGTGGTGAGCGCGGCGGCCTTCGACGCGCTGCGCTCGCGCGAGCCGGACGTGGTGTCGTACCGGCAGCCGGACGGGAATATCAAGCTCGCCGCGGGCTGGCTGATCGACCGCTGCGGCTGGAAGGGGCGCGCGATCGGCGGGGCGGCGGTGCACGATCGTCAGGCGCTCGTGCTGGTGAACCGGGGCGGTGCGACGGGCGCGCAGGTGCTCGAACTCGCGGATGCGATCAGGCGCGACGTCCAGGCGCGCTTCGGCGTCGAACTGGAGGCCGAGCCGGTTTGTCTCTGACCGTGCCCTTTTCTGTGTCGCTCAACAAATAAACCCGCCATTGGCGGGTTTATTTGTTAAGGCGGGAGCGTGGCGATCAGGCGCGCAGCCCCCATGGATCGCCGACGCACGAACGCTCGCCGAACCGTCGCGACCGTCAGTGATTGAGCTTGCCGAGCAGCAAATACTCCATCAGCGCCTTTTGAACGTGAAGACGGTTTTCCGCCTCGTCCCAGACGACACTCTGCGGCCCGTCGATCACGTCCGCGCTTACTTCCTCGCCGCGATGCGCGGGCAGGCAGTGCATGAAAAGCGCATCGGGATGGGCGCGCGCCATCATTTCGGCGTCGACGCACCAGTCGGCGAAGGCCTTCTTGCGCGCTTCGTTCTCGGCTTCGAAACCCATGCTGGTCCAGACGTCGGTGGTGACGAGGTCGGCGCCGTCGCAGGCTTCGTTGGGATCGGCGAATTCCTGATAGAACGGCGCGCTCTGCTCCGACACCAGCGCGCGGTCGAGCTTGTAGCCCGGCGGCGTGGACAGGCGCAGCTTGAAGTCTAGAATCTGCGCCGCTTCGATCCACGTGTAGAGCATGTTGTTGGCGTCGCCGACCCACGAGACTGTCTTGCCGTGAATCGGCCCGCGATGCTCGTAGTACGTGAAGATGTCGGCGAGCACCTGGCAAGGGTGGTACTCGTTGGTCAGGCCGTTGATCACCGGCACGCGCGAATTCTCCGCGAAGCGCTGGATGATCTCCTGTCCGAACGTGCGGATCATGATGATGTCGACCATGCGGGACACGACCTGCGCCGCGTCCTCGATCGGCTCGCCGCGCCCGAGCTGCGTGTCGCGCGTGCTGAGAAACACCGCGTGGCCGCCGAGCTGGAAGATGCCGGCTTCGAAGGATAGCCGCGTGCGCGTCGAGTTCTTCTCGAAGATCATCGCGAGCGTGCGGTCGTGCAGCGGATGATACGTTTCGTAGTTCTTGAACTTGCGTTTCAGGATGCGCGCACGTTCGAGCACGTAGTCGTAATCGTCGCGCGAGAAATCCTTGAATTGCAGGTAATGGCGAATTTTCTTGGAGGTCATGAAACGCATACGGCGGCTTCGACCCGGCTCGGAACGAGCCGGACGGCGCCGCCGTCGTTGGTGGTATCGCGTTTGAGCATAAAGGATTTTGCCGCGTTTGACGAGTTGGCCAAAAGGCGCGCGGCACGCCCGGGAAGCGCGACCGCAGTGCTTCCAGGGCTTTGTGTGCAGTGCGGAAAGAGGGGGGCTGCTGTATAATTGCCAAGATTTTTTTCGACACATCCGCAACATTCAGCAGCTTTCAACGCGTGTTCGCGGCGTCATGTCTGACCCGCCCGATCACCCGATCGCATGCATGCCGGCCCGCTTCCGAAGCCGGCGCCATGCCGGTTGCGTGATGCTAGCCAGGCAAACAGGAACCGCGGAATGCCCGCAATGTTCATATCCGCGGGCGCTGATCGCTGCATCGGCTGGCGCGGCTCCCGCGTCGTGCATGTGCGTTCGCCGGAGTTCTCAGCCGGCCGTCAAACAGGTATTCCTACATGGCCGAAGCAACCCCAACCGAGTACTTCATTCAAGGCGTCACCAAGAACGGAAAGACCTTTCGGCCGAGTGACTGGTCGGAGCGTCTCTGCGGGGTGATGTCGGCGTTCGGTCCGGGAGCCAGGGGGCCGAACGCGCGCCTGCAATATTCGCTGTACGTCCGCCCGACGATACTCGGCAACGTCAAGACGGTGATCCTCGACGCGCGCCTGCGCGACATCGAACCGATGGCATTCGACTTCGTGATGAACTTCGCGAAGGACAACGAGTTGCTGGTCACGGAGGCGTGCGAGTTGCCGCCGCATCACGGCACGCAGGTCAAGCAGGGCTGAGACCCGCCGCCGCGCGAGCCGACGGCAGCGCGAGCCGGCTTCAGCACAAAACAAAAAAGCCCGCGAAAGCGGGCATTTTTGACACTGCGGCAGCAGAAACAGGAAACCGATGCCGACCGCGCTCCGGTCCGCCGAAGCGGACGCGCCGGACGGCAGCGAGCCGGAATTACTGTGCTGCGGGGGCCTGCAGGCCCTTGATGGCTGCAACCAGGCGGCTCTTGTGGCGAGCGGCCTTGTTCTTGTGAACGATTTTCTTGTCGGCGATGATGTCGATCGTCTTGACCGACGTCTTGAACAGTTCGGCAGCCTTGGCCTGGTCGCCGGCATCGATTGCCTTGCGAACTGCCTTGATGGCCGTGCGGAACTTCGAGCGCAGCGCCGAGTTGTGCGAGTTGGCTTTGGCGGCCTGGCGGGCGCGCTTGCGAGCTTGTGCGGAATTTGCCATGACGGTTCCTTATCCTGTTCCTGCTGTTTACTTGTTTCAGCGAGTGTTCATCCCTCCCGCTACTGCACTGGCCAACAACCAGACGAAGCCAGACGAGGGTGTTCCTACGCGCTGCATTTGATCCGAACCCCCGGGAACGATTGCCTGGGAGCGCAAAAATCGTCGAAAAAAGACGTGAAGCTGCCTTTGTGGAGCTTCGAAACCGGCGATTATAGCAACGAAATAAGAGATATGACAAGCGCGGATTGGGGTTCCCGCTGAGTAAGGCCGTGCAACCCGTGTTTCGCGGCGGGGCGTCCAATCGGGGCGTCAAATCGGGCGTCAAATCGGGCGGCCCACGCGCGGCCCGCTGGCGGCGAAACGCTCGCCGGTAAGCGCGGAATCTGAGCGGTTCATGCGCCGCCCGTATAATAAGCGCCCCATGAATCTATTCCGAGCCCTCCTGACGGTCAGCGGCTTCACGCTGCTGTCCCGCGTGACCGGCCTGATCCGCGAAACGCTGATCGCGCGAGCCTTCGGCGCAAGCCAGTACACCGACGCCTTCTACGTCGCCTTCCGGATTCCGAACCTGCTGAGGCGGCTGTCCGCGGAAGGCGCGTTCGCACAGGCCTTCGTGCCGATCCTCGCCGAATTCAAGAACACCGAGGGCCACGACCCGACCAAAGCCCTCGTCGATGCGATGTCGACCGTGCTCGCCTGGGCGCTCGCCGCGTTGTCCGTGGCGGGCGTGGCGGGCGCGTCGTGGGTGGTGTTCGCGGTGGCGTCGGGACTCAAGCACGACGGCCAGGCCTACGGCCTCGCGGTGCACATGACACAGATCATGTTCCCGTACATCATCTTCATTTCGCTCACGACGCTCGCCTCCGGCGTGCTCAACACGTACAAGCAGTTTTCGCTGCCCGCGTTCGCGCCGGTGCTGCTGAACGTGGCTTTCATCGCCGCGGCCGTGTTCGTCGCGCCGCACATGAAGGTGCCGGTCTACGCCCTCGCGTACGCGGTGATCGTCGGCGGGGTCCTGCAGTTTCTCGTCCAGTTGCCGGGACTGAAGAAGATCGACATGGTGCCGCGCATCGGGCTGCATTTCTTTCGCGCGCTGAAGCACCCCGGCGTGAAACGCGTGCTCGTGAAGATGGTCCCGGCGACGTTCGCCGTGTCCGTCGGCCAGTTGAGCCTCATCATTAATACGAACATTGCATCGCAGATCGGGCAGGGCGCCGTTTCCTGGATCAACTACGCCGACCGCCTGATGGAATTCCCGACCGCGCTGCTCGGCGCCGCGCTCGGCACGATCCTGCTGCCGAGCCTCTCGAAGGCGCACGTCGACGCCAATCCGGTCGAATATTCCGCGCTGCTCGACTGGGGCCTGCGCATCACGTTCCTGCTCGCCGCGCCGAGCGCCGTCGCGCTCTTTTTCTTTGCGGAGCCGCTTACCGCCACGCTGTTCCATTACGGCAAGTTCGATGCGAATTCCGTCGTGATGGTCGGCCGCGCGCTCGCGGCGTACGGCATCGGGCTCGTCGGGTTGATCCTGATCAAGATTCTCGCGCCCGGCTTCTATGCGAAGCAGGACATCAGAACGCCGGTGAAGATCGCGATCGGCGTGCTGATCATGACGCAGGTAAGCAATTACATCTTCGTGCCGATCTTCTCCCACGCCGGCCTCACCCTGTCGATCGGCCTCGGGGCGCTCGCCAATGCGATGCTGCTTTTCATCGGCCTCAGAAAGCGCGGCATCTACGAACCGTCGCCGGGATGGACGCGCTTTTTCGTGCAGCTGGTCGGCGCGTGTCTCGTGCTTGCGGGCATGATGCATTGGGTCTCGATCAATTTCGACTGGATCGGCATGCGCGCCACGCCGTTCGCGCGCATCGCGCTGCTCGGGGCAAGCCTGGTTCTGTTCGCCGCGCTATATTTCGGTATGCTCTCCGCGATGGGCTTCAAATACGCGTATTTCCGAAGGCGAACGCTTTGATGACGACGACGCGCATCCTCGAATATTTCGGTTCGCTCGTGGCGGAAGACGAAAGTCTGCCGCTGACCGAGGCGGCCTTGTCGCTCGCCCAGGACGCTTATCCCGATCTCGACCTGCAGGGCGTACTCGCGGAGATCGACGAGCTTGTCGTGCGCGTGCGCCGCCGCATGCCCGACGACGCGGATGTGAAGCAGAAGGTCGGCGTGCTGAACCGCTATTTCTTCCGCGAACTCGGCTTCACGAGCAATCTCAACGATTACTACGACCCGGACAACAGCCACCTGAACGTGGTGCTCAAGCGGCGCCGGGGCATTCCGATTTCGCTCGCTGTCGTGTATCTCGAAATGGCCGAGCAGCTCGGCATTCCGGTGCGCGGCGTGTCGTTTCCGGGACATTTCCTGTTGCGCGTCTCGACGCCCGACGGCGACGTGATGCTCGATCCGACCACCGGCCATCTGCTTTCCGAGTCGCAAATGGTGGAGATGCTGGAGCCGTACGTGCAGCGTGTCGGGGAATCGATCGGGAGCGCGTTGCGCATGCTCCTGCAGCCCGCGACGCGCCGCGAAATCGTCGCGCGGATGCTGCGCAACCTGAAGAGCGTCTATCTGCAGACGGAACGCTGGCAGCGGCTGCTCGCGGTCCAGCAGCGGCTCGTGATCCTGCTGCCGGAGAGCATCGAGGAAGTGCGCGACCGCGGCTTTGCGTATGCGCGGCTCGACTATCTGCGGCCCGCGCTGGAGGATTTGCAGCACTACCTCGAGGACCGGCCCGACGCCGAAGACGCGACGGTCGTCGAAACGGAACTGCATGATTTGCGGCAGCGTACGCAGCACAACGGCGATTGACGCGGCGGAGCACTGAAAACGAAAACGGCGGCCCTTCAAAGGCCGCCGCTTTTTTCGAGCGCGTGCGTTACTTCGGCTGCATGCGGATCGCGCCGTCCAGACGAATGACTTCGCCGTTGAGCATCGGGTTGTCGAAGATCTGCTTGACGAGCATCGCGAACTCCACCGGCTTGCCGAGCCGCGAGGGAAACGGCACCATCGCGCCGAGCGCGTCCTGCACTTCCTGCGGCATGCCGAGCAGCATCGGCGTTTCGAAGATGCCGGGTGCGATGGTCATCACGCGGATCGCGCTGCGCGACAGGTCGCGGGCAATCGGCAGCGTCATTCCCGCGACGCCGCTCTTCGACGCGGCGTAGGCCGCCTGGCCGATCTGGCCGTCGAAGGCCGCCACCGACGCCGTGCTCACAATCACGCCGCGCTCGCCCGCCGCGTTCGGCTGGTTCTTCGACATGGCCGTCGCCGCGAGCCGGATCATGTTGAACGTGCCGATGAGATTGACGGCGATCGTCTTCGAGAAGAGGTCGAGCGGGTGAGGGCCGTCACGGCCGACGGTCTTCGACGCGGGCGCCACGCCCGCGCAGTTGACGAGCCCGCGCAGGCTGCCGAGCTGCGTCGCGGCTTCGACGGCGCGCTTGCCGTCGTCTTCCTGGCTCACGTCGCATTTCACGAAGACGCCGCCTAGCTCCTTCGCGAGCGTCTCGCCCGCCGCTTCGTTCATGTCGGCAAGCACGACCTTGCCGCCGTGTTCCGCCACGAGGCGCGCCGTCGCGGCTCCCAGTCCCGATGCGCCGCCCGTGATCAGAAAGACGTTGCCTTGAATCTCCATGTCCGCTCCTTCGCTGTTTCTCTCGTATCGCGCCCTGTCGTCCTGGTTGCCGCGGGCGCGTTCATGTTCGGTTTGCCGCAACGATTGTAGCGGCTGGACGGGCCGCGATCGCGAGAGCGCCGGGATGGCGCCGCAACGCTTCGCAGCAACGCTTCGACGCAACAAAAAACCCGCTCACGTGGAGCGGGTTTGTCGTCGATGCAGGCCGGTCTTGCGGCCCGGCTTACTTCAGCGCCTCGAACACGCGCGCACGGATGTCGTCGACGGAACCGAGCCCCGAGATCTTGCGGTAGGCCGGCGCCTTCAGGCTGCTCGCGTCGCCGTGCTGCGCCCAGTTGTTGTAGTACTCGATGAGCGGCTTGGTCTGCGCGACATACACGTCGAGCCGCTTCTTCACGGTCTCTTCCTTGTCGTCGTCGCGCTGGATCAGCGGCTCGCCGGTGACGTCGTCCTGCATGTCGTTCTTCGGCGGATTGAACTTGACGTGATACGTGCGGCCCGACGGCGCATGCACGCGGCGGCCGCTCATGCGAAGGATGATTTCGTCGAACGGAACGTCGATTTCGAGCACGTAGTCGATCGCGACGCCCGCGTCCTTCATCGCTTCCGCCTGCGGCAGGGTGCGCGGGAAACCGTCGAACAGATAGCCGTTCGCGCAGTCCGGCTGCTGCAGGCGTTCCTTCACGAGGTTGATGATGAGCGTGTCCGGCACGAGTTCGCCGGCATCCATGAAGCCCTTCGCCTGAACGCCGAGCGGCGAGCCCGCCTTCACCGCCGCGCGCAGCATGTCGCCCGTCGAGATCTGCGGAATGCCGAACTTCTCCTTGATGAAGTTTGCCTGGGTGCCCTTGCCCGCGCCGGGCGCGCCCAACAGGATCAAACGCATGGTGGTATCTCCGAATCGTATTGAAATCGCTGCGTCGCGAGGCTTAGGTGGCATCCGGTGATGCGCTGCTCGTGCGGCGTCGGAAAGATGGCGATGCGGCCGGTCGGAGAGACGGCGCGGCACCAGTCGACAGCGGCGCAACGTTGAGCGTGGCGCTGACCGGATGGCTCGCGCAATCGCTTGATTATGCCATGGCTTGTTGGGGCCGCGGCCGCTAAAAGCGGCCGGGATGCCCGCTATGGCGGGGCCGGGCGGGGTTAACACGACTTGCGCGGAGGTTCAAGTTGGCGCTTCGGCCGCGCGGATGTGTTCAGGTGAACGCGGGCCGTACGGTGCGTCAGTGCGCGTCGCCAAAGAGCGCGCGAACGCGTGCGAGATCGGCTGGCGTATCGACGCCCGGCGGCGGTGCGTCGGCTGTCACGAGCACCGCGATGCGCTCGCCGTGCCACATCGCGCGCAGCTGTTCGAGCGCTTCGGCCTGCTCGATCGGCGCCTGGGCGAGCGTCGGATAGACGCGCAGGAACTTCGCGCGGTAAGCATACAGCCCGATGTGGCGCAGCACGTTCGGCGGCACGTCCGGCAGCGCGGCGAGCGCGCCGACGTCGGGCCAGTGCGGCTGCCATGCATCGCGCGACCACGGAATCGGCGCGCGCGAGAAGTACAGCGCGACGCTTTGCGCGTCGAGCGCGACCTTCACGACGTTCGGGCTGAACACGTCGGCGGGATCGTGGATCGGATGCGCGGCCGTGGCGATCGCGCACGACGGATGCGCCGCCAGATGCGCCGCGACATCGCGCACCAGTTGCGGGTCGATCAGCGGCTCGTCGCCCTGCACGTTGACGACGATCGTGTCGTCGCTCCAGCCGAAGTGCGTCGCCACTTCCGCCAGGCGATCGGTGCCGGTCGGATGATCGGCGCGGGTGAGCAGCACCTCGATGCCGTGCGCCTTCGCGACGTCGGCGACACGCTGCGAATCGGTTGCGACCAGCACCTGCTGCGCGCCCGACTGCTGCGCCCGTTCCGCGACGCGCACGACCATCGGCTTGCCGCCGATATCGGCGAGCGGCTTATCGGGCAGCCGCGTGGAGGCGAGGCGCGCCGGAATGACGGCGATGAAGGGCGGCGTGGAAGGAGCGGTCATGGAGCAACTGGCGGGAGCGGGACTATTCGGAGTGATTGCGCCGGACCCGGGATGCGCCGGCGCGGTTCGGGAGGCGTCGGCCGCCCTCAGTTGCCGCCGACCGGCTTGAGCGGCTCGACCGGCGTGCCTTCGACGGTCTGGCGCGCTTCGTCGGGGAGCATCACGGGAATGCCGTCGCGGATCGGATAGGCGAGCTTGTCGGCGCTGCAGATGAGCTCCTGCGCCGCGCGGTCGTAAGTGAGCGGGCCCTTGCAGATCGGGCAGACGAGGATTTCAAGCAGGCGTGCGTCCACGGAGTTTCTCCACAACTAGAGCGATGAGGCGGGGCTTCAGCACGGCTTCGACTGGGACGACCCAGATGCGCGCGTCGCGCCAGGCCCCAAATTTTACTGCATCCTTCTCGGTAATCAGGATGGCGTCGGCGTCGATGCCGGCAAACGGATTCTCGCGATACGAGTAGTGATCGGGAAAGGCGCGCGTCGCGGGCGTGATGCCCGCCGCGCGCAGCGTCGCGAAGAAGCGCTCGGGCGAGCCGATACCCGCCGCGGCCGCGACTTTTTCGCCCGCGAACTGCGCAAGCGGCCGGCGCACGGCAGGGTTGTCGAGCAGCCACGCGTCGCCGGGCTGCAGATCGAGCGCGAACGTGTTCGGCCACGGCGGCAGCGTGCGTTCGTAGGGGCTGTTGACGAGCGTCGCGTCGCGCCGGCGCGACATCGGCTCGCGCAGCGGACCCGCCGGAAGAAGAAAGCCGTTGCCGCCCAGGCGGTCGTCGAAGACGACGAGTTCGAACGCCCGCGCGAGACGGTAGTGCTGAAGACCGTCGTCGCTCACGATCACGTCGACGGACGGATTCGCCTTCAGCAGCGAGCGCGCCGCCTCCACCCGGTCCGGGCACACGAACACCGGCGCATGGGTGCGGCGCGCGATGAGCAGCGGCTCGTCGCCGACGTGCTCCGGCAGGCTCGACGCCTTCACGCTCGTCGGCTGCGCCACCTTCGCGCCGTAGCCGCGCGAGACCACGCCCGGCTGGAAGCCGGCGCCGCGCAGCGCCTCGACGAGCGCGATGACGGTCGGCGTCTTGCCCGTTCCGCCCACCGTCACGTTGCCGACCACGACCACCGGCACGCCAACCTCGACCGGTTTCATCCACCCGAGCGCGAAGAGGGCGCGCCGTGCCGCCGCGACCGCGCCGAACACGCAGGCGAACGGCGTCAGCGCCCACGCCACGTAGCCGCGCTTGCGCCATTCGCGTGCGAGGAAGTTCTCGATCGGCGGCTTGAAATCAGACATGGACCGCCTTGGCGCCAGGATTGGCGGCGAGGCGCGACGGGGTTGGCATCAACGCGATTCTCCGGAAAACGTGCTCGACCGGGCGGGGCTTGCCGTCCGGTCCTCGAACCCGGCACTCTAGCGCGCCGCCGCTCCGGGCGCCAGTCGCGCGGCCCGCCGACGCGCATGCAGCGGGCCTCGCGCGGCCTGTGGATAACTCTGTGAAGAACTTGTCGCACGAATGCCGAAAATCCGCGCCGGGAAAGAGTTGCATCGGCGATGAGAACGGTTTCGATAAAAATCGTATTTAAAATCAATGCACTAGGACGATCGCACGGCCTTTCCCGGGCGATCGGGCGCGCGCGTCGGTAAGTCCTTCTGTGTGGACACTTGGTACACTTCCAGTCCTTTTCAGCGCTCGATCGACCTGACGGCATATCGTCCGAACGGTCGATTCGGAATCACTGGCCGCCATGAATCCCGATCCCCTGTCGCCGCAAGGCGGCGACGCCGTCGTCCCCGTTTCCGTGCTGAACCGCGCGATCGGCACGCTGCTGGAACGCTCGTTTCCGCTCGTGTGGGTGTCGGGCGAAGTCTCGAATTTCACGCGGGCCGCGAGCGGCCACTGGTACTTCTCGATCAAGGACCAGCATGCGCAGATGCGCTGCGTGATGTTCCGCGGCCGCGCGCAGTACGCGGAGTTCACGCCGCGTGAAGGCGACAAGATCGAAGTGCGCGCGCTCGTCACGATGTACGAGCCGCGCGGCGAACTGCAACTGAACGTGGAAGCGGTGCGCCGCACGGGGCAGGGGCGTCTCTTCGAGGCGTTCCTGCGGTTGAAGGCGCAGCTCGAAGGCGAAGGACTTTTCGCCGCCGAGCGAAAGCGCGCGTTGCCCGCGCATCCGCGCGCGATCGGGATCGTCACGTCGCTGCAGGCCGCCGCGCTGCGCGATGTGCTCACGACGCTCGCCCGGCGGGCGCCGCACGTGCCGGTCATCGTCTATCCCGCGCCGGTGCAGGGCGCGGGGGCGGGCGCGAAACTCGCCGCGATGGTCGAGGCCGCGAACGCGCGGCGCGAAGCGGATGTGCTGATCGTGTGCCGGGGCGGCGGGTCGATCGAGGATCTGTGGGCTTTCAACGAGGAAGTGCTCGCGCGGGCGATCGCCGGGAGCGCGCTGCCGGTGGTGAGCGGCGTGGGCCACGAGACCGACTTCACCATCGCCGATTTCGCCGCCGACGTCCGCGCGCCCACGCCCACGGCCGCCGCCGAGCTCGTCAGTCCGCAGCGCGTCCTGCTTCTTCGCGAGCTCGATCAGCGTCACGCGACGCTCGCGCGCGCCTTCGGCCGGATGATGGAGCGCCGCGCCCAGGAGCTCGACTGGCTCGCGCGGCGGCTGGTGAGCCCGGCGGAGCGGCTCGAGCGGCAGCGCGTGCATCTGCGGCAGCTCGCGACGCGCCTCGCGTCCGCGGGCGCCCGGCCGGTGCGCGACGCGCGCGCGCGATTCGCGCTCGTGCAGTTGCGCTGGCAGCGCTGGCGTCCGGACCTCGATGCCGGGCGCGAGCATCTGATGCGCGTCGCAGAGCGGTTGAGGGCGTCGCAGGCAAGGTTCCACGAGCGTGCGGCGGCGCGGGTGTCGGAGTTATCGGCGCGCTTGCAGGTGCTGAGTCCGCAGCGCACACTGGAACGCGGCTACGCTGCGCTCATCGATACGCAGACGGGCCGCGCGGTACGCACGCCGGATGCGCTGAAGCCCAAGCGCCCGCTCACGGTGCATCTGGCCGAAGGCTCCGCCGACGTGATGCTCGCCGACGTGCAGCCGCGCCTCTCCGACGAGTTCTGACAGAGGAATCGCTCATCGGGCGCCGCGTATTTTTGACGGCAGGAATCGCGTGCCGCCGAGCATTTTTTACGCCGTGCCTGACATCCTGCAAGCGATCCTGCTCATAAAGGGCATGCGGTTTGCGGGGTTATCCCAACTCGCCTACAATCCATTGCTCCACTGCCTCACTCCTCAGATCCCCACAATCAACATAGAAGGAAGCACGCATCATGGAACATACGCTCCCGCCGCTGCCGTTCGACAAGAACGCGCTCGCTCCGCACATGTCGGAAGAAACGCTTGAGTACCACTATGGCAAGCACCACCAGACCTATGTGACGAACCTGAACAAGTTGATTCCGGGCACCGAATTCGAGAACCTGTCGCTCGAAGAGATCGTGAAGAAGTCGTCGGGCGGTGTGTTCAACAACTCAGCGCAAATCTGGAATCACACGTTCTTCTGGAACAGCCTGTCGCCGAACGGCGGCGGCGCGCCGTCGGGTGCGCTCGGCGATGCGATCAACGCCAAGTGGGGCTCCTACGACAAGTTCAAGGAAGAATTCACGAAGGTCGCGGTCGGGACGTTCGGTTCCGGCTGGGCATGGCTCGTGAAGAAGGCGGACGGCACGCTCGACATCGTGTCGACGAGCAACGCCGCCACGCCGCTCACCACGGATTCGAAGGCGCTTCTCACGCTCGACGTGTGGGAACACGCGTATTACATCGACTATCGCAACGCGCGTCCGAAGTTCATCGAGGCTTACTGGAATATCGTGAACTGGCAATTCGCCGCGAAGAATTTCGGCGCGTGAGGTTCAGTGCAGCGTGACAGGTTAGTTTGGAAAGTGCGATAAAGACTGGAAAATCCAAACCAGGCGCTGCAATAAAATCTGGAAACAGTAGTGAATACGAAAGCCCTCCGATGTGAGGGCTTTCGGCCTTCCGGCGTCCTCGCAGGGAAGAGACTGCGCTTTGGCGCTAGACATCGGTTCACGCATTTCGCGGCGGCGATATCCGTTGCGATCTTGGCGGGCTGATGACGATCTGGGCGGCGGGTTCAAGCGGACCCTCGCAATCTCCGCAAAGTCGACATGACATCATGTCGTCGCCGAGACGCACCGTGCGCGGCGACCGGGGCAGGGCGTCCGCTCTCCATTCTTCAAGCGGTGCTTCGATTGTCGATTACTGGTGCCGTGCATTCGGACGCCCACGGGCATAGATGAACGCGTAACAAAAAAGCGTTATCGCCATGTCCCATCGGCTCGCGTCAGGGTGATCGAACATCAGCCACGAATAGAGCGCCAGCACTGCTGCCCTTGCCTCAACGATTCCGAACCGAACCTCGACCCGGCTGGTCAGCCTGCGCTCCGCGCAGTGCTAGCGTCAGCGTCCGCATAGGCAGCGAAGTCTGTGAAACCCACCTCGCCGCGCCGGGTGTAATAAGTGGACCGGTCCGCTTCGACTAATGGCCAGCGGTGCCTGAGACGCTCGACAAGGTCCGGGTTGCCAATGTATGGCCTCCCCATGGCAATCAGGTCCACTAACCCGGTGTCAAGCGCAGCCTGAGCCTTCTCGCGGTTCGTGAAGCCGCCGCACCAGATGATTGCGCCGGGAAACACCGCCCGAACCTTGGCGAGCACAGCGTGGTCGATGTGGAGTTCCTTGAACTCGGCGCTTTCCATGTTTCCCGGAGGCAACAACTGGTAAAGCAAATGAATATATGCGACTCCGCGGCGGCCCAATTGCTCGCAAACGTACAGCAACGTTTCCTCGGCAAGAGGGTCCGCCGGTATCGAGTTGTACTCGCCGAAAGGAGACAGGCGGACGCCAACGCGCCCCGGACCCAGTTCGCGTACCGCTGCGTCGACGACCTCCATCAGGAAACGCGTCCGATCTTCCACGCTCCCACCACCGTAGCGATCAGTGCGGGTGTTGTGCACAGAGTTCGTGAACTGCTCGAACAGATAGCCGTTGGCTGCGTGGAGTTCGACACCATCAAAGCCGACCTGCCGCGCGTTGGCGAAGGCTTGCGCAAAGGTTCCGACCAAAGCCGACACTTCATCCGTGCCGAGGCGCCTCGGCGTGCCTGCACGCATATAGCGCAGCTTGCCATCCTCGCCGTGGGCGAACACATCGGAATTCGCAGCCTTTTGCTCAGTCACCCCCCAAGGAGCCTTGCCATTTGGCATGAGTGACGGATGTGCCATCCTGCCGACGTGCCAGAGTTGCACGAATATCGTACCGCCGTTACGGTGAACTTCATTGGTCACCAACCGCCAGCCCTGCAGCTGGTTTTCGTTGTATATGCCAGGTGTCCAAGCGTAGCCTTTGCTGGACGGCGCCACGTCGGTAGCTTCGGTCACGATCAGGCCAGCACCGGCTCGCTGCCCGTAATACATCGCCATCAGTTCATTGGGGACGTCACCCTCGGACGTCCGCGTACGAGTCATCGACGGCATTACAATCCGATTACTCAGTGGGACGGTGGCACCAAGCAGTTGAGGTTCGAACAGGTCTAACATGGAGCTTCCTTCGATTGAAATTTACCTGTCTGTAAGCTTATTCGCCGACAGGCCTTTCAATCCACACACGCTTTGGTCAGGAGTTGGCGATGAAGGTCATTAATAAACTGCCGGGCTTGCCGATCGAGCGCGCGCTAGCCGTCGTTTCGGGACGCTGGAAGGCGGTCATTCTTCATGTGCTGCTGGATGGCCCGCAACGCACGTGCGAGCTGGAGAAGCGCATTGCCGGCATCTCGCAGAAGGTGCTGATTGAGCAGCTGCGAGCGCTAGAGGAACATGGAATGGTGGGCCGGCAGCCCAGCGCCGAGGATAGTCAGGGGATCGAATACTTGCTCACCCCGCTCGGCGAAAGCCTGCGGCCCATCCTGGATTCCCTGATCGAATGGGGAGCGCATCATGCTAGGGAACTCGATGAGGTCCACAGGCTTCTGCCATGTGATGCTGTCGTTCGAGACCGCGCGATCCAATAGGTCAGTAGAATCAGTGGGCGCTAATGAGTCACGAAGCGATGTAATTCCGATGGACACGCTACGCAAATGCGGCAGGCGACGGCCGGTATAAGCGGCGGGCCCGTCCCCTGCCTCGACCGGTCGCATCGGACGCGCTGCCTTGGCGCCGGACATGCTGCTGCGACTGCCGTCTGAAAGACGCGCATTGTCCCTCGAACATCATCTCGCGCAAGCGACCATCGAAGCTTTTTCAGGCGCGTGCTGCGCCCGAACCCGGTACCGCGCAAGATCGTCACGATCAGTTGCGCATCTACACGGCAGCACTTCGCTCTCAAGCGCCATCTGCCGCGCGCTTCACGCTATCGCAAACAGCTTGCTGACCGGTTCGTTACATGGCGCGAATTCACCAAGCTCACTCTAAATCCGTCCTTCGCTTGCTGATCGGTCATCACGCGTGCGGTCATGCCGCTTCATTCGCACCGGGCTGACAAAGCTGTTGCGGGTCATCCAGCAGCACACAAGCATGGCCGTCTTACAGCGTCCTGAAAGGACAGGTAGCGCTCGCTCGACTGGCAAGCGCGATAGTCATCTTGATGATCGTCATTTGCTACTGACCAAACGGTGTGTAGAGGCGGAGGGTACCGAAAAGTAATATTGCCGATCGTACCTGACGGAAGGAAGCCATATGGTGGACCTGTTTGAAGCTCAAGTACTGGGCTGCTGTCGATGACCGCCGCTTTGGAGGCACACCGGGATCGGCATATTGGCGGGAAGTTGCGCACTCTCGCGGGGATTCATCGCTATGAAAGTGTTCCTGCAACCAGTTCAGGGAATGCCTTGGCAAACTCGAGGAAACTCTCTTGCGCGTAGTTTCTTCGATTAACGGAATAGGACAGAACATGAATCTGAATGGAATCGACGTCGCAGCGCTCAAATGTCTTGTCGAAGAAGTGAGGGACAACGCCGAAAAAGGTACAGCGGCCTTTAAGGTTAAGACTGAATGGAAGGGGCAGACCAGGACGGTGTCGACCGTGTCGGCATACGAGCTCAACGGCACAAAGGTCAGCCGTGACTTCGAAATCCCTGCTGACGAACCGACTGAACTGCTAGGCAGCAATACTGCGGCTAACCCGCAAGAGCTTCTGATGGCGGCGCTCAACGCCTGCATGTCGGTGGGCTACGCTGCAAATGCGGCGGCGATGGGCATCAAGCTCGACTCGCTCGAAATCGAGACGGAGGGCAAGCTTGATCTCCGTGGGTTCCTCGGTCTCGATCCGGCAATCAAGCCCGGTTATGAAGCCGTCAACTACACGGTTCGCATCAAGTCGAATGCCCCGCGTGAGATGGTGGAAGAGTTGCATCAGTTGATCATGAAGACTTCACCGAACTTCTCGAACTTTGCGACGAGCATCCGCATGGTTCCGCACCTTGTGGTCGAAGGCGCGTAAAGCGCCTTTCCTCTCGAGTTTTTCGCCGGAAGAAGTGGTACGTCTGAAGCACGCCACGTGCGCGTGTCAATTGAGTAGCTTATTACCGGCTGGTGCATAACGCTCTTCTGTTGACTGAGTCAGGGTTGCCGCGGGCAAGGGCTTTAGACGGGTTCAAATCACCCAATCATGGGTGATCCCTTTTGCCTATCGAGGCGACTCCAGGTCCATCGCGACGCGGGCGATTGCGTCCGCGTGGATGATCGCGCTGTCGACCGTCGGGTAGCCCGGATTCTCGCCGCCAAATGCGAGCGACAGGTCCGTGCCTCCAAGGACAATCACCTCCGCTCCCTTATCCCGGCACAGCTTTCGACCTGTCTCGTGCAAATAGTCGCGCTGCTCCGATGTCGCGGATCCCGCAACAGCTATAGCGACGTAGCAAGCATGGACACGGTCGATTTCATCGGGATCGACAGTCACGACCTCGGCCGAAGATACGCCATAGAGACGAGACTCCATTACGGCCCGCGCTCCAAGAACGCCAACTCGAGACAAACCTCTCCCGGCGAAATAGGCGTCCAGAACGGGAATGGCGTTGATGAGCGGCAGGCTGGATATGGCTGCCAGATCCTTAATGCAGAAGTGCCCACCCATGGATGTAACAGCCACAGCTTCACAGCCTCCTGCGCGCAACTGATCGATGTAGCTCGCGAAGATGGCCGCTTGCTCGGCAGCGCGACCTGCTTCCAGATTCGCGATCAACTCAGTGGCATCGCCATGAACGATAGTCAGGGAAAGCCGTCGCTTTGCGTCAGCGTGGAGGCGTACGAGCCTTCGATAATAGACTTCGGTCGCCGCGGGTCCGATGCCGCCGATCAATCCAATGTGCATTGCATGTACCCTTTGAGTGCTTGTTGAGAGACGATTTGACTGAGCCCGGCTGGCCGCAGACTTCCAGTATCCAACCGATAAGGGTCGCCTTAAGGTCAGGCCGTGGACTTCAGGAGTGGCCTATGCGCGCCGAGGGGTGGCGTGACGCTGCCAACCCAGCCCGCCCCAGCTGTCATGGCCTAACTTGCAAAGCCGTGTTTTCAGCCACGTCATCGCATGGAAGGCCCGACGGGCGACCTGCAATATGGGCACGATTCTCCCTATGAAACACGTAAGCTCGGCGCGCCGCGGACTACCTGCGTGGCGCGTGTTGCCGAGTCTGCTTCGCATGTTGCGCTCCGCCTGATCAGTTTGACTTGGGCCGAATCTGCGTGCGAAGCAGCCGTTGATCCACCTCGACCGCTGTTCAGTTGCGCGCGCCTGGCGTCGGCGATTCGACCTTGGTACGTTGCCACCCCTCGAGTATTCCGTGGGCTTCGAGCAAGCGACGCTCAATGCTCTTCTCGTCTCTTTTCACTCTGGCCGTCAACTCGATGACGTAACCATTAGGATCGCGCAGGTAGATCGACTGGATAACCCCATGATCCGACGGGCCGCGCACTTCGACGCCAGCGGCGACCGCTTTCTCCTTGTAGTTCGTCAGGGTTGGTACGTCGGGGATTTCCAGCGCGATGTGCAGGTCGAAATCTGACTTGGGCTCGAAGATACCCTCGTGCTCGTCGCCCATGACTTCGAAAAACGCGAGAAAGGAGTGGTCGGCCATTTCGTAGAAGGTATGTAATGCCTTGATTGGACGGCCGGTCTTGGTCGCACTGAGTTCCACCGCACTCGCCAGTCGCAGTCCGAGCAGATCCTCATAGAATCGCCGCGTTTCTTCTGAATCCCTGCATCGGTAAGCGTTGTGATGCAAACCCTTGATATCGGGTGAATAGTCAGTCATATGTGCTCTGATGTAAGAGAAGGCTGTGCCGGCGAAATCGCCGCTCTCGGGGAATGAGCGCGGTGTTGCGTGAGCGATCGCCCTCGCTGCACGAAGCAGGCGATCACTGGGTTGCCACACGATGTTTGACACAAATGTCATAATTAACCGGAAACGTAGATTACTTGGACACATGTGTCAATATTAAGTCTTCATCGGTTCCTCGTTCATTCAGATGTCCGGCCAGCACCTGGCGGGACGGTCCACCTGTGCGACACCACGAACAGTTGGATGATATTTATCGAAATAACGTCCAGGACCGGTCAAATATTCCAAATGGATATTGCGACCGGACTGGAGACCCGCATGCTCCGGCCCAGCGGCACCGTCCAGATGTCACCCGCTCTCTCCCCAGGCCGTTTTGCGAGATACGACCTGACCGTGCGCGAAACTCATTGGTGTTTCCACCCGAACGCGGTTAGCAACCATCAAGAAGGTGTATCGGTATGCGCCGCCCCCGGCGCGCAGTTCGGGTGAGGCACGTAAGCTGTATGAAGGTGTTACCGCGGCGGCGGTTTGTGTGATCGCTGATATCTGAAGGATCAGATTCAGGTTCCGGCTCAGCGATCGCGCACGAGCGAGTCGCCGTTGTGCTTAGAGAACGTTCGCTCCCGTCGCGGCGACATGAATGACTGGAGCTGGTCGGCCAGAGACGTTTGCACAGCACGCGTCGGCATCTCGCACACCGGTGATCGGGCAAAGGTCAATTGCAAACAAGGCGGTGAGCCGGCGCGGCGTTGTGCGCCTCAATTGGGTGGTGCCAACTGGCAATCCGCCCGATACCAACGATCGACCTGACGCTGCGCCGCCCGCAGATCATCCGGATAGTACGGATCGTTGAACCTTGATGGGTCGTACCCCGCCTTTCTCAGCGCCGCCAGTTCACTCCGGTTGCGCTCGGGCGTGATGGGCTCATTGCTCCTGAGAGCGGCGAGATCGCGGCATTGGGTTGCGCTCAGATGCGGCGCGCCTTCCGGCATGCCACCTGCGGCGCAGCCCGCGAGCGAGAACGTCAATGCGGAAACCAGGGGCCAGACCTTCGACGAGTTCTCCATGTCACGTCTCCCTTTAGTGAAGCAACTCAGTATGACCAATGACACCAGCGCCGGGATAGCGACTCGTGCAGAAGCCAGTCGTGCGGCTTCGTCCGGCCGTCCTTACCGGCTGGATCCCTGACGTTCCAGACTGGTCCTCTATTCTGGATTGCCAGACCTGTGTGCGCCATATTTCCCCCGCGCGATCGTAGGGACGCGTCTCGCGCGCGCGAAATACCGTCCGTCATCGCGCCGGGCGTGTTCCCTGGAGGCCCGTCGCGGCATCACTGAACGAAGGCGTCTTGCGCGTCGGCGGTCTGCCGCGGGGAGCAAGTTCCGAGTTGAGTGAACCAAACGCCGATTCAAAGTTAGATGGTTTGTGAGTTTGCTGTTCTTCGAACGCGTTGGCTGCAAAAGCCACAGATCGTCGCCGCGCGAAATCCTCGACCCTGCGCACGCGACGATCGGTGACCGGCTCGGTTCGGCCAGTATGAGACATTCCACGACCACGACCAGATGGCAACAATCGTTGGCGTATGGGTGCGGCCGAACGTTAGCTCAAGCCATCGGCCACTATTGCTGCGTGAGCATCAGGTTCAGGTTCTGAACCGCAGCACCGGATGCGCCTTTGCCAAGATTATCGAAAACCGCGGACAGCAGGACGTGCCCGTGTTCCGTGTTAGGAAATACGCTTAAGCACATGTCGTTCGTACCGTTCAGCACTTGCGGATCCAGGTGCTTCAAGACGCGCGATTCGTGCAGCGGCAAGACACGTACGTGGGCCGCTTCGGCATAGTGGCGTGCGAGGCATGCGTGTAACGTGGCGCCATCCACGTCGGGTGCCATCAGCCGCAACTCCAGGGGCACCGTCAGCACGATGCCCTGGCGGAACGCACCGTACGCAGGGACGAAGATGGGACGCTGCGCGAGCCCGGCGTGATGCTGGATCTCCGGGGTGTGCTTGTGCGCGAGTTCCAGACCATATACCTGGTATGAAGGCGCGTTGACGGCACTCTGTCCCTCGTGTTCCTCCACGCCGGCACGCCCGCGTCCGGAGTAGCCGGACACCGCATGAATGCTGATAGGGTAGTTGCCTGGTATGAGCCCAGCCTGCAACAGCGGACGCAGCAAGCCAATTGCACCGGTCGGATAGCAGCCGGGATTGCTGACCCGACGTGCGTTCGCAATGCGCTCACCCTGTCCCGGCGTCATTTCCGGAAAGCCGTATGTCCAGTCCGGCTGTGTGCGGTGGGCGGAACTTGCGTCGATTACTCTGACGGCAGGATTAACAATGGCGCCCACTGCCTCGCGCGCGGCGGCATCAGGCAAACAGAGGATGGCGATGTCGCAGGCGTTGATGGCTTCTGCTCGACGCCGCGGATCTTTGCGTTCCGCATCGGCAAGCGTGAACAGTCTAAGGTCGGTCCGGTCGCGCAGCCGTTCGTGGATTTGCAACCCGGTGGTGCCTTGGTCGCCGTCGATGAAAACAACGGGAGAGCTCATGCGTGGAATACTCCGGTGGGCGTGCGTTGTAACAAGTAGAACGAGCCCCTATGTTCCATGCAGCGCTAGAATAGAGAAAGTTGAATTTCATAACGTGAATATTCAGTTTTTCTGAATCTGGACGCCGACATGCGAGAGATCAGCCTGGACCGCTTGCGCACTCTGGTCGCCATTACCGACCGTGGTTCATTTGCCGATGCGGCGCGTGCATTACATCTGGCGCCGCCAACGGTCAGCCTCCACATCGCTGAACTCGAAGACCGCATTGGGGCTCCGCTCCTGTCACGGAAGCGCGGACATGTAAGGCCGTCGGCGATAGGAGAGGTGCTGGTGGAGCGCGCGCGTCGACTGCTGGCCGATGCGGAGCAGGCGTTAGACGATATTCAACGCCAGGTGCAGGGGCTCGAAGGGCGCGCGCGGCTTGGTGCGTCGACAGGTGCGATCGCGCACCTGTTGCCGCAAGCGCTTGAGGTGCTGCGCCAGCACCATCCCGGTATCGACATTCAGGTTGCAGTACTCACGTCGCATGAAACGCTGTCCCGACTGGCGGATGGAACGCTGGATGTTGGGCTGGTCGCGCTGCCTCAGCCCCCGGTGGCTGGACTCGTGATAAAGCCTTGGCGCCGCGACCCCGTGATGGCCTTTGTGCCGGCGCATTGGCGGTGTCCGGCCCGCGTCACGCCTGCCTGGCTCGCCGCTCAGCCTCTCATTCTCAATGACGCGACCACGCGTCTCTCGCGTCTGACTGCGGATTGGTTCGCGACCGGGGGGCAGCATCCTGCGCCGCGCATTCAGCTCAACTACAACGACGCGATCAAGAGTCTGGTAGCGGCAGGTTACGGCGCAGCGCTGCTGCCCCATGAGGCCACTACGCCATTACCCGACAGGCGCATTGTCATGCGACCGCTGCGCCCGGCGTTGTGGCGTCGGCTCGGCATTGCACATCGTGCGGGGTACGTTGAGCGTTCCACGCACCACGTACTTGATGTGTTGTGGGATCTGCGATTGGCGTAGGAGTTGCCGTTTGCGGCTTCGGTTCGTTCTCGCTGGGACAGTAGCCTTATTGCACGCCATGACGAACGAATGGCCGGCTCGTAGAAGTTCGACCGACCGAATCGGGTCGATGACGTGGACGACCTTGCGCTTCCCGCCGCACAGCGGCACAAACTCAGTCGGGCCCGAGGGCGGTCTCGCAACCTTTTTTCCTCCGGCCCCGACAACCTGACAATGCCCCGATCGCACAGGGTGGGGAATTTTGCTTCGACAGTTACGCGTAAATTATGGCCGTCGTTGACACACGTCGAGCACCTTGTCGCGGATGGCGCGCCAGATGCGCGGCACGACGCGCAGTCCCGCGGTCATGCCGGGATCGTAGTAATGCACGATCAACGTACGGCGTTCGCCTTGCTCGACATGAAGGTTCGCATGCCGCGTGACGAAGCCGTTGAACGCATAGATGTTGCCCGGCAGGCACGCGATCCGATCGCAGTGTTGCCGCGAGAGATCGCGCCAGGTCTGCGCGCGACGCACCGCGAGCGGCAGGCGGCGCAGCGCGATCAGCCAGGCCTTGGCCATCAGGTTGGTCGCCGCCGACAGCAAGTAGCGTGGCTGGCGGTAGACGATCAGATCGCCGTTTTCCTCGGCGTCGTGCGCCGACTGTAGCGGAATCAGCAGCGTGAGGATATGCGAGTCGTAATGCCGCAGATGGCTCTGAGCGGGCAGTGTCCGGTTTATGCAACGCAATACGCAAAGCGGTTCGCCATCGATCATCAGCCCATTCTGTGCGGCCCAGCGTCGCGAGATGCTACAGGCCCGCTGTTCGACGCGCCGGAACTCACCGTGCTGCCGGAGTAGTTCGACGACGCGCGCAGTCGTCTGCGTCGCACGCCGGCCGTCGGCTGGTTGCCAGGTGTCGCGCGTCTCGTCGATGGTCGCATTGATCTGTTCGAGCAGAGTGAGCGGCACCACGCCCTCGAACAGGCGGATGCCAGGCGGCACGATATCGGTGTCCTCCTCAAGCATCGCTGGATCCTTCACGACCGGCGATCCTGCAACGCGCGGCAGGTCCGAACGAAAGCCGTTGCGCGGCCGGGTCCCGATGCGAACTGCGTGCGGCGGACGTACAGATACGCACGCGTTGCTGGCGGATCCGGTTCGCAGATGGCGCGGGCGGCCGGACGGGTATCGGGTTTCGGTAGAGAGAGGCGAGCGATGAACGAAGCAAAATCTGTCGGCAACCGGTCGGGGAAGTGTCAGTGCCACCTTAAATCATGTGACCGCCGCCGAATGGGACAAGATATTTCCACAATCCGCCACGTCGCACCGCATGTCGTTCTGTAACGACATTTCAAAAGCCGGACCGCCAGAACGGCAAGGGCGATGAGGGACGCGTCCAGACCTTCGGCGCCGGCATTCGCCACTGTCTCGGCTACCGGCTTGCGCCAATCGAGTTCGATTAACGCTGCGCCTGCTGCTCGAACGCCCGCCGGAACTGCGGCAGACCAATCCGGACAAGCTGAGCTGGAATCAGCGGGGTAACGATCCAGGGGTGATGGAACTGCTAAGGGGCGTTCTATCGAACGGCGATGCCGGTTACCTTGTCTCGCTTTAGTAACTCTGTTCAAAAGCCGTTAGTTTAGGCAGCACCACCCCAAGATAATCGCAATGTACGGTGCCATGCCGGCGCAGCGGGTTGAGCGTAATCATCTAGCTCAGGGATTCCCCGCCGCCAAGGACAATGTCGTGAACGTTGGCTGAATAGACCCACTCGCGCGCTTGGCGATGCACTAAATCAACAAATGGCGAGGGCCCGCTGCAATAGATTTGCGAGTTCGCTTGAGTGGGACTTAGTGCGTGGGAAACGATCTGCGAAATCTGTCCGGTGGTTTGACCAAAATAGTGATGGACGCGACCCTGGCCTCGGAGCTTGTCCAGTTCGTCCCGATAGAGTGCGCGTTCGGGCGACCGGGCGAAGTTATGCAACTCGAAGCTTTGGCTGGCCGCTGCGAGTCGTTTCGCGATTCCTGCAATCGTTGCAACTCCGACATCCGTGGCAAACAGAATCGATCGCGCTCGATCCTCGACGGGAACAGCATCGCTTCTCGGCGTACTCACGAATACCTCTTTGCCGTGATTCAACGGGAAATCGGGAGACGCTGCGTCGGCGTCGTCATCTCCTTCCTGTCTCACTACGAGGACATAGGCATCGGGCCGGGAGGAAAAGGAACATAGCGCATAAGATTTCGCCCCGTAGTTGGCGCGGTCCGGAACAAGATCGACGTAAGCGCCATCATCAAAGGGCGGAAGCCGGGACCGGAATTTCGTCTGAAGTTCGACGGCATGGAAGCCCCGAGCAAGTTGCCATTTTCGAGTCACGATAACTGCAGTCAGGTTGTCGTACATGTCTGCTCCAAGAGGACGTCCGCCACATCCGCAAGGCGTGTCGGTGTATGGATTGCATGGATGGGTCCGATCAGAAAACGGTTGGCAGGACCATGGAATCGAGGGTAGAGCGCGTGGGAACGTTCAGCAAGATGCCGTAGTTGAATGCCGGTCATGTGACGTCGCCCATACGCGTGCTGGCGCTTGAGGCAAACACCGTTCGATCGCCAGACGATGCGCAAGTTTTGGCCGTGGGCCGGTGCGCAGAGGAGGACATTCAATTGGCGGTGCCAACCGGAACGCTGCGTTCAGGTGGCGACCGGGCCGGTCGAGCATCTGTTTGAAACACTCAAGTTCTGGATGTGTTCCGCGCACTTCCTGACGTAAACGCTTCCGCGTATGCGAACCGAGATGAGCGTTCGCGTATTGGCGTGCAACCTGAAGCGAGCAATGAGTATCCTGGGTACGCAGTCGTTGATTGATGCGATGAGAGCGTAAAAGCGCGCACCCTGTTGCCATATAAAAGGAAGGGGCGAAGTTGCTCTCGTCGATCGCGTGCGCCCGGTGACTCGCCGATATGCTACGGCCGGCCGCGTCGGGAAGCAGTCGGCAAGATGCGGACGGTCGATACCTTCGGTCTCCGGCAGGCAGACAGCACATAGCGTCCACAACAAATTTCGGGTATTTTTTGCTCAAGCGTTTGTGCTTGTTCCCGTGGCGCAAAAGGAGTGCTTCATGCTGACGCTTTATTCCTATCCGGACCTCTTCGGCGTCGCCGATAACAATCCGTTTGGTCTGAAGGTATTCGCGTTCATGCGGTTGTGCGGGCTCGACTTCGAGCATCGTCACGTCCTCGACACAAGCCTTGCGCCGCGGGGGCAACTGCCGTATCTCGTCGACGGCGGCGATACGATCGGCGACAGCGACAGCGTCGTCGCTCATTTGACGCGTCGGTACGATCTGCGCATCGACCGCGCGCTTTCGCCGGGACAATTGAATCTCGACTTCATGGTGCGGCGAACGCTCGACGACCTGTACTGGACAATGAGCTTTTCACGCTGGCGCGATGAACGCTTCTGGCCGTCGTTTCGCGACGCCGTTCTCGCCGCGCACGCCGACGTGCGCGCGAGCGATCTTGAAGCCGCGCGTGAATACAACCGGTTGCGGTATCACTATCAGGGCATCGGCCGCTATCAGCCGGAGCAGATCTATGCAAGGGGTATCGACGATCTGCGCGTCGTGGCGGATCTGCTCGGCGAGACCGGTTATGTTTTTGGCCCCGACCCAGCCACCGTCGACGCAGCGATCTATGGCTTCGTCGCCAATATCTACTTCTACGAAATCGACACGCCGTTGAAGCAGTACGTGCTCTCGCGCCCGGCGCTCGTGCGCCATTGCGAGGCCATTCATCGGCGGATCGGCACGCCTGTGAGGGTATCCTCTTGAGGTGCTCAACCGGCTGCCCGGGCAGAACGGTCCGTCAAGGGAGAATGTCCAACGGACGCGATTCTACCGTCTCAGTCCATTGATCATCGCCCTATGCGTTATGACCGTGCTTATCGCGATCCGAACGCTTCTGCTCCACATCGCCGGAAATATGCAGCGCCGCGCTTCGATTGATATGCGCCGCGATGTCGCGCGCAATTCGGGCGTTCACAAATTCAGGCCTCCAGCCGAGCGCCAGAGACTCGTCGATGGAAAGCACGTGCGGGAGTTCCAGCATGAGCACCTGCTCTCGAGCGAGCAACCGATAGCCCGACAGCCACGCAAGGCATTTCACCGGAAAGAGGGGGATGGAAATCTTTCGCGTGCGCCGGATGCCCAGTTCGTCCTTGATCTCGTCTATCCATTGCCTGATCGACAGAGGCTCAGGCGCTGCGGCGTTAAAGAAGCCGCTGGCACGGACCTCGGCGACCCGGCAAATCAGGCTGGCCACGTCGGCGACATGCACCATATGGATCTTGTGCTCGCCCCGGCCCGGAAACACGACAATGCCGAGCTTCGTCATCATTTTTACGAAGCCACGGAACAAGCCTTCGCGCCCTTCGCCACCAATAATGCACGGCACGATCGTGGCGGCTCCCGGCATGGCTTTCACAAATGCCTGCGCAGCCATCTTCGAACTGCTGTAGATGCCTTCTCCGCCCATCGGGCTCATGACGTCATATTTTTCCTGGCCCGTTTGCCGATACATCATGCTGGTACCGACATGAATGAAATGAGCAGGCGCGCGCTGGTATCGCTCGCAAAGATTCCTGGCAGCCAAAACATTGTTTCGCTCGAAGTACGATCTCCGAAAGAAAAATGGAAGATCCTTCGATACGTATTGAACCGCCGCGCAGTTCACCACGACGTCAAAGTCCGGTAACGAGGATACGAACGCCGGATCGGAGAGGTCTCCATGAAAATCGACACGTCCAGTCTTATCAGTCGTCTTCACCTCGTAAGCACGCGAGCTGAACTGCCTGACGCACTCTCTTCCAAGAAAACCCGACGCACCGGTTATCAGGACTCGCATAGCGTCTCCGCGTTTTGCGTCAGGATCTCGCAACGAGATAGACCCCGACGATGATGATTGCGATACCAGCCATTCTCTGTACGGAAATATATTCTCCGAACAGATACCAGGCGGCTATTGCATTGACTACGTATCCAATCGACAGCATTGGATACGCCATGCTCACGGGTACCTTGGACAACGCGACAATCCAGATTCCGACGCTCAGCGCGTAGCACGCGAGACCGGCCAGGATATGCGGCTCCATCCCTACCCGGAAGGTGGTCGAAAGCACGGCGTTCCCGCGGAAATCGAGCGTTCCGAGTGCGTTGGTGCCGGCCTTCAACCATAGCTGGGCCATCGCGTTCAGCAGAACGCCGCTTACGATGAGTGCGAAGCTCAAGATGCTCATTGACTCTCCAGAACGAACCCAGCGAAATTGGCGGGAGACGATCAAGCGTGCGGCGAGAGAAACGGCGCAATGGAATCGCATGCCGGGCAACCCAAAGCTCGAGCCATATCGGGTCGGCGCTGTTCTTGGGGATCGACATTCGCAGCCGGATGCACGCATCCTTCGTGCATTGAAGTGGCGCGCGATACGAGCAGGACGATCATTCGTTCATCTCGCGCAGCTACAGGCCGAGAGCCAGGCTAAATTCGGCACGCGATGAGCCATCTGACATGCCGGCGCGACAAAGCCTCCTTCGAGCACGACCTTCGCCATTGCAGCGGTCCGCGACTGGCCAGGATCGACGGGAGTGATGCGTGCGGCAGGAGGAATGCTTGTATCGGGGGAAGCCTATCGATGCGCACACGGTTCTACTGTGCGTTAGCCCGCATAGCGCCGGGCGTGCCGAACATGGAGCGTTTCATGACCTTGGCATCCGCTGGAATGCGGCACGACCTGCACAGCGCGCGAATCAAACCTGAAATCAACGGCTCCAGGCATCCGCCGAGCGGTGCTGCCGGGCCGCTACGCTCGGCTGCCCGAATGGGCAGCCATGAGACTGGACAGCGCGTCCGGTGCGGTGTCGTCCGGTCGATGCCGCAAACCGGTGCATGTACGAAGCGATCACTTAAATTTGCGAGCGAACGATCGGTTGCCTAGTATTAAAAGCCGCGAGCGGACAGAATATAAACATGCCCGTCGCTAGCAGCCTCGAAGCGACGGGCATACGAGTCAACGCACCCGGAGATCGTGACCATGGACGCAGCGGCTCAGCTTGCTTATAGGCCAGACATCGGCGTGAGCATTGCCGGGGTTTTGCCGAAGCGCGTGGAGACGACGCGGGAGCAGCCTGCCGCGCGCCGCAAGTGCGTCACATGCTTCAAGTGCTTCAGGCAAGCGGGAAGGCGCGGACACGCCGGACCATCCGTGACGATCGCGGCATCCGTGAGTGCGGCAAGCCGACGCGCGGGCTCGCCTGATGCCGCACTGTGCCCGATGCGCGTCGCGCACCTGCGGTGGCAGCGCGGGAATGAACCGTCAGCAACGCCGCCCGGAACCTCGAGCGCGTCCTCATCTCGAACGCAACACCCTCCCGATGGGCGCTCTTTCGATTGTCAGGCTGCCCGTGCGCTGCTGCGTATCAGGAACAAGATCAGGATCAGGATCAGGTTGCCCGACGAACTGGCCAAAGGCTTTACCCGCACCCTTCGCGTCCCGCCTCGCGAGGAGACTGCGGGGCGACACCGTCTGCATCGACGGTCCCATTTGCGTCGTGGCGTAGCGGTTACGGACAACAGGAGTAAGGATCATGGCCCGCCTCTATCTTGGCAACCTCGAGCCCGGCACTTCGGACGACGAGGTCCGGGAGTTTCTGCAGAAATACGGGTTCCCGGCGTTCGATTCCATCGAACATGAGCCCGGCGTCGGCACGCGTCCGGGAGTGGTCTTGACGTTCGACGGCGTCGACCCCATGGTGCTCGGCAGTCTGCAGCAGCGCATCCACAACATGTATTGGAAGAACCGGAAACTCAACGCGCTGATCCTGAAAGACGATTTCGCCTGATCCGGAGGCGCACGTTTGCCTGTCGCAGTCTGGTGCGAGCCGCCCATCAACCGGCGAGACGCGAGGAGTGCGTTCCCAGGAGCGCGGCAACCGGCGCGCGGGGTCGCGGTATCGAACAACATTCGCTGGCCCGGGTCTCGCCTGACTGAGCGCGAGGCGCGCGGCCACGTCATGCAGACACGGCAGCGGGATCGGCCTCCGATGCGGGCGGGGTCGAGATCGTCCCCGCGCCGTCAGCAACGGTCATCCAGAAAAATGGGGGCGTTATGGATGCAATCAGGGCGTTGCTCGAAAGCCAGCCGCTGTTCACGCTGTTTCTGACCGTCGCGCTGGGTTACGTCGTCGGCGAGATCAGCATCAAGGGGGTGTCGCTGGGATCGGGCGCGGTCCTCTTCGTCGGACTGGCCATCGGAGGATTTGCGCCCAAGGCCGCGCCGCCAGCCCTTCTCGGCACGCTTGGCCTGCTGCTGTTTCTTTATGGCATCGGCATCCAGTACGGCGCCCAGTTCTTCAAGGGCCTGACGAGTGCGGACGGAATCCGCGCCAATGCAGCCGCTGCTTTTGGGGTGGTGGGCTCCGGGTGCGTGTCCCTCGCGCTGGTGCCGCTGTTCGGCGTCAAACTCGACGAATCGCTCGGCATGTTCGCGGGTTCAGGCACCAGCACGGCGACCTTGCAGGCGATCATCGCGGCAATGAAAAGCGACGGCGCCGCCGTCGGCTACAGCGTGGCCTATCCCTTCGGTGTGGCAGGCCCCATCCTGATCATTTACATCCTGAGTGCCCTGCTCAAGGCGAAGATCGAGCGGCCGCCGGAAAAGCTCATCGAAACCGCTGAAATTGCCGTGAGAAACCCCGCGCTCAATGGCCTCAGGCTGGCGGATCTGAGGGCGAAACTGCCGGCCGGGGTGGTGATCGCCGCCGTGCGTCGCGAACACCGCAACCAGTTGCCCTCGGAGGACCTTACTCTGCAGACCGACGACGTCCTGCTCACCACTGCCATGGACCCGGCGGTGCTTCAGGATGTCGCGGCCCTCTGCGGCGAGATGCACCCGGGCCGGATGACCAAGCACCGGGAGGACCTCGACTATGCGCGGGTCTTTGCGTCGAGCCGCGCCGTGGTCGGGCATCCGCTGGGAGACCTCCGCTTTCCGGAGGGGGTCGTCTGCTCGATCGCCCATGTGCGCAGAGGCGATGCCGACATCATGCCGAGTCCCGACCTGATCCTCGAGTTCGGCGACCGCGTCGGCCTGCTTGTGAATCGCGCGCACGTCAAGGCGATCCGCAAGTTCTTCGGCGACTCCATCAAGGGCACGGCCGAGTTGAGCTTCATCTCCATCGGCGCGGGCGCGGCCGCCGGACTCCTGGTCGGCATGATCCCGCTGCCGATTCCAGGCATCGGCAAGCTGACGCTCGGGCTGGCCGCGCTGCTGCTCGTCGCGCTCTATCTCGGCAAGACTCGCCGCTTCGGACCATTCGTCTGGACGATGCCTCTTTCGGCCAATCTGGTCCTGCGCAATTTCGGCCTGACCATCTTTCTCGCGCAGGTGGGCATCGCCTCCGGGCCGAAGTTCTTTGCGACCGTCGGCGCGACCGGCGTGTCGTTCCTGCTCTACGGAGTGGTCATTCTCGTCGCGCTGGTCGTGATCACCGCGATCTTCTGTTTGTGGGTGTTCAAACTGCCATTCGACATGACGGTAGGCGTTCTCAGTGGCGCAACGGGGAATCCGGCCATCCTGGCCTTTGCGAATCGCGTGGCGCCGACGGAGCGGCCGGACCTCGGCTACGCCATGATTTTTCCTTCCATGACCATCGTGAAAATCCTGTTCGCGCAGATTGCCGTTGCCTTGGCTGGCGGATAGCCGACCGGCTTTTTCCGAGAGGACAGTCCTCCATCCACACGGGAGAGATGTGATGAAAGTTGCCGTATTCAGCGCCAAGCCCTACGACCGGGAGTTCCTCGATAAAGCCAACGCGGTCGAGGGTCACCATCTCAAGTACTTCGACGACCCGCTGGACCTGGAAACGGTCGACATTGCCGCGGGCCATGACGCCGTCTGCATTTTCGTGAACGACACGGCCGATGCTCAGGTGCTCGACGCGCTCAAGCGCGGCGGAACGAGCCTTGTCGCGCTGCGCTGCACCGGGTTCAACAACGTGGACCTGAAGGCCGCCGAACGTCTCGGCATCAAGGTCGTCCGGGTCGTCGACTATTCGCCCAACTCCGTCGCCGAGCACGCCGTCGCGTTGCTGCTCGCGATCAACCGCCGCATTCACCGCGCCTACAACCGCACCCGGGATTCCAATTTCGCCCTCGATGGCCTGATGGGTTTCGATCTCTATGGCAAGACGGTCGCCGTGGTCGGCACGGGCAAGATCGGCCGCGTGTTCGCGCGGATCATGCTCGGCTTCGGATGCAACGTCATCGGCTTCGACAAGTTCCCGTCGCCGGAATTCGAGGCGTTGGGCGCGCGCTATGCGCTGCCCGATGAAATAGGCACCAGCGCGGACATCATCTCGCTGCATTGCCCGCTCACACCGGATACGTATCACATCGTCAATGCGGACAGCCTGTCGCGCGCCAAGCGCGGCGCGTTGCTGGTCAATACGAGCCGTGGCGGGCTGGTCGACACCGAGGCGGTGATCGAGGCGCTCAAGAGCGGCCAGCTCGGGGGCCTGGCGCTCGACGTCTACGAGCAGGAAGCCGATGTGTTCTTTCGCGATCTCTCGGGCACCATCATCGCGGACGACGTGCTTCAGCGACTGGTCTCGTTTCCGAACGTCATCGTGACGGGCCATCAGGCATTCCTCACGCGCGAAGCCGTGACGACGATATGTCAGACGACCCTGCAAAGCGTCACGGAGTTCGAAACCGGAAAACCTCTGTCGAACGAAATCGCGAGTTCCTAGCGGGCGGCGCGCCGCCTTGCGCGACGGTTGATCTGCCCTCGGCGGCGCTTCTGCTCGTGGCCGCCGCCGGACGGGCGCCGCCATTGGCGCACGTCTTTAATCTGTCTTGCTGTTCGGTTCTGCCGCCGTGTCGGAACCGGGCAACCGGTATCGGTCCATCGCCGGTCCTGCTTCCCCATGACGATGCCGATAGCGCCGGACTGCCTTGCGCACCGGCTGCGTCGCGAGATAGGCGGCACGGTTCATGTACACGCCAAGACGAAAGCGTCCCAACCGCTCGACTCTCGGGCGCACCGGACCGGGTAGCCGCACGCGCGTGCGCCGGTAGTTGGTCGCCATGTGATCGAGCAGTGACAGCACGGCGCCGAATGGCGCACCCTCCACCCGGGCCGCTACCCGGCATGTCCGGCGAAAGAGGTTGCGGAACACGGTCATCCAGAATTCATCGTGCTCGCCGCCCTTGCAGCGCGTAAGAATCTCGTCACCGGTGATGGCCAGATCGCGGACATCCTGCACGCTCGACGCCTGCGCGAACCTGCCGCCCCGGCGCCGATAACCGACAAGCCCCTTGCGCAGGCCATAGACGCTCAGCGCGCGCGCATAGACGGATGGCACGACCGCCTCTTCCTCATGGTGGCGCGCGCCTGCCGGAAACGGGTCCGGTTGAAAGAGCGCCGTCTTGTAAGTGCGTGCCCATGCGAAGGCATGAGAGCGTTGCGCGAAATTCATGAGCGCTGCGTCGTCCACCGCATGCCCGCCTGCACGCGCTTCCCGCACCAGTTTGATGCGTTCCAGGACCTGGCCGGCGTCGCTGATCATCGCGACGTCGTATTCGATAACGTCCCACTTCTGGTCGGTGAGCAATGGCACGATCACGTCGGAAAAGTCCGGCATGTGGATGTCGTGGCCGTCGAGAAAGGTCACGTACGGCGTCTTCACGACGGACAGTCCCACCTTGCACCCTTCGCCGAAGCCCCGGTTCGACGCACGCAGCAGACGAATGTGTTCGCCACGGTCGCGCTCGGCGACCGCGCTCGCTGCGGCATACGTCGAGTCGGTCGAGCCCTGGTCGATGACGGCGATGTCGATCGAATCGATCCATCGCTGCGAAAGCACCGAATTCAGCGATTCTTCGATGCAGCTTTCGACGTTGTAGGCAGGAATGACGACCGTGAGCAGCCGGACCTGCGAACCATTCATGGCTGTACGCATCTTGGCACGTGAAATGTGAGGTGGAGACGAACCTGCGCTTCCCGATGCGGGGGGCAAGCAGACATCGAGCAGGTCCCGTGTCAGTGCTTTCGCCGACGACACGAACATCGCGGCACGTTACGTGATGCAATTTATGCCATCTATGCGCTACGGAACGGTGTCGGTCACGCGCGCATGTGCTGCGGTCGAGCGGGTCAAACAAGGTGACGCAGTGCGATATGTCTAGCACACCTTCGTTCATGCCGACGCATCGTGTGGTGCATTGACTACGATTCTGTCCGTGCCGCGCGAGCGAATCAGACAGGTTCGCAGCGCACTCGCTCCTGCACATTCCTGCGTGCGCTCGCGCACCTCGTCAAATACCGGTTTGTGCCCGATACAACAGACAATAGACGGCGCATGACTGCTTCGGAGGTACGGCGGCGAACGTGTCCTAACGCACAGATGGAACGTGTCGAACGACTAAGCTCTGACCAATACCCCGGCGCAAACGTTCTCCGTGCCGGCAATGACAAGCATCCAAATCTTGCCTGAGGTGATCGTGCCGGGAATGAACGTGCCCCTCTGTGTCGACCTCGATGGAACGCTGACGCGAACCGACGTGCTGGTCGAGTCATTCCTCGTGCTCGTCAAGAAGAACCCGGTCTATCTACTGCTGTGCATCGGCTGGCTGCTGCACGGCAAGGCTAACCTGAAGGAACAGATCGCGCAGCGCGTTTCGCTCGACGTATCGCTGCTCCCGTATAACGCACGCTTTGTCGATTTCCTGCGCGAGCAGCGTTCAACGGGACGCGACCTCTATCTCTGCACTGCGTCGAATCAGCGGTTCGCCGAGCAGGTCGCCACCTATTTTGGCTTCTTCAAGGGCGTCCTGGCAAGCGACGAAGCGCGCAATCTCTCGGGCAACACCAAGGCAGGTGCGCTTTCAGCCGAGTTCGGGGTACATGGCTTCGACTATTGCGGCGACGCGCTCGCCGACGTGCCGGTGTGGAAGGAGTCGAGGCACGCGATCGTCGTCGGCAACCGGCACATCGCCGCAGCGGCGGAGAAGGTAAACAAGACGATCGTCTTCTTCGAGCAGAAGCGATCGCTCGTGCGCCTGACGATCAGGGAAATGCGGGTGTACCAGTGGGTCAAGAACCTGCTCATCTTCGTGCCGTTGCTCGCCTCGCATCGCTTCACCGAGCGCGACACGGTGATCGCCGAGGTGATCGCATTCTTCGCCTTCAGCTTCTGCGCTTCGGCGGTGTATCTGCTCAACGACATGCTGGACCTCGACGCGGACCGCCGCCATACGAGCAAGCGCAACCGGCCCTTTGCATCGGGTCAGTTGTCGCTCGTCTGGGGCATGGTGCTGACGCTCATGCTGCTTGCCGCCGCCGCCGGACTCGCCGTGCTGTCCGCACCGGAGTTCCGGCTGGTGCTGGCCGGCTACTTCGCCGTGACGATCGCCTATTCGTTCATCCTCAAGCGCATGATGCTCGTGGACGTGTTCACACTGGCCGCACTCTATGCGACACGCGTTCTCGCCGGCGGCGCCGCGGGCAACATTCCGCTTTCGGACTGGCTCATCATGTTCTCGGTGATGATCTTCCTGAGTCTCGCGATGGTGAAACGCTATACGGAACTCGATGCGTTGCTGCGCGACGGGAAGGTATCGGCCACGGGACGCGGCTACGTCACCCAGGATCTGGGGATTCTGCGTTCGTTCGGCACCGCGTCGGGCTATGTCGCCGTCCTGGTGCTGGCGCTTTACCTGAATTCCACCGACGTGCGCGCGCTCTATCCGCATCCGCGGGCGCTATGGGTGCTCTTCGGCCTGTTGATGTACTGGATCAGCAGGATGTGGATGCTCGCCTTCCGCGGGCAGATGCACGACGATCCGATCGTATTCGCGATCAGGAACCGCCACAGCCTGATCGTCATCAGCCTGTGTGTCGCCACCGTGGTCGCGGCGAGCTGACCCCGTGTCGACTTCGTTCATTCAATAGCGCGTTGCCGGGTTGAGCGGCACGTGCAGTGCGCTGGCCCGCATCTACGCTCCCCGCTCCATCGACGGCCTGAGCGCGTGGCGTACCGCATTCTTCATTCAACTGCGCAAACGGGAGGAGCCATGCTGAATTCACGGGCCTTACGCACGAAGCCGGCATCGACGATAACCGCCGTCGCAGCATTGCTCATCGTGATCGCCGCGGGCCTGATCGCGGCGCGTCTGATGAATATGTCCACCGGGTTTCGCGCCAATCCCGTCGAAGCGTTCAGCGACTTCAATTTCTACTATTACGCGTTCACCGTCGTGCTGCACCAGCCGCACGATGCGGCGCTTCTCTACGATCACGACGCGCTCGTCGCCTTCCTCCAGACGATGGACGCGAGGCACAAGGGCTTCGATATCCTCTACGGATATCCGCCGCAGTTCGCGCTGTTCTTTTCATGGCTCGGGCTGCTGACGCTGCTCGACGCCAAGATCGCGTGGACGCTCATGTCGATCGTGCTGTGCGCGATCGGCGTGATTCTCGTCGCGAAGACCGCGTATCGCGGGGACGAACGCGGCGCGACCCTGCTGCTGGTCGCCATCGCGCTGCTGAATCGGCCGATCGTGGAGAACGTGTTCTGGGGCCAGTCGAACGAACTGCTGTTTTTCCTGCTCGCCGCGACCTTGTTCCTGATGGAGCGCGGCAAGCGCTACTGGGCAGGCCTCTTCCTCGCCTTGGCCATCGTACTGAAAGTGACGCCGCTTGCCGTCGCGGGCCTGCTGCTGTTGCGCCGTGAATGGCGCACGGTGGCCGCCACGTTCGCCTGGTCGGTGGCTTTCACGCTCGTCACCGCGGTGTACCTGGGCTTTCGTGTCGTGTGGCACTACTTCATCTCGGACATGCCGCGCCTGAACGCCCAGAATCTCTCGATGGGCGGCCTGCCCGGCAACAACTCGGTGAGAGGCGTGTTGCAGACGATATCGGGCGGCATGGGCATGCCGGCGTCGAATGCCACGCTGACGACGGTCGGGCTGCTGGTCGCGCTGGCCGTGTGCCTGCTCAGTGCATATCTCGTGTTCCGGCGCCATGCGGACAGGCGGATCGACTACGCGCTCGCCTGCATGACGATGCTGGTGGCGTCCCCGATGCTCGAGCCGGTCCATATGATGGTCACGCTGATTCCGCTGATGATTCTGTTCGGGACAGCGTTCGAACAGCACGGTCAGCAGGGCTCGGCGATCGCGCCGAGAATGGAAATGCTGCTTGGCACGCTCGCGGTCGTGCTGCTGGTCTTCTCGGTGCGATTTGTTTCGTACAACGCCGCTGCACTGATCGTCTACGGTCTCTGCGTGGCCCGGTACTTCCCGCCGTCGGCGATGCGTCGACAAGCTCGGGCCCGGCGGTTTTCCTGAGCGCGTGCCGCGATCGGGAGAATGTGCGGCTCGGCAGCGCACGCCGATCTGATGCGCCATGCGAGAGATCGCGGGGAATGTCCCTGCCGTGTGTCCAGAAACAAAAAAGCCTCCCGGTCAGAAGGAGGCTTTTTTGTCTGGCGTGTCAACGTCGTCGATTTGCCGCATCCCAGTTGATATCGACGCACAGCACGTGCAGCCCGCGCGGCGTCTGCGCGGCAACCGACGCCGTCACGCACAGATGCGCCTCGTTGATCGACAGATACGGCGCCGTCAGATGCACGCGCCCCGGCGCGCGCAGCGCCTCGATGAAGTACGGCCGGCGCTCCCAGCTCGCGCCTTCCGAATGCAAGAGCGGGCTGAAGCGCTTCGCCCGCTGCGACGTGCGCACGACCGGCACGACGTTGTCGCCGATCTGGCGGCCCGCGTGGTCGAGCAGGAAGCAGCGCGCCGTGTCGTGAAGCTGCAGCAGGTCGCGCGTGGCGTCGGTGAGCGATTCGCCGTCGACCAGCCTCGCCGCCGCGTTTTCGAGCCCGCTCACGTAGGGCGCGAGGCGCGCGGCCTGGCCCCGCTCGCGGGCCGCCACGCGCTCGCGCGACGCCGCCGAGAGCGCGTCCATCACGCCCGCTGCCGCCTGCGGCTTGACTGCCTCGACGCTCGGCCCCGCGAAATAGGCGCCCTGCACGAAATCGACGTTGCATTCGAGCGCGATCAGCGCGTCGCGCTCGGTGGCGAGCCCGCCCATCAGCACGAGCTGCCCGGATTCGTGCAGCAGCGACACCAGCCCCGGCAGCACGCGCTCGATGTGCGAATGCTCGCTCGCCTGCTGGAGGATGCAGCGGTCGAGCGTGACGATGTCGGGCCGCAGATGCCACACGCGGTCGATGTTCGAATGCTTGACGCCGAAGCCGTCGAGCGCGATCAGAAAGCCCGACTTGCGCAGCGAATCGACGATCTCGGCGAAACGCGTCGTTTCGCCGCCCGCCTGCTCGGGCACTTCCAGCACCACGCGCTGCGGCGGCAAGCCGATTTCCTTGAGCGCCGCGAGCAGCGCGTCGCCGTAGCTGGTATCCATCAGCGCGGCGGGGTGCAGGCTCAGGAAAAGCCACTCGTCGTGGCTGTCGAAGGCGTAGAAGTTGCCCAGATGCAGCGACTCGGCGAGCCGCCCGAGTTCGAGCAGGTCGCCGCGACGTGCCGCCTGCGTGAACACTTCGTGCGACGGAACGTGGCGATCGGCGTCGTCGCGGGCCCGCAGCGACGCGTGATAGCCGATCGCGCGCCGGTGCGACACCGAAAATACCGGCTGGAACACGCTGAACACGGTGTATTCGCCATACAGGACGGTGCGCCGCGAGCCGTCGTCGTCGGCGACGGGGCGCGGCGGCTGGAAGCGGGGAGGGTCGAGATCAACCATGCTCATGGTAGGGGCAGGAGGTCGGTGCTTTCGCGGATTGACGTAACCACTCAGTTTACAGGATAGGCGCCAGAACGTCCGAGCAAGAACCATGCGCATGCAACTGCTGGCCGGATTCCGGACCATTTCGCGCTGATTCGTGTGTTGATTCGCAGGCTGACGGGATTTTCACGCAGCACCGCCCGCAACGCGCGCCGGCGGGTGCGTCGCGACGCGGTGCCGGACGCACCGTTGCAGTGCGGCGCGCACGCTCGGGTGGCGACAGCACGCCGGGCCGGCGGCATCGCCCGTTGGCGTCAGTTCGATTCCGACGGGTCCGCCTTGCGTGTCGCCGCCGCCCGGATTTCCGGCGCGAGCTGCCCGAAGATCCACGCGGAAGCGGCGGTGATGACGCCGACGCAGAGAAACGTCGCGTGGAACGCGGGCAGCGAGTTCGATTCGGTGACGCGCGGCAGGAGGCCGGTGAACGTCGCGAGGATCGCGCCCGCGATCGTCACGCCGAGGCTCATCGACAGCATCTGCACGAGCGAAAAGAGGCTGTTGCCGCTGCTCGCGCCGCCGGTGCCGAGATCCTTCAGCGTGAGCGTGTTCATCGCGGTGAACTGCATCGAGTTGACGCTGCCGAAGAACGCGAGCTGCACGAGGCGCAGCCACAGCGGCTGGTCCGCGCTCGTCAGCGAGAAGCTCGCCATCGTCGCTCCGACGAGCACGGTGTTCACGATCAGCACGCGCCGGTAGCCGTAGCTTCCGATGAGTCGCGTCACGAGGCGCTTGGACAGCATGCCCGCCGCGGCGACCGGCAGCATCATCATGCCCGCCTGGAACGCCGAATAGCCGAGGCTCACCTGCAGCAGCAGCGGAATCAGATAAGGCATCGCACCGCTGCCGATGCGCGCGAACAGGTTGCCGAGCAGGCCCACGCTGAACGTATGGATCTTGAAGAGATCGAGCGGGAAGAGGGGCTTGGCGGCGCGCGTCGCGTGCAGTCCGTACGCGACGAGGCATCCGAAGCTCAGCACGAGCAGCACGAGCACGATGGCGTGCTCGAGGCCGAGGTCGGCGAGGCCGTCGAGCGAGATGGTGAGCGACACCATGCCAACCGCGAGCAGCAGGTAGCCGGCGAGGTCGAACGGCGGCGTGGCCGGATTGCGGCTGTCCGGCATGTACAGCTTCGTCGCGATGCAGCCGACGATCCCCACCGGCACGTTGATCAGGAAAATCCAGTGCCACGACGCGATCTGCACGAGCCAGCCGCCGAGCGTCGGCCCGATCAGGGGTCCGATCAGCCCCGGAATGGCGACGAACGCGAGCGCCGAAAGATAGCGCTCCGCCGGGAACACGCGCAGCACGGCGAGGCGCCCGACCGGCAGCAGCATCGCGCCGCCCACGCCCTGCACGACGCGGTAGGTCACGAGCTGCATGAGCGTCTGCGCGTTCGCGCAAAGCAGCGAGCCGATCGCGAACACGAGAATCGCGCTGAAAAACACGCGCTTCGTGCCGAGCTTGTCGGCGAGCCAGCCGGATACCGGAATCATCATCGCCATCGTGAGCGAATAGGCGATCACGACGCCCTGCATGCGCAGCGGCGGCTCGCCGAGGCTTTTCGCCATCGCTGGGAGCGCGGTGTTGACGATCGTCGAGTCGAGCGTCTGCATGAAAAAGCCCGTGGCGACGAGCCACAGCATGATGGTGAGCGCCCGGTCGGATGGCGTGGCGGCGGCGCTCGGGCGGATGGCTTCTGACATGGGGCTCCGGTGTGGTCGGAAATCGCGCCCCGATTCTACGGTGATTCGGGATTGCCCCGCTGCGCGCCCCGCCCGTAGACTGACGAATCCGAAGAACGAGAAAAAGCCCGCAGACATGACTCCGCTCGAACAGCTCTGGCACGCGGCGGCGTGCGATGCCGCCGCTCTTGCTTCGCTCACGGTGACGGGCGGCGATCCGCAATTGCCGTCGGTGTATCGCATGGCGGCGCTCGCGACAGCGGCGATCGGCGCGTCGGCGCTCGCCGCCGCCGAGTGTTTTCGGGAGCGCACCGGGCGCGCGCAGCAGGTCGAGCTGGACGCGCGGCGCGCGTGCGTCGCGTTTCGCAGCGAGCGTTACCTGCGTATCGACGACGGCGCGGCGCCCGAGCTGCGCGACCCGCTGATGGGCTTCTACGAAACGCGCGACGGCCGCTGGATCCAGCTTCACACGAACTTCGCGCACCATCGCGAGGGCGTCGTGCGCGTACTCGGCTGCGCGAACGACCATGCTGCGGTCACGCAGGCGATCCGCGCCCGGGACGGCGCCGCGCTCGATCAGGCGCTCGCCGACGCGGGCCTGTGCGCCGCGCTCATCCGCTCGCCCGACCAGTGGGCCGCGCTGCCGCAGGCGCGCGCGGTGGCGGGGCTGCCGCTCATCGAGAACATCCGCATCGGCGACGCGCCGCCGCGGCCGATCGGCGATGCGCGCGCCGAGCGCCCGCTCGCGGGCGTGCGCGTGCTCGATCTGAGCCGGATCATCGCGGGGCCGGTCGCGGGGCGCACGCTCGCGCAGCACGGCGCCGACGTCCTGCTGATCAACGGCCCGCATCTGCCGAACATCGCGCCGCTCGTCATCGACAACGGCCGCGGCAAGCGTTCCGCCACGCTCGATCTGCGCGAGGCGGGCGGGCGCGAGTCGCTGCGCGCGCTATTGGGCGAGGCGGATGTTTTCCTGCAGTCGTACCGGCCGCAGTCGCTGGCGGCGCGCGGCTTCGGGCCGGAGGACGCGGCGCGGGCGCGTCCCGGAATCGTCTACGCGACGGTCTCGGCCTACGGCCACGAGGGGCCATGGGCGGCGCGGCGCGGCTTCGACAGCCTCGTGCAGTCGGCAAGCGGCATCGCGTGGACGGAGGCGCGCGCCGCGGGCGAGACGAAACCGCGCCACCTGCCGTGCCAGGCGCTCGACCACGCGACCGGCTATCTCGCCGCGTTCGGCGCGATGGTCGCGCTGCAGCGGCGCGCGAAGGAGGGCGGGAGCTGGCTCGTGCGGGTGTCGCTGGCGCAGACGGGGCACTGGCTGAAATCGCTCGGCACGCAGGAGGACGGCCAGCGCGCGCCCGACCCGGCGATCGACGACGTGCGCGACGCCTTGCAGACAATGGAGTCGCCATTCGGCAGGCTCACCTGCACGCAGCCCGCCGAGCGCATGACGGCGACGCCGCCGCACTGGTCGCGGCCGCCCGTGCCGATCGGCACCGACCAGCCGGGCTGGTAGCGCGAAGGGGTAAAGGCAAAGCTGTGAAGGTGCGCTACTTGCGCAGTTCCGCGACGAAATCGTAGTAATCGTTGCGGCAGTAGGTATCGGTGAGTTCGATCGCGCGCTGGTCGGCGGTATAGCCCACGCGCGTGATCAGAAGCAGCGCGTCGTGCGTCGCGATGCCCATCTGCTGCGCGATTTCCTCGTTCGCGTTCACCGCGCGGAAATGCTGGAGCGCGCGCACGATCGACAGGCCGCGCTGGTCGAGAAAGCTGTAGAGCGAATCACCGACCGCCATCGGATCGGGGATCAGCGAGGCGGGGAAGGTCGAATTCTCGACGGCCATCACGATGCCGTCCGCAAGGCGCAGGCGCCGCAGCCGCGCGACCGCCGCCGCCGGCGAAAGCCCGAGCTGGATCACTTCGTCGCGGTTGGCGGGCTCGACCACGCGTGAAATCCACTTCGAGCTCGGCGTGAAGCCGCGCCGCCGCAGCATTTCGCTGAAACTCGACAGGCGCGAGAGCGGGTCCTCGTAACGCGGCGTAATGAAGCTGCCCGCGCCCTGCGTACGCCGGATGAGCCCCTGTTCGACGAGCAGCGCGATCGCCTTTCTCGACGTGATGCGCGACACGCCAAGCGCCTCCGACAGCACGCGTTCCGACGGCAGCGCCTCGCCCGGGTTCCAGCGGTTCTCGTGGATCGCGTGAGCGAGCTTGCGGGCAAGTTGCAGATAGAGCGGGGTGTCGCTGTCCGGGTCCGGGCGCAGGTCGCGCCAGCGGTCTTCCGATGTCGAGTTCATCAGATTGCGCGAGATACCCCGCCATTCATGGCGGGGAGGGATAGCGCGGACCGCGAAGCGGTCCCTGCTCCCGCGATTCTTCCTGAGGTGGCTATCCTTGAATACGCGTAGCCGTCGCTACGCTGAACGAGCCGGCAATAACGGTGCGCAATGCCCTGCACCGCGCCGCCGGCGCCCTGAATGTTGAAACTTCCTGAGGCCCGCACCGCCACGCGGCCACTATAGCTACCGGCCTTCTTTCCGGCGGGCACCGAAGCACGCACCAGGTCGCCGGTCTGAAACCCGAAGTGCTGCTTCTCACGGGTCAGATAGCCGCGCGGAAAGCCGAATCTGTTCAGGCGGGTACGCTGGTAGCTGCCACGCCCGGTGCACTTCGCCTGTGCGGTCGGTTTCTGCCAGGCGGTGACGAACGAGATTTCACCGACGCACACTGCATCGAGCGCATGCGTCTTCGGCAGGCCGAGCGTCATCCGATTGAACTTCGTTCGTCCGCCCGAAGCGAGTTCCACCGGCAATCCGGTGGCTTTGAGTACGTTCGACAGCACCCAGCGTGTCGCGTTGACTGCCGCCGCATCTTTCAGCGGACGCTTCGCTCGCGCCAGGATCCGCGCCAGTCGCCTCGAGTCTTTCGCAAGGAACACTTCGACTGGCGAGGCGCCTTTGGCGCGGTTGCAGGCACCACAGGCCAGCGTCAGGTTGCTGACACGGTTTGAACCGCCGCGGGCTTTCGCATGGATGTGCTCGATCTGCAGCGGCGTGCCGGCGGTGTCGCAGTAGGCGCACTGACGTCCCCACTTCTCGAGCAGATATTCCCGCGCCTCGTAGCCCGCCAGCGTGCCCTGCTGGTAGTCGATGCCTCGGATTTCGGGGTTTTCGAGCGCCTGCATGTCAAAACGCACCAGCTCGCTCGAAAGTGCCGTCACGGGTGCCCAGCGCTGTATGCGCCGTACCCATGCGAGGGTAGAGTCGATCCGATGCTGCAACGACGGCGCCAGCCAGCCCGCCGGACGGGAGCGGTTCAAGAAACGCGGCGCCCGGTAACGCAGGTTGCCACGTCGGCGCCGACGCATGGCGCGCCGCGCGGTTAGTGTCTCGCTAATTTGCCGTCCGCGATGAACCAACTCGAACAGGTTGAGTACTGCCGCGCCACGCTGGATTTCTCCCGTCGCGGGCACGATGATTTCGGTGTCGCGTACCAGCGCCATTCCGGTGATCCTGCTGCCCGGGTCGAGCTTGAGACGAAGAGCCTGGCTCGCGCAGGACTCGACGTGGCGGTCGATGAGCCGGATAACGAAAGGCACGACACGATGCACGCGTGCGCGGCCGCGCGCGAGCAAAAGCTTCGCGCGCTTCTCGCTGCAAGGCATCAATGGCCTGCCTCGCCTGTCCAGCACAAAAACCGACATCGCGGCCCCTCTGAAACTCTCCCGGAATCCGTCCGGTGCGGTTGCCCTTACGGGCCTTGTGACGGGAACCTTGCGGCTCCGCTCCCCTCGACCATGTTGTGCAGCAGCTTCGGCTTGACGCCTCGTCGCAGCCCGTTTCGTGCCTACCCGGGGCGTGTCTGCTGCTGCGACTTCCAGAGCGCCGGACTGAGGAAGCATCCAGCGGTGGGTCTTGTACTTCTGCACAACGTAGCGGACTGGCTACCGCTTGGTCTGGTCAAACTCGAGCCCGCGAGTGATCCCGCAAGCTCCGGCCCTCAGGCCGGGGTGTTTGACAAAGCGGACGCAAGGGGGCCAAGCGGCGATTCTAAGACAAACGGGTGACGCGGGCGGCACGGATTGCAAGGTAAAAGCAAGGCCGGACCACAAAAGACGCTCGCCGGGGCGAGCGTCCCTGGGGAATTCGCGCGGAGCTCAGACCGTCGCCGGGCCGCCCACGCCGCGTCCCGTGCGCATGTAGAGCACGACCGACAGCCCCACGGCGAGCGCCGCCGCGACCGCCGCGAAGAGGAACACCGAGCCGTAGCCGAACTCGCCCGCGACATAGCCGGCGAGCGGCCCGGTCAGGCCGAGCGACAGGTCGAGAAACACCGAATACGCCGAGAGTGCCGCGCCCCGGCTCGCGGGCGGCACGAGCCCGACCGCCTCGACGCCGAGCGCCGGAAACACCAGCGCGAAGCCGAAGCCCGTGAGCGCGGCGCCCGCGAGCGCGAACGCCGGATCGGGCGCGAGCCAGAGCAGGAGGAGGCCCGCGCATTCGAACGCGAACGACACGATCGCCACGCGAAAGCCGCCGTAGGTCTTGATCGTGTTGGCGAAGAGCAGCCGCGCGCCGACGAAGAGCGTGCCGAACACCGTGAGCGAAAGCGCCGCGTTCGGCCAGTGGTGCGCCGCGTAGAAAAGCGTGATGAAGGTGGCGATCGACCCGAAGCCCGCCGAGCCGAGCGCGAGCCCGAGGCCGTGCGGCAGCACGCGGAAGAACACGCTGCGGTACGACA